>CAUBRZ010000031.1 GCA_958438515.1 uncultured Clostridium sp. | reverse complement strand
TGAAAAGCTAGTTTTTTCTAGAATTATGTTCTAGAATTGAAATAACGTCTGAAACGTTTGATATATAAGATGTTGACGAAGTGCAAAACAAGTCACCTCGACCAAAATTGATGGGTTTTAATAGAACTCAGCAGTTTTTTATTAAATTAAATAAATTCTGAAATAGTGTAGTTTAAAGGATTTTAGGCTATGCTATTTTTTGTACAGTTTTATTAAATTCTAGAAAAAACCAAACGTTAGGTGGGAAAAATTTGTGTCGGAACTTTTATGTTGAAAATTTCTTGTGTCGTAATAAGTGTAGGAGAGACTAACTATATGAATGTCAATAGAAAAATTTAAAAAAGTTAAAAATATTTTATATAAATTTGTACATTGAAAATTACATGGCAAAAAAGCATTTCAAAAAATGCTTTTAAAAAGGTATGAAACAATATTAGCTAAGATACTTTTTGAAGTTGATAAGATTTATTTGTTTTTATATTCATTAAAAGTATTATCACACATACAAACGGATAATGTAATGAATTTGAATTTACAAATAGATTAAATTCGCAAAAAGCGAAAGAGAAGACAATGTTTGAAAAGAAGTTAGGAGAATTAGGAATAAAACATAAACTGATAAGACCAAGGACACCAAGGCATAATAGGAAAGTAGAAAGAAGTCATAGAAAAGATCAAGAAAGATTTTATTATGAAAGAATATTTGTAAGTTTTGAAGATTTTAAAGAAAAATTAAGACATTGGAACAGAGAATACAATAATTTTCCAATGAAACCATTAGGATGGAAAGGTCTAAATGAAAAATACGAGTCATTTCAGGCATTGTAGAAGATGAAAGTCACAAAAGGTATTTCAAACCTTATATTTATCAATAAAGTGTGACATATGTTTGACAAACCTACAACATAAAATTTATTGTAATGTTTAACAAAGTTGACTTTTTATGTAAAATAAACTATAATAGTATTAACAGGTACAAAGGTGCCTTTTATATATAATTTGTAATGAAGTTACTTTGTTACAAAATAAAACGGTCAAGTTTTTTGTTATTTAATTTAACGAGAAACTATAAATATAGAACATTGAAAAGTAAATGGTAAACAGTCAAAAAAGGAGGAGACATCATGAAGAAACAACAACAATTAAGACGGAGCATATTGGTTTCATTAACAGTAATAATTACTTTATTAGTATTATTAATGTTTGTAAGACCACAGAAAGAAACTAGAAACAAGCAGCTAAAAGAAGATATTAACCAGCAGCAGGAAGTTTCTAAAGAATCTGATAAGGATAATAAAAAAGAAGACAAAAAAGAAGACAAAAAAGAAGACAAGAAGAAAGACAAAAAAGAAAAGAACAAGAAAGAAGACAAAAAGAAGGAAGATAAAAAAGAAAAGAACAAAAAGGAAGACAAGAAAAAAGAAGACAAAAAGGAAGAAAAAAAATCAGATTCTAAAAAAGAAACCAATGGAGAATCAACTAACAAACCGAATAAGCCAAATAAACCAAACAAACCAAATAAGCCGGACAAACCAAGTACGCCTGAGGAAAAACCTTTGAAAATAACAGTAAAAATAAAGGATTTATGTACTACTTATGGGGATCCAATGAAAGATTTGGACTTCTATATAAAAAGTGGTAGCGTAGATAAAAAGACACTAGCAAAGCATATAACCCTCTCTAAAGAAAATGGAAAAGACGTAGGAAAATACAATGTAACAGGAAAATGTAATTCTAAGAAATATAAAATTACATTCATAAATGGAACATATACAATTGTTCCAAGAGGAGTTACTGCAAAAGTAGAAAGTCAAAAGGCGATATATGGGGAGGCTACAAAGGCTTTAACGTATAAAATAACTAAAGGAACCGTAATGTCTGGAGACAACTTAGGTGTAGTCTTAACAAAGGCAGAAGGAACAGCAGTGGGAGAATATGCAATCACAGGAACAGCTTCAAATACGAACTATAATGTAACATTTGTAGAAGGCAAATATAGCATTACTCCAAGAAATATTGGAGTAGAAGTAGAAAACCAACAAGGATTTGTTGGTAATGCTCTAAAGAGTTTGCAAGTAAATTTGGTTCAAGGTAGTTTGGTCAATGGTGATACACTAGGCCAAGTAGTAGAAGTGTATACTTTAGCAAATAGCAATGAGATAGGTGATTATAAAATCACTGCTCGTTGCATAAATTCGAATTATGCACTTATTTCTGTAAAGGACGGTGTATATAAGATTCGGAATACACCAAAGGATCCATCGGATCCAACAGATTCAAATGATCCAAATGATCCAGGAAAGCAAACACCGGGAGATCCAATAGATCCACCGGAAAATGCTCCTAATGGACCAAAACCTCCAGCTGATCCAGATGACCCAGATGATAATCCAGGTCCAGGACAAGCTACAATTTAGACCGTTTTAGGACGCTAAGAATTTTTTATTCTTAGCGTCTTTTTAATTTTAGGGGTAAACCACGGGTTTTACCTATGGATTTTTATAAAAAACATCAAAAATTCCATAAAAAAGTTACATAAACAATTGACTAATGACAAAAAATACTATATAATATAAAATAAGGTAAAATGTTAAAAATGTACCACAGCAAAGGATATAAAATAGGAGGGAAAGAGTATGTTAAAAATTATTAACAAATCACAAAAATTTATTGTTACAATGTTAATAACAATAATTATAACAACAATTGGTCCAATAATTGCGTTAGCAGCAACAGAAACAAATGCACCAGTTGTTACAGCAAAGCAATCAGCAGGAGAGATAAAGGCTGGTTCAGAGCTTAAATTCAATATAACAGATGACACTAAGTTGGCATATGTTTTTTATGCATGGAATCGTCGTATAGATGGTAATAAGAAGACGATTATAACTTTAGATGATGAACCAAAACAATATGAGTTTAAAACAACAGCACCAACTAAACCAGGATTATACGAATTTAGTATAGCAGCACAAGATTACTATGGAAATATTAGTTACTGGACAAATATACCTTATGTAGTAGTGGATAATCCAACAGGAGTGGTAGACACTACAAAACCAGTATTTGTATTTAATGTGCCAGACGAATATCCATATAATAATTCAACAATTGCACAAGAAATGCCAATTACTCTAAGAGCGAGTGATAATTCTGGTATTTATTATATGGCGTATAAATGGACAAGAACATTAGACCAAACTGACTATGCCACAGGAGCAACTATTGTATATAATACAAATGAGTTAAAAATAAAAGCTCCAAAGGAAACAGGAGATTGGTATTTACAAATGTATGCACGTGATGGGGCAAACAACATATCAGAAGGATATTACACAAAAGTAACAATAAAAGATATGATAGCACCAACATTAACATTAAATGGTTCTGATAAAGTAGATGTACCACTAAACGGAACATTTACTGACCCAGGAGCAACATTTAATGATAATTATGATGCTCAAAAAATAGTATATGCGAATGAAAAATTAGATACTTCTAAGGTAGGACCTCAAGTTTTAACATATACAGCAACAGATGCTGCTGGAAACAAGTCAAATACTGTTACAAGAACAGTAACAGTTGTAGGAACTGAAAAAACATATGAATTAACAGCACCTACAAAAACAGAATATAACGTAAATGATCCAATAGATTTAACAGGAGCTAGTATTAAAGTTACAGATGAAAGAGGAAATATATCTTATGTTACACCAACAGAAGATATGTTTGCAGACTTTTCGACATCAACTCCAAATACAAAACAAATATCTTTTACATATAATGGTACAAGTATTATATATGAATATAACGTAAATGATTTTATTGCAGATATTTCTGTAACACCACCAACAAAAGTAGCATACGAATATCAAGAAGATCTTGATATAGAAGGTGGATATGTTCAAAAAGTCATGGCATCAGGGGTAAATACAATTAAAGAAAAAATGACAATGGACATGTTAAGTGGATATGATAAAGAAAAATTAGGAGAACAATTAATAACAGTAAGTTATGCAGGAAAGCAAAAAACATTCAAGGTAACTGTGAAAGATGAAATAAAACCAGTTATTTCTATTAATGGTGCAAATCCACAAATAATAAAAAAAGGAGAAGAATATAAAGAATTAGGAGCAATAGTTACTGATAATTATGATAAAGACTTAACAGCAATAATTGATGCTACACAAGTAGATATAAATAATGTTGGAATTTATAATGTTACATATAATGTAGCTGATAGTAGTGGAAATATTGCAGATACAGTAACAAGAAAAGTACATGTTGTTGACTATAAAGATTTACAAGAAAAATTAAAATATATTGAAGAAACATTGATTGAAAGTGATTATATAGAAAGTAGTTGGCAACAATTACAAGAAGTAATTAGAGAATCAAATGATATGATTGAAGAAAATCAATCAATTCAAACTGAAATTAATGAACAATTGATAAAATTAGAAAATCAAATTACTTCATTACAAGCTAAAAATGTAAATCAACAAGCTTTAAATGAATATATAGAAACATTTGTAAGTACAGACTATACAAATTGGAATGATTTTGAGAATTTAGTTAATGAAGCTAAAAATATTACAGATTTACAAAGTAAGTTTGATAAGAAATTAGAAGAAATAAAAGATTTTAAATTAATAGAAAAGGAAATAGAAAAATCTGCGCTAGATTCAATTGAAAAAGAATTATCTAATTTAAATAGTGAGGATTATACAAAAAATAGTTGGAATTCAATCCAAGAAAAAATAGCAGAAGCAAAAAAACAAACATTACAAAGCAAATTTGATGAAATTGTTATTACAATAAATCTAGAAGACTTAGTAAAATTACCAAAAATATCTAATATTATGGTATCTACAAGTAATTCTAATGCTTCTTATGCAAAAGTAGGAGATAATATTACAATTACTTTTGATACAAATGTAGAATTAGATTTATCAGAAAGTATTACTAAAATAAATCAACAAGAAGTAGCACTACAAAAAATAAATGAAAATCAATATAAATTTACTTATACTCTTACATCAGAAGATGCAGAAGGGCTTATTTCTTATACAATTGAACCAAAAGGAATATTAGAAAATGTAGGAGCAAGAGTAGAAGAAAATAGTACAATAAGTTTTGATAAAACGGCACCAAGTATTTCATTTGCAGAGGGAATTGCCGATGTAGAGATAAATATTAATGATTATTATGAAATAAAAAATAGTGATGTTGTAGTAGCAGATAATTCAACAGCTGTAGATAATATAACGATAAAAACAAATAAAGAAATACTTGAATTAAATAAATTAGGTGACTATGTTATTAATTATACAGCTGTTGATGAGGCTGGAAATGAGAGCCAAACAATCAGCAGAACAATACATGTAAAAGACTATGTAGAAGATATAGAAATAATTGCACCAGTTAAAACAAATTACATATATAAAGAACAATTAGATTTAACAGGAGCAACTGTTAGAAAAATTATGGCATCTGGAACTGAAGTAGAACCAGAGAATATATCAATGGATATGGTAACAGGATATAATTCAGAAGTAATTGGTGAACAAACTGTTACAGTTAACTATGCAGGAAAGACAAAAGAGTTCACAGTTAATGTTGATCGTGCTACTTATAATATGTCAGAAATTAGTTTTATAGATAAATCTGTAAATTATAATGGAAACGTTCAAAAACTAGAAATTAATGGTACATTACCAGAAGGGGTAACAGTAAATTATTTAAATAATGAAAATAAGAATGTAGGAGAATATACTGTTACTGCTAAATTTGTAGGTGATTTTGAACATTATAAAGAAATACCAGACATGGTAGCTACATTAAAAATAGAAAAATTAAAAACAACAATAACAATAGATGATAAAACAAGTGCGTATGGAGATGATTTAAAAGAATTAACATCAAGAGTAACAGAAGGAACAGTAGTAGAAGGAGACGACCTAGGAATTGTATTAACAAAAGCAGAAGGAACAACAGTAGGAGAATATGCAATCACAGGAACAGCTTCAAATACAAATTATGATGTAGCATTTATAGATGGAACATATACAATAATAACAAGAGAAGTAACAGTAACAATAGACAATAAAACAAGCGTATATGGAGAAGACTTAAAAGAATTAACATCAAAAGTAACAAGTGGAAATATAG
>CAUBRZ010000030.1 GCA_958438515.1 uncultured Clostridium sp. | reverse complement strand
ATTTCTACTGCTAATTTTTCTGCAGATATCCTTTCTTCATTTAGGCCTGAACTTACATCTGCTATCAATATTTCTTCATATCTATTTGTTGTTGTTTGTTTTTTAGTTACAACTATATTTTTTAATTTCTTTACAACTGAGATTTCAAATGTTTTTGTAAATGTTTTTGTAGTATCATCAATTGTATTATCTGTTTTATAGGTAATTGTTATTGTGTTTGATCCATATTTTGCTTTAATTGGTGTTATTTCAATATTTTTATCTTCTAAGTCTATTTTTTCTTTTTCACCATTTGCTTTTATAGAATTTAATATTATTCCATCTTTCTTTATTTCTTGATCCTCAACATAATCTGTAATTGTAGGTATTTTTTCTAATTCAATATCTTTTACATAGTTTTTTACTTCAATATTAAATTTCTTTACAAATGTTTTTGTAGTATCATCAATTGTATCATCTGTTTCATAACTAACTGTTACTTCTGTTGTTCCTATTTCATTTAGTTGTTTACTATCCAAGCTTACTTGTGAGGTTATGTCTTTTTTAGTTTTATCCCCCATAACAGCATTAATAACCATACCTTCTGTATCAATTGTTTGCCCATATTTATATTCTAGTTTATTTGGTAGTAATGTTATTTCTATGTCACTAACATAATTTACTACTTGTACTGTAAATGTCTTTGTAAATACTCTTGTTGTGTCATCAATTGTATTATTTGTTTCATAACTAACTGTTACTGTTGTTGTTCCTACTTTATCTAATGTTTTGACATCTATCATTTCTTTTGTAATTTCTTGCTCTGATGTCTCTGCTCCAGAATTCATTACTGTTTTGAATTTTGCACCTGTTAAATCTAATGTTTGTCCTACTTTATAGTTAGTTTTAGTAGGTGATTTAATTTCTATGCCTGTAATATAATCTTGTTGTTGTGGCAAAACATTAACACTAAATTTTGCAGTCTTTCCTTCATATGTTACAGTAATTTCTTGTATTCCTACTTTGTTTTTATTGTAACCAGTTATCATATCTTCTTTCATATCGATTGTTTTTGTATCTCCTGATGCATATTTTATTCTAACTTTTGCTCCATTTAAATCAATATTTTCTCCATATTGATATTCGGTTTTTGTAGGTTTTATCACTTCTATATCTTTAATATAATCTTCTACTATTACAGTTCTTTTTACTTTATCTGCTTTATTTCCACTTGCATCTTTTGCATTATATGTAACAATATATGTTCCTACTTTGTCTGTTTTTACTTTGCTTGAGTCAATTTTAACTTTTACATTATTATCCATATTGTCTGTTACAGTTGCTCCTAATTCTATGTATTTATCACCTAATTTTATTTTTTGTGGATTTTCTCCTATTAAAGTTATAATTGGCTTTTCTTTATCTTTTTCCTTGTCTGATATAGGTTCATTTACTACTAACTTTTGTTCATATCCAACATAAAATTGAACAATTCTTTGAGCATCAAATACATCAATTTCATCATCTTCATTATCAACATTCGCAGCTAAAGCATATATACCTTTTAGCTCATAGTCACCTTCATAAACGTAATGTTGTATAATTTTCTGAGCATCAAATACATCAACATATCCATCCCCATCTACATCTCCATAAATTAGAATTGTATACGTTTTTCCCTCTGTTTCTATTTTTGTACCTGTCCCTATTACATCTGTTGAAATACTTTGTATTCTTATACCAGTTTTATCAAACATATTTCTTATATCTTCTTCTGAAATAGTTTGTTCAGAATCTTTATATATAAAAGGTAAAATTGTCATTCCATCTTGTGTGAATACATTATCTAATGCATTTTCTTTATTATAGTTATATGCAACTAGTTTACTTTCAATAAGATTTGATAAAGTTCCTTCATTTAAGTTATATGCCATTGTGCCCATTCCTAATGTCGCTACTAATACTCCTGATATTAATACAAACTTTTTTGATTTTTTCATTTTCTTTGCTCTTTTTGCTTTTCTCAATTTTCTCACCACTTTTCTATTTTCTTATTTTTCTTACCATTAGTATCACAACAATAATTATTGCAACTATTGCTACCCCTAATACAATTATCCAAATATTAATATTATCATTTTTTGATTCTGCTTGTTCTATTTGTGGTTGTTCTTCTATTGTTTGTACTGGTGCTTCATTTTCTTCATTATTCTCATTTTCTACTTGTTTATCTTCTTCTGCTTGTTCGTTTTCGTTTGTTTCATTATCTTTATTTTCTTTACTGTCTTTATCATTTTTCTCATCTTTTACAGTATTATTAACGTCTTTTTGTTTTTTAGTATTTTTACTTGTTGATGTACTTGTCGTTCCCCCTGATTTTGAAGTGCTTGTACTTGTTCCATTACTGCTATTTGTTTTTGTATCACTACTTGGTTTTTGTTCCGGTTTTGTATCTGGCTTCGGGTCTTGTTTGTTTTCTGATGTTATAGATACAGAACCTCCTCCTGAAGGAGTTATTTTATTTTGCGTTGCTGTTGATATTTTTAAACTATTTAAATTGAAATTACTACTACCAGCTGTTTTAGATTGAAAATTAAGTGTAACACTGCTTAACTCTGGTGTTTTTCCATCTGAACTATAATAAGCAAACTTTTGAGTTCCTTCTCCAAAATTTCCTGCTGAACTTGATATAAACTTAAATTTACTTGAATCATAACTTAATTTAAACTGTGCTGCAGATACCTTTTCACTAAAAGAAACTGTTACACTTACATTTTGTCCAACAGTTACTTTTCTCGCAGAAGCACTAATACTTGCTGATGCAGCATTTACTCTTCCTATAAATATTCCAATCATTAATAACATCATTATTAATATAGTAATTGCTCTTTTTAATTTTCCCATTTTATATCTTTCCTTTCATTTACCATTAATTTAACTCTAATAATTATATTATACCATTTCCCAGTTGTTTTGTAAACATAATACGTTTGTTTTTTGTTATTTTTAGAGCTTCTACATCTAATCCAAACCTATTTCTATTGTTATCTTGTTGGGTTTGATTGAATAACTTTATCAGACTGTTCTTCTGTTGGTGTTTCTATAATACTATCTGGCCTTTCTTCTATAGGGTCTTTTGGTTCATTTCTGTCCTCAGTTTCTTGATTAGTTTGCAAGTTTGTTATATTCTCATTGTTGTTTTGCAACTCATTTTTGCTATTATTTTTTTTATCATTTATTGCTGCTACTGCACCTATTAAAACTACTATTACTAAGATTGCAATTATCATCACAATAATTTTTTTATTTTTTTCTTTCACCTTTTTCTCTCCTTTTATTTTAAATTACACTTTTATTATACTGTTCTCTTTTATTTCTGTCAACAAATAACGACATAAAAAATACACTCTATTTACTAAACATTTTGTTTAATATTTAGAGTGTATTTATTTTAATTAAGGAAGTGTAATTCTAAATGTAATTGGCATAATTGCATTTCCATATTTGTCTTCTACTTTTAATGTATAAGTTCCTGATTCATTTACTTCATAGCTATTTTTTCCTTCTGCTTTTAAATCTATTACCTTTCCATCTTCATATCTACTTAATGTTGCTACTGCTACATCATTTATATCTTCAAATAAAATTGTTTTTACAGTTTTGAATCTTCCTGCCTTAATTCCAGTTACCACTGGTGGTAATGTATCTATAATGAATGTTTTTTGTGATGATGTTCCATCTTCTGCAACTACTTTTATTGTATATGTACCATCTTCTAGTGTTTCTCCATTATATGCTCTATAACTTACATCATTTTGCTCTTTTATAGTTGCTGTTCCTTTGTTATAAACTACAGCTATATGTTTGCAGAATACTTGACCATCTGTTATTTCTGTTTTTAAATTATCATCATTATAATAACTAATTGTTGGTGCATAATCTGTTACTTTTACAGTTATTTCAACATCGTCAGCCTTATTTCCAGATGTATCAACTGCAGAGTAAACTACCTTATAAGTTCCTATTGCATTTGAATTTACTGTTCCTTGATGTGTTGCTCTAATATTTTTATCATAATTATCTGTTACATTTACTGCATTTTCATAATCAAATACTTGAGTTCCTATAATAAATGATACTTCTGTTTTATTTGCATGTATAACTGGTTTTGTTGTATCTACTACTTTTACAGTTCTTTCTAATATTGCTTCATTTCCACTAGAATCTTTAGCACTATATATTACTGTATAAGTTCCTAAATAATTCATATTTAGATTGTTCTTATTAATATTTAATGTAATTACTTCTCCAGAATCATCTGTTACATTAACATCTGTTGCTCTATATTCTGTATTAACTTCTACCGTTTGTACTTTTTCTCCTGTTATTGATATAACTGGTTTTGTAACATCTCTTACTATTACTGTTTTTTCTATTACTGTTGTATTATTTTCGGCATCTTTTGCTGTAAATGTTACTTTGTAATTTCCAGGAGAGGCCATATTAATATTATCTACTATTGTAACTTCTACTTTTCCGTCATAATTATCAACTGCTGTAGCTTTATATTCTGGTTTTTCCTCATTTAGTTTTAGTTCATAAATATTTTCTTCTGATAATGTGATTTCTGGTTTTGTTGTATCTATTACATTTACAGTTCTTGTTACAGGTTCTGCATCTTGTGCTGAATAGATTACTGTATAAGTTCCCTTTTTAGTTGTATCTACTACATCTCCACCAATATTAACTTCTATTTCTTTTTCTTCGTCTACATTATATGCTGTTGCTCCTAATTCTTCATATTTTGTATTAACTTCAACGTTGATATTATTTTCACCTTTTAGAGCAATTACTGGTTTTGTACCTTCTGCAACAATTACATTTAATGTTGTCTCGAAAATTTCTCCATTTTCAGCATAAGTTAATGTTATTTTTTGTATTCCTAATGTATCCTTGTCATATCCAGTAACTGTTATTTTTGATAAATCTATTTCTGTTACTTCTCCTGCTGCTGTCAATTTTTCTACTTTCATTCCTGTAGTATCAAATTCTTTTCCTTTTTTATAGGTTGTTTTTGGTTCTTGTTTGATTCTAATACTTTCTGTAAAATCATTTACAGTAACTTTAAATTCTTTTTCATATCCTTTATATGATACTGTTATGGTTTGTTCACCTAATTTTTGTGAATCATAACCTGATATACTATATTGATTGTTACTTAAAGTATTCTCTTCATTATTTTTTAGAATTCCTTTTACAACTAATCCATCTAAATCAAGCTCTTCTCCATAACGATAGTTAACTTTATTTGGTTCTTGTATTGATATTTCCTTTATAGGATTTTCAACATTTATTCTATAAATTGCTGTTTTTCCTAAATGATTTACTGTTAATACTTGTTCACCAATTTTATTACTATCATATCCTGTTACTTCTGAAACTATCATAGCAATTTCTTCTGTTGTTTCATTATCGTAAATTAATTTTATTTTTCCTCCTGTTACATCTAATTGGTCTCCATATTCATAATTTACTTTTGGTAATTCACTAATGCTAATACTTTCTAGTTCCTTTGGTAATAAGTCTACAGTTAAATCAATTGATGCTATAATTTCATCGAATTTGCTTTGTAGTTGTTGATTTTTTGCTTGTTGCATTTTTGCTTCAACTGCATTCCAACTTTCTTTTGAATAATCATCTTGATTTTTCAATGATAATTGTATTCTTAACTCTTTTAAAGCTGTTTGATCTACTGGTTTTGCTTTCATTTTTAAAGAAGTTACTTCTTCCATTTTTTTGTCAAATCTACTTTGTAAATCTGTTATTTCTCTTGCTTCTGCTATTTTAGATTGTAATTCATTCCAATTTGTGTAGTCTGATGAAACAACTTGTTCTAATTTTTGTTCATATTGATCTAATTTAGTTTGATCCACTGGTTTTGCTTGTAGTCTATAATCCTTTAATTTATTTAATAAAATATCTAGATTATCTTGAATAGTTGCTGATTTTGCAGCTTCTACTATTTTTTCAAATTCATCCCAATTTGTGTAATCTGCTTTTTCTAAATTATTGTATCCAATCTCTTCTAAATATCTGTTTAACTCTGTTTGATCTGCTGGTTGTAAAACTGTTAAACTTATATTTACATTATTTACATCTTCATAATTTGTATTTGAGCTTGTGTAGTTTGCTTTGTAATTTAATGTTCCTATTTCAGGTACTATTGTTTCATCTACCCATGTCCATCTAGTTGGTAAAGTAATATCTTTTAATCTTCTGTCTTTATGATATACAACAGATTCTAATGTTGGGAAACTATCAATGTAATCTGGATTTAATGTTCCTTCTGCTCTCTTAATTATTAATTTTGCTGTTTTATTTTCTATTTCATTATAATTTGTCTTATCTGCTATTTCAAATTTAGCAACTGCATTATATTCTCCAGCATTTATTCCACTGTTTCCTTCATAAGTTACTGATACACCTTCTGGTAAATCACCTGTTATTTGTATATATTTTTGTGTTCCATCATAAGTTTCCTCTTTGTCTTCAAAAGTAACTTTACTCATATCATAGTTAGTTTTTTCAATTGTATATGTTCCATTTACAAATGTTACATTATAGTTTGTATTTGAAGCTGTTCCTGTGACTGCGTATTCTCCTACTGTTGTTCCTTCTTCTTTTGTTAATGCAATTCCTAGGTCATCTCCTTCTACTACTGTTCCTTCTGTTACTCTTGATGTTAATTCTTTTAAAGCATCTCCATATACGCTTGTCTTATCTTCTATTGTTACTGTTACATCTCTTGCTGTTATTGTGTATGTTCCTTCTATAAATGTTACATCATAATTTGTGTTTGAAGCTGTTCCTGTAATTGCATATTCTCCTACTGTTGTTCCTTCTTCTTTTGTTAATGCAATTCCTAGGTCATCTCCTTCTATTACTGTTCCTTCTGTTACATTTGATGTTAATTCTTTTAAGTCTTCTCCATATACGCTTGTCTTATTA
>CAUBRZ010000029.1 GCA_958438515.1 uncultured Clostridium sp. | reverse complement strand
CTATATATGTTAGTTTCATCTGAGTAACTTTTTAATTTCTGAATTTCATTAAATTTTTGCGTTTGATCTGAAGTATATGGTTCTATTTTTTCTTCGGCTAATTCATACTCTAATATTACTGGTGTTCCTGCTGTCTTTTGTGATGCTAAATATGTTTTCCAATTGCTTACTCCTCCCTCTCCATCGTCATAATTAAAAAATACATTTAGATTACCAGCAGTATAATACCTTTCAGTCATATAGCCTTTATCAAGACTACCACCACCTTCCATATACTCAGTTTGTAAAAATTGATTACTCATTATTGCATTTTTTGTGTTTACCTTGTTGCTTCTTTTATCTGATACCTGCATATAATAAATTTTGTTTAATGCTATCCAATTTTCCGTTCCATCTAATTCTATTTGATTTCTTTTATGATGTATTCCATCTTCTGCTAGATAACTATTTTTATATAGTCGTTGTCCTTCGTTTAATGGGAATACAATATTTTGTTCTTGATTTTTTATATAATTCGAACTTTTTCCTTCTTTATATTCTTCAATCATGAATGTGTCTTTATCAATAAGCCACATTGCTAGATTACTATAACTAAAGTCAAAATAATATAACGAAGTATTTTCAGGTGTAATTAATTCGAATTTAGTCCATTCAGTTGTATTAGGACATCTAACATTATTTATCAGTTTTCCATTTTTATCAAAAGTCTGTAAAAATAAAGAATAGTTCTTTGTCGTATCCGATGTATTTTGTAATCTAGCATAGAAACTGAATTTATAACGTGTATTTTCCTTGTATCTGTTTGGTAATCCTTTAAATCCATATACATTTATATAATTATTATTACTAAAAGCAATGCAATTTCTCTCATCGACAATTTTTTGAGATAAATTTGTTGCATTAAAACTTTGCATTTCTTGATATAACAAATCCATATTAGCTAAATTTCTATTAGATTTGAATATATTTATATTCCCATAATTATAAGGGCTATAGGAAGTTCCAGTTCCTTCTTCTATTTTTATACTATCTAGTATTTCTTGTTCTGTTAAAGTGTCTACACTTGTATCAAAATATTGAACAAGTAAATATCTTGCATCTGGAGGAGTTTTTAATGATAATAAAGACGCAGTATCTCCTTGTACAAATCCAAATGTCTGTACTCCTAAAGCAGGTGTTATTTTTGCCGTTGATAAAGCGAACTTCTTACCTGCTTTTTTTAAGACACTATACATTGTATTTGGTTTGCATGGAACATATATTATTCGTCTAGTATTTAAAGTTTGTATAGTAGAACCACTCCAAAAATACGCAGATAACTTATTTGCATTACTTTTATCAAAAATATTTATATTATCTCCAGCATTTCGTATAGAACTTGGATACTTTGAAGTAGGACTCACTCCATATAGTTCAAATTCTGGGAATGTTTCTGAAGTATAACTTCCTTCTACTAACATTATTTCTGATACATCTATTTCTCCTAGTACAGTACCTGTTGTTGAACCATCATTATTACCATAGAATGTATAAGTTAAAAATCTCACATTTGTCATATCAGTAGGTGTTGTAAATGTAGTAATATATTCCTTTTCTTTATTCAATGCAATTGTTTCTTTATCAGGCATACTTATACATTCTCTCCATACAGAAGGCAAATCTCCTGAAGTTGCTCTATGCAATGCAAACAAAGCACTTTGACTTGAGGCCATTGTAGACGGTCTTGAAACGACCTTTGCTTTTACTTTCATTGTATATGTTGTATTTGGTTTGAATGTTTTTATTACGTTTTCACTTGTATATAAATCTGCTACCCAACATTTTGTAATATTTACACCTGTATCCGTTATTTTGAAATTAGAAAAAGGTTGTCTTATATAATCTAGATTAAACTTATTTTTTCCATCTCTTGTTTCCTGTTTACGATTTCCACTTACTTTTACTTTTTTTAATATTGCTTCTGCTGTATTACTTAATTTTATCTCTTCTCCTGTTGCTTTAACACTTGGCAGTATATTCTTAATCGATTCGTTATCATATTCTAACTTTTCTGTTTTGTTTTTTTGTGTATCTTGCTCTATACTTATATTAGATATATTTTTTCTTATTTCTGTATCATCATAATTTTTCAACATATCTAATTTAGCTTTATAATTATTTGTAAAATCGTTTGTAGATAAATCTTTTCCGTGGTTTTTTATCAACTTTAGAATATAATTTTTCGTCTATTATGTCATTGTTTGTATTTGCAACATCTATGTCATAACTTTCTGATTGAGCTGGTTTTTTTAGATTATAATGTTCTGTGTATTCTGACATTTATATACACCTCCTATCTATATTTTCATAAGAACTATTTTGTATGATATTTCACGTTTATCCGTGTAATTGTCAATTTTTATTAATATTTTCCCATTTGAATCCCCTAATATAATTCTATATGGTAATAATCCGTCAGCCCATGTAAATACATCTGTTTCGCTTGTACTACCATAAGAAAATCCATTTGTTGTATTTGCTTTCACCTTTATTCCTTGTGCGATAACAAAACAATTATCTTTATTAAACCCTTCTGGAAATTCTAACTTTATTTCAGTCGTTTCTGAACTGTCTAAATTGCCTTGTGCTAAAGTTATATTTCCTGTTAGGATAGAAATATTTTTTTGTTCTGTATTTATTACAATATCTTTGCTTCCATCAAAGTCTGCATTTCCATTAATTGCACCTTGTAATTTTATTTTTCGTGATGTTTGTAATTTTGTAGCACTTCCGTGAATTACCAGTACAACTACTAGAAGAGCCAGTACAATTGCCTTCAACATTGCCTTTAACATTTCCTTTAACATTTCCTGTAACATTTCCTTCAATTCCTCCTTGAGCTGTTATTTTCTTTTGAAATATATTCTCTTTACTTTTAAATGCTATGTCTGATGTTACGCTATTTATGTAGTTTTTAAACTTTTGATATAATTCTTCCCCATCTACAGAAATGAGACTGTTAACGATTCCACATAAATTAGTATTAAGTCTTTTGTCTACGATATCTGATTCTGTAATATTAGTTGAACTTTTAACAGTTACTTCTGCTAAACAAATTTCATAAATATTATCATCTCTTTGTAATGCAGGAGGATTTGTTCCTTCTCCTGTCTTTATATATAGCTGTGTTTCTCTTGTTGCTAGTGTTTTGTCAAGTTTAACAATAACCCTGTCTACACGATTTCCGGAAGTTGGTCTTTCTAGTACAAATGTCTTTTCACTTTCATTTTCAAAATCTGCTCCCTCAATTATTCCTGCTCCAGTAGCTACTTTTACATTTAATCCTCCTCCTGCACTTACTTTCATCGAATTTTCTTTGTAATTATTATAATTACCAAAATAAACACCGTTACTCAAAAACTTAGCAAAGTATTTTCTGAAGATTTCTGCTTCATATAAACGGTCTGGCTCCATTTTTCCACTTTCTGAATTTAAAACATCCATACTATCAAATGGAAAACTTTTTAAAGTTACTTTTTCTGCCATACTTACTCCTTTCCATAAAAACAAGACCTAACTTATAGGTCTTGTTATTATCCTTTTTATTTCTTCTCCTAGACTTGGAACTTTATCTCCGAAACCTAGTTCAACAGTTTTATTATTTCTTTCATATATTTCCTTAGCTTGAATTATACGTTTGTCTTCATATATTCCATCGCTTTCAAGTGTTACTAAATCTCCTAAAAAGAAATCTTTTTCATATTCCATATTCGGAATTTGATATACTTTTCCCTCTATGCTTTGAATTATTTTATATGTATCGAGTTTCTTTTGTCCTTCTGTCCTTAGCTCATCTATATCTTCTATATTATTTAAATCTATCAAAACTTCTCTTCTATTAAATCCTGTTGCAGTTCCTAAAACTGTTATAAGTCTATCTTCATTCTCTCCTTTTCCTGCAACATATCCTACATTTTTGTAATTAGAATTATCATCTGTTGTCTTTCCTTCAAGTAAATTCTTCTTTTTTTCACTAAATATAATATAAGGATGTTTTATTGTTCCTTGTAATTGTTCGTGCGTATAAGCTTGTAATTGTTCATGTGTGAAATCTTTTAAAAATTCGTGTGTATTTGGACTTTCTACTTGATTTATTGTTCTATCTGTCCCTTTTAAGCTATCTAAATAAATACATTTTTCATTTCTATTTAAATAACCATACCAACCTATTCCAGTATCTTCACTAATATGTTTCAATTCATCATGTAAATTTGTTAATCTTGCTTGCCATACTGTTTTTATTCCTCTATTTTGTGTTGATGCTATCTTAACCCAAGGAATATCTCTTTCTGTTGTTCTTATATTATCGTAATAGCTTTCTACTAAATGATTTTTTAAATAATGCTTTTGTATATTTTCTGCATAATCTTCTTGTACTCTATCATAACCATTTGTTGCTACTATTCTTCTTTTAGCAATACCTTTTATACAAGTTCCTGTTATCTTTAAAGTCTTACTATTCTTTTCTGTTGTAGTTTCTCTCTTCTCAATAATTAGTATTTTCTTATCATCTTTGTTTACAATTAAAAGATTATCTTTTATTAATTTATTAGTATTTGCTTTGTTTTTATTAATAGTCAACTCAAACGTGCCACATTCGTAATAATTCCATACACAAATAAGGCTTTCAAAATTAGTAATAATACCGTAAAAGTTCAAAATTAGTATTAATTATCTCTATACAATTCATTTAAACACCTACATACTTATTAGTATAGTTTTTTATAGTTACTTTATCTTTTGCTCCTTCAATATCTGAACTATACTCTATTAAGTTCTTTCCTACTATTAATTTAAAGAACGTAGATGTTAAATCTATTTCATTGTAAACATCTTTTGTTTCGTTTGGTGTTATAAGATTAACTGTTTCTTTTCCTTCTCTAGTATCTATTATCAATTTTTCTTTTTCTCCAATCTCCATATTCACTTGTATATACTCCCCTGTGGTCTTATTGGTTACTTTAGGATTTTTAGCTGGTCCTATATATTCTATTTGAACAGGTACTTCTGCATCTCCTATATTATTAATTTCCTTGTAAAAGTTAATATTAGAAAAAACAGTAGCTAATTCAACAGGAAACTTTAATCCTCCTGAAACTGATTTAATATCTATATCCTTTCCTATTTCATCTAACCAATATGGATCTTGACAATAAAAAGAAATAGTAGTTATATCATGATTATTTTTTCTATCATTAAATTCTGCAGGGTCTTCTACTTTTCCATATATTCTATATTTTTTATAATCATTTGTATAATAAATAAGTAATTCTCCTTTTTTTCCTGTGAATTGGTTATATGTTTTTGGATTTATTATTCTCATTATTCTGCGTCTTAGTTCATATAGTTTTACTCTATTCTTTGTTCTTATTGTTGCTTTTAATTTAATAACTCTCGGGTCTAATAAGCTATCTTCACTATTACAACCATCTTGATTTACACCTTGACTTTTTTTCGAGGTTGCTCCTGGATATCCTACCCCCTCAATATGAGATAACAGTATATCTTCTTCTAAGTTTCCTACACTGTCAAATACTATGTTTTCATTTAAAGCTAAATTGATAACTTCTAATTTTTGCATTTTATCACCTACATTCCTGCTAATTGTTCTGCTAATTTTTGGCTTACATTATTCATTTTTCTGTACGTCTCTGATGGCATTTCTGGATTTTGTTCAATGTAATTGTTTTGAATTACACTTACACTAGTTGCTTGTGGCTTATTTGTTTCTGCCTCATATCTATACATTCCCGTTGTCCATTCTCTTATTTTATTTTCTATTCCTGCATCAATTGTGTCTTGTATCTTTTGAATAACATTTTGTATTCTGTCTGCAACGCCATTATTTATTCCTTGTGCTAATTTTTCTCCTAGAGTTTGCCCTGTTATTTCATAAGCATCTCCATATGATTTTAATAGCTCTAGTATCTTGTTTTGATTTTGTTCTACATTTAATAACATCTTTTCAGCTGTTTCTTGCGCTAATTCTTTTTGTTTGTTGTAATATTCTTCTAATTCATCAAGTTGCTTTTCATATTGTTCTTTTCTTTTTTCTGCTTCATCTTCTATGTTCTTAATTTTACTGTCTTGTTCATCTTTTAATAAATCTTTTTGTGCATTTAATGTTTCCTTTTTGTCTGCCAACGCTCTTTTATCTAGAGTTTTCTGATATTCTGTAACTAATTTATCTAATTCCTTTTGATAGTTTGCTTTTGTTGTTGCATCGTGTTCATAATCTATTAGTTGTTGAAGTCTATTTTTCTTTCTTTCATATTCTGCATCTTCTTCTGCTCTCGTTTTATCTTCTTCTGATTTATCTAATAAATCTAATTCCTTTTGTATAGCCTCAATTCTTGCATTATATTCTTCGTTTATAGCATTTACTCGTGTTTCTTTCCATTTTTCTACTGTTTCTATATTACTTTCTATTGCTTTCTTATCTGCTTCTTCTAATTCTTCTAATTGTTTTGTTATAGCGCTTGTTAATCTAGATACTGTATCATCTACTGCTTGAACTCTTAAATCTCTTTTTTGTTTTTCATAGTCTCTAATTGTATCTAATTCTTCTTGATAAAGTTCTTTCCTTTCATCTAATGATAGTCTTTCATCTCTCATTATTTGATTTAAATAGTTCTTATGTAGTGCTATTATTTTATTCAAATCAGCTTCTTGTTCTTTTACATCATATTCGGCACCACGCAAATTTTTTTGGTCTTCTATATATCGTTCATAATCTTTTGTTTGCTGTTCTAATAAATCTTTATTTTTCTGTGCTAATTCTTTTCTTAATTCGTATAATTTTTCTTCTAATTCTTGCTTTTGTTCTGTTGTTTTTGCTAATGAATTATAGGCATATTGATACATGTTTATTTCATCTTGTAAGCTTATTTGGTCTAAATTCTTTCTATGTTCTATCATTGCAGTATAGTCATCAACACTTTTTTCCTGTAATTCTTTTTGAAGTTCATATATTTTTTCTGTCAATTCCCATTTTTCATCTTGTGTTTTTGCATATTTCTTTAAAGCTATTTGATACATATTAATTTCATCTTGTAAACCTATTTGGTCTAGTGCCTTTTTGTGTTCTATTTGTTTTTTATAATTATCTAATGCTTTATTTTGATATGTTTTAGAACCTGATGATGATATTCTTTTAGGGGTATAACTTGAAGTTACACTTCCTTTAAAATCACTTGGAGTTAATTTTGCTAAATTTCCTAATATATTTATTTGATTTTGAAGTGAAGCAGTAACCTGTTCTACAGACTGTTTTGTTATATTTGCTATTGTTTGTATTTGTTCACTATTGCTCATCATAGCACTAACTTCTAATATACTCGCTTGAATTACTTTTTGTGCATTTACCCATTCAACATCTGCTGCTACATTCTCAGCATCTATTGCAGATTGCGTACTTGCTATAGTATTTTCATTTACTTTGGCTAATTCCGGATACACTTTAACTAATTGTGATTTAGCATTTGTATAAGCTTCAGTTGTTGTTTTTCCTTCTTTTAAGATATTCAACAACTGTTGTTTTCCTTGAATATCTGCTTTTGTTTGGGCTATGTTGATTAATGTTTGTCTGTGCGCTGCTTGGTTTGTTGCTGTAGCATATTTTTGTTTTGCTTCATTAATTCCTAACATTTTTGTTAATGTATTTAATTTGCTTTTGTAAGAATCTATTGTTTTTCCACCTGATAAATTTTCTTTTTCAAAACTAGATAACGCTTTTTTAGCCTCTTCTAATTGTGATGTTAATACATTAATTTCTCCATCTTTCTGAAATTCAAATTTATCTGACTTTTTAATTTTTATGATTTCTTCTTCAATTTCTTTTATTTTATTTTTCTTTTGTTCATATGTTTCTACTATTTTTTTTGCTTCATCTCTAGCATTTTTAATTGTTTCTTCATCTGACCCTGTCATAACCATATCATTATTCATTGTATTTTGTAGTGCTTCTGTTAAAGTTTTTGATTTTTCTGTAGCTTCATTCATTTTATCTATTGATTCTTGCATTTTTGTGTTAAAAACTGATATTCCAGCTGTAACTGTTGCAATTCCTACAGCTATTAAGGTTACTGGATTTGCTAGTAATGATACAGTAAATGCTTTCGTTGTCATATCTGCAGCAGCAGCTGCTGTTTTATAAGCAGTATATGCTTTTTTGGCTGCAGTTAATGCAACTATCATTGCTAAAACTGTTGTAGTAAATGTTATTATACCACTAGTTGCTGTTTTATGATTAGAAACAAATTCTGTCAAACCTTTTGTGATATTTAGTTGCAAAGAACTATATTGAGTCAAAGCCGGTATCATACTTTGTCCAACAGTTCTACTAAATTCTAAATTTGTAGCATTTGTTTGTGCTTGTATTCCTTGATAGCTATTTGACATTTCAGAAGCTGTTCCAATAAAATCTTTTGCTTCATCCATATATCCATTGTATACAGCTTGAACCTTTTCAGCTTGTGTCAATGCATCTGTACTTTTTCCTATTTTTTTTGCATATTCTTCATACATTACAGATATATTCTTTTGTATTCCAGAAGCATCGGATAAAACAGAGTTCTCCATTCTAATTCCTTCTGTTGTAACCCTTATTGCTTCTGATAAAGAATATGAATCTTGCTTATTTCCAATTGCTGCATCTTGCATAATTTTTAACATTTCAGTTGCTTGTTTTACTGAAAATCCATATTTAATTAAATTCTGCATGGATTTACTTAAATCAGCTTCATCTATAAATTTAAACTCATTAACATCTTCCATTGAATTTTTAATTTCCGTCATAGAATTATTTGTTACTTTTGCAGTTTTTTCCAATGCTTGCATACTATTAACATATTTATTGTATTTTTGTACCCCATCATCTATTGCAGATGTTATTTTTGCCAACGATGCAATAATACTTGCTGACATTGCTATAAAACTAGCATCTAATTGATTATTACTATTTTGTACTTGTTTATTTTTATTTTCTAAATTTTCTAGTTTTTGTTTTGCTGTTTCAAGTCCTTTTTCTAATGCTTCTGTTTTTATTTTTAAATCAATTACTAATTGACCTATTTGTGTTTCGCTTGCCATTCTTTCACTTCCTTTTCGCACAATAAAAACACCAGATTTTAGTCTGATGTTTTATTAGTAATCATATTTTATTTATTCTAATATCCATAACCTATCTTTTAATTTTTCTTCTAAATCTGTTCCGTCAGTATTGTTCATTATCCCTAAATTCCATAAAGTATACCAGTCATTCAATAAAAAGTCTAAATCTATGTTATCTACTGTTGCTATTGTTTCATTTTCTTCATTTTTTATGTTTAATTTTGTAGTTACTGTTGGAATACAAATACATTGATTAATATATGCGCATATAACATTGTTTAAAGAATTTCTATAATCAAAATAAGGACTATCTATTTTTTTTACTACTAAATTAATTTCTAGACTTTGATTTTCTTTATTATAGTTGTAATCTGTTAAATTTCCATATATTGTAGCATTTTTACTTTTTTCTATAAATTCTTCCATTTGAAAATCATAAACTTTTTCATTTATAAATTTTTTATACTCTGTTTTTTCTGTAATATCAAAATCTGTTTCATTGTTAAATTCTTTGTAAATACACACATAATTATCTTTATTAAAAAGTATGTATTTTTGTTCAAAATTTGCTCTCAACATTGCTCCATAACTATTTTGACTATCTACATAAGATTTTACTTCTATAACATTATTAGAATTAACATCTATATTCCACTCTTTCAATTCAGGAAAAACTGCTGTTGACGGAGTTTTTAAACTATCCATGATATCTTTTTTTACTTTTTCATATATTATTTGTTTCATGTTTTTTGTTAGTTTTATTTCTTCTCCTATAAAATTGTATTTGCTTATAGTCTCTGAATTAGTTTCCTTGCTTTTATTTAATATCCAAACTGTTGCTAATGAAATTAAAATTATAATAAGAAATACTACTAATAATTTCCAATTTTTTGTATTTTTTTCATTATTTCCTTTTTTCATATCTTATCCCCTCCTAATAAGAGAATAGCATATCATATATGTCATTTACTGTCAAAATTTGTCGAATCATTAAAAATCTTCTGCACCTACTTCTTCCTCGTCACTATTGCTTACTTTATTTAATTCTGCATATTCTTGCATAATTATAGGGATTTCATCTGGATAATAATCTTCCATAAAAGCTTTTTTACTTATTCCTATTTTTATGCAGATGGCAATTGTCCTTTGAAGCCAATTAGCATTGTAATTTTGCTCAATATTGGCTTCATTTGGTCGAAAAAACTTTCTAATTCATTTATCTTCCAAAATTCTT
>CAUBRZ010000028.1 GCA_958438515.1 uncultured Clostridium sp. | reverse complement strand
ATTGGCTTCATTTGGTCGAAAAAACTTTCTAATTCATTTATCTTCCAAAATTCTTTAATAACATCTAATACCTCTTTTGGTGTAAGTTGATTTTCTAGTGTATCTCTATCTATTTCCATTAGTTTAGATAAAAAATTAAATGTAAAATCAGGTAATATAATTAATAGTTTTGTAATTAATGTCATAATATTTTCCATTGTAAACATTTCTGATAATTTAAAATCTTGTCCATTGTCAGATAACTCTTTTATAAAGTCCTCTGGCAAATCCTTTAAAGTCTGTAGAGCTTCAAAATACTTACCACAAGGCTTTTTTTCAATCTCTACACCATGTATTTCCTTTACTTTGGGTAAACTCTTGCTTTCATTGTTTCTTGCCATTTATAATCCTCCTAATATAAATTCAAAAGGAGAGTAGAAATACTCTCCTTTTGTTCCTTAGTTTTGTGATTGTTGTGGTGTTGGTATAGTAGGTACTGTATCTAACCAAGTCAAATCAGTTGAACTTGTACTATCTTTATATACTCTAACTTTAGGGTCAGATAATAAAGATCTCTTATAGAATGTTCCACTTATTGTTAATGTAGCAACTTGTGTTCCATTATCTTGTGTTTGTAAGTCTTGTTTTACTTTCTTAAATTTTGCTCTATAATATCTAAACATTCTATAGTTTCCATCTTTTCTTTTTGCTTTAAACGTCATTGCATAGTCTTTGCTTTGATTGTCTGGTCCCCAAGAATATTCTTTTGATTGTTCATCATAATTTCCACCTTCAAGTACTGACATTAATTCTAAATCAGCTTCTGGTATTTCTATTTCAAAATCTTCTCCATCGAATATTTCTTCATCGTCATATATTTCGTCATCTGCATAAATTGGGTCATTTGATGTTTGAATATCTCTTGTTAGTTTTTGAGCATATGGTATGCTTATAGCTTCTCCTACTTTGTAATTTGTTTCTGTATTCTCTAATAATTCAAATACTTTAATTCCACTTAAACCTCTTAATGCTTTTTTTGGCATAATCAACGCCCTCCTTTATAAAATTTCTTCTTTTTCAAAACGCATTGTTTTGTGTTTTTGTTTACTATTTAAGTCTACTACATCTAAAAATAGTGTTCTTTTATAGCCTATTTCTTTCATTTTCGCAACTACTTGCATCGCTAATTTAGACACTTCACTAGATGAGTTTCCCCAAACATCAGCTTTGATTGCTAATGCACTTGAATATTCTTCATCATCAGCATCTTCTGCTGGTTCATTTTGTAATTCAAGATAAGTTACACATGGTAATTTTGACCAATCTTGTGAACCTTCTTCACATACTTGCTTTGCTTTCTTTTCTGTTTCTAATTCACTTAGCTTTTTATATACTATCGGTTTTTGATTAATCATTATTTACCACCTAACTTTCTAATTTCTTGTTGTATTGATTTAGTTACTTCTTGTTCTACTTCTCCTGTATTCTTTGCATGAAGATATGCAGGAGTTAGATATGGTTGTGCTGCTTGACCTTCCCAATCGGCTTTATAGGATATTCCGTTCTGGTCTATCTATATTGCTTTCAGAACCTCTTTGACCTGTTCCAAACTCTACATATGGACCGATACTCCAAATTAGTAAATACTTGTGCTTCTGCTCCTTCTTGTGTTGTTTGCGATTTAGTCTTTATTGAGTTACGAAGATGTCCTGTATCAACAGGTGCTAAATATTTAGCATTTTTTTGTATCTTTTTTGCTCCTCTTTCCAGCCCTTTTCTACAACTTTCTTTTGCATTTCCACCTAGTCCAGCTAGATTTGCAAGTAATTCATCTAATCCTTCTATACTAGCCATTGTTATCACTCACCAAAAGAGTTATATGGCTGTCAGAAGGCACCAAACTTTTTATGGTATATTCTTTATTGTCATATACAAGAATATTGCCTATTTCAGCTTTTGTTTCGTTACATGTAACTATTGCATTAGCTTCTATTTCTTTGCCATACTCTTGTTGAATATATTCTCTTGTAGAAAATTGAAAATTACCTTTAAAACTATCTATTTTATCTAGTTTTCCATTTCCAACCACAGAGCCTTCATCATCTTTTATTGTTCCAGCTGTCCATATTTCTATATCTTTGTCGTAGAATGTATCAGTTATTGCTTGTTTAAATATTTCAGATATTTGCATAATTACCACCTCATATATGCATACATAGATATTTCGTCTTTATTTTTTTCTATGTATTTATCCATATTTATATCATCAGATGTAACAGCTCCAACATCTTTAAAAGATACTGATTGTCCATTATCTGAAACAGAAGAAACAACTTGCTTTCCTTCTCCATATCCATTTTTGTAAAACACTACACAATTCATAGCATATCTAATAACTAAATACTCTAATTCTTCTGGTAAATCTACTCTATTACAAATAGATTTTATTTTATTAGTAATATCATCAATATAACCTTGTATTTTTTTATCTTGATTTTCGTCTTTAATATCAAGTCTTTCTTTTACTATATCTAATAGTTTCATAAAATCACCTACTCTTGTGGTGTTTCTTTTTCTTTAATCATTTCTATTATTTGAGCTTTTGTTGTTTCTTCTGCTTTTTCAATTACTATTTCTAATTCTTTTGCTTTAGCTAATAGTTCTTCTTTATTCATTTGCTCAATTTTCTTAGGTTTATTTTCTTCTACTTTTTTACCTTTTTCACATCTTGCAATATGTAAAGGTAATACTGGTTCTGAGAACTCTTTTCCACATATTGGACATTTCATTTTTCATTCCTCCTAATAAATAAATTAAGGCAGATTTCTCTGCCTTTTATTATCCTAGTACTACTGCTGCTAATGATGGATATAATGGTGCAAATCCATAAATAGTATCAATAGATAGCATGTTTTTCTTTGTAGTCATATCATAACCATATACAACTCTTAAGTTTAATCCTTTATAAGAAATTACATAAGAATCTCTACCATCAACTGGTAATGCTAATGCTCTAGATACGAAAGCAAATGCTAATTTATTGAATACTAAGTTAGCAACATGTCCTCCAGAAGTTTTATCTATAAATGTTACATCTGTGTCTACAGCAATTTCTTCTACTACAGATGGATATACTTTTACAGTAACTACTCCAGTACTTGCTTTTGCATCTTCTTTAACAACATATTGTTGTCCATTAATTGCAAATATATCACCTTTAACTAATGTTTCTTCTCCACTTCCACCTTTTATTGCTATAGTTTCAGCTCCAGCTTCTGCTTTAGCATTTACTTTTGGTGTTGCAACTTTTGTAAATGTTCCAGCTTCATGTACTGCAACTTGTTGAGACATAAAGTTTTCTAGTCCTTGTATTCTACCGATAGAGCCTTCTCTTAATGCTTGTGTACTTCCAGATTTTTCAGCATGTAAAATTGCATCTATTGTAGAGAATTTTACATCTGCATCTGGGTCCCATACAGCATATCTATTTCCCATTGGTGCTTTAGCTTTATTTAATAGTCCTCTAGCATTTGCCATTACTTCTATTGTTGAAGGTGTTGTTCCTGCTGTACCTAATGTTTTATAAACATTTTTGTACATTTCAAGACCTTCTTTGTTGATTTTTTCTGCAATAGCTTCCATCATAGGTGCTAATATTTTTTCATTAAATTCTACTCTATCTAAAGTTAATTCTTTAGATGTGATTTCTACAGATACATCTGCGATATGATCCATAACGACTGGAACACTTTTTTGATTAATTTCTTGAATAGTTACTTTATCTTTAAAATCTTTTGCTTCAAATTGAGCTGGTTTTTCAACTTGAATTGTATCCCCCTCTTTTACGAAATCTTTACTATAATCAGTATGAAATAACTCAGGTACTACTAAGTTATTTACAAGCATTGGTAATGCTTCTCTTGCTATTCTTTGACATGTTAATATTTTGTTTGGCATAATTAATTCCTTCTTTCTTATTTATTATTTTTTTCTTGAAGTGCGAAAAATTCTTCATCTGACAAATTATCTAAATCGTCATCATCATAACTTCCGTCTTCTTCTTTTCTTTTATTTGGATTACCATCACCTAATCCTTTATTTACGCTTTTATCAATTTCAAATAGATATTCATCGCTTTTCTTCAATGCTTCTATTTGGTCGTCAAATCCTAAAAGCTTATCTCCGTCTAACTTAATTTTATCTAAATCAAGATTTGCTTTTACTGATTTAACATTTTTAGCTTTAGCATTATTAATCGCTAAGTCTATCTTGCTTTCTAGTCTTACTTTTTCTATTTCAGTTTTTGAATTGTCTTCAATTTCTTTTTTCTTAGCTTCATAATCAGCTTGACTAATTGAGCCTTTTTTAAAGTTGTTGTACTCGTCCTCAACTTTCTTTTTGTCATCTTCTAGTGTTTTCTTTTCTCCTTTAACTACTTTCAATTCTTCGTTAATTTCGTTAAACTCTTTTGCAGGTTTAAAATATTTTGGTAATTCTTTAGATATCTTTCCTTCTAATTCATCTACATTTTCTACTCCTGCATTTTTTAATAATTCTTTTAACCATTCCATAATTGGTCCTACCTTTCTAGCTTTTTTTATTCTGGTGCTACCAGTACGAAAAGTTGCTTTTTATTTATTCTCACAAGCAAATGAGTAATAAAAATAGACAGTTTAAAGCCATATCTAGGGCATAAAAATAAGAGCTATTTCTAGCTCTTGATTTATAATTTTAAAATATTAATAACTAATTAATTTTTTCTTGTATCATATCAGGTGATATAACAGTCATTTCATAAGTTGTATAACCTTCTGTCATATCTATACTTGATACTTCCCCACTTATCGTTACTATGCAGCCATTTTTTAGCTTTACTTTGTCACCAGCCTTATACATCTATTTTCTCTCCTTACATAACAATTTTTCTAAATCTTTATTATTGTTATCTTCTACAATTTCCCACTCACCACATTTTGAACTATCTTCTAATGAACATGGCTTTATTACAGAATACAAGTAATCCTCTCCACTATCGTCTATTATTCTTAACATATAATCTTCTATTCCTATTACATCATATATTTTTCCATTTGTAAGTCCTTCTACGCCAAAACTCACGCCTATATATTTTACTTTCATTTTAGTGTTTTTCCTTTCAATTTAAAATCATACTTTCCATATATATTATGTTCTACCCAATGTATATCGAATACATACTTATCGCTTTCTATTTTTCCAACTTTTTTAGTCCATTCTTGTGCTTTTCCACCATATGTTTGTGCGTATTTATTAGCACTTCTAAATAATGTTTGTGTTCCATTTCCAGCAATAATATGTACATTAGATATTATACTACTTTTTGGAATAAATTTCAAATTATTAGTTTCGTTGTAAAAGCCTAATTGTTTATCTAATATACTATCTTTAGTAGCTTTTGTTTTTGGCAAGTTGGGATTAATGTAATATTTTTTATATTTTTCTGGAGCATACTTCATTGACCATTCTTCATATTTCATATCATGTGGTACAAATATAGTATTTTCATTTTCATCTTTTGCTCTTCTTTGTAATCCTTCTGTTATATCATCATCAAATACTGCTACTGTTGTACAACGGTCGTTCGGGTGTATAGGTGGATAATTTTTACCGTGGTTGTCTATCTTTTACATTAAACTCTTTGTTATCTAGTTTTGCACAATGTTTACAGGTAACATTATCTAACGTTGCTATAAACCTATATTTTTTGATGTCTAATTCTTCATATGATAACATTTCTGATTCGTTTGCAAAATGATTTACTTCGGTTCTTACTAATCTAGTAGCATTAAATAGCCCTACATTCATATACTCAGATAATTCTTTGCTTATCTTTACTATTGATTTTCCTGACATTGTATCTGCTGTAAAATTAGTTCTTAAATAATTACCTAGCTTCTCACTATTGTTCCATATTCTTTTCGAAAAATTAGATGCTGTAGCTAATGGGTTTGGTACCCAATTTTTATTTAGCATTAGACTTATTGTTCTGTTATCTATTTGAGAAAAGCTAAAGCCTAATCCCGTAGCTTTTTGAACATTATATATATTGTGGTAATATCCTTCTTTTATCGTATCTACATATCTAATCTCTGTTATTTGTTGTTCTATATCTGCTAACTTTTTTAATTCTAAATCTATACTTTCTTGCAACTGTTCATATCTTGATATACGAAAAGAATAAGCAGATGCGTTATATTTCAATAACATTTTCTGCTTAATTTCTTCATTTTTTATATTATTATTTATTGTAGTTAAAAAATTTCTTCTATATGTATCTGTTTCTTTTTTGTTTAGTAATTGATTTAATGCTTTTTTATCAAGTACATCTGATTTACTATAATTTTTATATATTCTACTAATTTCTTTATTTATGTTTTTAGTAGCTTGCTCATATGATTGTATTAAACTTTTTATAGTATTTTCAGTACCTTTTTCTAGTCTTTTCATTAGCTCTGTTTGTCTTTTTTCCCAATAATCCAGTGGTTTTCTAGCCATTTAAACCACCTCTATTCTTGATTACCTTCATTGTTGTGATTATCTTCAAATCCTCCTGCATTATTAAATATTTCTTGTTGCATTTTTAGTTTTTCTTTTTGTTCTTCCTTTATTCTTTGTAATTCCATATCGACATCATCGCACAAAGGATGTTTTTCAAGTTTTGTTTTTGTGCTTAGTATAGTATCATTATTTAAAGTTGTTATCTTTTCATTTTCATTAAATATTCTGGACTTATTAAATTCTATTTTAAAATCAAATTCATTTATTTCTTGTGGTATTTTGCCTTGCATTTTTAAATCTTGTAATACATACCACAAAACTTCATGTATAGCACTTGTAAGTCCTCCTATGCAGTCATCTGCTTTCATGTCTAAATCTGTATATAAAAATTCTAATGAAACACCACTTGGGGCTTGTCCAATTAAATCTTTATTACTTGTATCTACTGCTCTACCAAACTCATATATAAGTTCTTTTAATCCTTTTAGTAATGCTTGCCTTGCTTCGTATGGAATTGGCAATAATTTAGCATCTATTTTCCCTGTTGTGTCATTTGTTCTTGCTACTCCATTAACCTTTAAATTTTCTATTAATGCTAGTAAGTTTTCTGCCCCATACCCATTTATTAACCATATAATTTCCTTTAAATCCTCTACTGTATTTACAAAATTGCTATTTATCAAATCGTAGGCATCTATTAATGGTTTTATAGGTTCTAAGTCTGTCATTTTTTCTTCATTATTTTCTATTTCAATAAATGGTACTTTACCCCAGCTGTGTTTTTCTACTCCTTTTAGATTATTTAGAGCATTATCGTATATTTCTCTATACCAATGGCATTCTGGTCTTTCTCTAGTAACATCTTCTAAATATACTGTTGTATCTCCAACTTTAGTTTCAATAAAATACCTTACTTCTTTCTCATCCCAATATTCAACATATATTCTATCTTCTGGTTTATCTCCTGTTAAATCTTGTATTGTATAGAAATGTAGAAATCCCGTTAAATATGTTTGTGTTTCATTATCATAAATAGGAATACATTCTTCTGATGGATATTTTTCAAATACTAATTTCCCATTTCTGTAATTAGGATGTAGCCATGCTCTTCCTTTATTACTTGCCTCTTTTAGTCTATTTTTTATAAGCTTTTCAAAGTTAGCGCCTAAAGTATTCCACACCATGTTCGTTATTTTCTTTTCAGCTCTTTTAGCAGTATCTTTCTTTTCTTCATCAACCGGACTATTATATGATATAGTTATTGGCTTCCCACATACATATATCTTCTTTTGGTTTACTTGTTTCCAATAAAAACCATGAGGTATATGCTCATCAGATTTATTCTCATTAACAATTTTCTTTCTATTTCCAGTGTTTTGGTCAAACACTGTATAACTATTTAAATCTTTTTTTAATATATCATTTTTATCTCTAAAATATCTTTCACCCTCTAGCATTTTTCTTTTTACATCTGACATATTAAATTGAGTTATTAGTTCTTTGATTATTTTACTTTCTATCGCCATCTAACTGCCTCCTAATTTCTTAAATATAAATCATCGCTACCATATCTTAGTGCATCTATATAATGATTGTTTTTATCTTCTGGTATGTTTAATGGATTGTCCTGTTTATCTGTTTTCCATCTATATAATCCTAATTCATTTATTAATCCTTTACATTTAGGGTCAACTATTATTTCAAACCCTTTTAGCCATTTAATTCCATGTAACACACTATCAGGTCCTTTCTGTGCTGGTATTGCATTTATTCCTAAATTATTTAATTCTGCTATACTTTTAGGTTCTGCTGCATCAGCCTTAATTAACGCATATGGTTCTATTCTTCTTTTTAACTCATTAGCCAACATTTCATTTGTTAATTCTGTGGCTCCAAATTCGTCAAAAACTACAATTCTTTTCGCTTTTAAATCTACATTGAACTGCAAAAAAGCAGAAGGGTCTGAACTATATCCAAAGTCCAAACCTCTTCTGATTAATTCAAATGTATTTTTATATTTTTCTGTATCTTCTATGTGCCAATTTCTAAATATTAAACCTTTGCTTACACCAGGCATTCCTAATCCTGATGTTTTGTAATCTTCATAATCTTCTTTTTTCTTTTTTTCATATCTAGCATAGTCTTTAACATCCAAAAATTCATTTAGTTTATAATTTGTTATCATTAATAGTTGACTTACTTTCTCTTTTACCATTTTGCCTTGATATTCAAATTCTTGTTCGTCTTCAACTATTAGTTCTTGTTTACCTTTTTCTGTTAGTGTCTGTTCATTTGGGGTTAATTTACTCGTTAGTTCCTTTACAATGAAATGTTGCTCATTCCAAGGATTAAAACTTGCAACAGTTTGATTAAAATATCCCTCTGGCATTTTACCTCTTATAGACATTTTTACTTTATCATAAGTATCTTTTTTATCTATTTCAAATGCTTCTTCAAACCAACCCCAACATAAAACTAAATTAGGATCATCTATTGTTATTGAAGCTAGTTTTTCCCAGTCATCTAATCCTCTAAAAAATATTTTTTGTCCTGTGTATTTATTAACTGCTAATAGTGGATTTGTTGTAAATTTCCATTCGTCATAAACTTTTAATTTTTTAGCTGCCCAAACCAAATCTGCATATACGCTATCTTTTATAGTAAGTGCCGTATCTCTCATTGCCAATAAACAAGCTCTTGGATATTGTTTTAATAGTTTCATCCATCTTAATGCTATAGTTTTTGATTTTTTACTACCTTTTGAACCCATTATTATAACTTCATCACCTTTGAAGTTCCAAAATGTAGCATATCCTTTGCCAGTTAATTCTTGTAAACTTATTCTTTCTTTATTCATTTACATCATCTACTAATTCTACTTGTACTGCATTTTTCATATTGACATTTATGTCGTTGAATATTCCTAAATGTTTTCCTAATAATTCAAGAGCCTTAACTTTATCACATGAATCTACTTGTATTCCAAATTTACCTTCTTTTATCCCAGATAATGCTTTTTTCTGTTCTTCTGTCAATTCATCTGTAGGAGTAAACTCTATTCCAGTATATTCTTCTTCCTTGTAATCAACTATATCTTCTCCGTCAAATACTGGTACATTTCTTTTCATTTTCTTCAATTTTGCATAATCACTTGCCTTTGAAAAAGCTATTGCTGCTAACTCTTTTATTACCATATCTTGTGTAACTTCTGTTCTTTTTTCTATTTCTTTTTGCTTTTTAGATATGTATTCTTGAACCTTAGTATTTCTTAGTAATTTGCTACCATTCACATTAGCTGTTTCATCTTTTTTGCACCTTGAATAAGCAACCTTATATGCTCTTGTTGCATTAAGGTCTATTAAATATTCATCACAAAATCTTTTTTGTGCATCTGTCATATAAGATTACCTCTCTTTCCATTTATTTGAAATACTTATCTACTATATTTCTTATAATATCGTGTGAATTTGATATTATATCTACTACATCTTCTTCATTGTAGTTTCTATCTTGATGTGTTATATATGTAATTATGTAACAATGCCCTAATTCATGTAATAAGGTGCTTCTTTTCCTATCTGGGCATAAATCTTTATCCAAAAATATTGTTTGTATATCTGCATATGTTAATCCATAATACTTACCATTCAAGTCTGGATTTTCATAATGTTTTTTTAGTTCTTCTTTCATCTGTTCTTGTGATAATTCTTTTATATACCATGTTTTATTATTTATCTTAAATTTCATTTAATCAAGCACCTCTCTTTAACCCTATAAGGACATCTTACTATCTGCTTATCTAGGTTTATAACTTCCAAAAAAGAACAGTTTTTACACTGTTCCGGTAATTGTACATTTATTAACTTTCTTTTCCATTTATCTTCTCTTT
>CAUBRZ010000027.1 GCA_958438515.1 uncultured Clostridium sp. | reverse complement strand
TGAGAGAACTTGAAAGAGTTGTAATGCTTAAAGTAGTTGATGAAAAATGGATGAATCATATAGATAGTATGGATGAATTAAAAAATGGTATTGGACTTCGTGCTTATGGTCAAAAAGATCCAGTTGTACAATATAGACTAGAAGGATTTGATATGTTTGATGAAATGATTAATGATATTAAATTTGATGTTACAAAAATTTTAATGCATATTAGAGAACAAGCAAATAATCAAAGACAAGAAACTGTTAAAATTACTGGAGCAGCATTAGAGGCAATTCATAGTGTTGATGGAGGGTCTAAAATTGGAACAGATGTAGATAGAACTGTAAGAAATGAAGGACCAAAAGTAGGTAGAAATGATCCTTGTCCATGTGGGTCAGGGAAAAAATATAAAAACTGCTGTGGGAAAAACCAATAATATTAAGAGTTACAAGGTTTGAATAAAAGTAAGAATAATAAAACAGTGTTTTACTAATGCAACTAGTAGAACACTGTTTTATTATAAAAAATGTTAAATGTTAAATAATAAATACATAAATGCTTAATTTATATTGGAACAGTAGAAAAGCCAATTATGGAGAAATACAGTAATGTGATGAAAGAGTTTTATATGGGGAAACTGTACTTTAAAAATTATCTGAAAAACTAACAAATTAAAAACCAATAAAAACAGAAAGGAAGAATGTATATGAATTACATTAATAAAGGAAAAAGAGATATATTAATAATTACAAAATTTAATAATATAGATAAAATTCAAGAAATAAGAAAAAAATATGATGAATTATACATGAAAATAATGCCACATATAACTTTAGCTTTTCCTTTCAAAAGTAATATTTCTAATAAACAATTAAAACAGCAATTATTAGATATTACTAAAAACGTTAAACCATTCAAAATAAGATGTAGAGGAATATCATTTAGAAAAGATGAGAGAATTAATAAATATTATATTTTATTAAATATAATCGAAGGAGAAGAAATAATAAACGAAATAAACTATAAAATATACAAAAATATTTTAAAGAGTATAAACACGCAAAAATATAATTATGATCCTCATATAACTCTAGGCACTACAAATAATCTAGATGAAATAATAGAACTAAATGATGAATTTGAAACTATAGTTAATAGCATTGTAGTAGAAAAAATAGGAGAAAATGAAGAGTCTATTATAGAAAGTGAAATTAACTTATAACAAATTAAATAGAATTAGTGTTTATAATGCGAATGTAATTATTATTATTGCACATAGACCAGCTACAATTGAAAATGTTGATAAGATTTTAAAAGTTGAAGATGGAAAAGTAATCCAGTGATATAATAAGAAAATCTTCCTAAGATGAAAGAAAAGACAAAATTCAAAATAAAATAAAAAAGTAAAAAATACTTACAAAAAAAATAAAAATATGATAAAATAGCAGTATAATAATATAAAAGTATATAACAGAGTGTAGTCGAAAATCGATGTAAATCCATCTTTATTTTGACTTACACTCTATTTTTTATGCAAGAGAGGTGATGATAATAGAAATTAGTATATTTTATATTATTTTTAAAAGTATAAGGAGGAAAAGATGAAAGAAGAAGAACAAAATAAAATGGCATTTCTAGAAGTTAAAAAATTATTTTGGCAAATGGGGCTACCTATGATTATATCAATGGTTTTACAGGCATTATATAATGTAGTAGATAGTGTTTTTGTAACCAATATGGAAGAAAAAGGAGTTTTAGCAAATCAAGCATTAACAATTGCATATCCTGTACAAATATTAATTATTGCTATAGGAGTAGGCACAGGAGTAGGATTAAATACTTTATTATCCAAAAGTTTAGGTGAAAAAGATAAAGAAAAAGCAAATAAAACAGCTGGTAATGGAATATTTCTTAGTTTATGTATTTTTTTAGTATTTTTTATATTTGGATTATTTGGAGCAAATAAATTTATAAGTATATTTGCTGGTGGAAATCAAGAAGTTATAGAAATGGGAACAACATACTTAAAAATTTGTAGTTGTCTATCATTTGGTGCTATAGGATATACAGTATACGAAAGATTTTTACAATCAACTGGTAAAACACTCTTATCTACAATTTCACAAATATCTGGTGCAGTTACAAACATTGTGTTAGATTATGTTTTTATATTTCCATGTAAAATGGGCGTAGCTGGTGCTGCATGGGCTACAATTATAGGACAATTTGTATCACTAATAATTGCTATGATATTTCATTATACAAAAAACAAAGAAATTAGCGGTAATTTTAAATACATAAAACCAGATTGGGAGTTAATTAAAGAAATTTACAAGATAGGTATAGCAGCTGCGATTATGCAAGCTTTATTAGCAGTGATGATGGCTGGAATGAATGGAATTCTTGGATTAGCACATGAAAATCAGACAATATTAGTCGGTTCATTCGGTATATACTATAAAATACAACAAATTGTACTGTTTTCTGCGTTTGGGTTATCAAATACTATAATATCAATATTATCATTCAATTATGGAATGAAAGACAAAAAGAGAATAGACGAATGTATAAAATATGGAATTGTAGATACAATTATAGTAACATTTGTTTTAAGTGTGTTATTTGAGATCTTTGCAAAACCATTAGCAAGCTTATTTGGGTTAACAGGAGGTAGTGCTAATAACGAAATTATAAATATATGTACTACAGCTCTTAGAATTGCAAGTTTAGGTTATATTTTTATGGGATTTTCTGTTGCAATACAAGGGATATTACAATCAATAGGATATGCAATAAGACCATTAATCATATCTTTTTTAAGATTAATTATATTTGTCTTTCCAATAGCATATTTCTTTACTTTTTCTAAAAATGTAGCTAATATTGTTTGGTGGACATTTCCAATAGCAGAAATTACTACAGCAGTTATTTCATTTTTTATGTTAAAAGATTCTTATAAGCAAAAGATTGAGGGCTTTTAGCTAAAAAGATTAAAAGTACAGTACTTAATAATTTTAAAAAATAAAGTATTTATTTTTATGAATACTTTATTTTTATTTTTGTTTGTGATATTATCTATAATAAATAATCAAAGTTTATAATGAAATAAAGGTTAAAATATGAACAAAGATAATAACTGTGAATTGTTAGAAATGCAAAAAAACAGAAAACACAGTTACAATTAGAATTTGCAACAAGATTACTGATGCAAAGTTTATTCAAAAAATTAATAAAATTCTAGAAACAGAAGAAGCAATTACAATTGAGAACGAAAGTGAAGAAATTATTATAAAAGTAAAATGTGTTTAAATATGTAGCTAATTCATCATTAAGAACAAAATTTAATTGAAATATCTTGTCAAAAAAAGTAAAAAGATATATAATTATAAGACTTGTTTACAAATTTATTAAATGTAAATTAAGTCTTTTTATATAAAGATGGAATGAAAAAATGGGAATATTAGAAATTGTCTTAATTGGAGTAGGGCTTGCAATGGATGCTTTTGCAGTATCTGTATGCAAAGGTTTATCAATGAGAAAACTAGATTGGCGTAAAGCTATTATAATTGCTCTATACTTTGGCGTATTTCAAGCAATAATGCCTGTCATAGGTTATTTTTTAGGATATACTTTTAAAGACTTAGTAACACAAATAGATCACTGGATTGCATTTATATTGTTATCAATAATAGGATTAAAAATGATAAAAGAATCTTTTAATAAAAATTCTAATAAATGTAATGATTGTGTTAACTTTAAAACAATGATTGTATTGGCAATAGCAACAAGTATAGATGCACTAGCTGTAGGAATAACATTTGCGTTCTTTAAAACAAATTTATGGATTTCTGTTGGGATTATTGGTATAATAACATTTGGAATATCATTATTAGGTGTTAAAATAGGTAATAGATTTGGAGACAAATATGAAAATAAAGCAGAATTCATTGGAGGACTTATTCTAGTATTTATTGGATTAAAGATACTATTAGATCACTTAAACATTATATAAATTTAGTTTAAATAATATAATAAAATATAAGGAGAGTGATAAGATGATAGAATTAGAGGAGATTGCAAAGATACTTCAGAATTTAAAAGAAAAATTAATGAAATTAGGTGAGTCTCTTTGACATATCTAAACTAAAAATAGAGTTATCAGACCTAGAAAATCAAACAATAGAAGAGAATTTTTGGAATGATCCCAAAAACTCATCTAATGTCTTAAACAAAATAAAACAGCTGAAAACAAAATGTACTGATTTTAGTAAAATTCAAAATGAGATTGAAAACTCACAAGAATTAATTGAATTATTAAAAATGGAACCAGATGAAGAAATTATAAGAGATTTATTAAAAAATACAAATATTTTACAAAAAGAACTAGAAAAATTAGAACTTTCAACACTTCTATCTGGTAAATATGATAGTAATAATGCTATTTTAACAATACATCCAGGAGCAGGAGGAACAGAATCACAAGATTGGGCAGAAATGCTTTATAGAATGTACACAAGATGGGCTACAAAAAATAATTATACAATAAAAGAACTAGATTATTTAGAAGGTGAAGAGGCTGGAATAAAAAGTGTTACATTTGAAGTGATTGGACAAAATGCATATGGATATTTAAAATCTGAAAAAGGTGTACATAGATTAGTTAGAATTTCACCTTTTGATTCTGGAGGCAGAAGACACACATCATTTGCATCTGTTGAAGTTTTACCAGAGATAACAGACGATATCGAAATAGAAATCAATCAAGATGATTTAAGAATTGATACTTACAGAGCATCAGGAGCAGGAGGACAACATATAAATAAAACATCATCAGCTGTCAGAATTACGCATATTCCAACAAACATAGTAGTTGCTTGTCAATCTGAACGCTCACAGTTGCAAAACAGAGAAACTGCAATGAAAATGTTAAAGTCCAAATTATTCGATTTAAAAGAAAAAGAACAAAAAGAAAAAATCGAAGATTTAAAAGGAGAGCAAAAGCAAATAGCATGGGGAAGTCAGATTCGTTCTTATGTATTTTGCCCTTATACTATGGTAAAAGATCATAGAACAAATTATGAAGTTGGAAATGTAGAATCTGTAATGAATGGTGAGATTGACGATTTTATAGAAAGTTATTTAAGAATGAAAATATAAATATTATAAAGATGCTAAAGTTTTATTTTAGCATTTTTAATTTTTTATTAAAGGTTTCTTTTTTAAATCAAAATACATATAATAGAAAAGAGCCATATTTATAATTAAATGAGGCTTTCTATATATTTAAAAAAGAGGTGGCCAAATGGACACAGTTGTTGTGAAATTTGGAGGTAGTTCAATTGCTGATAATGACAAATTAAAATTAGTAGCAAACAAAATTATAGAATTATGTGATAAAAAAAATAAAGTAGTTGTAGTATTATCTGCCCAAGGAAAAACAACAGATAATTTAATTAAACAAGCAAATGAGTTATCTTCTAATATTAATAATAGGGAATTAGACACTCTACTTAGCAGTGGAGAACAAATTTCAATTTCGAAGTTAGGAATTTTATTAAACGATATGGGATATAAAGCAATATCATTAACAGGATGGCAAGCTCGGTATATTTACAAATGATACTAACCAAAATGCAACAATACAAAAGATAGACACTTCAAGAATTCAAAAAGAGTTAGATTTAGAGAAAATTGTTATTATTGCAGGATTTCAAGGAATTAATGAAAATATGGATATAACAACATTAGGTAGAGGGGGATCTGATACAACAGCAGTTGCAATTGCTTCTGCACTTAATGCTAAGAATTGTTATATTTTTTCAGATGTTGATGGAGTTTATACAGCAGATCCTAATAAAGTTAAAAAGGCGAAAAAATTGCCTTCAGTTTCTTATGAAGAAATGAAAGAAATAGCTAATGAAGGTGCTAAAGTACTTCATAATCGAAGTATAGAAATTGGAGAAAAATTTAAAATTCCAATTATAACAAAATCTACATTTAATAATAAACCTGGAACTGTTATTACAGATGATATAGAAGAAAATACTATAAAGAGCATAGTGAAAAAAGAAGTTTCTAGAATTTCAATTGTAGGAAATGGCATCCTTAGAAATATCGAGCAAATACAAAATATACTAGAAATAATTAAAGAAAACAAATTAGAACTACTTAATTTTGAGGTTTCAGATTCGAAAATTTGCATTACTTTTAAAGATATAGTAAATGATGATATATTAGAAAAAGTACATGAAATATTGATTTGAAAATAAAAAATAGCTAAAAGTATTTTAATTATATATACAATATGGTATAATATATATGATGTGTAATCTTAAAAGGTGTTTGTATAAAAGGAGGACTTCTATGAAAAAAGAAAATTACAACATGAGTAAGCTAAAACATAGTGTTTTAGCAAACAGAGACCCAAATAAGTTATGGGGTCTAAATAAGGAACAAATTGAGATGATTGAAAAGTTAGGAGGTACAGTACAACCGGTAGTATATCGGATAAGGACTAGAAAGTTAAAGAACCAGACTTATTATAAAACAAAAAATCCGTTGTTAAGAGAACTTCACTATGCTAATAAAAATGGCAAAGACTACATTTCAAAAAAATTAAAGCCTGCTGATAAAAACATATTAAATGAACAGAATATTCCTTATTACCCAAAGAAATATACTGTTGTTTTCCATAATAGAAAATAATTATACAACACCTAATATAATCCACTAGTAACTTTTACTGGTGGATTTCCTTATTTTTAGTTCTAAACTAGACAAACTATGAATATTATAATTTAGTAATAAAAAATGAACAAGGAGGTAGGGGACATGACAATAGATGAAAGAAAAACAATAAGTACAAGTGTGATACAAAATCTTATATTAGAAAACAGGGGAAAATTAAGTATATCTGGAGTGCTAGATGTCTTGAGTTTTGATGATCAAGTTGTTATAGTTGAAACTGAACTAGGACTTTTAACAATTAAAGGAGAAAATCTTAGAATAAACAAATTGAGCATAGATACATCAGAAGTAATTGTTGAAGGTGATATATCTTCTTTAGCATATAGTGATAATAATAGTGCAGAGAAAAACAAAGGAAGCTTAATGAGTAAAATCTTTAAATAATATTTATCTGCTTTAAGGGGAAATGGATAATGGTTACAAATCAAGCATACTTATTTTTTATTTTTATATTAAATGGCATTGTTATAGGAATTTTATTTGATTTTTTCAGAATATTAAGAAGATCATTTCGAACAAGCGATTTTATAACTTATATCGAAGATATTATATTTTGGATATTAACAGGAATTGTTATATTATATTCTATTTTTATATTTAATAATGGAGAAATCAGATTATTTATGTTCTTAGGAATAGCAATTGGTGTAATTGCATATATGTTATTATTTAGTAAGTATATAATAAAAATAAATGTAGCAATAATTAACTTTTTAAAAAGAATAATCGGGAGCTTATTTAAGATTCTAATTACTCCTTTAAAATACATATATAAAATAATAAGAAAGTTATTGTTCAAACCTATTTCATTTATCATTATTAATATTAGGAAAAATTCTACAAATTTATTCAAAAATATGTTAAAATTGTCAAAACAAAACAAGAAAATCGAAAATAATGTAAAAAATTAAAAAAATAAGAAGGATTTTTATTATTTATGTAGAAATATATTATATAGGTATCCGTAAGGATTTATACATTAGAATTGGAGAGATTAACTTATGAAGAAAAACAAAAAGATTTATAAAAAACTACTAATACTCATAATAGGAATTTATGCTATTATAACATTAATAAATCAGCAAAAATCCCTAAATCAGTATAGTACTGAAAGTAAAGAATTATCACAAAAAATAGAACAAGAAGAAGAAAATAAAGAAGAACTTGCTAAAAAGAAAGAAGATGTAAATTCTTTAGAGTTTATTGAGCAAACAGCAAGGGAAAAATTAGATATGTATTATCCAAATGAAAGAATTTATGTAGATAAAGGAATGTAAAATTAATAAATTACATTCTTTTTATTATGACTTTTTACTTTTTTTGTAAAAAACGTTTCAAATTATAGAAGAATATGTTATAATAACATTATTAATTCGTAGATAGTTCCCCAAAAAGAATAAATAAAAATTAAATAAATAGAGAATGAATAAATAAAGAATAGGAGGTATTCATGATAAATTTAAATGAATTGACATTAGCAGAGTTAAAAGAATTAGCTAAAGAAAATAACATAAAAAATATTTCAAAATTAAAAAAAGATGAATTAATTATAGTATTAAAGCAGATTTTAAATATTGATGAAAACACTAAAATGAAAGAAGAGATTATAGAACCTGAAACAATGGAAATAGAAGAAAAGGAAATTACTGAGAAACATTATGATGAAAATGGTGAACCTATCGTTGATTATAAACTAACAAATGAAAATGATGAAATAGTAGAAGGAATTCTTGATATTTTACCAGATGGTTATCGGTTTTTTAAGAGGAGAAAATTATTTATCTAGTGATAAAGATGTCTATATATCTATGGTTCAAATTAGAAGATTTAGATTAGATACAGGAGATATTATAAAAGGTATTTCTAGATATAGAGAAGGAGAGAAATTTCCATCATTGATTTTCGTAGGAGAAGTAAATGGAGAACATCCTGAAAAGGCAATGAAAAGAAAAAGATTTGATGAATTAATTCCTATATATCCAAATGAAAGATTAAAATTAGAAACACTTTCAAATGATTATGCAACAAGAATTATAGATTTAATGTGTCCAATAGGGAAAGGGCAAAGAGGAATGATTGTTGCACCACCAAAAGTTGGAAAAACAACACTATTAAAAAAAGTTGCAAATAGTATTAGTCTAAACAATCCAGAAGTTGAATTAATTGTATTACTAATAGATGAAAGACCAGAAGAAGTTACAGACATGAAACGTTCAATTAAAGGTCAAGTTATACATTCAACATTTGATGAATTACCCGAACATCATGTAAAGGTTGCTGAAATGGTACTAGAAAGAGCTAAACGATTAATTGAGCAAGGAAAAGATGTAGTTATTCTTTTAGATAGTATAACAAGACTTACAAGGGCATATAATTTAGTTATTCCATCTTCAGGAAGAACACTATCTGGTGGTATTGATCCAGCAGCATTACACAAGCCTAAAAAGTTTTTTGGAGCTGCTAGAAATATAGAAAATGGTGGAAGTTTAACAATTTTAGCTACGGCCTTAATAGATACAGGTAGTAGAATGGATGACGTTATATTTGAAGAATTTAAAGGAACTGGAAATATGGAAGTTCATTTAGATAGAAAATTATCAGAAAGACGTATTTTTCCAGCGATTGATATTAATAAATCTGGTACGAGAAGGGAAGATTTATTATTAACAAAACAAGAAAAAGAAACAGTATTTGCATTAAGAAAAGCTATGAATAGTATGCCTGTTGCAGATGTTACAGAACAAGTTATAAGTCAGATGACTCAAACAAAAAATAATATTGAATTTATTGAAAAAATGGACAATTATTTACAAAAGTTTAAATAAACATTGAAGAATATTGATATACATGTTATAATAATCCTACTAGAATATCTAGTAGGATTTTCTTTTTTAAATTTAAAAAAGAAAAAGGAGGAGGCAGTCAAATGACACAATCAGAAAGAAGAGAAACACTTAAACAAGAATTTTTAAAATGTTATGAAACGGTCTTCAACCCTGACAACAGCATTAGAGTATGTGGTCGGGAAAACTGCAAGAAATTAATAGAACTTGCAGAAGAACTCTGTCCAGGAGTTAAGAAATTCGGTTCTAAAGAAACAGGTTTTATTAATGTGGAGGAAATCATAAAACTAAGAAAAGCTGTTTCAAAAGAAGAAAAACGTTAATGAAAAAACAACTTCTTATATTATGATGTAATTATAAGAAGTTGTTTTTTATTTTAAGGGGAAATAGATTATTAGTATATATAACATTGCACAAAATCAATCATTATACAAAAATATATATTTAATTTATAATTAATAAAACATTAAAATGAAAAAATTTTAAAATTTAATAAAATTTTAAATCTTTTTTATATTTTTTTAGGTTATATTATATGTAAGCTAGTTTATAAAAGAAAGAAAGGAGGTATTTACTTGGAAGATAAAGAATTAATCTATAAAATACAGCACGGAAATAAAGAATTATTAGAGATATTAATTGAGAAATATTATGATGATATTTATAGATTTTGTTATTATAAAACAGGAAATAGCTCACTTTCTTATGATTTAACACAGGAAACATTCTTGAAATTGATTAAATATATAGGAACTTATAAACATAGAGGAAAATTTAAAAGTTATTTAATTACAATAGCAATGAATGTATGTAACACTTATTTTGACGAGAATAAAGTGGAGTTAGAAGAATTAGATGATAATCAAACTTATAAAGAAAATGATTCTAATGAATTATCAAGAATAGAACAAAAAAATTCAATTGATAAAGCATTAAAAGAGCTACCAGAAAAACAAAAAGAAGTAATTATTTTGAAGTATTATGAAGATTTGAAAATTAAAGATATATCTAAAATACTTGATGAAAAAGTACCTACCATTAAATCAAGACTAAAGCAGGGAATAGAAAAATTGAGTAGGTATTTAGGAAAGGAGGACTTTTAATTAGATGGATAAGTGGAGAGAAATTTTAAACAAAAGAGAATTGCCAAGTATAGATGAAAATAAAAAAAGGCAATCAATAGAAATATTAAAAATGAAAATAGCAAATACAGAAATAACAGTAAAGGAAAGCTATTTTGAAAAGATAAAAAGATATATTCCTTTTATGAGTAAAATTACTTTTCTTTTCCAATTTATTCTATTATTGGTAGGAATATTAGTTATAAAAACTATGAATTTTGAGAAAACAAGGCTAATTTTATCACTTGTAATGCCAATATTAGCATTTCTTCAAATAATGGAGTTAGAGAAAAGTTTTAAATATAATATGTATGAAATTGAAATGAGTTGTAAAATGGACTTAAAAGAATCGATTTCAATTAAATTAATAATTAATACATTTATTAATTTATGTATAATGACAATATTTGCAGTTATGACTGGAACTCATTTTGAACAGGAAAGTTATGTATTAATTCTTTATCTTTTAGTGCCATTTATGATAACCAATGTTGCTAACATTTTAACAATGCGTTTATTAAAAAATAAGTCAAACGACATTGTAAATATGACGATAATGTTATTAATCAATGCGATTTTATTTAAAATTAATATAAAGTTTCCTAGTGTTTATGAAACTTCAAGTGTTTTAGTATGGTTAGGTTTATTAATTATAACAGTATTTTATTTTATAAAAGCTGTTTATCAATTTTATGAAGAGGAGGATGATTATATATGGAACTTGCAATAGATAGGCTAACAAAACAATATAAAAATAAAATTGCAGTGGATAGAGTTTCTATAAAACTAAAACCAGGAGTTTATGGATTACTTGGTGCAAATGGAGCAGGAAAAACAACACTTATGAGAATGATATGTGATATTCAAAATCCAACTTCTGGTCAAATTAAATATAATGGAACAGATATAAAAAAACTAGGGGAGGATTACAGACAAGTTCTTGGTTATTTACCACAAGATTTTGGATACTATCCAGATTTTACAGCTTATGATTTTTTAATGTATATTGCTGCATTAAAGGGATTATCAAAAGAAAAGGCTGAAATGAGAGTGAATGAGTTATTACAAATAGTTAATTTGGAAAATGAAAAAAAACAAAAAGTAAAGACATTTTCTGGAGGAATGAAACAAAGATTAGGAATTGCACAAGCAATGTTAAATAACCCAAAGATTCTAATTTTAGATGAGCCAACAGCAGGACTAGACCCAAAAGAAAGGGTAAAGTTTAGAAACTTAATTAGTAGTTTTTCACAAGATAAAATTGTAATATTATCAACTCATATTGTATCAGATATTGAATTTATTGCAGATGAAATTATTGTGATGAAAGCAGGTAAAAAGATATTAACAGGAACGCCAGAAGAACTTTTACAAGATTTAAGAGGCAGTGTATGGAAATGTGTTGCTTATGATAAAAAAGAAGTAGAAATGCTGAATCATAAATATTGTATTATTAATATTCATCAAGAAAATAATACAACAGAATTAAGAATTGTAAGTAGGCAAAAACCAACTGTGAATGCTGTTAATATAGAACCTAATTTAGAAGATTTATATTTAGCATATTTTCAAGATAATGAAAAATAGAAAAGAAAGGAATGAACAATATGGGAACATTAGTGAAATTTGAATTAAAGAAATTATTTAATAAAAAAATGAATATTATTGTAATCATAGTTTGTTTGTTTTTAATAACATTACTATTTTCTATGGCAGGTAAAGATTTTCTAGCAACAGATAAGAGTGGAAAATCTTATAAAGGTAAAGAGGCTATTAGTGTTAGAAAAGAACAAATGAAAGAGATTTCTGGAACTTTAACAAATGAAAAGATTATAAAAGAAATAGAAAAATTACAAGAGTTGCATAATGATCCAAATAATCTTATTACAAATAGTGATGGAGAAAAGGATTTTAGTATTGAAATTTATAATAAATATTTAAATAATAGACTTGATTTATTAACAAATATAAACCGTGTATATGCAAATTATAATACTAGCTATATAACTGAATTATTTAATCTAAATTTAAAAGAACAGAAAGATTTTTATGAAACAAGACAACAAAGAATAGAAGAAGAATTAAATCAAAGTTATGATGGAAAAAAATATACACCTCAAGAAAAAGAATATTGGTTAGAGAAGTCTAATAACACAAAAACACCATTTGAATATGATTTTTATGATGGATATTCTAATTTGTATAGCACTTATGAATTACTTATATTTGGAGTAATTGCTATATGTATATGTTTAGCATCTGTTTTTGCAGGAGAGTATCAAAATGGTACAGATAAAATATTATTAACCACAAAGTATGGAAAAAGTAAAGGTGTAACTGCGAAAATAATCGCATCTTATATATTTGCAACATTAGTATTTACAATATATTTAATATTTGCAATAGGAACAATATTCTTAATGTTTGGTACAGATGGAGGAAATTTACCAATACAAATTTCTAACATATTAAGTCCATACGCACTAACATTCTTCCAGTCACTTTTATATAATATAGTGATTTCATATACAGTATTGTTTGGTATGGTGGGATTAACATTATTCTTGTCATCTAAACTGAAAAATCCTATGACAGTATTAGTAATAGATATTGCTATTATTATGTTACCAGTATTTTTGAGCATAAAGTCAGCTTTTGGAATATTAAATAAAATATTATTCTTAATGCCATATAATGCAATTTATTCAAACTTTTCTCAAATGGTATCATATAAGTTAGGAAATATTGTTATTGATTTACCTATGATGACTATAATTACTTATATTTTTATGATGGTTATAGCATTAATTTGTGCAAAGAAAACATATAGTAAACATCAGGTAGAATAAGTAATAAAATTAAATTTTATTTAAGGAGAAAATTATGCATAGAATTGAGGCATATACTAGACTAGCAATTATTTTTATAATAATTATTACTATATTATATTTACCGATTCTACTGATTTTAAGAAAGAAAAGAAAAAATATAATAAGACAATTAGGAAAATTAGGTTTATTCTGTTCAATTCAAGTGTTTTAGCTGAAAGTTTAAGAAACTATAGTCGTTCTTAAATATTATAATACTATTGTCAAAGATGCAAATCATAGAATATAGCTCTATATTCACACATTTGCATCTTTGTTTTATTATATGTCTTTTTTATCATCACAAGATAAAAAACCAGATTGTTTGAATTTTTATCTAAAATATATAAGATATATTTCATTATATGCAGAAACAACTGTAAATGAAATTTACAACGATATTAGAATATTTTTTAGATATTTAATTATGACAAAAAATGAAGATGCATATAAAGATTTTACAATTGAAATATTTAAAGAAATACCAATAAAATTAGTTGAAAAAAGACTTATGAGAATCGTTTTTAAGCGTTTTTTATGATTTAGGCATATAGCTTGTTGTTTATAATTTAAGTAAAATTACTAATTTTTAAGAAGGTAGGGGAAAAAAAGAAAAAATTGTAAAAGTTACAAATATTTTTTAATAATCAAAAATTTTATAATTATAAAAATAAATATTAAATGATAAATATAACTTTAATAAAACTAAAATTTAATCATAAGAGAAGAATAATAATAATTTTTAAAATAAAATCATTGCGAAAGCTAATTTAAAAAAACATAAAATAATAAAATAGTAAATTATAATTGGATTCACTTTAACATATCAATAAACAATAGAAGAGAGGTAGAAGTAGATATGGAAAAGTGTAAAAAA
>CAUBRZ010000026.1 GCA_958438515.1 uncultured Clostridium sp. | reverse complement strand
TGAATATGTTACTTTGTTTGGATCTGTTGTTGGTTCTATTATACTTCCATTTGTTATTTTTTGTGTACATTCTTGGAATCCTGCTGCATATTTTGCTACCCAGAATCCTGGTATCTCTTTATCCCATTCTCCATTCTTAAAATTATTTTTCGTTCCATTTGTAAATGCTGGATGTATATATGTATAATCATTATCTACTGTTATTTTCTCTGTTTTTATAAATTTTACATTTATTGTTTTATCATTTGAATTTATTTTATATTCATATCTTGGTATCCATACCCAATAACTTCCATCTTCTGTTTTTGCATTTGCCCATTTTTGTTCTGAATAATTATACCAATTTTCTTGATTATCTTTTGTTACATCGACTTCCTGTCCGTTATCGTCCCAATACACTCCTGTCATTCCTTTTAATAACTTAGGTGTATTTACCTGTGATTTACCATTCCAACTCCCATCTGCTACAAATTCATTTTCTTTTACTGTTACTCTGCCATTTTCTGCTATTTCTATTTCATATCCATCAACTACTACTGTTGCTGGTAATCTTTCTATTTTATTACTTTCTGATAACTTATTTCCATTATAAGTTAATCCTGTTATGTGTGCTTTTAAATTGTTGTTTAATAAATCAATATCTATCTTTCCATCTGTTCCATAACTTCCTAGTACTTCAATTTTAACTCTTTCTTCTGCTTCTGCTTGTTTTGTCTTTTCTTTTGCACTATTTGTTTTTGTTATTAATCCATTTTCTCCTGTTAGAGTCGCTATACTTATTCCTGCTAATATTAAAAGCACTATTATTGTTACTACTAATGCTATTAATGTTATTCCTTTTTGTTTATTTATTTTTTGCATCCCATTTTTCCTCCTTATTATATTTTTTATATTTTAAAATTTAATAACTACTTAAAACACACAAAAAGACAGCAACAAAAACCTATTTCTAGGCTTTTGTTACTATCTTTTTATTTGTATTTATTATTACTTTTTTATTTGTTAAATTACTTGTGTGTGTATACAGCACCAAGGCTTACAGCCTCTACTTTTTTCATTGTACTCATTCCTTTTCTTTTGTTTTTCTATTTTAGAATTTTACACAATTGCTACACCTTTGTCAATACTTTATACTTTTAGTTAGTATATGTTTTTGTTATTTCAATTTTTGATTTTCCTTGTTTTATATCTTCATCTTGTTTTAGTATTAGATCAACATCATAAGTATCTTTTAGTTTCAATATGTTTTCCTTCTTATGACCTATTACGTTATTTGCATCTATAGGATTAACTGTAACTTCTACTTCTTTTACTTTTACATTTAATTTCTTTATTTTTCCCACAATAGCATCATACCACATAGCAGACTCTACTAATTGTCTAAATGCTGGATGATATGGGCCTGCAACTACTTCACTTTTATCATTATTTGGATCAGTTATCTCATCTGTATTTTGAAGCCCAATTCTAATAATATCAATATTTTTATTTGCAAATATTCTTACAATATCTTTACATACTTCAACAGCTTGAACAATAGATAATGGTTCATATATACCTTGATTGTATTCTTCCTCTAGTTTCGTATTTTTTACCACTAATACAGGATATATTCTTATCATTTTTGGCTTTAATTTTACTAATGCTTTTGCAGTGTTTATTTCATCTATTCTAGTACTTTCTGGTAGTCCTACCATCATTTTGTGCCCTAATCTAAATCCATTCCATCTTATCATTTTTGAAGCCTTTTTTACATCTGCAAATGTGTGACCTCTATTAGCTCTTTTTAAAATATAGTCATTAGCTGATTGCACACCTAATTCTATTGTTTTAACTTTATATTTTTTTAACATTTTAAGTTCTTCTTTATCAATTGCATCTGGCCTTGTAGAAATTCTAATACTTTCTACTTTCCCATTTTCTATATATTCATATGCAACTTTTAATAATTCTTCTTGTTTTTCTTTTTCTATTGCTGTAAAACTTCCTCCAAAAAATGCTATTTCTATTCCGTGCATTTTCCTCTTTTATATTTTCTAGGTAATCATCTATTATTTTTTTAGTTTCTTCTTTTGTTATATTTTTCTTTTGCCCACTAATTGACTTTTGATTGCAAAAAATACAATCATTTGGACATCCTAGATGTGGTACAAATATCGGAATTATATATTGCTTTTTCATAGATTTACCTCTTTTCTACTTTAAATTTTCTAATGCTTTTTTTGCTGCTTGCATTTGTGATTCTTTCTTACTCTTTCCTTTTCCTGTCGCTAACACCCTTCCATCACATCTTACTTCAGATTCAAATGTCTTATCATGGTCTGGTCCTGATTCTTTTATTGTGTTATACTCTATTTTTACATCTCCATGAACTTGTAGTTTTTCCTGTAACACTGTTTTATAATCTTTATCTCCCACATGTTTTGTTGCTATTTCTATCTCTTCTTTTAAGTTTTTAATTATAAAATCACATACGCTCTCCAATCCACCATCTATATACATTGCTGCTATTACTGCCTCTACACTATCTGCTAATATAGCAGGTCTCTTATTGCCTCCCATCTTTTGTTCTGATTTTCCAAGGTATAAGAAATCACTAAAATCATGCAATTTAGCAATTTTATATAAACTTTGTTCACATACTACTGTTGCCCTAACTTTAGTCATCTCTCCTTCTGTTAATGTAGGATATTTTTCATAAATATACTTACTTGATATAAATTCTAAAATACTATCACCTAAAAACTCTAGTTTTTCATTGCTGTTTATATGATTTTCATATGCATATGATGTATGTGTTAATGCATTTTTTAAAAGTTCTTTATTACCAAAAGTATACCCTATGCTTTCTTCTAATCTGCTTAAGTCCATTTTTTCTCCTTTTCTTGTTTTTCTTTTTAATTCATGGTTATATTATATACTATTTTCTATATTTTGCAAGTATATAATAACCTAATTATGCATATAATCCATATATTTTTTAGTAATTTTTTCTATATCAATATTTTTTGTCGAAATTTATGGACATAATTACTTTGTTATTATATAATATGCTTGTATAATGTTAAAGAAAGAGAGTAAAAGTATGTTAAACGATAAAAATTCTTATAATTATGATAATAGAAATTTGTCTGAAGTTTTTAAAGAATTACAAGAAATTAGGCAACAAGGTAACTCTAATCAGACTCATATAAAAAAAGGGAAAAAAGAAAAGATAAAGAAAAATTTTAATATTTTTTCTTCAATTCCACATAGAAATAATACTACTATCAAAACTAATGATTTAAAACTATCTCATATTATAACTGGTTGTAGTATATTAGTCGTATCTATTGCTTTATTTTTTCCAAGAGATACTGCTTTTTCTCAAAGTTATGCTAGAGTAGAAGAAAAACCTCAAAGCATATCTGAATATGAGCTAAATAGACATCGTTTAAATATGCAAAATATTATTTCTGAAAATGCTGATATGGATAGAGTAAAAGAACAAGTTGTAGAAGATCGTGACGTAGAATTCGAAACTAACTATAATAATAATCCTAGCTTACCTAAAGGTGAAGAAAATATTATACAAGAAGGAGTTCTTGGTAAAGATAAAGTAACTGCTGTAAAAACTTATGAAAATGGTAATTTTGTAGAAGAAATAATATTATCTAAAGAAAAATTATCAGATCCTACACCAAAAATTATTGATTTAGGTACTTCTGAATTTTTGGCTAAACATAAAGTGCATCTTGGTGATGTAATGTATTTAGTAGATACTGCAAATTTAAAAGAAACAGCTGATGAAAACTCAAAAGATTTAGCAGAAATAAAGAAAAGCCTTGATATAAAATTATTAGAATTACCAAACGAAGATTGGTGTAAAATTTCGTTTGATGGAACAGAAGGTTATTTAAAAACTTCTAATCTAACCTCTTCATATACTACACCAAATATTGTAGAAAAGAATAGAATTCAAAGAATTTTACTTAAAGTTAATATTGACATGGAATTAAATAGGGTAAGTGGATTAACATTAAATGATTATAAAAAAATATTTACTGGAATCCCAAATGATAAAAATAAAATATTCCAAGATAATTACCAAACATTTTATAATATTGAAAAGAAATATAATATTAATGGAATTTTCTTAGCTTCTATGGCTATTCATGAAAGTGCATGGGGTACCTCACAAATTGCAAATGATAAACACAATTTGTTTGGTTATGGTTCTTATGATAATACTCCTTATGAATCTTCATTTGAATTTGCCGATTATTCAGAAGGAATCGAAACAGTAGCTAAATCCTTAGTTAAATATTACTTAAATCCATCTGGTACAAAGATTTATGATGGTGAAACAGCTGCTGCTTGGTATTATAATGGTCCTACTTTATCAGGTATTAACACAAGGTATGCAAGTGATTCTGAATGGCATAATAAAGTATTCAAATATATGGAATTATTATATAACAGACTTTAATTATAACTTTTTTGGAAGGAGTAAAAATGAAAAACTTTAAGTTTAAAATAAAAAATGTAAAACTTGCATTTGTAATATTAATTATTTTAGCCTTTGTTTTACTATTAGTTTATTATAATTTTGTATTTTCTACTTCCTTTATAAAAAATAAATTTGCAAATCAAATGATAGAAATTGCTGATGAAAATGAAAATGCAGTATTTAATATACAAAAGATATTATTATATAGTAGTGCAAACGCAATTGATAATTCAAAAGATCAATCCTTAAAAAATATGAGCATATGTCAGTATTCAGATTTATCAATATATATTGATAATAGTCAATCTGTTTCTGATTTAACCGATGAAAATACTGTTAATCAATTGTATATTGATAACATTGTTATGACTTCAAAATCAGATAAGGGTTCTAAATTTCTAAATTATAAAAACCCTCTAAACTTTGGTAAGTATAAAGATATAAAACAACCAGAAAATAATAGAATTGATTTTAAAATTATAAATACAAATCAAGAAAATGAAAATAACAATTACGATGAACCTACTTTTTATACAGATTGTTCAAACCCAATAACATTGGGATATTTAAACAAAGATATATTGACTAATTATTCTGTTTCTGATGCTTCAAAATCTGTTTCATTTAACGGAAAAGTTTTGAAAGAAGCAGATGTTAACCTAGATGATATAAATTATACTTTGAATTTCACAATTCATATTATAAATAATCTAAACCAAAAATTTGCCTATAATATGAAACTAGACGTGAATTTAAATGATAATAATGGTGGAATTTATAATGGATATGTTTATAAAGGTAAATCTACTTCTGGTAATGAATATAGATTTTTCAAAGAGGTTAAATAGTATTTTTATAAAAATCCACGGGTAAAACCCGTGGATTTACTTATCGGCCTATAAGGCCTTGTTACTGGCTGCCACTTAAGTGGCTTCGTTCAACGGCTTACGCTATTTCGCTTATGTTTTTAATACTTACCACCCTTAAAAGGGGCTTTATATTCTTTTATTGTTAATTGATTTGTCATCATGTCTTCCTTTAACTGATTTTCTACATATCTATATACTGCTGTTTTATTATTTCCTACTGTACTTATATAAAATCCTGTACACCAAAAATGTCTATTTCCATATTTATATTTTAAATTTGAATGTCTCTCAAATATTATCAGCCTGCTCTTTCCTTTTAAATATCCCATAAATGATGATGTACATATCTTTGGTGGTATACTTACATACATATGTATATGGTCCGTGCACGCTTCTGCATTAATTATTTCTACTTCTTTTCTTCTATATTTTGGTGCAAACACTATATGGTACTTGCATTCCCATGTCGTGTGTACTAAACTATCCGTGCATGGACTTTTCATACGTCCCACTCCTCTCATAATTAATATTTTTAGCCGTCAAACTTTAAATATTATATTATGTTTGGAATTGGTATTTTTGTTACTTTGCTCAACGCTATAAGCTTTCCAGTACCACGGGTATAACCCGTGGTTTACCCCTAAAGTTAAAAAAATAAAAAATCCCCATTTTTAGGGATTTTCTAGCACGTCTTGATAATGTATAACACATTGTAAAACGTATATTTTGGAGGCGACACCCGGATTCGAACCGGGGATCAGAGTTTTGCAGACTCGTGCCTTAGCCACTTGGCTATGTCGCCATTTAATTAATTATATTCCATTATTTTAAAATTAGAACACAATATTTTGGAGCGGGAAACGGGGCTCAAACCCGCGACCTCTGCCTTGGCAAGGCAGCGCTCTATCAACTGAGCTATTCCCGCATGTTGCTTCTTAAATTATATGTTTCAGCATTTAAAATGATACCAAAAATACACCATATTGTCAAGTATTATGGTGTATTTTTCTTTTAAACATTTATATTATATCTTATTTTTTCTTAGCTGTTTTTCGTTTTGTAGTCGTCTTTTTCACTTTACTTTTAGTCTCTTTTTTTGCTTTATTTACTTCATCTGGATTCCACTCTTCTCCTGGTTTAGGTTTATTCCAAGATATATAATCACAAGACTTAGGATTATTCTCACATATATAGTATTTTTTCTTTCTTTTTGTCTTTCTTACTTGTACCGTTGATCCACATTTAGGACATGGTACATCAATTGTTTCTACTATTGGTTTTGCGTTTTTGCAATCAGGATAGCCTGGACATGCTAAGAATTTACCATATCTTCCATATTTATATACCATCATTCTTCCACACTTTTCACATGGTATATCAGATACTTCCTCTACTAATTCCACATGTTCTAATTCTTTTTCTACCTTTTCTAACTCTTTTTCAAATGGTCCATAAAATTGTCTTATCATTTGCTTCCATTCTTCTTTTCCATCTGCTATTTCATCAAATTCATTTTCAATACCTGCTGTAAACTCTACATTTATTATATCAGTAAAATTTTCTGTTAATAGTTTGTTTACTACTTTTCCTAGTTCTGTAGGTATCAATTGTTTTTGTTCTTTTTCAATATATCTTCTTTCTAAAATAGTAGTTATTGTTGGTGAATACGTACTTGGTCTACCTATTCCCTTTTCCTCTAATGCTTTTACCAAACTTGCTTCTGTATATCTTGGAGGTGGTTCTGTAAAACTTTGTTTTGGGTTAATTTCATCTAACTTTAATTCTTGTTTTTCCTTTAAATCTGGCAACATACCTTCTTGTTCTTTCTCTTCAAAATCTGTCCCTTCTACATATAGTGTCATAAACCCTTTAAATTTTATAGTTTGGCCATTTGCTTTAAAATTATAATCATTAGCATTTATAGTAACTGCCATAGTATTATAAACAGCTGCAGACATTTGACTTGCCATAAATCTATTATAAATTAGTTTATACAATTTATATTGATCTTTTGTTAGAGAATCTTTTATACTTTCAGGTTCCAATTCTGCATATGTAGGTCTTATTGCCTCATGTGCATCTTGTGAATCTTTTTTTGTTTTATAATAACGATTCTCATAATAGCTTTCTCCATATACATCTACAATGTGCTCTTTTGCTGATTTCCTTGCTTCTTCTGATATTCTTGTAGAATCTGTTCTCATATATGTAATTAAACCTATTGTACCTTTTCCATCAATTTTAACACCTTCATATAAACCTTGAGCTACTGACATCGTTTTCTTTAAAGTAAATCCTAATTTTCTAGATGCTTCTTGTTGCATAGTACTAGTTGTAAAAGGTGGTGCTGGTGTTCTTTTCTTTTCTCCTTTTTTTATCTCTTCTACAAAATATTTAGCCTCTTTAATATTTTTTAGTATTAAATCTACTTCTTCCTTATTGTGTATTTCTTGCTTTTTACCATTTTTTCCATAAAATTTGGCTTCAAATTGTTTATTAGTATCTTTATCTTCTAATTTAGTATAAATATTCCAATATTCCTCTGGCTCAAACTTTTCAATTTCATCTTCTCTATCTACTATTAATTTAACAGCTACAGATTGCACACGACCAGCTGACAATCCCCTTCTTACTTTCTTCCAAAGAAGTGGACTAATTTTATATCCCACAATTCTATCTAACACACGTCTTGCCTGCTGTGCATCTACTAAATTTACATCTATATCTCTTGGTTCTTTTATAGCCTTTTGAACTGCTCCTTTTGTAATTTCATTAAATGTTACTCTTGTTATTTTGTCTGTTTCATCTTTTAGTATAGTTGCTAGGTGCCATGCAATTGCTTCACCCTCACGGTCAGGGTCAGTTGCAAGATATACTTTTTTAGCTTGTTTTGCATCCTTTTTTAATGATTTTATTAAATCTCCCTTTCCCCTAATATTTATATACTCTGGTTCAAAGTCATGTTCAATATCTACTCCTAATTTTGATTTTGGTAAATCTCTAATATGTCCCATAGATGCTACCACTTTTGTGCTACCACCTAAAAACTTTTTTATTGTATTTGCTTTTGCTGGAGATTCTACTATTATTAACTTATCAGCCATATAATCCTCCTTATATTTAAGTTGTTTCCCTTGTTTTCTTCATTATACTTTTTATTTGCTATAAGTTATTCTAGACTAATTTTATATAATTTGCAAGCTTTTTTATGAATTTTAGTTTGTTTATAAATAGACTGATTTCTTTGAAAAATCACAGATTACATCTTGTACACATATTGGAGTTACTTCATTTTCTTTTAAAATCTTTAATATATCATCTACTTTTTGCTCATTATTTGATAAATATTTTATTGTCTTATCTTCTACATTTGTATTATCTTTTTTATATTCGGTTTTCACTATATTTATACCATATTTGGCTTTATCTTTGTTAATAAATTCATCTTCATTTATCACTTTATAATACTCCACCTTAATTGGATATTCTACTCCTGCCTCTTTCAATTTTTCCTTTTCTATAAATATACTTCCAAAAAATGTCTTCATTTTTCTCCTCCTCTTTTGTATCGCATAAATTCTATAATACTATTTATTTTACGACTTTGCAAGAACTTTCCATCGCATTATATGTCATTTTTCTTCTTTATTTTACATTATTTGATAAAGTGTTACAATTTATCGTTTTATTCTATTTTTATTTATGTTTGTTTAATTATTTATATATACAAAAATAGTAGTATTTCATCAGACATACTACTATTTTTCTTATTTTAAAGTCTTATCATTTAATTGTTCAAAAAATTCATATTTATTATCTATCGCCGTTTTTCTAAGCTCTATATATAATTCTGCCATTGTTGCTGATTTATATGCATTTACATATAAGATATTTAGTAATCCAAATGTAAAAATAGATAATATATTCCATCCCCAAAATGATGCATCTAGTAAAAATGCTTTCCATTTATTGTTTTTCATCATTTGCTTAGAAAGTTTAAATGCTTTTTTTCTATCCACTTTTGGATTTTCTGCTAAAATATATGGTATCATCTTATATTCATATGCTTTTATAATTCCACCTATTATAGTTAAATACCACAATAAATTATACAAACTTTTCAAAAACATTATTATTGAAATATTTATCCAATTTCCTTTTTTAAATACTTCTATTATTTCTAAAATTTTTGTATTATCTTCTTGTCGTGCTCTTATAAAATATCTTTTACCTGCAACAGTTAATGGTTTTGCTATAAAAATACTAAATGCTATTGCAACTACTGCTGTTATTATAAATTCTACTCCTAATCCTATTTCATTTAATCTAAAAGACTCTATAGCATCCCATATCTTAAATATATACTTTTGTGATTTAGTTGCACTACTTAAATTATTTTCCAATGCTTCTAATATTTTTAATTGCACATTAGTCAAATCGTCTTCTTTATCTTTAAATTTTTGAAAATTTTTCTCAATTATATTAATATCATCTTCACTAAATTCAACTTTTTTACGATTAATTACATAATTAGGATCCATAGAATCATTTGATTGCCATATTCCTAATATAGATGTTCCAAATTCTCCTGTTAACAAGGCTATTAGAAAGCATATTACTATTGCTGTCCAATAATTTTTCTTAACTACTTGTCTAGCCCTATATTTCAATTCTTTTCTTTTCCACATATACATTCTCCTAGATTTAATTTTATTTTATTATAAATCAAATAAGTACAATAGGCAAGAAATTTATTTACTAGATTTTTTTACTGTTTATTTAATTTATTTTTGTATATTTTATATTCAGGCATATATTTTTCTAGTAAATTCCAGAATTGTTTCGAATGATTCATATAAACCAAATGACACATCTCATGTAAGACAACATATTCAATTACTTTTTCCTCTTTTTTTACTAATTGCATGCTAATTGTTATATTTTGATTACTAGAACAACTTCCCCAAGCATATTTTATTTTTCTAATCCTTACTTTTTTAGGTTGAACTCCCAATTTTTCTGAATATTTTTTTACATTCTCTTTTACAATCGTAGATAATCTTTCTATATCTTCTTGATTTACTTCTTCTGTTTTTATTTTTACATTTGATTCATTTACTTTTATATATATCCATTTTGTCTTTTTGTTTACAAATTCTAAAATATATTTTTCTTTTAATTTGTTAGGAGCTTTTACAATTACTTCTCCTCCTTTTACTTGTATGTACATATTCTTGATATTAGACCTTACTATTGTATAAGGTATTATTTTTCCCATATATTCTATTTCGTGCATTTTTTCTCCTACATTTTTTATTACTGTTTTATATCTTTTAATTTTAATAAATCATTTGTATTCATTTTTCCTGCTCTTGTTATTTTACTATAACCATACTTATTTTTTAAACTATCTATAACCTCATCTAATTTTTCTTGTTTTTTTAATTTATCATCTTGAAATATAGATAATTGTAATTCTTCTTTTTCTACTAAATTATCTACTCTTACTCCAATTAATCTAATTGACATGTTGTCATTAAACATTTGTCTTAATAATTTTTTTGCTTTTTCATAAATTTCTTTTGTTGATGATGTTGCCATAAGTAGTTTTCCTTGATGTGATGTGTCTTCAAAATTCTTTGTTCTTAATTGCACATTTACAATGTTTGCTAACATGTTATATTTTCTAAGTCTATATGTTACTTGTTCTGTTAATGCTAATAAAATTTCTTCTAATTTATCTATTTGGCTAATATTACTTGGTAATGTAACAGAATTACCAATTCCTTTTGGTTTTTCTTTCTTATATATAACCTCTGAATTGTCTATTCCATTAGCATATTCCCACATTTGTATTCCATGTTTTCCAAATTTTTTATTTAATAAACTTACATCTACTTTGGCTAATTCCCCTATTGTTCTTATTTGCATATTATATAATTTAGGTACTGTTTTCCTACCTAACATAAATAATTCTGATACTGGTAATGGCCACATTTTTGTTGGTATTTCTTCTTGAAATAAAGTATGTACTCTATCTGGCTTTGTAAAGTCTGAAGCCATTTTTGCTAATAATTTATTATGTGCTACCCCTATATTTACTGTAAAACCTAGCTCTTCTTTAACTCTTTTACTTATTTCTGTTGCTTTATTTAATAAAGTATCTTTCATAAGATAATGAGTCATATCTAAAAAACACTCATCTATACTGAATCTTTCAATTTTATCTGTATATTCTAATAATAGATTATATAATTTATCAGAATAGTTCTTATATATTTTATAATCTGATGGATAAATTTTTAAACTTGGGCATTTTGCTTTTGCCATATAAATTGTCTGTGCTGTTTGTATACCAAACTCTTTTGCTTTTTGACTTTTAGCAAGTACTATTCCTGCTCTTCTTGTTTCGTCTCCTCCAATAATAGCTGGAATTTCCCTTATATCTATCTTACTTCCATTTTTTAGCATATCTACTGCAGTCCAACTCAAAAATGCATTATTTACATCTATATGTAATATTTGTTTTTCCATAATATCACCAGACTAATTATAGAATGTTTGTTTGTGTTTGTCAAGTGTAATTATATTTAATATTAAGTCTAACAGTTTTTATTTTTTATATATGTTTTGCTAAATTCCTCAGCTAAAATATCCATACTTATAGTATCATAATATTTTCCGTTTATAAAATTAGCTTTTCTCCTTCTTCCATATTCCTTAAAGCCACATTTTTGATAGCATCTTAATGCTCTATGATTAAATTCCATTAAATCTAATTTTATAGAATTTAAGTTTAAATAGTTAAATCCATAATCTAATAATAACATTATCGTTTCTGTTCCTTTACCCTTATTTCTTTCTTCTGTTTCTCCTATAAAGATTCCTAATGTTGCAGTCCTATTTATATTATTAATATCATGTATTCCACACCCACCAATTATTTTATCATCTTTTAAATCAATTATAGCAAATATTCTTTCTTTATCATTACTAATCTTCTCTAAATAACTTTTCTCAAATTCAATTGAATATAAATATCCACTTCTTCCAGTATAGTCTGTTGTACCAAAGTCATTTAACCATTCTGTATATTTTTCTATATCTTCTACACTTGCTGGTGATAAATATATATTCTCTCCTACTAATTTCTTAAAATATCTCATTTTATCTCTCCTTTTATATATTTATATTTCCATATTAATTCTTTGTTCTTTCATTCCTATTTTTTTGTAAAACTTAATTGCATTTTCATTAAAACACCAACAATTTAGTTCTACTCTAGAACACCCTTCTTTTCTAGCTATATTTCTTACTTCCTTTATGAGTCTGCTTCCTATTCCTTGTCTTCTGTATTTTTCATTTACTCCAATTTCCTCTATCCATAATATCTTCGTATCTTTTAAATTATTATGATTTTCAATATATTTAACTCTATAAATTAATATTCCATAAATTGTTGCCTCATTAATATTACACACTAATATATGTGATATTCCACTGTTAACCTTATCTTTTAATTCTTTTTCTGCATCAATCCTAGTCTTTTCCTTAAAAATATCTGGTCTTCCTTCTTCATGTAATTTTGAAATTTCCAACATAATTGGTATTATTAATTCAATATCACTATTTTCTGCCTTTCTTATTTTGATGATATCTTGTTTTTTCTTTGTTAAATCCTCCATTTTCTCCCCTCCTAAAATCTAAAAAGCCCAACTTAAAGAGTCCTTTAAGACTCCTCAAGTAAGGCTTTTTCCTACTTTTCTGTGTAAGTAATGTTATTACTCTGTATCGCTCATTTTATAAAACTTAGATACACTCTTAAATTTATCCAAGTTTAACATAGTTTTACTTTTTTGTCAACTTTCTTTTTTGTATCATATATGTTATTTTGCTAATAAACGGAGCTGGAAATATTTTTGCTCCTATTTTTGCTAATTTTACATCTAACCCTGGTACAATATAAAATTTTCCACGCTCCATTTTTCTTATAGCATATTTGGCTACATTTTCACTATTTGCTTCTCTCATATGAAATTTTACATTTGCAACATTATTAAAATTTGTATTTACTGGTCCTGGGCATAATATGCTAATTCTTACATTTGATTTTTCTTTTTTTAATTCCTCTCTAATTCCCTCAGATAATCTGACAACATACCCTTTTGTAGCATAATAAGTAGACATTAATGGGCCTGGCATAAATCCTGCAATTGATGCTACATTTAATATTTTTCCACTATTTCTTGCTTTCATGTCAATTAAATATAATTTTGTTAAAATATGATAAGCTATCACATTTGTTTTAATCATACTAATTTCTTTTTCTAAACTAGTTTTTGTGAAATTTCCACAATCCCCAAATCCTGCATTATTAATTAAAATGTCTATATTATCTACTTTCTTATGTAGTTCTTTGCAATTTTCTTCTACTGATAAATCCATAGCTATTACTTCTATTTCTGTTTTGTTTTCTTCTAATTCCTCTTTTAATTTTTTTAATTTATCTTCATCTCTTGATACTAATACTAAATCATATCCTTTTTTACTAAGTTCTCTTGCCATATCTCTTCCAATTCCAGAAGATGCACCTGTTACTAATGCCTTCATAACTTCACCTCTTTTATATTATCTTATTTTTTTATTATTTTATTACTTTTTTTTTAAAAAAGCAAAATAAAAAGTAAGAATCTTTCTTACTTTACTATTTTATATTAAATATTCTATAATTTCTTCTACACATTTGTCTAAATCTATATTTTTAAATCTTTTTGTTATTCCAGCATTTTTTATGTTTTCATCAGAAAAGTCTTCACTATCTGCAATAAATCTTCTACACATTTCTACATATTTAGGGTGTTTTTCTTCCCTCTCTCTTTTTAATGCCCTTTCTAGTCTTGTACCATCTTCTACCTCAATATATATTGGAATTACCTTTTCTTTAAAATATTGTTTTATTTTATTATATGACTCTAGTGTTCCTAGCATAATCAAATCTTTTTCTGTTTTGAACTGTTTATCTGCAACTGTTGCATATGTCCATGGCCCTAAAGCAGTTTGATATGTTCTTGACTCTATTAATTTATTAGTAGTCTTATTGTCTATATATTTTTGCATTTCCTCAGTAGAAATATAATTATATGTTTCTCCTTGTATTTCTCCTTCTCTTATAGGTCTAGTTGTATACATTACATATGTACTTACATCTAATTTCTTTTTTAATATATTAAAAATTGTATCTTTACCTGAAGAACTTTTCCCCATAATATATATTATTCTCAATTTACTCACCTAGCTTTTTTATTTATTTTTTTCCTCTTCTTCTTTTTTTTCTTCCTTTTCTTTATTCTTTTCCTTTTCTAACATTTTGTTTATTGAATTCAAAATATCATCAGAGTTCTCATCAAATTCGTCTTTTACTAAATTAAACATATTATCTCTCCTTTCAAAATCATTATACTATTTTATCCTTCTAAATTCAATTTATTTTTTATATTATTTTATAAATTTAATTTATTTTGTTACTATTTACCATCATAGATTATACTAGACTTTTGTCTAAATTTGTTGTAAACTTAATATTAGTAATAGATTAACAAAAAAGGAGAATATTTATGAAAGACGCTTTAAAAAATGTTGCAATGAATGATAATAACCCAAAGTGGCAAAATGTGATTTCAAGAAATGCACCTTCAAATTTTAATGACCTCGATATTAGATCAGAACTTCATCACGATTATACTAGAATAATTCATTCTAATGCATATAGAAGATTAAAACACAAAACTCAAGTGTTTTTTTCACCAGAAAGTGACCATATATGTACTAGAATTGAACATGTTACACATGTTGAGTCAATTAGCTATACTATAGCCGATTTTTTAGGTCTAAATACTGAACTTACAAAAGCTATATCTGTTGCCCACGATTTAGGCCACAGCCCTTTTGGTCATAGTGGGGAAAAGATTCTTTCAGCCATTTCTCAAAAAGACCTAGGTTGTTCATTTTGGCATGAAAAAAATGGATTACATTTTGTAGATTCTATTGAACTTCTAGTTGCTAAGGACGGATATAAACAAAATCTAAACTTAACTTATGGAATAAGAGATGGTATTGTTTCACATTGTGGAGAAATTACCGAAAATTCATTAAAACCAAGAGATGAATTTATAAATTTAAATGATTATAATTATCCAAATCAGTATTCTCCTTATACATGGGAAGGATGCGTAGTAAAAATTGCTGATAAAATCTCATATCTTGGTCGTGATATTGAAGATGCAATTTCATTAGGAATTTTAGATAATCATTTAAATGAATTATATAGTTTACTAAATTTTGATTCTACTAGTACGCCACTAAATAATAGTAGTATTATAAATTATTTAGTAATAGATTTATGTGAAAATTCTTCTTGTAATAATGGTTTATGTTTCTCAGATAATGCATTCAACCTATTGAATCAAATAAAAGATTTCAATTATAAAAATATTTACTTTAGTAATAGAATCAAACCTTCTGTTAGATTCTTTGAAATTGTTATTAACGAAATCTATAATACTTTAAAAAATTGTTTTGATGGTTCTAATACTTTAACTAATATAAAAAATTTAGAAAAATTCTATCCAAAATTAAGTACAAAATTTTATCATTTTTTAGAAAATTACTGTGAC
>CAUBRZ010000025.1 GCA_958438515.1 uncultured Clostridium sp. | reverse complement strand
AATCAATTATTATTCCAATATCAATAGGAGTTGTAGCATTAGTAATTTTAGCTACGGGTGTAGTACTAATTAGAAAAAAAGCACTAGGAGAAAATAAAGACAATAAGTAATTATATTTTATAAATAAGTAGTAATACTAAAAAGGAAGAATCTAAGAAATTCTTCCTTTTTTATTAAAGTTGTTACTAAATAGAAACAAGACCTTCAAAATTATTTTGAAGGTCTTGTAGGAGTTCATATGAACTTTAATATGCCATCTTTAGTAAGAGTATAGTTTAAACCTATATTTTTAAGATAATCAGAAGTAATTTTAAGCATCTTACCTCTGTTCTCTCTTGAACCACGAATATTTGCTATAGTTTTTTCTTTTTCCAAGGCATCTCTAATTGCTAAAATATCTTCCATACTAATTAGTAACTCAGAGATGGACATGGATAATGAGGCTAAACTACGGTATTTGTCCTTATTATTTGGAATATAAGGATCGTTTTTGAATTCGATCGAATTCTTAGATAAAAGTAAATATTCTAAACAGTCTTTTTGCTGTTCAATAACTGCATCTAAGGATTTGATCATTTTTGTTTGCCGTTTTTTTTCGTTCATAAGTATCTCTCCTTTTTCTATTTAATATTTATCATGCTTTTCTAATATAATACAAAATATTACAAAAGAAAAGAGAAGATATGCTAAATGTTAAAAAAAATTTACGAGTATACAGATTTACAATTTTCCTATATAAATATCAAATATTTATAAAAATACTTTCTATTATAAGAATATTAATACACAAAACTAAAATGTAATAAAAATGTAATCAAATATTAAATTTTTGGAATTAAATTCCATATAGTGACTTTCCCTAATAGGATATAACAAAAAGTATGTAATATAAAAAAATGCTATGTTGCATAAAAAGTTCGAGTTAAGTAAAATAAAATAAATTAATTATATATATCTAGCTATAAAAGGGGGAGAAATAAGTGATAAATAAAAACATCACTATTAGAAAAATTATAAAAAAATTAATTGTAATTATAGTCTTAGCATTAATGATGGTAAATAGTTCATTATTAATGATTATTTCTAATGCAGTAGAAGGAATAGAAAATAATCAAAATGATGAGAAAGAAATAGAACCAAAAGTAGAAATAGGACTAGAAAAATATATAAATTATGAGATACAAAATAATAAAGAATTATTACTACAAGTAGGTTTAAAGACGGGAATTGAATATAAAGAGGATGCAGATAAGAAAGAAATAAGTAAGTCAGAAGTAGAAATTCAATTACCAAAAATAGAAGAAGAATACCCTAATAAAGTAGATATAATCTCAAAAGGAAATAATGGAAATGAAGCAATAAAAACATATGAGTCAAGTTATGATAAAGAGACAGGAAAGGCAAAGATAGTAGCATTAAATAAATTAGATGAATATAGTTTGATTTGTAGCTATGGAGAAAAGGCTTATACAAGTGATGAAAAAGAGAGAAAAATAGAAATAGAAGCAAAAATGAAAGTAACACTAAATGATGGAAGCAATAAAGAGATAAGCACAGAAAATGCACAAACAGGTATATTTACAGTGACAAAAAATATATTGGGATTAATATGTGTAAATCAGGAAACAGGGAAAATATATAATGGATATATAAAATCAAACAAAGAAAATGGAACAAAATATAAAACTGAGTATCAAGAAAAACTAGGAATAAATATAAGTAAAGAAGATATATCAAATGAAACAATAATAAAACTAGAAGATAAGTTAGTAAATGAAAAAGGAGAAGAATTAGATACACAAGATATATATTTTAGTAAAACAAAGATAAATAAAAATGACGTTATAGAATACTTAGGAGAAGAAGGATATTTAGAGATAGAAAGAGAAGATGGAACAGTAATTACAAGAGTAGATAAAAATACACAAAGTAAAGAAGATGGAACAATAGAAATAACATATGAAAATGAAGAAAGAAACCTACAAATAAAAACAAGTAAGGGTAAAAAGATAGGGACTTTAGAAATAGAGAATACAAAACAAATAAAAGAAACACTAACAAATACAGAAGTAAATAAAATAAGGACAAAATATAAAGTAACATCAATAAATAAAGAAAACAAAAAAGATGAGCAAACAGGAGAAGAAAAAGAAAGCAAAACAGAAGTAATAAATTATGAAGGAACAAATGAAGTAGAAATAAATGAAGCAGAAACGAAAGTAGATTTAAAAATAGATAAACAAGAATTAACAAATAGAATGCAAAATGATGTAATACTAACTGCAACATTAGTTTCAAATGAGAATAAATATAATTTATTTAAAAATCCAACGATAGAAATAACATTACCAAATGAGGTAGAAAAGGTAATATTAGGTAATGTTTCATTGTTATATGAAAATAACTTAAGGATAAAAAATGCAGAAATTAAAGAACAAGATGGAATAAAGAAGATAAAAATAGAATTAGAAGGACAACAATTAAGTTATTTCGAAAATCAAATGATACAAGGAACAGATATTTTAATACCAGCAACAATTATATTAAAAAAGGATATACAAAGTACTAATTCTAATATTAGTTATACATATACAAATGGGTATACGGCAGTAAAATATTATTATGGTAATATACCAGTAATAATAAAACAAGATCAACCAGAAAAAAATAATAGCAACTTAAGATTAAAAGTGGAGAATTTACAAAATGAGATATATTCAACTACATTAGAAAAACATACAGAGATTACGGAAAATAATAACCTAGAAATAGAAGTGAAAGCACAGGTCCGGAAATAAATTTTTAGAAAATGGTGAGACTGTATATGAAAAACAAGTAGTTAAATATGTTATTACAGCTAAAAATAAATCTAATGAGAAAGTCACAGATATAAATATAGAAGCAAAAATTCCAGAAGGCACACTGTTTGCTACAATAAATAAAGGAACTTATTTAGCTGAGGACTATACGTATAATACACATGAAAATATCAAAAAGTATACTTCTAAAATAGAAGAATTGGAAACTAATGAAACAAAAACAGATTTTTATGAAGTAATTGTTAATGAAAATGTAGAAAAGATAGAAAGTGAAATTACCATTAACAAAAATAAAAAGATAGTGTTATCAAACAAAGTAGAAAAGCCAGAATTAAATGTAGAATTGAAATCTTATATAGGAAGAGCAAGTAAAAATCAGTTTTGTTATTTTATATATGTAACTAATGCAACGAATAGAGAATTAAAAAATATAGATATACAAACAGATGAGTTTATAGATGAAATGAAATATATATCTGGAAATAAGTTTGATTTAGAAACAGAAGATTGCAATTCAATAGGAAAATTTGAAAATAATAGGTATCAATTGAAAATAGATAGCTTACCAAGTGGAGAAACAAAAATATATGAATTTAAAGTAAAAGTAGGTGACTTTAAATATGGAATTAATGAGTATGAATTAAAAATGAGTGTTAGTGCAAAAGGGGAAGACACAAGAACTTACTTATCAAATGAAAACATAAGAACGGCATATCCAGAATATGTAACTGTAACGCAAAAATTAGATAAAGATGCAGAAAAAGTAAATATAGGTCAAGAAGTAAAATATACTCTATCAATAAAAAATGAGTCAAAAATAAAAACAAATGTTAATATTAAAGACAATTTCTCAGAATATCTAGAAAATGTAAGGGCAAAGTATAATTATTATGATTTTACAGTGGATAAGGATGTTGGGATAGATACAATATATGATATAGAACAAGAGGCAAATGCAAAATATGATATAATCAGTCAAGAGGTAGATTTAAGTGGCAGAGATAAAAAGAATTTTTTAGATTATACGGTAATAATACCAGCTGGTAAGACATTAGAAATTGAAGTGATAGGAGTTGCAGCTGAAGTATTTGAGGAAACAGAAGTAACTAATTATTGTACAGTTAGTGGAACATACATAAAAGCACAAGACTCACAAATCTCTAAATTTATAATACTTCCAGACAAATATAATGAACCAGGAGCAGAAGAGGACGATTTTGAAGACGAAGACTTTTTTGACAGTGATGAAAGCAAAGAGAACGACGGAAATGGAGATAACACAGAAAAAGATAATGAAAATAATGATAAAGGTAAAGAAGATTCTAGAACAGATACTAAAGAAAATGAGGGAAAGTATCAGGAAAAATTTGGTTCTATAAGTGGATATATATGGTTAGATGAAAATGGTGATGGGAAAAAACAAAAAGACGAAAAAACTATAAAAGGTATAAAAGTAAAATTATACAATATGGATACTAATTTAATTGCAAAAGATAAAGATGGAAACAAATTAATTAATTATAGTGATAATAATGGAAAGTATTATTTTTATAATATAGAAAAAGGAAGATATATTGTTTTATTTGAGTATGATACTGATGAATACCAAATATCAAAGTATCATGCAGAAGGAGTGTTAGAAGAAGAAAATTCTGATGTCATTGAAAAAGAAGTAACAATTGATGGGAATGTGCAAAAGGTAGGAATAACAGATATTCTAGAAATAAATAACAACAACTATGAAAATATAGATATGGGATTGATAAAGTATAAAAATTTTGATTTGAGTTTAAAAAAATACATTAATAAGGTAGTTGTTACAACAAACAGTAAGAGCAAGGAATATAAATATAATAATAGTGAATTAGCAAAAATAGAAATTGCAAGAAAGCAAATAAATAATTCTAGTGTTGAAATAGAGTATAAAATAGTAGTAACAAATGAAGGAGAAGTAGATGCATACGCTAGTGAAATAGTAGATTATATACCAGATGGGTTAGAATTAAATAAATCTTGTAATGATTGGATTGAGAGGGAAAATAAAGAGGCTATAAATACAACATTATCTGGAGTTGCAATAAAGCCTGGAGAGAGCAAGGAAATTACTATAACTTGTAACAAAGTTTTATCTGATGAGACAACAGGGACGTTTATAAATGCAGCTGAAATAGGAAAAAGTAAAAATTTATATAATTTGACTGATATGGATTCAAAAGAAAAAAACAAGAATATTAATGAAGATGATTATTCAGAAGCTACACTTATAATTTCAATAAATACGGGCATTATTAAAAATGCAATTATAGTAATATCGATAGCAATAGGAACTATATTAATATTTATTTTATTTAAAAGTAAAAAGACAAAAGTGTTTATAGTGTTTATTATTGTACTGATAGGAGTAAATTTAGTAGGTAACGTTTATGCACTTAATATTAAGTTAGACGCAGGATCAAATCCACATACATTTTCAGGAGATGATAGCAACAAATATATTTGTTGTGATCCAGGTCATCCACAGTGTTCTAAAGCAGCACATTATTATGAGTTATGTAATCCTACTCCTGAAGATATCGACATTGATGAGTCTTTTGTAGGTACAAAATATGAATATAAACAGGAAAATGGAGAATATGTAGGCACAATTATTAATATGAGCATCGAAAAAATAAATGAAGGAAAAACAAAAAATGGCAATAAAGAATATAATTTTACTACAACATATCCAATCGATGATTTTGATGTAAATGTTTCATATATTCAAGATGGAAAAAGAAAAAATGGAAAAGCAAATAACCTTAGACTAGATAATAACAAAAAAGGTGGCAGTTTTAATGTTTCTGTACCTGCAAATGCTAATAAAATTAAGGTAGAGGTAGAGGCAATAATAAATGATGCAGTAAAAAGAATAGACGTTTATGGAGTAACAAAGGTTTATAAATGTACTAGTATTGAAGATGCAACGCATGGAAGTAGTTGTGCAACAAATACGGTTCAGAGAATGAGGAGAACTGTTCCAGAGGATAGACCAGAATTTGAAAATAAAATTATTACTAAGAGTTTATCTACAGATATTGAAAAAGGTGACATTAGAATAATAAAAGTAGACAAAGATACTATGGCAAAATTAAAAAATAATGTCCAATTTAGAGTATATTATATAGAGAATAATGTAAAATACGATGTTCAAGACAAAAATGGTACAATAAAAAAGGAAACTCCTAAAGTGTTACAAATAGGTGAAAGTGGTAGTTATGATATAAAAAATTTACAACTAGGTAGAAAATATTATTTTGAAGAAACAAAAGCGCATGATGAATCATACGAGCTGTTAAAGAGCAATGTAGAGATAAGTGTAAAAAATAGTAATATTTCTAATAAAACAGCGGAGAAAAGAGCGACATATTATATTTTTTCAAGGAAAAAAGTAAAAGATGCGATGTTAAATAGGTTTGGCAAAAATGGTAAATTAAATAGCGATGAAGATAAAAAAAATTATGTAGCTTTAATTTATCATTATATTGTTAATAGTTTGGACAACATAAATTTAGATGTATTAACTAATAAAATAGATGATACGCCAACAGATGCTCAAATTAAAAAGTTAGTTTATTGTATTTTTGATGACTATGTTACGGAAGAAAGAGCAGAAAAAATACTATGGGAAAGTAATGATGAGAAAAAAACAGTGGAATATAGTGGTAAAAAATATACTCAATTAGACTTTTATGCTAAAAAAATAACATTTAATAAGTACTTAGGTGATTCAAATTTATTAAAGGGTTATGAATCTTCTAAAGTATATTCATATTTAAGAAAACAGACACCAAATGTTATAAAAAACAAAAAAATTACTGGAAGTTTAATAATTACCAAGTATGATATAGATACTGGAATAGCCATACCACATACAAAGTTTAATATAAAAAATAATTATTCTGATATTAGAGCTTATAATAAAGATCACATTACAAACGGTTCTGGAAGGATAAAATTGAAAAATATACCTGTGGGAGAATATACAATAACGGAAATAGAGACATCAAATAGTTATAATTTGAATTTACAGCCTGATGAAGAAAAAAAGAAAGTTACAGAAGTAGAAGCAGATAAGGTTACAAAAGTTGACGTATCTAACAGACAATATGGTAATTTAATAATAACAAAGAAAGATGCAGATACAAGTAAAACTCTAAAAGATGTTGGATTTAAGATATATACTAAAGATGGTAATAAGAAAAATTATATAAAATCTTATACTTATGGAAGCCCGTCTAAGTTAGAATTTGGAAATGCACATGTATTTAAAACAAATGCTGATGGACAAATAGTATTAAAAAATATTCCTATAAATAAAAGATACTATATAAAAGAATGTTCATTATCAGAGGATATGAAAGATTATTATGAACTTGATGAAACTGAATATAATGTGAAACTTGTAACTAATATAGATGGAAACGGACAGATTGTAAATACTTATAAAAACATTAAAAACAAACAAAAATATGTAGATTTATCAGGATATGTATGGGATGATGGAGTAAGTGGAAAAAGTTCAGTAAGAGACAACGTTTATCAATCAAATGATAAATTAGTTGGAAAAGATGATGTAACAGTTAAACTAAAATATAATGATGGAACACAAGATATAGTAGTAGCAACTACGAAAACTACAAGTGATGGGAATTACAAGTTTAAGGCAAAAGATTATAAAATTGAAATTGCTAAATTAGCAAACTACTATATAGAATTTGAATATAATGGTTTAAAATATCAAAGTGTTTTAACAGATGCAAACAAGCAGGCAATGGGTAATGGTTCAAAAGCAACAGAAAAGGTAAATGATAGAAGCAATTTAAATGCAAACTTTTCAACAATAATAGGAGCAAAGGAAGAAAATGGTAGTCCTAATACAACAATTGGGTATAATCAAAGTAGAAATACTAAATTAATATATAAAACAGAAGCAAATCATAGTTCGTCTTTAGTTAAAAACACAAGTTATTCTGTTGATAGTTTAAAAAATAATATATCTCCAAATACACATGCAGCAATATCAGCAGATACAAAAACGGCAGGATATAGAATTAGTTGGAGAGCAGGATTAAAAGAAATAGAAAATATAAACTTAGGGTTATATCAAAGAGAAATGCCAGATTTAGCATTAGTACAAGATATAGATAATGCAAAACTTGAATTAACAGGGCAAAACAATACAATGTATGAATATACTTATCAATATGCAAAAAGGTTCCAATATCTAAATAAAAAAATAGAAGAAGAAGAGAAAAAAGCAGAACAAGCAGGTAATAAAGGAACATATACATATTTTCCAATTGGTGTAAGTTTTGGTAATAAATATGCACAAGAATCTAATTCAAATTTATACACTAGAACAATGTATACACCTGATGTTTCGTATCACGAAAACAAAGGAACTGAGAAATATAAAGTATATATAACATATAAGATAGCAATTAGAAATGAATCAACAAATATATATACTAAAGCAAATGAGATAATAAATTATTATGATAAACGTTATACCATAGATAGTATTAAAGATGAAAATAATAATAATATTTCTTATAGTGATGACAAAACATATAATAATGAGTACAAAATAGTTAAAATCGCAGCAAATCAAAAAGTAAATCCATTTAAAATGAAATATATAACTATAAGGTACAAATTAGATGATAATACAATAGATAAATTGCTAAATGGAGATATTACATTAAAAGAATCAGTATCAGAAATAACGTCATATTCTTCTTTTAGTGATGTAAACTTTAGAGTGCCATATGGAGGAATAGATACAGATTCGGCTCCAGATAATATGAAATTAGGAAATAAAACAACATATGAAGATGATACAGATGCATCACCAGCATTTAAAATAAATCGTGAGAATAGAATAATAAGAGGAACTGTATGGGAAGATAATGCTATTTACGATCTTTTAAAGAAAAATGAGCGTAAAGGTGATGGATTATACAATACAACAAACGAAAATGTAATAAAAGGTGTTCAAGTGGAATTATTAACACAAAATAGTGATAAAACATTTAAAGTAGCAAATTTATATCAATACTCTGATCAAAAGAAAGGAGTAGAAGTTAATGAAGCTGTAACAAAAACAAATGAAAAAGGATATTATGAATTCCAAGGAGTAATTCCAGGACAGTATTATATAAAATATACATATGGAAATGATAGTGTAATTTTTGATACAAAAGGAAATAGAGTCAATGATATACGTGCCAATGGTGGAGTACAAAAGTACAAGTCTACTATTTATAGACATGGAGATAAAAGTCAAATATCAAATTATTGGTATAGAAAAGAGACATCAAAACTGAACTCACAAAGATATTCAGATGCAAAAGATGTAAGAGGAATTTACAAAGATGGAACTGAAATAAATAATTTAGTAGAAAAGAGAACATCAAGTGAAACCATAAAATATAAAACTGAAATTGATGGTGATGGAATAACAGATTCAAAGACAAGTAATAGAAGTGCTACATATGAGACAAGTAATAGAAGTGCTACATATGAGACAACATTAGACGAAATAGGAGCAGAAACTTCGAAGTTTGAAATTACATTAGATTATTATGATGAAGAAAATTTAAGTAATTATGGTTCAGGAGACAATGAATTTAAATATGTATTTGATAATATGGATTTTGGTATTATAAGAAGACCAAAGCAAGATATAGTTGTGACAAAAGAGATATCTCATGTTGAAATTATAACAGCAGATGGAAGAAGTATTGTATCTGGAGATCCAAGAAAAGGAGAAATCACGCACTTGCAAATGTTACCAGATGGAAATATCAAAATTGAAATTGATAGTGAAATGATACAAGGAGCTATATTAAAAATACAATATGAAATAAAAGTAGACAATAGAAAAATAAATGGAAAAAGTACTGGTTGTGAAATAGACTATAATGATAAGGATTATTATATTTATGGTATAATACCAAAAAACAATGCAAATTTAAAAATAGCTAGAGTAAGTAGTATTTATGATTATCTATCAGATTTATTAGATTTTGATGAAAAGAATGAAATAGATTTTGATGAAAAGAATGAAACAAATAAATCTTATGGATGGAATAGAATTGAAATAAAAGATCAAAAACAAAATGGTTTATTATCTAACGATGCATTTGAAAAAGCAAAAAAATATAGGCAAGTACTACAAACTGACTATTTTAAGAATCAACCTCCAGGAACAGAACAAATAGCGAAATTGGAAGTATCAAAAGTGTTATCAAATAATGAAGAAGATTTCTATTTTAGAAATGATGTAGAAGTAAATACTTTAAATGGTAGAAAACCAGATACATCTGTACCAGGAAATTATGTACCAGGAGAAAATAATCATGAACCAGATGATAACAATAAAACACTTACTATTACAGGACCAACAGGAGAAAAACGCAATTATCAAATGTATGTAATAATAGGAATAAGTAGCTTTATAATTTTAGGATTAGGAACATTTATAATAAATAAAAAATGCTTAAGGAAAGATCATAAATAAATAATGCTAAAGATAAAAAAGTATCACCCCATCTAAATTTTTAGATGGGGTGGTAAGAGTTTTAAATGAACTTAAGTATGCCACCTTTTAAACTATAACATAGACCAGCATTTACAAGGTAATCAGAAGTAATATTAAGTATTTTATTCCGATCCTCTCTAGAAGTCCGAATACTTACTTCTGATTCTTTATTTATCAAAGATTCTCTTATTGCTAAAACATCCTCCATACTTAATAATAAGTTACTTATAGATGTTGATAGAGATTCTAAACTCCGATATTTTTCCTTATCATTTGGAATATACGGGTCATTTTTAAACTCGATAGCATTTTTGGATAAAAGCAAATCTTCTAGACAATGTGTTTGCTGTTCAATGATTGAGTTTAAGGTTGCAATCATTTTTTTTCGTTCTCTGTTGTTCATTGGAATCCTCTCCTTTTTTAAAATTGATATTTACCGTGTATTATCTAATATAGCATAAAAAGATGTTAAAGATAAAAAGGTAATATTAAATAGCAAAAAAGTTTACAAGGATATATTTTTAACATTTTTATATAAAAATATTAAAGATTCATAAAAATAGTTGTTGCGTATGAAATACAAAGGTATGTAACAAAATTGTAATGAAAATTTAATTTACGTAAAATATTTTAGCTAAAACAGCCTTCCCTAGTAGGTTATAAGCATGTATAACATAAATGGAAGAAAATGCTATTGAAGTAAAAAAGAAAACTAAGTACAATAATAATAAGTCAAAATGCCTAAAAATAGGGAGGAATATTCAATGAGAGATATTTTAAAAAAGTTAATTGTAATTATAGTCTTAGCATTAATGATGGTAAATAGTTCATTATTAATGATTATTTCTAATGCAGTAGAAGGAATAGAAAATAATCAAAATGATGAGAAAGAAATAGAACCAAAAGTAGAAATAGGACTAGAAAAATATATAAATTATGAGATACAAAATAATAAAGAATTATTACTACAAGTAGGTTTAAAGACGGGAATTGAATATAAAGAGGATGCAGATAAGAAAGAAATAAGTAAGTCAGAAGTAGAAATTCAATTACCAAAAATAGAAGAAGAATACCCTAATAAAGTAGATATAATCTCAAAAGGAAATAATGGAAATGAAGCAATAAAAACATATGAGTCAAGTTATGATAAAGAGACAGGAAAGGCAAAGATAGTAGCATTAAATAAATTAGATGAATATAGTTTGATTTGTAGCTATGGAGAAAAGGCTTATACAAGTGATGAAAAAGAGAGAAAAATAGAAATAGAAGCAAAAATGAAAGTAACACTAAATGATGGAAGCAATAAAGAGATAAGCACAGAAAATGCACAAACAGGTATATTTACAGTGACAAAAAATATATTGGGATTAATATGTGTAAATCAGGAAACAGGGAAAATATATAATGGATATATAAAATCAAACAAAGAAAATGGAACAAAATATAAAACTGAGTATCAAGAAAAACTAGGAATAAATATAAGTAAAGAAGATATATCAAATGAAACAATAATAAAACTAGAAGATAAGTTAGTAAATGAAAAAGGAGAAGAATTAGATACACAAGATATATATTTTAGTAAAACAAAGATAAATAAAAATGACGTTATAGAATACTTAGGAGAAGAAGGATATTTAGAGATAGAAAGAGAAGATGGAACAGTAATTACAAGAGTAGATAAAAATACACAAAGTAAAGAAGATGGAACAATAGAAATAACATATGAAAATGAAGAAAGAAACCTACAAATAAAAACAAGTAAGGGTAAAAAGATAGGGACTTTAGAAATAGAGAATACAAAACAAATAAAAGAAACACTAACAAATACAGAAGTAAATAAAATAAGGACAAAATATAAAGTAACATCAATAAATAAAGAAAACAAAAAAGATGAGCAAACAGGAGAAGAAAAAGAAAGCAAAACAGAAGTAATAAATTATGAAGGAACAAATGAAGTAGAAATAAATGAAGCAGAAACGAAAGTAGATTTAAAAATAGATAAACAAGAATTAACAAATAGAATGCAAAATGATGTAATACTAACTGCAACATTAGTTTCAAATGAGAATAAATATAATTTATTTAAAAATCCAACGATAGAAATAACATTACCAAATGAGGTAGAAAAGGTAATATTAGGTAATGTTTCATTGTTATATGAAAATAACTTAAGGATAAAAAATGCAGAAATTAAAGAACAAGATGGAATAAAGAAGATAAAAATAGAATTAGAAGGACAACAATTAAGTTATTTCGAAAATCAAATGATACAAGGAACAGATATTTTAATACCAGCAACAATTATACTAAAAAAGGATATACAAAGTACTAATTCTAATATTAGTTATACATATACAAACGATAGTGGTACAGTGAAAGACTATGAAAAGGAAGGCAAAGAAGGAAAACAACTAGAAGTTAATATCTCATCAATTATGCAAACACCTCAAAAAGCAGTAATGTTAGCAGATAATGTAAATCCACAAGGTGTAGATCAGGAATTATCTGTAGAAACAAATGTACAAGTAGGAAATGATTTATTAAATGATAATGATACAGTATATGAAGAGGAAGTAATTAATTACACTGTAAAAGTAACAAACAATACAGGTGTAACTGTTAATAATATAAAAATTCAAGGAAATATACCTAATGGAACAACATATGTAGAAAAAGATGGAACATGGATACCAGGAAGAGCTGAATACGAAACAGAAAGAAATCCATTATATAGAAAAAAAGAAGAAAAAACAGATGTTACACAAACAGTTGATACATTAGAAAGTGGAAAATCTTATGTATTACAATATAAAGTTATAGTAAATAAATTAAACGAAGAAACGTTAAATACAGAAATTAATAGTACAATATCTGTAAATGGAAATAACATAAAAGAAAATAAAATGAATTTACAATTAAAAAAGGCTAAACTTAAAGTTGAATTATACCCTAAGATGGATGAGATTAATTTGACTGATAGAGGAACATGGGTTTTTGAAGTAAAGGTAACAAATTTAACAGATCAAAAAATAGATAATGTTGTAGTAAAGACTAAATTAGCTGAGGAACTAAATTTAGAAAATGAATCATCATTAATAAGTCATACATATGATGAAAATAAAAAAATATTACAATTGAATATAGGTACTTTAGATAAAGACAAGACAATAAACATAAAAGTTACACCAAACAATATAAAAGAGGACAATTCAGAAGCAAGTATTGATTTTTCAGTAACTACAAAAGGAGATGGTACAGATGAATATAGATCAGATAATGATACTAATATAGCTTATGTACCAGTCATAAGAATAGAACAAAGTAGTGAAACACAAGGTCAAACAATACAATCAAACCAAGAAGTAAAATATAAATTTGAAATCAGTAATGTAGGTAAAGATACAGCAGTTATTAATATGATTGATAATTTACCAGATGGGATGATTCCACTTGAAGCAAATTATGAAACATATAGCTTTAATTCAGAAAGTAAGGAATTTGAAAAAAATACAAATTACCAGGATATGACTACAGGTAGAGGAGATAATGATTTTGATATAACTACAATAATGCCTATTGGAGGAAAAATAACAGTTGAAATTAAAGCAAAGTCAAAATATACAGCAAAGTCTATAAAAGTGGAAAATATAGCTATTATAAAAGGAATAGGTATTCCTGATAAATATTCTAATAGCGTAAAAAACACAATATTGTCTTATTTGCCAGAAGAATCAGAAGAACCAGATAACCCAGATAACCCAAGTGATCCAGAAAATCCAGACAATCCAAGTGATCCAGATAACCCAGATGATCCAGGTAGTGAAGATGAAGAACAAAATAAAGAAATTAAAGGGACAGTTTGGATAGATAGTAATAAAGACGGAAAAAGAGATGATTCTGAAGAAAAATTATCAGGTATAACTGTGAAATTGTATAATGCTGATACAAATAAAATAGAAACACAAAAAGATGGAAAAAAACAAATACAAATAACAGACAATAATGGAGAGTATACTTTTTCAAGTGTTGGACAAGGAAGATATTTAGTATTATTTGAGTATGATACAGGTAAATATAGCTTAACAAAGTATCAAGAAAAAGGAGTAAGTGATTCATTAAACTCTGATGTTATACTAAAAACAGTATCAATAGATGGAAAAGAACAAACAGTAGGATTAACTAATATTATCGAAGTAAAATCAAATAATATAGAAGATATTGATATGGGATTAGTAAAAAATGAAGTATTTGATTTTAGATTAGATAAATATGTGTCAAAGATAAGTGTAGAAAATAGTAAAGGGACAAAAGAATACAATTATAATAATTCGAAATTAGCAAAGGTAGAAATAAGAGCAAAAGAAATTGATAATACGGAAGTAACTATTGAGTATAAAATAGTTGTAACAAATGAAGGAGATACTTCAGGTTATATTGCAGAAATTTTAGATTATATACCAGATGGATTAAACTTTAATAGTGATAATAATAAAGATTGGACAAGAGGAAAAAATGGAACTATTGTAAATAGTAGTTTATCTACACAACAAATAGAACCAGGAGAAAGTAAGGAAGTAACTGTAAGATTAAATAAAAAGATGACATCAGAAGATACAGGAACTATAGTAAATGCAGCAGAAATAGGAAAGAGCTACAATATAAATAATATAAAAGACAAAGATTCAACAGAGGCAAACCAAAATAAAGAAGAAGATGATTATTCAGAAGCAAATGTCATTATTTCTATTGGAACAGGTTTGGTTAGAAATATTATAATTATAGTAGCTATAGTACTTGTAGGAATAGGAATATTCTATGGTATTAAAAATAAAAAGATTAGTAAATTATTTATATTTAGTAGTATTATTGTTGTAGGTATTTCAATATTTAATGTAACAAGTATAGGGCTTGATACACCTTCAGAAGTAGATTTAAACTACAAAAATCTAAGATGGCATTGTGTTAATAATAATGGTACATATAAATGGGAAGAAATAACAAGCAATGATGGAGCAGAATATTGGTGTATGACTCCAGGGGCTACTTTAAAAGAAGCTGTAATGTATAAATATGCAAGAAAAGCAGAAGCTGATTTCTACGATTATGCCTCATTAGTTAACCAATTATCAGGATGGGCTGGAGCTGGTTGGAAAACTGCAGCTGGATTAGAATTTTTGGAAAGTAAATTCACTACGAAAACATCACAGGATGTAAAAATAAAAACACTAAAAATCACAGAGGGAACAGGAACAGAAAACGAGGGAAAATTTAAGTATAAATATATTAGTAACAATCAGATTATAGCAGGTCCATTTTATTTAGAATATGAATTAGAGGGAATTTTAAAGGAAAATGTAAAAGAAGTACCTGTAACCTTTAATAATAATGGAATAATATGTGATGAGAATGGCAATAAAAATACAATTAAAATCAATAATAGTGTAAAAGGCAAAAAAGGATTTTATGTAAAAATGAATGACAAACTAGACATAGATATTGAAGCAACATTAAATTTAAAAGATGCACATATTGATACTATAACAGGAGTACATGCTGCAACATATGAAAACAAAAAGGAAGGAGTAGATAGTAATTATTCTACGGATGCAGCTCAGAATTTAACAAAACTATATGATATATCAAAGGATGATAAAAGAGATGTATCAAAGACTGCAAAAAAGCAAAAAACAATGCCAAAATGTTCATTAGAGATATATAAAAAAGATAGTAAGGGTCAAAAACTTAAAGGAGCAACAATAGAAGTAGTAGGAACTTCTGGATTAGCAGAAGGATATAAAATAACATTGGGAAATTTCAGTGGTTATAAAAAATTAACTAATTTACTACCAGGAACATACAAAGTAACAGAAACAAAAACACCAAAGGAATATAATATAAATTTACAAGAAAATAAAGAACAAGAGATTGAAATTGCAAACGGAGAAAATAAGAAAGCAACATTTGTAAATAAGCAATATGGTAATCTAAGAATAATGAAAATAGATGAAGATACAAGAAAATATTTAGGAAAAGTTGGATTTATAATACGTAATAATGATACGGATAAATTTATAGGTGGATATACGGAAAAAAATGATGGTCCGTCTGATATAAAATGGGTGAACAAAGAAAGTGAAGCTAAAATATTCTATACAACCAATGCTTCTGATAATAAAGGTAAAATTGATTTGAAAAATATTCCTGAAGGATCATATTCGATTAAAGAAGTATCAATACCAAATGATTTGAGTGGATACTATGATGCAGATAATAAATGGGAAGACGTTAGTGTTGTAGTAAATTCAAAAGGAAAGAAATGGTATATAGAAAGAGCTACAAAACAAATATTAACAAGAGGCGAAGTGCTAAAAAGCTTAAAAGAACAAAGTACACCTAATTACGAAGTTGTTCAAAAAATTTATAAAGGCATAACTGGTAAAGGAATAACTGTAGATGATGCAAGAAATCTTAGAGATAAAGCAGGGGGATTAAAGAATTATAATAAAGAACAAATAAAAAATGTAATTAACCTAATTTTTAAAGAAAAGGTAACAGGCGAAAGGATAAACAATATATATGCTAATGCTGATAGTAGAAGAGCCTATATAAGAGGTTTATATTATCAGATAGATAATAGGGACATATGGGGAAAACTTTTGAAAACAAATGATGTAGATAGATATCGTTATGTAATAGAAGGAAATAGTGTAGCAATAAAAACGAACAAACAAAAATATGTAGATTTATCAGGATATGTATGGATAGATGAAAATGCATCAAAAGCAAGTTATAGAAATGACTTATGGAGAACAGACGAACATTCTACAATTAGTGGCTATAAAGATAATGAAGATATAAGATACAATGGAATCAAAGTAAGGTTAAAATCAAAATCAACAGGAAAAGTTATTAATAGTGTAGATGACCCTGGAAAGAAGATGGAAACAGTAACTCAAGGACAAGGAGAATATATATTTAAAAAAGTATCAATAGATGATTTATCTGACTATTATGTAGAATTTGAATATGGAGGATTGACATATACTAATGTTATTCCACACCTTGATAGGGAAACTGGTTCAAAGGCAATAGAAAACTCAAATGAAAGAAAACAATTTAACCAAAACTTTAGTGTTGTAGAAGGAACAGGAGAAACAACAGGAATAACAAGAGATACTAATGGTAATCAAAAGCATAAATTACAATATAATGTAAATAAAAATGAACATACATCAACTATTGTAAATCCTAATCAATATACAATTACAGCTAACACAAAAGATTCAGGATATAACATAAAGTGGACTGCAGGGGTTACAGAAATAAAAAATATAAATTTGGGATTGTATAGAAGAGAGCAACCAGATATATCATTAGTAAAAGACTTAGATAATA
>CAUBRZ010000024.1 GCA_958438515.1 uncultured Clostridium sp. | reverse complement strand
ATTCTCTAAAGGATTTTATTGTTTACTTTTCAATGTACTTTTTCGTTCCTGTTTGCACGGAACGATTCTTATTATACATTAACTCAACATCTTTGTCAACACTTTTTTAGTTTTTTTTCAAAAAAATTTATTGGTATTTTTTGTAAGTTAAAAAAACATCGATTTTTAGCTGTTTTTGCTGTTATTTTTTACAAAAATTCAAAATAAAAAGGCAAATATTTTTATTTACCTTTTTACTTTGAATAATATATTATTGTTTTTTTGGAATACTCATATCTATATATTTTACCAAACCTGTTGCTTCATCATATTCTACTTTTATATTATATTTTCTATCCTTTCCATTTTTTATAAAGTTCTCTAAAGCTATTCCAAGTTCTTCTTTTTTATTATTTCTTTCAATTTCTAATTTTACTTCTTCATTTGAAACTCCAATTATACCAACTAAATTCTCCTTTACCACTTCTACAACTTTAAGCATGTTTTCACTATTAATCTCTTCTCCTTGCAATATCTCAAACTTAGAATTAAATCTAGTTTTTTCTATATCAGATATTCCGTGTTGTGTTTAATTTTTCTTCTTCTTTAATAATTCCTATTGCTTTTAAGATTTCTTCTATATCTTCTTTCTTTATTTTTTCGCTAACTGAATTAATTTTATTGTTAACTCCTTCTTTCACAACTATCATTAATTTTTGCAATTGTTCTTTTTCCATCTTGTCAAGTTGTATGCTATTTTTATCATCTAACATAATTTGATTTTCAAATTCATTAACAATATTAGTTTTGTTCAAAATATTAGCTTGAATCCTATTTGCTTCATTTTCATATACCATCACTACATTTTTTGTATAAGCATCTTTTTGCGTTTTTATATTTTGCTCTATATCTATTTTAACCGGATTATCTTTAGTGTTATCTTCTATTTTTAATATTACTTTTTCTCCTTTACTTACTAACGTGAATTTTCTAATTTGTTTTTCGTTCTTACTATAATTAAATTGTAAAAATCCTTCTTCACCATTTTGTAGAAAATCAAGATTAACTTCATAATCTACTCCTTGTATAGATGTTCTAACTGTTTGTCCTTGGTTTTCATATACAATGATTTTAGTTTGCTCATTACCTATATTGTTTTGGTTTATTTGTTGAATAGTACTGTCTATGGTATTAATAACCTTTTCTTTTAAGTCAATACTATTACCAATAGATATAATATTTTTTTGATTTACTATATCTTGTATATTTTCTATTTTAGATAATATTATTTCATCTTCTTTTATATTTTCTAAAATTTTAATATAAATATTATTTAACTGTTCTTTTGTTAAATTTAGAACATATGCATTAGTTGCAACACTTTTTTCATTAACCGTAATTGTTTGGTTTGCTTGTTTTTCAAACATTTCTTTTGATGTGTTTTGTTTTATTAATTCTAAATATTTATTTTCTAATTTTCCTACTTCATCATCACTAAATTTTATACGACTTAAAATATCTTCATCTAATATAATTGAATCAGGAATATTTTGTAATTGTTCTTCTTCATACCCAATATTTCTTAACAAATCCTTTATATCAGTATTTTCCGTGGTTAAATACTGTTTGTATAAATCTGAAAATCTAATTCCATATATATTATCATCTCTAATATATTCCAATTTCAAAGTTTCCTCATCATTATTAAGTAGTCTAATATCTTTATAGTCATATTTATTACTTTTATCTGTTTTTCCCTGTATTTTTATTTTTGATTGATTTACACTATTGCTTGTATTTTCAGAAGTTGTTCCCAAGTTTTTTATATAGTTTATATTTACATCTACACTTTCTTCATGTTTGTTATTTTCTAAAAGATTATTAATTTCTGTTTCATTCAATATATTTTCAGTTGCTTTTAAATTTTCTGTGTTTTTTCCTATATACTTAAAAAATAAATTTTCACTTGATTTAAACATATCTGTGTTTATATACAATAAAGTAAACACTATACCCATCGTTAAAATAATTACTACTGATACTATAATCGCTATTATTATCATTTTTTTCTTTTTAGTCATGGTTCTTACCTCCAAATTTCTTTGTCTATTTTTAAATAACTATCTTTATTTTATTCTTTGTTTTACAACTTCGTACATTATAATCCCAGCAGATACAGAAGCATTTAATGATGTTACTTTTCCTCGCATTGGAATTTTTACTAAAAAATCACATTTTTCTAATACCTTTTTACTTATCCCTTTTCCTTCATTGCCTATTACAATTGCTAATGGTCCTGTTAAATCTTGATTGTAATAATATTTGTCAGTATTAATATCAGTTCCACAAACCCATAGTCCTTGCTTTTTTAACTTTTCTATGCTTTCTGATATATTTGTTACTCTTGCCACTTTCATATGTTCAACAGCCCCTGCTGAAACTTTATTTACTGTGCTATTTACTAAAGCTGCTCTTCTTTTTGGTATGATAACCCCATGAACACCAGCTGTCTCAGCTGTTCTTATTATAGAACCTAAATTATGTGGATCTTCAATTCCATCTAATACTAAAACAAAAGGATCTTCATTTTTATCGTTAGCAGCTTCTAATATATCTTCTATTTCACAATATTCATATGGTGGAACTATTGCTATTACCCCTTGATAGTTTGTTGTTGTTGCAATTGTATCCATTTGTCTTTTATCTTTTGTAACTGTGATTATTTTTCTTTCTTTTGCAATTGCAATTATCTTGTTTATTGATCCATGCTTTTCGCCTTTTGCTATAAATATTTTATTTATATCTTTCCCACTTTCTAATAATTCTAAAACTGAATTTCTTCCTTCTACTTGGTCTTCATATTCTACTTCTTTTCTACTCTCATTTTCATATTTTCTAGCATTTTGTTTTTTGTCTTTTTGATTACAATCTTTTTTCATTTTTCTCTCCTTTATTTATTGTAACATTTTTAACAATTTAATCTTATTGTCTTTTATACTGTTTTTATTCTTCATCGAGCTTCAACACACTTAAAAAGGCTTCTTGTGGTATTTCAACATTTCCTATTTCACGCATTTTTTTCTTTCCTCTTTTTTGTTTTTCTAATAGTTTTTTCTTTCTTGTTATATCTCCTCCATAGCATTTTGCAAGTACATCTTTTCTCATCGCTGATATTGTTTCTCTTGCTATAATTTGTCCACCAACTGCAGCCTGAATCGGTATTTTAAATAACTTCCTTGGTATAACTGTTTTTAATTTTTCTACCATTTTCTTTCCTCTGTCATATGCTCCATCTTTATGTACAATAAAACTAAGCGCATCTACTTGTTCTCCATTTATATATATATCTAGTTTAACTAAATTTGATTTTCTGTATTCTTTGAATTCATAATCTAAAGACGCATATCCTTTTGTTTTAGATTTTAAGTTATCAAAAAAATCATATATTATTTCATTTAATGGCATTTCGTAGATTAATGTTACTCTATTTTCATCTAGATATTTCATATCTAAATATATCCCTCGTCTTCTTTGGCACAATTCCATTATATTTCCAACATATTCTTTTGGTGTTAAAATATTTGCTGTTACAAATGGTTCTTCAATATAAGAAATTTCTTGTGGTTTTGGTAAATCTTCTGGATTGTATAATTCTAACACTTCACCATCTGTTTTATATACCTTATAAATTACTGATGGCGCTGTTGTAATTAGTCCTAAATCAAATTCTCTATCTAATCTTTCTTCTATTATTTCTAAGTGTAATAATCCTAAAAAGCCACATCTAAATCCAAATCCCAAAGCAACTGATGATTCTGCTTCATATTCTAGCGCTGCATCATTTAATTTTAATTTTTCTAACGCTTCCTTTAAATCTTCATATTGGCTTCCATCTATAGGATACAATCCGCAATATACCATCGGAGTTACTTTTTTATATCCTTTAAGTGGTTCTTTGGCTGGATTATTTTTTAAAGTAATTGTATCACCTACATGTATATCTTGTAATGTCTTTATGCTAGCTGCGATATATCCGAACTTCTCCTGCTTTTAGTTCCCCTGCTGGCATATATGAACCTGGCACAAAATATCCAACTTCTGCTACAGTAAAAGTTTTGTTTGTAGCCATTAGTTTAATTTCATCACCTACTTTTACAGTTCCATCCATCACTCTAACATATGCCACTGCTCCTTTATAATTATCATAATAAGAATCAAATATTAAACACTTTGTTTTAGCTTTTTCATCACCTTTTGGTGCTGGCAAATCTGTTACTATTCTTTCTAAAACTTCTTCAACATTCAGTCCTGATTTTGCTGAAATACAAGGAGCATTTTCTGCAGGAATCCCAATTATATCTTCTATTTCATTTTTTACTTCTTCTACTCTAGCATTCGGCAAATCAATTTTATTTAACACTGGTAATATCTCTAAATTATTATCAATTGCTAAATAAACATTAGCTAATGTTTGTGCCTCAACACCTTGACTTGAATCCACAACTAAAATAGCACCATCACATGCTGCTAAACTTCGTGAAACCTCATAATTAAAATCAACATGTCCGAGGAGTGTCTATTAAATTAAATGTATATTCTTGCCCATCTTTCGCTTTATATATCATTCTTACTGCCTGAGATTTTATTGTAATTCCTCTTTCTTTCTCTATTTCCATATTATCCAAAATTTGGCTTTCCATCTCTCGTTTTGATAAAACTCCTGTCATTTCAATCAACCTATCTGCTAAAGTAGATTTTCCATGATCGATATGTGCAATTATACTAAAGTTTCTAATTCTATCTTGTCTATTTTTCATATAACCTCCATAATGGGACAGGTCTTAATCATTTCACATTTTTATCTAAATTTGTCTTTTTTTGTTTTTTATATTGTTTTTATTCTAAATTTTGTTATATTTCGACATATCTCTACTTTTTACTTTGATAAATAATGAAATGCTTTTGTCCTGTCCCTAATTCTAACATATTAATTTTAAAATCTCAATAGTTTTGAATTCCATTATACAAATTATATACATTTATATAGCCTTTTCTTTGTAACTGCTTTTGTGCTTTTTTGCTTCTAGATCCACTTGAACAGTAAACTATTATTTCTTGGTCTTTATTTTTTAGTTCTTTGCTACATCTATTTGCTAATTCATATTCTGGTATTGATATTGCCCCTTTTAAATGTCCTTCTCGATATTCTTGTGGACTTCTTACATCTAATAATATCGCTCCTTTTGAAACCATTTTATTTAGCTCTTCCATGTTAATATCATTTTTATCCATAGATCTCCTCTTACTTTTTTCAAATAAGCATAATAGTTTTCCTAACATATTTATCCCTCTATTCGACTTTTTTCTCTTTTTAATTTGGTTTTATATATTATATGCAAAATATTTTTTTACGTTATTCTACATATTCTTTTTATATTCTACATGTTTTATTTCAACAATATTTCAGATTGATTACATTTATATGTCTATTTTATGAATTATGTTACTCTATTTTTTGTTAATTTTGCAAAGTTGATTGTGGGTAATTTCGTGTGGAAACTGTGGATAACTTTGTGAATAACTTTAAATAGGCTTTTTTCATTCACAACTTGTTCACAATTCAAATTGGTTTATATAATATTTTTATGTCTATTTTATTTTTGTAACTTTTTATGTGTAGTATTTTTTTTATAAAATAAAATACTAAGATTATTTTGACATAACCTTAGTATTTCAAGTTTTATTCTATTTCAGAACATAATATAAAATTGTTATAATTTCTAAAATTGTTATAAAAGGAAATCCTACTACAAATGCTATTTTTTTAGTTTTGTGCCTAAATATATACATTCCAGCAGTAGTTCCAATTCCTCCTCCTAAAGCAGTTATAAAGAATAATACTTTTTCTGGTATTCTCCATCTTCCTCTTTTAGCTTTTGTTTTATCCAACCACATTATAAAAAATCCTACCAAATTAATCATTAAAAAATATAAAATTATATTTTTGGTTGTAAATATTTCATTTATTGTAATTGTATTTTTCAAGATAGTCCTCCTTATTTATTTTCAACTAATATTTTTAGCTTATATATGTCAATTGACAATATTTGTTGTAAATCGACATATAAAGTGACTTAATAAAGTCCTGTCCCCCTTTTAGCCTTTTAAAATAAACTCATTTGATTGCTTTGACTCATTCCTTCTAAACAACCATATCTTTTCAATAAATCTGTTACAGAATTTCCTACTTTAGAACGAATTTTCAAGTCATCTATTGACATGAATTTTCCGTTCTTCTCGCGATTTCATTATTCCTTCTGCTGCAACTGTCCCAAGGCCTGGTATACTATTTAATGGTGGTCTTATTTTTCCTTCTTCTACTAAAAATTTAGTACTGTGAGATTTGTATAAATCCATTGGTAAAAATTCATATCCTCTTTCATACATTTCTAATACCAATTCTAGAATTGCATACATGTTTTTATCTTTTACTGTTGCATTATTTCCTGCCAAATCTATTTCTTTCATTTTGTTTTTTACTTTCTCTTTTCCAAATATCATACAATCACTGTCAAATTCATCTGCTCTAATTGAAAAATATGCTGCATAATATGCCAAAGGTTGATGTACTTTAAACCATGCTATTCTAAATGCATTTGTTACATATGCTGCTGCATGTGCTTTTGGGAACATGTATTTTATTTTTTCACATGATTTTATATACCAATCTGGTACATTATGTTCTCTCATTAATTCTTTATATTCTTCCCATTTTGCTGGATCTTTCAAAGCTTTTCCTTTACGTACTGTTTCCATTATTTTAAATGCTGGATTTGGTGGCAATCCTTGTTTTATTAAGTAAATCATTATATCATCACGACAACAAATTGCATCTTGTAGTGTCACAGTTCCTTCTTCTATTAAGCTTTGTGCATTTCCAAGCCACACATCTGTACCATGTGATAATCCGTGAAATTCTAATTAATTCATCAAATGTTGTTGGTTTTGTATCTATTAACATTCCGTCTTACAAATTTTGTTCCAAATTCAGGTATTCCGAAACTACCAACCTCTGAATGTATTTGTTCAGGTTCTAAGCCGAAGAGCCTTTGTTGAACTAAAAATCGACATTGTTTCTTTATCATCTAATGGTACTTTTGTTGGATCAATTCCAGTAATATCTTGTAGCATGCGTATAACTGTTGGATCATCATGTCCTAAAATATCTAATTTTAATAAGTTTTGATCTATTGAATGATAATCAAAATGTGTAGTAATTATATCAGAATTAGGATCATCTGCTGGATGCTGTACTGGACAGAATTCATATATTTCTCTTCCTTTTGGTACAACAATAATCCCACCAGGATGTTGTCCTGTTGTTCTTTTAATTCCTGTACATCCGTGTTGCTAATCTTTGTGTTTCTGCTCTATTTATTGGTATATTTCTTTCTTCATAATACTTTTTTACATATCCATAAGCTGTTTTGTCTGCTATTGTTCCTATTGTTCCTGCTTTGAAAGTTGTTCCCTTTCCAAATATTACTTCTGTATATTTGTGTGCTTTAGCTTGATATTCTCCTGAGAAGTTTAAGTCTATATCTGGTTCTTTATCTCCGATTAAATCCTAAAAATGTTTCAAATGGTATATCCATTCCATCTTTATCTAATTTATGCCCACATTTTGGACATTCTTTATCTGGTAGATCAAATCCATTTTTATAACCATAGTCTGTAAAATCTGAATATTTACAATTTGGACATCTATAATGTGCAGGAAGCGAATTTACTTCAGTAATTCCTGTCATGTTTGCAACAAATGATGAACCAACCGAACCCCTTGATCCTACTATATATCCATCTTCATTTGATTTCCATACTAGTTTTTGTGCAATTATATACATAACTGAAAATCCATTTTTTATAATTGAATCTAATTCTTTATCAAGTCTTTCCTGAACAATTTCAGGTAATGGGTTTCCATATAACTCATGTGCTTTTGAATATGCTATATCTTTTATTGTTTGCTCACATCCTGGAATATGTGGTGGACATTTTTCTGGTGATATCGGACTTATTCTATCACACATATCTGAAATTTTATTTGTGTTAGTAACTACTACTTCATATGCCTTTTCTTCACCTAAATATTTAAATTCTTCTAGCATTTCTTCTGTTGTTCTCAAATATAATGGTGCTTGATTATCTGCATCCTGATAGCCTTGTCCTGCTTCTAAGATTCTTCTATATATTTCATCTTGTGGATCCATAAAATGAACGTCACAAGTAGCTACTACAGGTTTTTTCATTTTTTCTCCCAAGTCAACTATTTTTCTATTTATATCTCTTAGAGCTTCTTCATCTTTTACTATTTCATTTCTAATCAAAAATTGATTATTTCCAATTGGTTGAATTTCTAGATAATCATAAAAGTTTGCAATCTCTTCTATCTCCTCTTCAGTTTTTCCGAAGTTCAATTGCTTGGTACAATTCTCCAGCTTCACATGCACTTCCGAATTATTAGTCCTTCTCTATATTTTTCTAATAAACTTTTTAAAATACGTGGTTTACGATAAAAATAATTAATATGTGATAATGATACTAATTTATATAAATTACGTAATCCCACATAATCTTTGGCTAAAATTATTGCATGATATGTTTTTAATTTTTTGTATTCTTCTTTTTTTGCTTCTTTTGTACAACTAACTTTGTTTATATCTTCTATTTTTTTAGCCCCACGATCTTTTAACATATCTAGCATTATTTTAAATACTTTAACAGTTGTATCCACATCATCTAACGCACGATGAGCAACTTCTACTTTTATTCCTAAGTTTTCAGCAATTTTTCCTAATTTATATTTTTTATATTCTGGAAATAAATCTTTTGCTAAGCTTAAAGTATCTAAATATGTATAGTCAAATTCATATCCTAATGCTTTTGCATTTTGTTTTAAAAAACCTATATCAAATGGTGCATTATGTGCTACTAAAACAGAACCTTCAATAAATTCCAATATTTCTGGAAATATCTCTTTAATTGTTTTAGCATCTTTTACCATCTCATCAGTTATATTTGTAACTTCTGTTACTCTTTCCGGAATATGTTTTTCTGGATTAACAAATTTGCTAAACTGGTCTATTACTTCTCCGTTTTTTAACTTCATAATTCCTACTTCTGTAATTTTTTCATTAGTAGCAGAAAAACCTGTGGTTTCTAAGTCTAATACACAATATATTGTATCTATATCTTGTCCTTTGCAATTTTCAACAACTGCATTTTTATCTGGAGCCAAATATGCTTCTACTCCATAGATAATTTTCATATCTTTATTATCATATCCGAAGCAATTTATGTGCTTCTGGAAATGCTTGTACTACGCCATGATCTGTTATTGCAATAGATTTCATTCCCCATTTCATAGCTCTTTTTATTAAATCTTTTGCAGATGTCATTGCATCCATTTGGCTCATTTGCGTATGCATATGTAATTCTACTCTTTTTTCTTTTGAATTGTCTTGTCTTATTTCTTTTTTTAATCCCTCTGTTTCAACAATGGTATTTACCATAACTGTTAATTCGTTAGAAAATGTATCCATTTGTGCATTACCAGAAACTTTTATTCCTTTAGCATTTGTAATTCTTTTCATTGTTTTTTTTGCATTTTCTTTGTTTAAAAAAGCTTTACATGTAATTGTGCTTGTTCCATCATATAAATCAAAACTATATAATGTCTTTCCTGATTTTAATGTTCTATCTTCTGCATATATTACTTCTCCTTGTAGAGCAATCTTTCCATCATCTACTCCTAAGTCCTCAACTTTAACTAGTGTTTCAGTTATGTTTTGTGAAGTTCCCAAAATTAAAGGAGTGTTCTCTTCTTCAGTAGGCAATTCTGGTGGATTAGCATCTGATTCTATTATTGTATTTGAAATTACTGTTATATCTCCTGCATATGTATCTAATCCTGCTTTTCCTATTGTTTTTATAGCTTTTGCATTTTGCAATTTGTTTATTATCTCTTCTGCTTCTGTTAAATCTTTTGCAAATGATTTAACAGTAATTGTTCCTGTTCCATCATATAGTTCAAAAATAATCATTCCCTTACCTGATTTAGTCTGACGAACTTCACTACTAATTAATCTTCCTTCTAAGGTAACTCTTCCATCATTTGCTGTAATATCTTTTATATATACTTGTTTTTCTTTTGCTTTTGATGGCTTACCCATAATATATGTATATTGTTCTTGTATCTCTTCGACATTCTCGTATTCTTCAATATTATCAGGTATTGGAAAATCTACATTATAATTTTCTTCTTGAACAGGAACTATTTCTTTGTTTTTGTCTTCTAAACATTTATGATGTTCTTCTTCAATTTGTGCAACAATTTGTGCTTCTTCTCTTTCTAAACTATCTTTTATAGCTTTTATCTCTTCCTTAGAAAGTTCTTCTATTAGTTCTATTTTATAATCATTGCCAAATAGATTCTTTAAAACCTTTGCTAATTCTTTATCTGTTTTTTTAGCTTTTAAAAACTCCGAACCTTTAATATGCATTTTTACTACAATATCTTTATTTTTTATTTCTATATCACTTTTTAATAACAACATCGGCTTTGTTAGTGGGTATTTATGTGCCATATATGCTATTATGTTTTTCCATTCTTCTTTAATTGACTTCTTTTCTACTTGCTCATGATATGTTATTTTTATATCTATATTCTCAAACTTGAATCTCTCTTTTAGAAATTTTTCAAAATACCATATCTCTTTTATTTCTATATATTCATCAAAATAAAGCATTACTTCTAATGTATTTGTCTTTTTTACCACATTTAATGCTGTTACTTGTGCATATTTAATATTTGAATTCGTATTGTAATCACTAAATATTTCTCCTACTTTTTTTGATTTCATTTTATTACTCCTTAAACTTTTAGCATTGTATCACATTTTTTGCTTTGATTAAAGCGAACATTAAAATTTTTTTCTTTGTAACACATTTTTATATTTTTCATATGATATATCATACAAAGGAAATAACAAAAGAAAAACATATTTCTTTAATTCGGAAGGAGGTCTAGACTATGCCAGAAAATAGAGGATGCGGTGGATTCGGATTTGGTGATGATTGTTGCTGTATAATAATCCTTATCTTATTAATTTGCTGTTGTTGTGGTGGTAACAGAGGATGTTGCTAATTTCTTAACAATAGTTTTAAAAAAGGAGTACAAAATAATTTTGTACTCCTTTTTTACTATTTAAACCTTTTGGCTCTATGTCTTCCATTATTAAAATCATCTTCTTCGTAATCTTCATATTCCTCATCATAGCCTTCATATTCATCTTCACTGTTTTTATAATTATCCAAATACATTTTTCTTGCTTTTTGTTTTGATAATACTTCTTCCTCATAATTATAATAATTGTCTTCATCTTCATAATATTGCTCTGGATTTTCTTCTATATATTCCTCATCCTCATAATCATCATCATATGAATATCTATATTCTTCTTGTATTCTTTGATTTCTCATTTTCTTTATAACAATAAATAATATAATAACAAGTAATACTACTACTGCTGATCCCACTATTATTATTTGTTTTTTTGTTTTTTCATTTATATCGTTTTCTACATTTAATAAAGTTTGATCAATTTCACATTTTTCTAATTTTATTTGATATGTTGCAATAGTATTACCATCTGAGTCAGAAACTAATATAGTAATAAGATTTTCTCCAATTTTTATATCTTCATTTCCTTTTATATCAACAACATAATTAGGATCAGTTGTTGTTGTATCAACTTTTAGAGAAGTTTTATCACCATTATATTTAGTTGTATATTCATATATATTTGTTTCAAATTTAGGTGACAATTCCAAATCTTCTATTGTAATTCCTGCTAATCCGTTTCCTGTGTTTTTTTCTTTATCAACATTTGTTTCTTCTTGTTCTTCTTTAGTTATATTTATTGTATATGTTTTTGTATTTCCATTTTCTGCTGTAACAATTATTGAAAATGTATTTTTTCCGATCTTCTAAATTTTTAGTACCTATTCCACTTATTTTTGCTTTTGGGTCTTGTGCTGTTGCATAAATTTCTACACTTTTTAAATCTTTTGGAACTTTTACGTCATAAGAAGTTATCCATGATTTGAATCCTGAAAAATCATTAGGCCTTATTCCTAAATTACTTAAATTAGTATTATTTGTATTTTGGTTTTCCTTTTTAGTGTTATTAACACTATTATAATTAGACTGGTTATTACTTGGATTAGCTGTTTGTGTCTGTTCTGTTTGTGTCTGAGTCACTTCATCTTTTTGGGTTGTCTCAGTATTACTTACACTTTCTTGGTTTGAATTATTTGTATTTTCAGTTTGAGTATAATTATCCTCTTCTTCTACTGCATAAGATAAATTATTTATTATAATTATACTACATGTTAGTATTATAACTTGAATCACTTTCTTTAAATTAATTAATCTTCTCATAAGTAATCTCCTCTTATTCTCACTTTTTATTTGACAAAATATTCCTAATTATATTGTAGATAATATCACTTTTATATTATACAGTCAATAGAATTTTATTAATTATTTTTTACATCTTATACTTATTTAATGTTATATTTGTCATTTTATGTTATAATATAAATGATAAAATATAAAATTACCTTGTTGGAGGGGTTTAAATGATAGATTTACTTTCTCCTGTTGGAGATTTTGAATGTTTAAAAGCTGCTGTTCAAAATGGAGCTGATAGCGTATATTTTGGTGCTAATTTATTTAGTGCAAGGGCTTTTGCAAATAACTTTAATTTAGAGGAACTAAAACAAGCAATTGAATATGCTAAAATTCGTGGTGTTAAAACTAATTTAACTTTAAATATATTAATAAAAGAAGATGAATTTGAAGATGCCATCTTTTTAGCAACTAAAGCATATGAATTTGGTATTGATGCTATTATTGTTCAAGATTTAGGATTAGCAGAAAAACTAATTGAAATGTTTCCAGATCTGCCTATTCATGCAAGTACTCAAATGACTATACATAATTTAAATGGTGCTATTCAATTAGAAAAAATGGGATTTAAAAGAATTGTGCTTGCAAGAGAACTTTCAATAAATGAAATTGATTACATATGTAAAAATACAAATTTAGAAATTGAATGTTTTATTCATGGTGCTTTATGTATTTCATATTCTGGTCAATGCTTATTTTCTAGCATGATAGGTGGAAGATCCGGAAACCGTGGAAAATGTGCTGGTCCCTGCAGATTACCTTATGAGCTACTTCAAGATGATAAAAAAATAGATTCTGGATATTTATTAAGTACAAGAGATTTATGTGGTTTAGAATATATTCCATCTTTAATAGATGCTGGCGTAAATTGCTTAAAAATAGAAGGTAGAATGAAATCACCAGAATATGTAGCAACTGTTACTAGAATTTATCGTAAATATATTGATTTAGCATCATCAAATAACCCATATATAATAGATGAAAATGACAAAAAAGAACTTATGCAAGTGTTTAACAGAGGTATGTATTGTTCTGGACATTTTGAAAATACTCCTAATAAAAATTTAGTTTTTAAAGAAAAACCCAATAATATGGGCCTATTTTTAGGAATAGTAGAAAAATACAATAAAAACAAAGGTTATATCTCATTAAAATTAAAAGAACAAATTAATATTGGAGATACAATTTCTTTAGAAAATGAATCTGGAAGTTATACTATATCTGAGTTAATGGAAAAAAGTAAAAATATAAATGAAACCAAAATTGGTCAAACAGTTACAATTGGTAGAATGAAGGGAAATATAAAACTTGGTGATAAAATATATAAATTATCATCAAAACAATTATCTAATAATGCAAAAGAAAGTTATAAAAAAGAAAATAAAAAAATCCCATTAAATTGTAAAATTATAATAAAAAAATTAAATCCTATTAGTATTCACATTACTTCTTGCTGTGATTTACCACTTTATAAAGATTTAAGTATAACTTGTAAATTAGACTGTTTACCACAAGATGCAAAAAATAGGCCTTTAGATAAGGAAACAATTATAAAACAAATTTCTAAAACATCAAATACACCTTATGAATTTAAAAATATAGATATTACTTTAGATAAAAATGTATTCTTGCCAAAATTAAGTATTTTAAATGAATTAAGACGAATAGCTCTTACTAATGTAGAAAATTATGCACTTGCAAAAATTAATAGAAATATTACTAGTAATACTTCTATTATTTCTAATAATAAAAATAAAACTTTAGATAATATGAGGACCTTTGTAAATATGAAAACAGAAATTTCACAAAAAAGTAATACAAAAATTTCTGTACTTCTAAACATATTAAATTCTGATTATGATTATTCAAAATTAGAAAATATTGATAATATATATATTCCATTAAAATACTTTACTAATAAAAAATATGAACAGATTTTAAAAACAATTAGTAAAAAATTCGATACTTATATTTATATGCCAACAGTTATCAAAGGAAATTATAAAAATCTATTTTATTCAAATGCAGAAAATGCAGTTAAAAAATATGAGATAAAAGGTTTTGTTGTTTCTAATATAGGAAATATAAAATTATTAAATGATTTATTTCAAGACATTAATAAATATTTTAAAATTATTGCTAATTATACATTTAATGTATTTAATTCAAATACTGTATTAGAACTTAAAAAATTAGGTATTAGCAAATTTACTATTTCACCTGAAGCAGATAAAACTACTATTTCTAAGCTATGTGACTATGGCTATTTACAAAAAGAATTAATTGTATATGGTAATACTCCTTTGTTAAATATGAATTATTGCTTACTTCGGAAAAACAGACAAATGTTACCCTGAATGTGAAACAAAATGTACAAAAGGTGCTTTTTACTATTTAAAAGATAGAATGAATATGAATTTTAGAGTTTTACCTGATAATATACAAACCGTTACAACTGTTTTTAACAGTAAAATAACATCTATTTGTCCTAAAGATTTTAATATAGATTTTGCAAGAATTGATATTTTAGATGAGTCTATATCTGAAATAAACAATATTATACAAACTGCAAAATCTGGAAACAGGTTTGAAGGTCAAAAATATACAAATGGTAATTTAAATAGAGAAATTTAAATCTTAAATTTCTCTATATTTGTTTACTACTTAAATCTATAATTAAATCCATATTATCATCTCTTGCAGCTTTATTTTTTCTAATCGCCCCACATTTCTTACATCTAAAAACAATTACATATCCTTTTTTGTTATCTATTTCTAAAGAAACTGGTTCTAAGTCCCCATGACATTCTTCTTTTCTATCTCCTGGATTCTTGTCTACATGTTTTGAATGTAAACAGTATGGACAATGATTTCTACAAGAATAACCTAATTTTGTAACTTTTCTTCCACAGTTTTCACATATAAATTCTTCATCTATTTTAGTAAAGTTTTTGTATTCCATAAATACTCCCAAAAATCTTAATATTTAAAGTCTCCTCCACCAATAAATTCTTTTAATAATGAATTTGATGGCACTAAACTTGCAGGTATTGTTCTTATATATTTTAATATGTCTAACAATCTTTTTGCTTCTGCATATTCAGGTTCTTCTTTTGTTATCTCTTCTAAAATTGGTTTTGCAATGCCTTTTAATACTCCTAATTCATAAATTAATGCCGTATTAAATATGACATTAGCATCTTCTTGGAAAGGATAGATATTTTCAACCTCTCCTCTTGTTACCATATGCCAATTATCTAATGTGTGTTTTGCTAAATACCCTCTAAATTGATAATCTCTTACTAGCCTTCTAATTAATCTTGTATCTGTTGATGACATTTTTGTATATCTATCAATATTTAATACTGTTAGAGCACTTATATATATTTTGAATTTTTGATCTTTTGATATACTACTAGTTAGTCTATCATTTAAACAGTGTATTCCTTCAATAACTAAAACTTCATCATCTTTCAATTTTAGTTTATTTCCATTATATCTTTTTGTACCCTCATGGAAATCGAATTGTGGAATTTCTACTTCTTCCCCATTTAATAATCTTGTTAAATGATTATTAAACAATTCTAAATCAATTGCTTCTATACATTCAAAATTATAATTACCATTTTCATCTTTTGGATTATCTTCTCTTTCTACAAAATAGTTGTCTACTGATATTGTAACTGGCTTAATTTTGTTTATTCGTAATTGAATTCCTAATCTTTGTGCAAAAGTTGTTTTTCCTGATGATGATGGCCCTGCAATTAGAATCATTTTTATATTTCTATCTTTAGCTATTTGATCTGCTATATTTGCTAATTTTTTTTCATGAAGTGCTTCATCTATCATTATTATATCTTTAATTCTCTTTTCTTCTACTGCATCATTTAATTTATAAACTGTATTGATATTTAGAATTTTATGTATGTCATTATATTCTTCTAGTGTCCACTTTATTTTTTTACTTTCAATAAATTCTGGTATCTTATCTGGTGTTTCTTTTGTTGGATACTTAATCAAAAGACCATTATCATATTTTACTAATTCAAATAACTTTATTGCATTTGTATTATTAGCTAATATTCCATAACAATAATTATAATATTTTTCACAAAAATACATAGTGATTTTTTTATTTGACTTCCAATCATATTGTAATTTTCCTCTAGTAGTATTTGTTCCTGCATAAAATTCTTCTGCTTCTTCTCTTGTCATAACAATTTCCTTAATTGGTAATTCTTTCTTTATAATGTCTTTCATTTCATCTTCTATTTTTCTGACTAATTCTTCTGTTACTTCTATATTTTCAATACCACAATAAGTAGAGTTTGCTAATTGATAATTTACTGTTGCTTTGCTATCTGGTAATATAGTATTTAATGCCTTTGCAAATATATATATTAATGTTCTCTTATATATTCTCATTCCTTCTTTAGATGTTATATCAATCAATTCTATTTTTCCATCTTGTTTTACCTCATAATCTAAATTCACATATTCATTATTATAAATTGCTCCTACAACAGGATATTTACTGTTTTTAATTTCTTCTTTTAAAATTTCACTTATTTTTTGTTTTTTTTCTACTTCAATATTTTTTTCTTTATATTGTATTTTCATAATCTACTCCTTTCGTACTTTCATATTTTATATTAAATTATCTAACAAGTCAAATAAAATATGAATTATAGGTTATAAAGTGGTTTTTATCTGGATATACTTAAAATAGTACAAGTTATAAATAGGAGGTTTTTATGAATTTAGAAAGAATTAATACTATTTTAAATAATAAAGAAAAATGTGATGTCTTTTATGATGAACGTGTAGTTTGGATTCAAGGAATTAATAATACAATTGCCAAAATTGGATTTATTGATAATTTCGAAGAAAAAGATGTTCCTATTGTAGATTTATATGAAAAAAATTTTTAATATAAATATGTTCAAAAATATATTATTTTTTAATTAACAAGAGTAGAAAATTTTAACTTTTCTACTCTTATATTATTAATTATTGATTTTAAAATATATATTTAAATTGGAAAAAGGCTTTTTCTAAAGAACATTTAGTTAAACATGCTAAATGCTAAATATTAAAATAATTGCATTAAAATTTTCTTACTATTTTGTACCAATTAATATAGCACGAAATCCATTAACTTGTTGTGGATTACCAGTTGCATTGGTAAATGCAAATATACCTGCTTTATCAATGTTGCTACAATCACCACCACGAACAAAAAATGTACCATGTGTATATGGATAATTAGAATAATTATTTTCCCATGCATTAGTAAGCTGTTCTTGTTCTGATGTTGATGTTTCTGATGTCGATGTTTCTAAAACTGCATCACCATATCCATACTTAGCATTCTTATATTCTAGATAATTATTAGTATTACTATCATCTACTTCATTATATGGATATATTGTTGCATATTTTGTACTCGTTTTTAATGTAGCATATGACTTTCCATATGTAGTAAGGCTTGTATCTCCATTTGTTATATATGCAGAAACTCTTTCCCATACACATCCACTTAAATCAAACACTCCCGTCTTATTATGCGTTGTACTTGCTGATACTCCATTTGGTATATCTCTTGCATATCCTGTTATTGAAAAAATAAACTTGTCAAAATTAATTAAATTTTTCGTATTCATTTCTACTTTTTTATCATTTATCCCATAGTTGCTATGTGATAAATATACTACTGCTCCCCATTCACTATTTTTCATCATATGACTATCTGCTGTATCTTGATCTAATCCATAAAAATACTTTGCTTTTGCTATTTCTTGTGATATTGTGTAACTATCTCCTGTACTTATTATATTATATGCATATGTTAATGGCTTAAATACTGGATATGATATTTTTTGACTTGCATATTCACTTTCTGTTAATTCTTGTGATAAAGCATTTGTTATTTGTCCTTCATTGCTAAATGATGTATATGTTTTATTTGAATATGTTACTTTGTTTGGATCTGTTGTTGGTTCTATTATACTTCCATTTGTT
>CAUBRZ010000023.1 GCA_958438515.1 uncultured Clostridium sp. | reverse complement strand
AAACAATACATTTTATCGTCTCCATAAAAGAATTGAAATGGTGTACCATCAACTTGTAAAAGTTCACCTGCTGAAGAACGTTATTTACGTCTATTATGTACTTTAATTTTTTTGTGCTTTCTGGGGCTTTTATATCCTTTTTGATGTAATAAATTATATAAAGCTGTTAACTTATTGTAATATTATAATCTTCCTTTAAAAATTCCTGAAAGTGTTTAAAATTACATTCTTCATATTCTGGTTGTTTCCATATCTCAATAATTTTACTTTTGGTTTCTGCATCTATTGTATGTTTTGGTTGTCTTCCACAATTTCCATGTAACATGGATGAAGCGCCTAATTTTTTATACCTCGCTTTCAATTTTTTAACATAGCGCTCTGAAAAACCTAACCTATCTGCTGCGACTTTTACTGTATTTCTGTTCTCATACCTCCATTATATCATGGGGGTGAACTTTTCATAAATTATTTTTATGGGGTGATCATATCATAAGTTATTCATAATTTAAGGAAAGCTTCTATTGACATAATATACGAAGCATGTTATTATAAATGTATACTAATTTTTAAAGGAGGTCGTGCAATATGTGCAGAGACGCTTATCTTTTAACCTCTGATATAGAGGAAATTTATCGGAAAATAAAAAATTCAGAAAAAGGAATGTCTTCATTTATAATGAATGCAAAGAAAGTTGGTACTAAAATTAAAAGTGGGCCACATTCTTATTATATCTATCAGGATGAAGAAGCATTATTTAAAGTTTTCCAAGAACATTTATCAAGTGAATTAAAAGCACTTGGAATTGATTGTTTTGGAAGATTAATGCAGTACGTTTCTTAAAAAATTTTCTTGGTAAAACAATAAAAAAACAGTGGAAAAATAATTTTTTCTACTGTTTTTTTATGTTATTTCATTTAGAGAGTTATATTATATTTTTAGGAATAGTAAATTTATCCATATTATGCTTTTCGTGTTGTAATAATCTTATTTTATTTTGGATACCACCACCATATCCAGTTAAATTACCATTTGCACCAACAACTCTATGACATGGAATAATTATACAAATTGGATTCCAACCAACAGCACCTCCAACTGCTTGTGCAGACATTCTTTTTATTCCTCTTGAGCTTGCTATTTCTTTTGCTATATCATTATAGGTAATAACTTTACCATAAGAAATTCTATTCATAATATCTATAACTTGCCTTCTAAAAGATGTTAAATTTTCTATTTTATATTCAGGTGTAAAGTTTGGATTTTCACCACTAAAATAAATGTCCAACCAGTTGATTGTTTTATCAAATATTGGTAAATCTTTTTTTTCAAAATTATATTTGTGTTTGTAAGAATCCTTTGAGTTTTCAAACCAAAGACCAGTTAAATAAGTTCCATCACTGCTCATTTTAATATTAGAATAGCCTTCGGGTGAATTATATTCTTGTATAAACATATACTATAAAGTCCCTCTCTTTCATGTTTTTTATGATAAATATTAGTTATTAAATATCCATTCATCTATTTCATCTAAAGATGTTTTAACTCTTTAATATCTTCTGGTCCATTTATATTTTCTAAATACATTTTAAAACAACCTCTTTTCTTGACTTTTTTATTATTTTCTTCTAGAGTACTAATTATACTTAACTAATACTTTTATATTTTTTACCTCCTTAATTTTTATATATCACTTAGACCTAACTCCAAGTCAAGACTTTTTCTAAAATTTATTTAATTTTTAAATATAATATATATTTTTTATCTTTACAATAACTATATACATCTAAAATTACAAGAGATATTAATTAATATCTCCTGTATAAACTATTTATAAAAATTATTAAAACTTCGAGTGTTTTTTATTTATTTTCTTGCAATGTATATTGAGTTATGTCTGGTTCTTCAAATACAGTATCATCTACATTTTCAAAGTTATATTCCTTCTGACTTGTTTGATTATCCACAATTAATTTTATACATAAACCGGTTTCTTTTTCTATATATAGTTTGTTTGTATCTGTTCCTGACATTGTTTTAGGCGAAAAGAAATTGTCAATATAATAACATTCTTTTTCATTATATGTTGTACTTCTTATTTTTGCACATATACAAGATAGTAGTGTTTGCCAACTATTATCTGCTTCTAATCCATTATATAATCCTATTTCTATCATAGCATTAGCATCTAACTGTGCTGTTTTATAATTGTTTGTTTCCCAAAATATATCTATTTTATCTCCATTATTATAAGCAGACATTTTATTTTCTTCATCTTTATAATATCTCTTTAGTATTGTTACTTGTCTATTATCTTTTTTATAATGGTCCACATCTACAGTTGTTTCCTCTTGTACAGAATGTATTTTTATATTATAATTTGAACTTGATTCATATTTTGCAAAATTCTTATTTAATTTTTGTACTATTATAAAATTTCTTAATGTATGAATCAATGCGACTAAAATAATTAGTAATATTATAACTCCTACTATTTTTAAAATTTTTTTCATAAAAATCACTCCCTTTTGTTCTTTTACTATTTATAATTATATCATTTAGTTAATTATTTTTTCAAGCAATTATAACATTTAAATAAAATTATTAATACCAAAATTAATATAAAAGAACATACTTGTTTGTATGTTCTAATTTTGTTATATTTGTTTTTCATCATTAATTATAAATGTTGTAGTTAATACAAAAGTTTTGCATGCCAGTTACCTTATATAATAATTTCTTTAAATCTTTTATTTCCGTATTTTTTTAATATATTCCATAAACTTATTGTAATGATACATATAATTATTAATTCAATTACTATTGCAATATTTATATTAATTATATTTGATGCAAAAACTAATATTCCTATTAAAAATATAGAGATTAACATTCCACCAAGCACAGAAATCATTGAACTTGCACTTTGCTTTACTACTTCTGTGTCTGATGTTGCATTCATTTTTGGATACTTTAAATTAGCAAATAATCCTATTATTGCTGTTAATGTTGGCATAACTAATGATATTATTAATATTGCAACAATATCAAATATTTGTACTTCAAATGAAATAAAAAATATTATGTCACACAAAAGTATAACTGGTATGGTAATTAGGTTACTGCTTAAAACCTTTGAAAGTAATACTTCTTCAGGATTTACTGGCAAACTTTTGGTTATATTAAAACTTTTTCCTTCTATTGATATAGAAGATGATGTTATAGAAGTCATAGAAGACATGAAAACAACAAGACCAAAAAATATTTTTGGCATAAGCTCTAAAATCTGATTTATATCGACTCCCAATTCTTCTCCTTCTGTAATCATGTTAAATGTTCCGTTTAAGTTTACACATATTGCAATTGTTCCTATAATCATTATAACTAAACCTATTAATGTATTGGTCATATAAACTGTTGAAGAAAAATATCTTTTTAGCTCTTTTGATATTAAAGCTGACATTTTATTTTTTGTTTCTACTTTTATATTTTTGCTTTTTCGTTTGCTTACTATATTTCTTGATGAACCATTTTCTGAAGATTTAGATATTATAGTAAAATAGTGCTTACTTGTAATAATAACAAATAAAATTAAATGAATAATATTTATTAGTAATAATTTTAATAAATCAAATATATCAAATTTTTGTATTAATCTAATATATTCCCCTACTGGATAATATATTTTTGAAATAATATCATTTATATCATTTGCATTATTTAGTAAGTTGTCAATTATTCTATCTGTATTAAATGACAAGTAAAATATACCAAGAAAAATTATCATTGTAAATGATGTCTGAATAATTTTCTTAGATTTAAATTTTACTGATATATTTTTAACTATAAACCCTAAAAAACAAGCTATTACTGTTGGTATTATAGGTAGTAAAAAAGTCATAATAAATGATATTATATAAAAACTTAATGCTGGATGTTCAAAATAGATATATATTATATATGCAGGTAATATAAATAATAAATTATATAAATATTGAAATACATATAGTTTGAATAATCTTGCAAAAATTATTCTTGATTTCTTTATAGGTAATGCAAATAGCAAATTGTTGTCTTTAGTCTCAAATAATATTCCTTGTGTTTTATATATTCCTTCTATTAGTGTAAATAGACAAGGAACTATCATTGCAAATGTAAGCATTATATATGTTAAATTCATTTTTGAAAGTTCTGTTGCGAAAATATAAAAATATGTTCCTATAGCACACATAAAAATTATTGCAAGTGTCAATGGCATTATAACTTTTGTGGCATATGATGAATTACTTTTAGTTTTATATTTAAATAAATTCATGTCTTGAGACATTATTGCTTTTAATAATGCAATTAATTGTTTCATTTATTTTTCCTCCAATTCTAAAAATACTTGTTCTAAAGTTTCATCACCTTTTACATCTTTCATGTTACCTACTTTTACAATTTTTCCTTGTTTTATGATTGCTACTCTATCGCAAAGTTTTTCTGCAACTTCTAATATGTGAGTAGAGAAAAATATTGTTTTTCCTTCTTTACACATATTTCTCATTACTTCTTTCATATCATACACTGCTTTAGGATCTAACCCTACAAAGGGTTCATCCATTATTAAAACATTTGGATTATGAGATAAAGCTGCAATTAAAGCTACTTTTTGTTTCATTCCATGTGAGAAAGAAGAAATTTCATTGTTTAAATTATTTTCTAATCCAAACATTTTAGAATATTTTTCTATATTATTTTTTCTTTCTTCTTTACTTGTCTCATATATATCACATATAAAATTAATAAAATCTATAGCCTTCATATTTTCGTATAAATCTGGATTATCTGGTACATATGCCATTTGTTTCTTACATTCTATAGGAGATTTTTTAATTGATTGTCCATTAATAAAAATGTCTCCTTCTTCAAAATCAAGAATTCCTACTATTGATTTAATCGTGGTTGTCTTCCCTGCCCCATTATGTCCAATAAAAGCAAATATTTCTCCATCATTTACAGTAAATGAAATATTATCTACTGCTTTTTTCTCACCATTATAAATTTTACTAACATTTTTTATTTCTAGCATTTCCATTTTCTCCTTTAAACTTTTAAAATTATTATTTCTTAAAACATTTTTATAAATTATATTTATAAAGCTCTTATTCAGTTTTATTAGTCAATGTTTCTTGATTATTATTTATTGTATTGTCAGATTGCGTAATGTTTTTTGTATTGGTACTGTTAGATATAATATTACTATTATTATTAGTTGTATTATTTTTTGTTTCATTTTTATTTGTATTAGTTTTTGTTGTAGTTGATGGTTTGGTCATGTTATTGTTATTTGTTATAGTATTTTCTGTTACATTAGTTTTTTCTTCATTAATAACATTATTTTGTTTAGTTGTTGTATTATTGATATTTTCTATTATTCTTGGTGGTTCTTCAGCATCTATGTCATTTGTAATGCCTTTTATAATTTCTGTTACATTGTTTTGTATCTTATTATTTATGTCCTCATTATCTTTTAACTCACTACCTGTATGTTTATCACATAAGTCTGGAGCTGTAAGCCATAGAAAGTATTCGATATATGTATTTGTGCATCCAGTAGTTGCCTTTTTTCCTGTTTCTGAACATACTTTTATACTCATTACTGTATTTGGTTTTTCGAATTTTGCACTTTTTAATCCTGTATGAATTCTTGACATCACATTAGCCCAAATTAAACCTGCAGGATTTCTCTTATTAAAATCAATGCTTTCATTAACATCGTATCCATACCAAGTAACAGCTGTATAATATGGTGTAAAACCACAAAGCCATCTATCGTAGTTTTCATCAGTTGTTCCTGTTTTTGCAGCTACATCAACACCAGTTATTTTACAATATGTTGCTGTGCCATTTTCACCTAAAACTGGTTGAGTTAATAAATTTTTTAATATATATGCTACTTCTTTTGAAAATACTTTTCTAGTTTTTTGTTTTGTTTTAACCACTATAGTCCCATTTTGTTTTTCTATTTTACTGTAAAACGTTGGTTCTATATATATACCATCATTGGCAATAGTGCTATATGCTCCTGCCATTTCCAAAGTGCTGATTCCTTGTTGTAAACCTCCGAAGTGATAACGGCAAGCCATTGTCTTTTTTTGTCAAAGTTGTTATTCCCATTTTTTCTAGATATCTTATTGAATTTGAAGGTTTTAATTTTTGCATAATTTCTACAAAAGGTACATTTTGAGAAGATTCAACTGCTCTTCTAACTGTTATTTTTCCTAAACTTTTACTATAATCTGTTGGTTGATATCCATTTCCAAAATCTCTTGGAGTATCATCAAAAACTGAAGATGCTGTTATTATTTTTTTATTTATTGCAGGTGCTAGTACTGCAATTGGTTTTATTGCTGATCCTGTTTGCCTAATGCTTTGAGTTGCTCTATTTAAAGAACGAGCTGTAGTTTTTTTGCCAAGACCTCCTGTACATCCTACTACATAACCTGTCTTATGATCTATTATTATCATTGCTGCTTGAGAAGAATTTCCTCCACTTTTAGAAGGAAGACTATATTTACTTTTTTCACATTCTGCCTCTGTTTGTTTTTGTATTTTAGAATCTTGTGTACTATATATAGTAAGACCTGCCATTTCTAAATAGTTGGTTGCAAATGTTTCAGAAATTTTGTATTTATTAGAAATATCTTTTGTTATTTCTGGTATAAGTGCATCTGTATGATAAGAATATATGCCGATCATTAGCTTCTATATCACCTTTTTTAAATTTAATACCAGATTCTACTTTTTGTACAGCTGTGTTATACTCACTTTCATCAGTTATATAACCTAATTCTTTCATTTTAGAAAGTACAATTTTAGTTCGCTTTTTTATTTTTTCAGTAGTATCTTTATCGGAAAAAGGGTTATATGCATTTGGCGAATTATTAATTCCAGCTAAAAAAGCACACTCTTCTAAAGTTAATTGGTTAACAGATTTATTAAAATAATATTTGGCACCACCTTCTACTCCATAGATATTTGGTCCAACATAAATCACATTTAAATATGAAGATAAAATATCATCTTTGGAAACACAATTTTCTAATTGAACTGCTTTCCACCATTCTTTTATTTTTCTTGTGACTGTATCTGTTGAATCACCTGTTAGATTTTTTACAAATTGTTGTGTTATAGTACTTCCACCATATGAAGAAGATCCAAAATGAATTATGTAAGATCCAATTGCAGCAGTTGTCCTTTTTATATCAATTCCATTATGTGAATAAAACCTTTCATCTTCAATTGCTACATAAGCATTTTTTAAATTTGCTGGTATCTGTTCAGAAGAAATTACTTTTTTCTTTTTGTTACTTCCTAAACTTGCAATTGTATTTCCATCTGTATCTTTTACAATAGAATTTTGGTTAACAATCATATCTTTAGCTAACATCTTCCATCTATGTGTGGATATGCCAATATTAATTGCAACAATTACAATAATGATTGTTATTACAGATATAATAATTCTTTTGATTTTCTTTCTTTTTTGTTTCTTTGCAACTTTAAACTTTTCTTTTTTATTTAGTTTCTCGTTATCTTTTTTCATTTCTTTGAGTGCTTTTGGTATTTGGTTTTCATTTTTCTCTTTATTATGTTTTTTTCGCATTTATATTATCACTTTCCTTTAATTAGTTAATAACAAAATTAGTATATCATATTTTCTTTAAAAGATAAACCCAACATCAAGTAAAAACATTGCACAAAATTTTGGACTATATATTTCTTTTTTTATATTTTTGATATATAATTTATTAAACTAATTAAAATGGAGTGTGAAAATTATGATTGCAAGAGAGGAAAATCCAGATTTTTTGAATGCATTTTTAGATTATTCAACAACTATATTAAATAAATCACCTAATAGTATTAAAGAATATAATTATGATTTAGCAATGTTTCTAAAATTTATTAAAGTACACTTTAATATGACTGATAAAGTTGATTTTAATGAAATTAATATTGATGATATAACTATAAAAACAGTTGAAAAAATAACTATTGATGATATTCATGCATTCTTAGGATATCTAACATCAGTAAATAAAAGCAAACCTGCTACTAGAGCAAGAAAAATATCTACTATTAGAATTTTTTTTCACTATCTTTGCCAAGATGCTAGTTCCCAATTTCTATTAGATCATAATCCTGCCTTAAACTTAAAAACTCCTAAAAAAGATAAAAGATTACCAAAATATTTATCTCTTGATGATAGCAAAAAATTATTAGAGGTTACTTATAATGAGGATAATAGAAATTTTCAAAGAGATTATGCAATTATCACTTTATTTTTAAATTGTGGTATGCGTCTTTCTGAATTAGTTGGAATTAATATAACTGATATCGATTTTGATGAATGTAAATTAAATGTAATAGGTAAAGGAAATAAGGAAAGAACAATTTATTTAAATAAAGCTTGTATGAAAGCCATCTCAGACTATTTACAAATAAGACCAAAAGAAGGCATTAAACATGACAAAAAGCATTCTGAAAAAGCATTATTCCTAAGTGAAAGAAAAGAGCGAATAAGTAATAGAACTGTACAATATGTTGTAAATAAAGAACTTGCCAAAGCAGGTTTAGATACAACTAAATATTCTGTACACAAATTAAGACATACAGCAGCTACTTTAATGTATCAATATGGACAAGTGGATATTCGTGCTCTCCAAGAATTATTAGGACACGAAAGTATTGCTACTACAGAAATTTATACACATGTTAGTAATGATCAAGTACGTAAAGCTGTAGAAAACAATCCACTAGCCAATTTATAATAAGATTTTTTAAAAGAACTGTTAATATAGTTCTTTTAAAATGTTGGTATTAGGATTATCTCTCCTATTTCTAAATTACTATTTTCTATGTTGTTAATTTCTCTTAATTCTATTACTATATTTCGTATATCTTTATTTTTATAATATTGATTACACTTAGATTCTTTTTGTGCAATTGACCATAATGTGTCTCCTTGATATATGTATTGTTCTTTATATTTTATATTTTCTTTTGAATATGCATTATTAAATCCAAAAAATATCATACAAATAACACTTATAAATATTATGACACAAGTTCTAATAAATTTATTTTTGTTTACTATTTTTATTTTCATATAATTACCTCCACTAAATAGAATGTTTGTTTGTGTTGTGAGATAATTATAAACGAACATTTATTCTTTGTCAATACTTTTTTGAAAAAATGTTCGCTTTTAGTTACTTTTCAAAAACTTTAATATAATATGGCTGTATCTCTGGCAAAAGGCTATCAATATATATTACATTATGATTTATATCTTCTATTTTTAGATTAGGAAAAGTTCTTATCATTTTTTTATCATTCCATAGTGTTAAAATCAACTTAGATAACATATCGTTATTATAAGTTTTTTGATATTTTTCTACTACTTTATTATAATTTCTAATTTCAATATTATTTTCTACTGCCATTCTAATAATAAATTGTGTTTGTGCATAACAAGTTGCTATGCAATCAATAATTATTAGAAATATGCTAATTGACAATAATATTTTTAATAATTTACTTGGAAACTTTATTTTCAAAAAATCAATAAAACTATCAATTCTAGGATTTATTCTTTTGATAAGAATAATTGTTAAAAGCCCCCAAAAAATAGAGTATAATAAGCATATTCTTCCATTTATGTTTAATATATAGTTTGAATAATCCCACCATTTTGTTCCTAACAATACTTCAGTAAAAAAACTTATTAGATATTCAGTAATAGATCCTATGATATATCCAATTATAAATAATTTTAAATTATTATTTTTAAAATATCTACCAAATAAGATTATTGTTATTGCACCTACCCCATATATACCGTAGAAATGGTCCATATAAAAAACTCTGTCTAGATTCTAGGACTCCTTTAGTTATAACACCAAAAAGTGTCTCTATTATATATCCTAAAAAGCTATATATAATAAAATAAGAACATATTCTCCATATGCTAATTTTTGATATTCTAGTTTCTTTTTTTATTTCTAATTTCATATATGATATAGTTCTCCTTATTATTTATGTATTGATTCTAACATATAAAAGTAATTTAAACAATATTAATTTAAAATAAAATACTGTCCTAAGCCTAAATTTAAGCTCAAGACAGTATCTATTTATAATAGTATTGGACTAAGCTGCTCTTTTCTTAAAGCATATTGTATTGTTTCTATAATGTATTCGGGGTCAAAAACTATTGACCTTGGCTTAGTGATTGGATTATCTTGTTTAAATGGAACAAAATAATAATTTCTTCTATTTAATAATTTACCTATGTTTTCTGCATTTCCACTTAGACCATTATTAGTTGATGGAGCTATTACTAGTGGTAAATCATTTCTTAAATGTGACTTGGCTGCCATAGTAGCAGGCGTATCTATAATATCACAAGCAAGTTTTGACATTGTATTTCCGTGAACATGGAGCTATTATCATAATATCTGTCATTTTTTTAGGACCTATTGGTTCTGCATCTTCTATTGTATGAATAATCTTTTTACCAGTAATTTCTTCTACCTCAGATATAAAATGTTCAGATTCACCAAACTTTGTATCCATTTCATAGCTATTAAAAGACATTATGGGAATCAAATCTGCTTGCATATTTACTAAATCTTTCATTTTTGGTATAACCCTTTTAAACGTGCAAAACGAACCTGTTAATACAAATCCTATCTTTACTTGTTTTAAATCCAAAATCCATCAAATCCTCCTTTCATATTACATTTATATATAATATGAAATTATGTAAATTTTGGATATATATTGTTTTAAATATTTCTATCTATAAGAATCACCTATAGATTGATTATTTTGTGTAGTTCTAATATCTTTATCTATAACTCTTTCTACTACATATTTTAAATTAGGGATTTTCATTTTATTTTCTTTTGACTTATAATCAAATTTATCTTGATAAGAACATTGCACATATGGAAATGTATTTTGTATCCCTTTCTTTCTACAATTTCTTTTGGAACATCAGATATAAAATTCGAATCTGTATATATTAATATTTCTTTTAATTCTTTAACCCTAGTTATCCACTCTTCAGTTATTTGATCTTCTAATTCTTTTTGCATACTTTGACTACCTTTAGCTAAAGATAAAATTTTATTTATTGTTCCATCACTTAAGTAGTCTTTTCCATATTCTAATATTAGTTTTTCAATTTCTTCATATTTCATAATTACTCTCCTTATATTATAATATATTGCATTATATTATAATATTTACATTTTTTCAATAAAACTAACTATTTTTTAGTATTTTTCTAAATCTCCTATTTACTGCATTCCAATTTATAATATTCCAAAATGCACTAATATATTCAGGCCTTTTTGTTTGATACTGTAAATAGTAGGAATGTTCCCACATATCTAAAACTAATAATGGATTGCATCCCCATAATGTTAGATTTTGATGTTTCTCACATTGTAATACTTCTAATTTATTCCATTTTGGAACCCATGCTAATATGCACCATCCTGAAGCTTCAACTGTTTTACTTGCTTCTGTAAATTGTTTTTTAAATTTTTCAAAACTTCCAAAATCTTTTATAATCTGTTCTAATAATTCGGTATCAGGATTAGTTGGTATTGAAGGTCCCATATTCATGAAAAATAACTCATGTAATATTGCTCCTGAACCAAAGAAACTTAAGTCCTTTTCTAGACATTTTATATTTTCAAAATTATTAGAATTTCTTGCAATTAATAATTTTTCTTCTGTCTTGTTTGTATTTTCTATATATCCTTTATATAAAATATTGTAATGTAAATCTAATGTGATTTTTGAATAATAAGGTTCTAGTGCATCTAAAGGATATGGCAGTTCTATTGCTTTTAACATAATTAAAAACCTCCTAAAATATTATATTCATTTTAGAAGGTTTATTATTCATACTTATTATTAATTTTTATTTTTTAATGGTTGTTTTTTCGTTCTTATATAATCTAATGTAAAGCTTATTCCCATAAATACAATAAATATTCCGAATAAAATAGATAAATTCTTTGTTAACATATCTGTATTTATTTCTACTATAGATTCTTTCAATAGACGTATTGTATAATTCATAGGCATAAATTTATAGATACTTTGATAGAATTTAGGTACTGTTTCTATAGGGAATGTTCCACCACTTGCTGCTAATTGCAATACAAGAAATAAGATTCCCAAAAATTTTCCTACATCTCCAAGGTTTAATATTAAGAATTGCATTATACTAAAGAATACTAGTGATATTACAACACAACTTCCATAATATAACCAAAGATTTGTTACACTAAATCCTAGACCAAATTTTAATATAACTCCTAATACAATTCCTTGTGCTACTGAAATTAGTAAGTATAATCCAGAACGTAAAAATCTATTTTCTGCATTTCTTCCTAATAGTTTAAATCTATCATCTGGGTCATAGTAGAATATGATTAACATTATTAAAGATCCTACCCATAAAGATATAGACATAAAGTATGGCGCAAATCCAACTCCATAAGAATCAATACCAGCATAATCTACTTCTTCTGCTTTTGCAGGATCTGCTGCATATTCATCTAATCCATTTAAAGATTCTAATTGCTCATTTGCTGTATTCATTCCCTCGTCTATTTCAGATTTAAATGTATTTGTTCCTTCGATTAATGTTTGAGTTCCTTCCAATGCTGCTTGTGAACCTGTATTTAACTTATTAATACCTGTTTTTACATTTTTAGAATTTTTATCTAATTCTTTAAGTCCATTTTGTAAAGTTGTACTTCCTTCTTGTGCACTAGCTAATCCTTTTTTTAGTTCTGTCATTCCATTATTTAAATTATTTATCCCATCAGATAATTTACCTAAACTAGATGCTTGACTAGCAAATTGACTAACACTTGAATTTAAAGCTTTAACTCCATCATTTAATTGATCACCTTTTGTTTTTGTTCCTGAGTTGTTACCTAATGAAAGCTGTTCAAGAGTTCCCATTGCTGTCATGTAAGTAATATCAGGATTTGATGGTGCATAATTTTTAAGAATATTTGTAGCGTTTGTAACAGCATTTACATAGTTAGACACACTAGTTTGTAAACCATTTGTAACTCCTGAAAGTTGAGTTACTTTATCTGCTAATGCAGGTAGATTTTTAGTGTTTTCAGCTAATTGTGCTGTTCCTTCAGCTATTTTTTCTGCTCCAGCATTTAAATCATTTAATCCATTTGTAAGTTTTACACTTCCATTGTAAGCAGAATTTACTCCGTCATCAAACTTAGCATAATTAGAATTTAATTCACCTGTACCACTATTTAATTGTTCTATTCCATTTCCAAGTTTATTTGATCCTTCTTGAAGTTGACCAGCTCCATCAGATATTTCTTTTAATTTGTCTGGCATTTCTCTTAATTTGTCAGATAATGTTGCAACTACTTGTTTATCTACTTGACTTCTTAATTCTGTTTCAACACTTGTTACAACTTTATTTATAATTTGTGATGCCAAATAATTACTTTTTTGGTTTGGAGAATATGTAATTGTAGTTGTTTTACGATCTACATTTTCTGCATTATTCAAATCATAAGTAAAGTTTTCAGGTATTGTAATAGTAGCATAATAGTCTTCATTTATAAGTCCTTCTTTTGCTTTGTCACTATCATCTAAAACAATTATTGTCATAACATCTTTATCTTTTAGCTTATCCACTAAATCATTTCCTAGATTTTCAGATTCGTCTCCTTTATCTAAATTTACAACAGCTATTTTCATATCTTTTAAGTTACCATATGGATCCCAAAAGGCTCTCAAATAAAAAAAGCTGTATAGTATTGGAATTATGATAACAGCTGTTATGATAACATATTTTATGAATTTTTCAAAATTTTTGCGATTCAAAATTATTCCTCCTTATTTTATTATTTTAACCTTATTAATTATAGACTTTTTTCTGTAAAATGCAACAACATATTTGTATTTCTGTAAGATAATATACATTTTTTTTATTTTGTATATACATTTGTATATTATCTTTACATTTGTATGAATATATAGTATAATATATATGTATTTTTAAGAAAGGAAATTACTATATGGAAGATTTAAGAATTAAACGTACACATTTATTATTAAAGAACGCCTTATTTGAATTGCTATCTCAAAAATCATTTGACGAAATTAAAGTAAATGACATTTGCAATTTGGCTATGGTACATAGAACAACTTTTTATAGTCATTTTCAGGATAAATATGATTTACTTGAATATTGCATTCAAGATATTAAACAAGAAGCAACTAAAAGAATTACTGAAACTAAATATTCTAATTCAAAAGAATTTTGTACTAATTTAGTTATGAATTTATTAGAATATATTGAAGAAAGTAAGAAAATGTATCAAAATATTTTAAATAAAAACTCTGATAGTCGTGCTAATACTGTATTTATGAATACATGTATAGAATATATTACTTCAGCCTTAGAAGCAGATCAAATTTATAAAAAATATAATAGAATTGATATTAATATAATGGCTCAGTTTTATTCAGGTGCTGTTGTAGCTACAATTATTTGGTGGCTAAAATCTCCTAATCCATTAACGAAAAAAGAACTATGTAATTCAATTATATCTTTAATTTTTGATAAACCTTATAAATAAAAAATCACAACTTCAATACAATTTTTAAAGTTGTGATTTTTTATTAAACTCATTTCGTTTTTCTTTTCTTTTTAATTTTCTTTTGCTTATCCTTATTTGATAAGATGAAATTAATATCAGAATAATTAATAATATAATTAATGTTGTCTTTTTCTGGATAATTTTTATTGTCCTTCCAAATCCATTTAACTTAAATAAATATTTTCCTTCAATTTCATCATAAGTTATTTTGTTTTTATCCTCATAAATATTGTTATCCCCTTTTGTTGTATATCTTGTAATTCCATTGTCATTAGTTATTGCTACAATTCTATGTGTATTAATTATTGAATTTTTTTCCTTAAAAGAAATAATATCGTTTACTTTTAGTTCTTCTTGTTTTACTTCTTTTATAAAAATTGCATCTCCTGTCATAATAGTAGGTTCCATGCTTTCAGATACAATAACGAAAGTTTTTATTTTTAAAAAGTCAGGTACTTCATTTGGATAAATAAAGGATTTAATAATTAATGTGAAATTAAATATAATAACAGGAATTATTATTATATATAAAATTATACTAATTATTTTAACTATTATATTCATAATTCTACTTGATTCATCGAAGTTACTAATTTTATATAACAAACCTATGCTCCTTTTTCTTATGTATTTTATATTTTTAAATATAACATATGATTTTTGTGTTTTCAATATTAATACAATATGTAATAGAAATGTAATATTTTTTTATTTATATTTTATTTACATTGTTTTTCGACAAAGTTATAATATAAATAGTACACATATTTTGGAGGATATACAAAATGGATCATAATATTCTAATCATTTCTGAAAAAGATCAAAAAGCATATTTGCCATATCATTATTCAGATATAGAAAACATTTATAATAATTCAAAAGATTTCTATTCTTCTATAGAAGATGTAATAAATACATTGTATATAATACCTTTGAACCGTTTTAAAAACTCTGCTATATCTAGATTTAGAGAGTCTTTAAATTTGATGATTCATAAAGAAAATAGTTCTATTATAAAAGGATTGGATTTGGGCTTTGAATTAATGTTTAACTATAAATTAAATCCTATAATTATTTCAGCTTGTAGAAATCTTGATGAACTAGATATTTATTTAGATTGTCTAGAAGAAAATGAATTGGATGATTTTACATGCTTTGAAATTAGATTTGAGGTATCACCTGATTTATATAAGAAACAAATAAATGAATTCTATTCATAATTTTTAGAAAATTTTCTTATAATAATATTTGATTTTTTTGCACACACTAATTAAAAATAAATGGAGATAAAAATGAATCAAATATTGAGTACAAAAATAAAAAGTAAAAAGAAAAAGTTAAACAAATTATTTAGAATTCAATTTATTGTTTCTTTTTTTATTGTAATTGGACTAGTTAGCACTATATTTTACTCAATTTTTTCTAAACAAAAGAAAGAGAAATTAGCTAACAAAATTATAGGTAATTATAACATCTATAAACTGTATTCGAATAACTCTAACCATACAGATTCAAAAACAAATAATAATTTATTCGGAATTATAGAAATACCTAAAATCAATATTTATTATCCTGTTTTTTCTTGCTTAAATGAAGAATTGCTTAAAATATCACCTTGTAAATTTTATGGTGAAAGTCCATCTAGTTATGGAAATATATGTATTGCTGGACACAATTATAATAATTCAATGTTTTTTGGAAATTTAAATTTATTAAACATAAATGATGAAATATATATATATGATAATAACTCAAATAAATATATTTATAAAGTTATTAAAACTTATGAAGTTGGAGAATCTGACTTATCCCCTATTTTCGATTATAATAAATATTCAAAAGAATTGACATTAGTTACTTGTAATAATTTGAATTCAAAAAGATTAATAGTTAAAGCAAAACAAAATTGAGAGAACTTTACTAAATTCTCTCAATTTTTATATATTAAATATTTCTATAATCTTTAACTTTTTTATAAGCATATACTGCAGAGATTCCAAATACTACTAATAATAATGCTACTGGTACAGAGTCTCCAATACCTGTTTTTGGTAAATTTGAGTTATTGTAAACACTTGCATTATTGTTTGTAGTATTATTATTTACTACTAAAGAATTGTTACTTGTATTGCTATTGTTTCCACTTGTATTAGTATTTGTGTTTCCTGTATTAGAAGAATTATTTCCTGAACCACTTGTTAATGTACTTGTTAAATCATTCATTCCATCATCATCAGCCGCATTTACTGTTGTAAGAAACAACATTCCCATTATTGTTATAACTAATACTAAAGCTACTTTCATTAAAATTGATTTTTTCATATTTTTCTCCTCTACTTTCTTATTTTTTATTATTATTTATACATTTGCTATTTATTATACCTATTTTTTATAAATAAAGCAAAGTGTATAGAAATACATAAAAATAATATATTTCTTTTGTTCTTCATTTAATATGATATACTTAAATGTTAAATTAGTCAATAGTTTTTAATATTTTTTATTTTACATTTTTATTACAGATATTTTACACATTAAATTTAAATAGTACAATATCTCCATCTTGCATAATATAATCTTTTCCTTCTTGACGAACAAGTCCTTTTTCTCTTGCTGCTAACATTGAACCTTCTTTTATTAAATCATTATATGAAACAACTTCTGCTTTAATAAAGCCTCTTTCAATATCAGTATGTATCTTACCTGCAGCTTGTGGTGCTTTAGTTCCTTTTTTTATTGTCCATGCTCTTACTTCAGGCTCACCTGCTGTTAAAAATGACATTAATCCTAACAAATCATAACTCTTTTTGATAACTTTATCTAATCCTGATTCTTGTAACCCTAATGCTTCTAGCATTTCTTTTTTGTCGTCATCATTTAGTCCTGATAGTTCTTCTTCTATTTTTATACATAAAGGAATAACTTCAGCATTTTCTTTTTTAGCATATTCTTTTACTTTTAATACCATTTCATCATTTTGACAATTGTCCATTTGCTCTTCTGAAATATTTGCAATATATAAGATTGGCTTTGTTGTAAGTAAAAACATGTCTTTAACTAATACTTTTTCTTCTTCATTAAACTCCAATGCTCTTGCTGATATACCTTTTTCTAAATTTTCTTTAATTTTTTCTAATAAATCAATTTCTTCTTGGTATTTTTTATCTGCTTTTAAATTCTTTCTTGCTTTATCTAATCTTTTATTTACAGTTTCTATATCTGCAAATATTAATTCTAAATTAATTGTTTCAATATCTCTTATTGGATCAACAGTTCCATCTACATGAACAACATTTGAATCTTCAAAGCAACGAACTACCTCTACTATTGCATCTGTTTCACGAATATGTGATAAAAATTTATTTCCTAGTCCTTCTCCTTTACTTGCTCCTTTTACTAATCCTGCAATATCTACAAATTCTACAACAGCATGAGTAGTTTTTTGTGGATTATACATTTTAGTTAATTCATCTAATCTTTCATCTGGTACACCGAACAACTCCTACATTTGGTTCTATTGTACAAAACGGATAATTTGCACATTCTGCTCCTGCTTTTGTTATACTATTAAACATTGTACTTTTTCCTACATTTGGTAACCCTACAATTCCTAATTTCATCTTTACTCCTCTTTTCTTAATAATATTATTGGTTTTAGTTCTTTTTTTCTATTTCATCTATAATTTTTTCCTTGAATTCTTTTACTTTCATTGTACCAATATCTCCATCCTTGCGAGAACGAACTGAAATTGTATTTTCTTCCACTTCTTTTGCTCCTACAATTAACATATATGGGATTCTTTGAAGTTGTGCTTCACGAATTTTATATCCAGTTTTTTCATTTCTATCATCAACTTCTACACGTATTCCTTCTGTTATCAATTCTTCTTTTAACTTATAAGCATATTCATGTTGTCCATCTGTTATTGGTAATATTTTTACTTGCATTGGTGCAAGCCATGTTGGAAGTAATCCTTTAGTTTCTTCTAATAAGAATGATATAAATCTGTCAGAACTTCCTAATATTGCTCTATGAATTACAACAGGTCTATGTTTTTCTCCATCTTTTCCTATGTATTCAAGTTCAAATCTTTCTGGTAACGCAAAATCTAACTGACAAGTTGGAATTGTTACATCATGGTTTAATGCTGTTTTTATTTGTATATCAATTTTTGGTCCATAAAATGCTGCTTCTCCTTCTGCTTCATAAAATGGAATTTCTAATTCAGTTAGTATTTCTCTTAATTGACTTTCTGCTGTTTCCCACATTTCATCATTATCAATATATTTTTCTTTGTTATTCTTATCTCTTAATGATAATCTATATGCAAAACTTGATTTAGGAAATCCAAAATCTTTTTGATAGACTTCCACTATTAATTTTAAAACTTTACCAACTTCTTCTTTTATTTGATCTGGTCTTACAAAAAGATGTGCATCATTTTGACACATTTGTCTAACTCTTTC
>CAUBRZ010000022.1 GCA_958438515.1 uncultured Clostridium sp. | reverse complement strand
ATTATTTGCTCCAATGATGTAAACGATATAATAAAATTAGATAAATAGAAAATTATAATTTGTTGAGAAAGCCGTTAAAATGATTTGCTTTTTTCATGATATAATATATGGTGTAAACAAAGCAAAAAATAGTAAGTTGTAGGGAAGATATAAAAAATGAAAGTAATAACAATATGTGGAAGTTTAAAATTTCAAAAAGAAATGATGATAGTAGCAGAAAATTGGCTTTAGAAGGTAATTGCGTTCTTACACCAGTTTATCCAATATCAGAAAATTTAGAAAAGACAGAGAAACAACTGGGAAAATTAAAAGAAGCAAATTTTAAAAGAATAGAATTATCAAACTCAATAAGAGTAAAAAATAATTTATCTGAACAAGATACTGATAAATTTTTATCTTTGACACGTACTAAATTAGAAAATAAAAAATTATAAAGTTTATTTTTCTCATGCAAGATTTACATATAAAAATGCAAATATGATGGTACAACCAAATGAATTGATAATAGCTATAAAAGAAGAATAATTTGTTTTGTATATTTATTTATATTATAATATCTAAAAATGGAGGTAGTAGAAATGATAAATATTCTTGATAATATAGAGGTTTTATACCATAGTTGTATAAAAATAAATAAAGAAAAAATTATTTATATAGATCCATATCATATAGATAAAAATTATAATGATGCAGATATAATTTTTATAACACATGACCATTATGACCATTATTCTGAAGATGATATAGATAAAGTAAGAAAATTTAATTCTATTTTTGTTATTCCTGATGATTTATTACCTAAATTACTTGAAAAAGGAATAAATCAAGAAAACATTTTTACGCTTGATTCAGGAGATACAGAAATTATTGATGGAATAAAAGTTGAGGCAGTTCCAGCATATAATACAAATAAGCCTTTTCACCCAAAAGAAAATAATTGGCTAGGCTATATTATAGAAATAAATGGTGTTAGGTATTATATAGCAGGAGATACTGATATTACTGAAGAAAATAAAAAAGTAAAATGTGATGTTGCATTTGTTCCAGTTGGTGGGACATATACAATGGATTTTAAAGAGGCAGCACAATTAATAAATATTATAAAACCTAAATTTGCTATACCAGTTCATTATGGGAGTGTTGTTGGCTCAAAACAAGATGCAACAGATTTTATAAAGTTACTGTATCCAACAATCAAAGGGATAAATTTGATTAATCAATAATATGGAAAGATATGTTAATGGTGAATGGGAAAATAGAAAAGTTAAATGTGAAATTTATGTGAATATTTAGCACTTTGAATTGACAACTGCTAAAAATAGGTATAAAATATTAGCAGTCGTTTTTACAGAGCGCTAATTTTTTTTGTAAATATTAGCCATAATTTTTGCGAGAAAGAAGGTATTTTATGCAAAAAATAACACGTAAAAGTATATTTTCTAATTTATTAAAGTTGGTTTTTATTACATTATTTGTAGGCGTATTTTCACAAATATTTGGTACAAATAATTCTTTGACATGGGTATGTGTATTAATTGGAACTATGATGTATTGGTATATGGATATAGGAATTAATATAAAACAAGCACCATTTGTTATTGTTTTGATGTTTTTACAAATAGGATTTTCAAATAAGTTGGCTCAAATAAATCCAGTAATAGGTTTGATTGTAAACTTTATTACAATATTCTTAATTATGTACATTCCATCAGCAAAACCAGAATATAAGGCGTATATGCCATTTCTTTTATGTTACATTTTTAATCAGTCAAATCCCGCAGAGGGTCATGATTTTGTAACTAGAATGTTAAGTTTGCTTATAGGTGGAGTAATAGTGTCATTAGTATATTATTTTAAAAATAAAAATTCAAATAAGGAGCATGATACAATTAAGCAAGCATTTAAGAGTATGAGTATAACATCAAATAGGTTTATTATAGCTTTAAAGATGGCTATTGGTGTAAGTATTGCGATGTTGATTGGTACATTGTTTGGTGTTAAAAAGACTATGTGGATTTCAATGTCTGTTATGTCTTTAACACAAATTGATTTTTCTAATACTCAAAAAAGATTTATAAGTAGAATAATTTCAACAATAATTGGTTCAATTGTTTTTGCTATATTATTCCAAGCATTGGTACCAGAAAAATATGATGTGATTGTTACAATAATTTTAAATTATATTTATACGTTTATAAATGATTATAAGTATCAAGTAATATTTATTACTGTAAATGCAATTAGTTCTGCTTCGGCTTTATTTGATACAAGTACTGCAATAGAATTGAGAATTTTATTAATTATATTTGGATGTGTATTAGGATATATTATAAATAAAATTAATTTTAGAAAATATTTTACTTTGCTAAAAAGAAAGTTCAGGAGAATGGGAAAATTAGGTACTCATAATTTAAGTTATGAGAATGGTTAGTTATAAGGGAGAGATAGAAATGAAGAATATTTTAACAAATGATTTTGCAAGTGAGCTATTTGACTTAAGTGAAGATAGTATTTATAACATATTAGAGGAATTTAATGAAAACCAAAACATTGATAAAACATTAACTTATGTTTTTATAAAAGCATTTTACATTCATATTGCCAAAGTTATTTTAGACAAAGAAAATATTAGTCTAAACTTTGATGAAGTATATTCAAAATATAGAATGTATTTAAGCATTTACTACAAAAGTAACAACTCTCAAATAAGCCAAGAACTCTTGAACGAAATATTAGATGCATTTGATAAATCTTTTGCGATTATAGAATCATTAGAGTTTAATAGAATAGAAGATAGTTATGAATTTAGGCATCATATCATAGACTCATTTGAACTATTAAGAAAAATTTTAGAAAAAAAGTCTAAATGTAATATAAGAACAGATATATTTGATAAATACATTGCAGATATTCAGGAACAATCTGAAAAAATAAACAACTATATTATAGGCTTAAAATAAATTAAAATCATATAAATCAAAAATATATGTAACATATTATAATTACAAACAAAATATAAAATTACATTATATTAAAGGGAGTACAAATTTGAGTGAAAATAAAATAAATAAAATAAAAGAGTATTGTAAAGAAAATATTAAAGAAAATAAAAAAGACAAATTACAAGTTATAGTTAGTTTTGAAAAATAAAAATAAGAGAGAAATGTATAATTTTAGTTTCTCTCTTATTTTATTTTTTTATAAGATCTTTTAAGTTATTAAAGTCTACATCTAAAATGTTAAGTATAATGATTAATTCAAAATCTTTTAAAATTACCTTGCCATTTATAATTTTATATAAATGCCATCTATCAATATTAATTCCATTTAATTGTAGTTTTCTACATAAATCTTCTTTAGTCATATTTTTTTCTCGAAGAATTCTTTCAATAAACTCTCCCGAAACATTTGATTTTCCTTCATACTTTCTCACAACAAAATCTCCTAAATATTACAATTATATTGATTTTATTACAAATTTTATGTTATAATGTGGTTAAGTTGACCAAAAATATTTTTGACATAGTATAAAAAAATATACATATTTAGTAAAAATATGTGTATATGGTTGAAAACTAAATTGTTTAAAAGAATTTTATAGAAAGAGGTGGCATGAAGATGATGGCTTTTCAATTGTTGGAACATTGGAATACTATGACAAATGAAGAAATTTATAAAGAAACATTAATAATTTTTATTCTTATGATAATATTGGTATTAATTGCATACATAAGTGATAATTTAAAGAAAAAATATGAGTATAAAATATCTAAATCAAATAACAAAATCTTGAAATTCATTTTTAAATATGTATTATAACTATAAAAATAAATGAAGATTGTGAGGAAAAGAAAATGAGTATTGAACAAATTATTAATAAAGCCAAAAAGATAAGAGGAGAAAATAGTTTAGAAGTTTTAAAAGGTGAAAAAGAAATACTAGAGAGACTTGATGAAATTGAAGAAAATACTAATAATGAAAATAAGGAATTTAATGAAAAAATATTAATAGAAATTGAATCATATTTAAAAATAAAAGAAAATATTCAAATACAAATTGAAGATTACAAATTTTTGAAAACAATTGCACAAGAATTAAGAAAACAAGAAGTAAGAAGAACAGATATAAGTACACCACCATTATTTGTAATAAAAAATAGCCAAGGGCAAGAAATGTTCTTTATAACACGAAAAGCATTAAATGAATATATTGAATGTAATAAAAAAAGTTTATTAGAAAATAAAACTATAATAGAAATTCCAAGTAACAATAGTTACGAATTAGAAAAGCTAATAGAAATTATAAAAAGAAATTTTTAATAAAGATGTAAAAATGTGGTAAAAAATAGTATTTTATGTTATAATTCTAAAAAAAAGAAAAGGAATACAGTTATGGGATTTAAAGATGAAAATGAAATTACAGTAAGAGTACAATGTTCTGAAGATGAGCTAAAGAAAATATTAGCTAAAGATAAATTTATCTTAAATAATGAATATTATGCAAAAGATATTTTTATGATACCCAAAGATATAGATATATTTAAAGTCACAACAAGAGAGAGTTTAAGCAGAGCAATTATATTAAGGGAATTTCAAGGGATTTCAAGTAACAAACATAAAATGAAAATTACTTTTAAACATAAGAAAATTAATGAAAAAGGAGAAATTCTGCAACAGGATGCTATAAATTGTGAAGTGTTAAATATTCAAGATGCGAAAAATATATTTGATTGCATAGGATATAAGGAAATCATGACCATAAAAGAAAAACACTTCTCATATTATAAAGGAGACTTTAAAATTATAGTAAAAATACTGTCTGAAAATAATATCTTAATTGAGGCAGAAACTAACAAGGAATATAGGACAGTAGAAAAATTAAAGAAAGAGATAAATAATACAAACATTCCATTTGATAATTCCAATTATTTTGTAAAAAAAGCAGAAGAAGAATTAGAAAAAATAAAGAACGGAGAATTTTAATGAGTGAATACTGGGATGTTTACGATAAATTTAGAAATAGAACAAATAAGACAATACAAAGAGATAGTGATGAACGACTAAAAAATGGAGAATATCACATTGTTGTTACTGGAATTGTTGAAAATTCTAATAAACAAATTTTAATAACTAGAAGAAATAAAAACAAAAAGTTATATCCAGGATTATGGGAATGCACAGGAGGCTCTGCAAAAGCAGGAGAAAGTTCCATAGATGCTACAATAAGAGAAATAAAAGAAGAAATTGGAATTGACTTTACACAAGAAGAAGGAAAATTTTTAGGGACAATACAGCAAAAAAATTATTTTAGGGATGTATGGAAATTTAAAAGAGATATAGCAAAAAGAGATATTTGTTATAATGATGGAGAAGTAATTGAGTCAAAATGGATTTCACTAGATGAATATGTTTGTTTATATAATAAAGGAGAAATAGCACCGTCAGGCGATTTTGTTATAAAAATGTTAAAAGAAAAAGAATTGGAGGAAGAAAGATAATGGGAATTCAAAAATCTAATTTAAATGAGCAGATTATAAAGGATTTGATAAATAAAAATTATGGCATAGAAATAATGGATATTGAAAAAATAAATAGAGGCACAGCAAATATATTTAAAATCAAATCCAATGACAAAGTATATATTTTAAAGGAATTTAGCCAAGGAAGAACAGAAGAATCAGTAATAAAAGAAACCAATATAATTAACTTTTTAAAAGGAAGAGGAATAAATGTTCCTGTTTATATAAAATCAAGACAAAATAGTTTTTATATTAAGTTTGAAAATAGAATAATAATTTTACAAGAGTGTATAGATGGATATACAATGGAAAATAATACAGGTGATTATCAAAAGACAATTGAGAGTGCAAAAATATTAGGAAAAATGACAAAAGAATTGAAGGATTACGAAGGTTTAGAGGAAGATGGAATAATAGAAAAATGGTTTTCAAAAGAAAGTTTAGAAAATGGAATAATAAAAATGGAAGATTTAATAAATAAATTAAATCTAGATAATCCATATAGAGAAAAATTTGAAAAAGATCTACAAGACAAAATAAATATGTCAAAGGATTTGCTAAACAATTTTGATTTTGAAATAATTAAAAAGATGACAATAATGAATAGCCATGGAGATTATAGTGTTCAACAATTAATTTATAATGACAATAGTAAGACAACTGTAATTGATTTTGAAACAGCAAAAAAACTACCAATAATTTGGGAAGTATTGAGATCATATAGTTATATTGATGAAGAAGCAAAAAATGGAGAGTTAAATATAGATACATTAGTTGAATATGTTAAAGAATTTGCAAAATATGTGCAATTAAATGAGTATGATTTAAAATATGCAGCACAATTATATTTAATTCAAATTGTAAGTAGCCCATTTGGTTATAAGCAATATAATGATGATTACGAAAAAAAAGGCTTACTAGAATTTGCATTGTTTAGAACTAATTTGTGTAGATATTTATATAACAATTCAAAAGAAATAAGTACAAGATTACAGAAAGAAGTTAATGGTTATACTAAAGTATAATAAAGTAAACCACAAAGGATACAAATAAATAGCTTGTAGAGTTTTTTATTTGTATCTTTTTTTAGAAAGAGGACTATAAATGAAAAAATATGATTTACATATACATTCAAAATTTTCAGATGGTGATTATTCTGTAGAAGAAATTGTATCAAAAGTAAGACAGTGTGGAATAGATATATTTTCAATTACAGACCATGATAATATAGAAAGCATAAAAGCAATGGAAAATGTAGATAAAAGAGGATTAGTATATATTCCTGGTGTTGAAATATCTTGTGAAAAAAATGATTATAAAATGCATATATTAGGTTATAACATTGATGTTAATAATACGGAATTAGTACAATTACTTCAGAATATGAAAATGAGAAAAAATTTAAGAAATTTAGAGATAATACAACAGTTGAAAGAAAAATTTGGAATTATTATATCGAAAGATGAAACTGAAAAACTATTAACAGCTAAAAATTTTGTTGGACAAACTACGATAGCAAGATTGTTGACTAAAGGGGGAATTATTCCAAATACTCAATATGCATTTGACCATTATTTTAAATATATGGACTTAAAGACACCTGCAACTGCACCTTTAGAACAAGCAATTAATACAATACATTTGGCAGGAGGATATGCTGTTTTGGCACATCCAATTTCATTAGAAAGAACATATGGAGTTAATATAGAGGATATATTTGGAATGTTTAAAAATGCTGGAATAGATGGAATAGAAATATTTAATTCTAAACATACATTAAGTGATATAAAGAGATATTTAAAGTTAGCCAAAAGAGAAAATATACTAATAAGTGGTGGCTCAGACTTTCATGGGGAAATAATGAAACCTAATGTTAAATTAGGTGGATTATCAAAAGACGGAACTGAAAAGGAACATCATTATAAAATGACAATATTATCTAAATGCATAGAAAAGAACAGAATTAAAGATGTTTATGATGGAGATGAAATTGAAATATGAAAAATATAGAATGCAATTTGCCTGATATTAATTTTAATATTAAGGTAGATGAGAAAAATTATGAAAAGGTTATAAAGAAAATTAACGAATCAATAATAACCTTTGAAAAAAATACAGAAAAAACAATAACAATTGAATATATAGTAGATTCAAAAAAGTTTTTTGAAATGCTAAATTTAATAAATGATAGTATAGGTATTATTTATGATAGTTTTAAAAACCAAAAACATAAAGAAGTGAAACTAAATAATGAGTATTATTATTTAGTTGATACACAAGAATACATAGGAAATAAAATTGATGAGAAAAATTACAAAATAATAGTAAAAGAAAACACAGAAACTTCAGCAAATTGGATTGTTAGAATAATAAGAGAATTATATTTAAGAGAGAAAGAAGATAAAGGATATTTCTTTATGCATGGTACTGCACTAGAAATACATAATAAAGGAATTATGATATTAGGGACAAGTGGAAGTGGAAAGACAACTTTAGCAGTTAAATTATTAGAATTGAATGAAATAAAAGGATTTCTTTCAAATGATAGAGTGTTTGTAAATGAAAATTTACAAATGGATTATTTTCCACAAGCTGTTACTTATGCAATGGGAACGGTAAAAAATAATAATAGATTAAATCAGTATTTTATAGATAATAAAATACTAGAAAGAAGAAAAAAACTTAATTATGAAGAAGCTGAAAATAACATTGATTGTAATACTCCATTAACTGATGTTGCAAAAGTTTTTGATTATACAGAAATGAAAGCAAGAACAAAACTTGATTATATAATATATCCAAGATTTGATATAAATACAAAAGAATTAGAAGTTTTAGAAATGTCAGAAGTTGAAGAAAAAAAATTGTTAGAAATAACTAATTTTACACCAAATGATACAGAATCTTTACGAAAGCCCTGGATAAGAAAAAGAAAAACAAGTGAAAAAATAATTTTAGATTGCAAAAGTAGATTAAATGAAAAAATAATGAAAGAGGTGAAAATAAAAAAAATAAAATATGGTGTAAATACTAAGGTAGAAGAAATTTTAAAAATGTTAGAGGAGGAATAAAATATGAGATTGGCAGTAGTTGCAGATGAAATAGGAACATCTATTGAAGAACAAATAGATAGTTTAAAAAAAGCAAATATTTCAAATATTGAATTAAGAAAAATTGATGATAAGTATTTGTGGGAATTTTCAAAAGAGGAGTTAATAAATTTTAAGAAAATTTTGGATAGAGAAAATATAAAAGTTATAACATTAGATAGCCCAGTTGGAAAGAAACCGATACCATATGAAAGAAAAATGGAATTATTTGATATTTATTTAGATATTTGTGACATATTTGAGAGTGAGTATATAAGAATATTTTCTAATTTAGGTAGAAATATTGATGAAAACGAAATAAAAGAAAATTTAAAGAGATTATGTGAAAAGGCTGAAAAAAGAAATATAAAATTGCTAATGGAAAATGAAAGAAAAACTTATGCTGAAAGTCCTGTTGATTGTTTTAATCTAATGCAAGAAGAAAAAAACATAAATATAATATTTGATTTATCAAATGCCTTTCTTGAGGGATATAATGTGTTTGAAGAATATGAAAAATCAAAAAATAGAATAACTTATATACATTTGAGAGATTTTGACAATAAGACAAATAAATATGCTCATTTAGGACAAGGTAATATAGGAATTGAAAAATTTATGAAAGTTATAAAAAGAGACAACTTTGAGGGTGTTATTTCAATTGAAACACATTTACCAATGAATGAGAGTGGAGAGACTAAACAGGAATTATTTTTGAAATCTATAAATTTATTTTATAGTATTTTAGAAAAATTAAAAATAAAAATTTAATAATATGAGGAGATATAGTTTAAAATGAAAAAAGTTTATTATGATATAGCTGATAATTTTGTAAAGGATTTAGAAAAAAATTCGAATAAAAGTATTGAAATAAATGAGAAAGAAAATAAGATAAAAATAGAAAATGAAATTATTAAATATGAAGAAAAAGATATTGGAGTTAGAAGTTTTTCTGTTCCATATTTTGTTAAAAACCAAACAATTATTAATTATGATGGAAATGATGAAGAATTAATAAATAAAATAGAAGATATTTGTACTGCATATACAGATAAAGAAATAGAAGCAATAGAAGAAACAATGCCAATTTTAAAAAAATATTCAGAAGAAAGAAAGAAAAATCTTGAAGGAGTAGCAATTATATGGAGAGATCATTTCTTAGAAGAAAATGTTGGATTGTTAACTTCAATGGTAAGAATGGGAGTAAAACCAGAAGATGTACTTGCAATAGATAAAGGAGATAGTACAAAACATAGACAAGAAATTACGGCAACATTTAAAAAATTAGGATATCAAGTTGATGTCTTGGATAATACAGCAGTTGCAAATGATATTCTTATAGAAGATGGAAAAAGGCTAATAAGAGAATTTATTGACAAAAGAAAAGATAAAAAAATTGTTATTTTAGATGATGGGGCAATAGTATCAAGAATATTAACATTGCACAATTATGAAAATGTCGAGGCATTTGTTGAATTAACTGTAACTGGGTTAAAAAGAATAGGTGAATTAAAGGAAAATGAATTGCCTTATCCAGTATTAAATGTTGCAAAATCAAAATTAAAAAGATTTATTACATATAAGGAAATAGCAAATACAATTTTCACACGAAGTATTGAATTATTAGCAGGTGAAAAATTAGTTGGAAGAACTGTAATACAATTAGGATATGGTGATTTGGGAGAAGTTTTAGCAGATAGATACAGCCAATATGGTGCAAGAGTTATAGTAATCGAACCAGATGTAATGAAATGCATAGAGGCAGCAGAAAAGGGATTTACAACATTTAGAACATTAGAAGAAGCAGTAAAATACGATAAACCATTTCTTATTGTGGGGGCAAGTGGATATAATAGTATTAGTAAAGAAGTTATAGAACAACTAGAAGATGGAACATTTATTACATCAGGAGCAACAGCAGACCTTAATATATTTAAAGAATATGAAAAAGAAGGATATAAATATAAAGCAATTCCAAAATATGGTACACAATATGAAATTAATGGCAAAAAGATAACTGTATTAGGAAATGGTAGGTCAGTAAATCTATTTGATTCTGAAGCTATTCCAAATAGATCAAATGATATATTTAAAGCGAGTCAATTGGTTGTTACAGATAAAATAATAAATGGAAAAGATGATTTAAGAAATCAAGTAGAATTAGATATAGTAGATAAATGGATTGATGAATCAAATATTCTTGAAGAATATTATAATCTTTATTTCAAGAGAAAGTAGGAAAAATTATGGAAGATATGCATATGCATTTAAAAAAAGGTGTAACAGATATATCAATTATGCAAAAGTATGTGGAGAAATGTAAGGAGATGAAATTAAATAGAGTTTTATTTTTAGATCATGGAAATAGGATGTCTCCAAAACATACCCCTGTTTTAAATGAAACCAAAGTTATTGATAAATTTTTTGAAAACATAAAAATTGTAAAAGAAAATAATCCTGATATAGAAATTAATGCAGGTATAGAAAGTGATTTTTCGTATGATGAAGAATTTAAAGAAAAAGAAATTAAAATATTAAAAAGTTATCCATTCGATTATATTATAGGCTCAGTACATGGAATGGAAAAAGTAAATTACATAGATTATCTACAAGCAAATATAGATATGATAAAAACTTATCCAATTAATATTGTAGGGCATTTAAAATTAAGAAAAGAGTATGAACAATATAAAGAAAAAATTGAAGAAATAGTAAAATTAGCAACTGAAAAAAATTTGATGTTTGATATTAATACAAGTGATCGTTCTAGATGGAATATACAACAATTAGAATATATGTTGAATTTATTTAAAAAATATGGAACAAGATATACAGTAGGAAGTGATGCACATAGCATTGATGAAATAGGCTATCATATTAAAGAAGAATATATAAAAATTAATAAAATATTAAATCAAACCGAAAAAGATATTGAATACACTGTGGTTTCAAGAGGAACTGAAAAAGCAGGTAGCAAAGGTTATATAGGTATAACAAAAATAGAAAATAATAAAAGACTATTGGTATTAGTAAAACATTTTGACAAATATATTGATACATATAAAGATTCATTTGAAATTTCAGCTAAATATTCTATTGAGAATATAGCAATATCAAGATTTGAATTAATGGGAGCAATAACAATAAAACCTATATTAAATATAATAAAAGATAATATTTTAATAATAGGACTAGGGAATATAGGTTTTACAGCAATGTTGTATTTATTAGAAAATAATTATAAAAATATATCAATAATAACAAATAAAATTGAAAAATATCAGACAGAAGCAATTAATAGATTAAATAAGGAATATAACTCAAATATAAAATTTGTTGATAACTATGATTTTGATTATGATACATATATAGAAGCAACAGGATGCAGTGAAGTTATTAAGAGTATAGTTGAAACAGCACCTAATTTATCTAAAATTATTTTATTAGGTGTTCCAAGAGAAGAAAAATATTTAATTAATCCATTAGATATTAATAGGAAAAATTTGATGTTTATAGGTGGTCATGAATTAAATGGACATACTATAGAAGAAAGAAGAAAAATTTTTGAAGAATTATTGAAAATAAATAGTAAAAAAGATCTGATATCATTTGTTAATGTATACCATGTCCAAGAGGATATTATAGAAAAAATATTAGAGCATAAGGAAAATTTTATAGAGGTAATAAAATATGATTTATAAAATAAAAGATGAATATTTAGAAGTAATAAACTATTGTAATGAATATGATGAATATATTTTTAAAAGATTCAGTCAATTTGAGATTGTTACCAATAAAGAAATCAATAATTATTTGAGATTTAATGAAACATCAGTTGAAATAAATATAAATGGTGATTATAAAATATTAAAAAATAGAATAGTAAAAACAGATATATATCCTATTATTAATAATGTAATTGCATATATAATAAATGACAAAAGTAATATGTTTGTACATTCATTGGTAGTTAGTAAAGGAAACGATGGAATATTAATTATTGGAGAATTTGGACAAGGAAAATCAACATTTGCAAAAGAGTTTGTAAATAATGGATATGAAATCAATTCAACAGATCAAACATGGCTAAAGTTTAAAGGAAATGATTTGTATCAAGAATTAGGCTCAAGTTTTGATATAGAAAATGGAAAAATAAAAACTTTGGAAGCAAAACAATATAAAAAAGAAATAAAAATTAATAAAATAATTAGAATAGTAGGCTTATGCGATGAAGGAAAAACACAAATAGATATTAATAATAACAAATACTATATAGTAAAAAATATAGCACCTTTTTGTTATTGGAGCTATATGATGCCTTTATTTACAGATAATGTAGAACTATACAATACAAATACTTTTGTGAAAAGTTTTTTGAGTAAAATTGATGAAAGTAAAATATTTAATTTTGAAGTCAGGGGAGATAAAAGAAAAATAATAAAAAAATTAGAGGAGATATAGGAATGATTGAAAAAACAACTTTTTCTAAAAAAGAATTACAAACGGAACTGAACAAAAAGTATGGAATAAAGGTTGAAAAAATAGAAAAAATAAATAAAGGAACAGCAAATATATTTAAAATTATATCAAATAATGAAAAATTTATAGTAAAAGAATTTCAGTCAAAATATTCAAAAGAAAATGTTTTAAAAGAAATAAATTCAATAGAATATTTAAGAAAAAATTCACAAGTTCCATTGCCAATATATTTAAAAAACAATAACAATGAATCATATTTTGTACATAAAGGAAAAGTGATAGTGATTCAAAAATTTGTAGAAGGACAAGTTTTTGAAAAAAACAAAGGAAAACATGAACAAATATTGGAATCAGCAAGATATTTAGGGTTAATTATAGAAGGATTTAAAAATTATAAGATAGATGATAATGTTAACATACTAGATTGGTATTCAAACGAAGAATTTGAAAAAGCAAATAAAAAATATGATGAAATATTATCTAAATTGGATAATTCAAAAATTTCAGAAAAAATAAAAATGGATATTATTTTTAAAAAAGAATTATTAGTTAAATTAAGCAAAACTATAAATGTAGAAGATATAAAGAATATAACTCATAAAGTATCACATGGTGATTATAGTAGTTTACAATTTATTTATGATAATGAGGATAAAATAAGCGTTATATTAGATTTTATTAAAACAAAAAGATTACCAATTGTTTGGGAGATTGCTAGATCTTATAGTTATATAGATAAAGATGCTAAAGATGGAAAAATAAATGTTGATAATTTAGTTGAATATACAAAAAAAGTAGCAGAATTTACTGAATTAAATGAATATGATTTTAAATATTTACCATATGTATATTTGATACAATTAGCAAGAAGTACATTTGGTTATAGTGAATATTTTAAAAATATAGAAAATAAAGATGAATGTTTGGAGTTTGCTTTTTATAGGACTAATATTTGTAGAGATTTATATAAAAAAGCAGATGAAATATCAAAAAAGTTATTAGAATAAAAAAGGAGTAAAAAATGAAAGATATAATTATTGTAGGAACAGGAAAAGCAGGTTTTTTGCATTATTATTCATATAAAAAGTTTGAAAAAATAGGAAGAATTTATTTTGTAGATATTGATGGTAAAATAAAAAATGAAAATATAAAAGATTCAAAAGTATATTCTAGTATAGAAAGCACAATAAAAAAAGAAAAACTAGATGTTAACAATATTATTGTTGATATATGTACTCCTAAAAGTGTATTTTTAGATATTGTAATGGAATGTAAACAATTAAATATTAGAGATATATTAGTCGAAAAACCATTTATTGTAAATAAGGAGTTTTTTGAAGAAAATGACGATTTAAATATCGCAATGGTACATAATTATGAGTATTCAAAAATTGTTACGAAAATTAAAGAATATATAGTTCAAAAAGAATTAAAACCAGTTATTATTTATACAAATTTTTCTAAAAACAGGACAGAAGAAAGCTTCAATGGTAGGGGAATGTACAAAAAAGTCACAAGAAATATAGAACATGATATACCACATCAAGTATATATTTCACAGTTTCTGCTAGATAATCCTAAAGATACTCAAGTGCTACTTGAAGAAGAAAAAGCCATGGAAAGAGGAAATAGAATACTAGAAAAACATGGGTATAGTAAAATTTTTACAAAGAAAAATGATGTTTATGTAATTCATGAGAGCGATTTTGCAACGAATACCAAAATTAGAGAAGTAATTGTTATATGTGAAAATAACATTGTTATTAAAGGAGAATTTTTGTTTTATGATAAAGATTTGAATAAATTAAAAGATGGAAATGTTTCTATTATTCAAAACAATAAAGTAATACATAGTGAAAAAATTGATTTTGATGATAATATGTATGAGTGTTTATTAGATATATATAAATACTTTAATACAGATGTAATATCACAAAAATATAAAGATGAAATAAAAGACTTTTCAAATGAAATGAATTTATATTTATAAAATTGGAGGAACTTATTTAATATGAAAAATGTTTTAATAATAGGAGTAGCAAGAGCGGGAAAAACAACATTAGGGAATATGATTAAAGATGAATTTAATCAGTATAATATAATTCATGCAGATTCAATTATATGGGGAATAATAAGAGGAACAGGTAGAGAAGAATATTATACTAAAAACATAAAAGCAAGAAAAGAATTAGTACATAGTGATAAATTTCAAATGATTATATTAGAAATTTATAAATCTTCCATAAAGCAAGATACTAAAAATTATGGAACTATTCTTGAAAGTGGACAACTAGAGCCTAAATATGCAAAAGAACTACTTGACATGGGAAATTTAATTTGTGTTTGTTTAGGACATGGAGATCTTGACAAACAAGGAATTATGCAATTGTGTAGAGAATATGATACAGAAAAAGATTGGACATATGGAATATCAGATGAGAATTTATCAACAAATGCTGACAAATGGAATGAGAAGAATCAATTATTAAAGAAAGAATGCCCTAAATATGGGATAGAGTATATAGATACATCTAAAAATAGAAAACAAGTATTAAATCAAATATTGAAAAGAATAGATGAGAGAGTTGATATAAAGGAAAGTGAAGAATGTGAACGATAAAATAAAAGTGTATTTAATTACTGGAGTTGCAGGATTTATTGGAGCAAATCTTGCAAAAAGAATATTAAATTTGAAAAATGAAAAGATACATATAATAGGTATTGATAATTTAAATGATTATTATGATGTAAAATTAAAAGAATATAGACTATCAGAATTACAAAAATTTGATAAATTTGAATTTATTAAATGTGATATAGCGAATAAAGAAAAAATAGGACAGATATTTGAAAAATATAAGCCAGATATTGTTGTAAATTTGGCAGCACAGGCAGGAGTTAGATATAGTATAACTAATCCTGATGAATATATACAATCAAATATTATAGGATTTTATAATATATTAGAATGTTGCAGAAAATATGAAATAGAACATTTAGTATATGCATCAAGTTCATCTGTTTATGGAGTAAATAAAAAAATACCGTATTCTACAGATGATAAAACAGATATGCCTGTATCATTATATGCAGCAACAAAAAAGTCTAATGAACTTTTAGCATATAGCTATTCAAAATTATATAATATTCCAACAACAGGTTTGAGATTTTTTACAGTATATGGACCAGCAGGTAGACCTGATATGGCATATTTTAAATTCACAAATAAACTATTAAATGGTGAAAAAATTCAAATATATAATTATGGAAAATGTGAACGAGATTTTACTTACATAGATGATATAGTAGAAGGAATAATAAGAACAATAAATAAGATTCCAATAAAAAAGAACGGAGAAGATGGATTACCAATACCTCCATATAAAATATATAATATTGGAAAAGGTCAACCTGAAAATTTATTGGATTTTATTAATATATTACAAGAAGAATTAATTGAGGCAAAAGTTTTACCCCAAAATTATGATTTTGAAATTCATAAGGAATTAGTGGCGATGCAACCCGGGGATGTACCTATAACTTATGCAGATACAAAGCAAATGGAAGATGATATGAATTTTAAACCAAGTACATCATTAAGAGAAGGATTAAAAAAATTTGCTAAATGGTATAAAGATTATTATATGCAATAGAGGTGAATAATATGAAAATTGCAATAGCAGGAGTAGGATATGTTGGATTATCTTTGGCTACATTGTTAAGTCAATATAATGAAGTTGTGGCATTAGATATTATAGAAGATAAAGTGGATAAAATAAATAGTAAAATAAGTCCTATTGAAGATAAATATATAGAAAAATATCTAAGAACGAAGAAATTAAATTTAAGAGCAACATTAGATTATAAAGATGCTTTTTGTAACGCAGATTTCATTATAATTTGTATGCCAACAAATTATGATGAAAAAAATAATTTTTTTGATACTTCTCTGGTAGAAGAAATTATAGAAAAAATAAAAAACATGAAAATATCAACAACAATAATAATTAAATCTACTGTTCCAGTAGGATTTACAGAAAAAATGAAAAGAAAGCATAACATGAATAATATTATATTTTCACCAGAGTTCTTAAGAGAAGGAAAAGCATTATATGATAATTTATACCCATCTAGAATTATTTTGGGAGATAAAAATGAACAAGCGAAAAAGTTTGCAGAGTTATTGAAAAAAGCTTCATTAAAAAAAGATGTAGCAATAAAATTTATGAAATCAACAGAAGCAGAAGCTGTAAAATTATTTTCTAATACATACTTGGCATTAAGAATTGCATATTTTAATGAATTAGATACATATGCAGAAATAAAAGGCTTGAATACAAAAAATTTAATAGAAGGTGTATGCATGGATCAAAGAATAGGGGATTTTTACAATAATCCATCTTTTGGATATGGTGGATATTGTTTACCTAAAGATACCAAGCAACTAAAAGCTAATTACAAAGATGTACCTGAAAATCTTATTACTGCGATTGTGAATAGTAATGCTACAAGAAAACAACATATTGTAAAAGAAATATTAAGCAAAGAGCCTAAAATTATTGGCATATATAAATTATCAATGAAAAAAGATTCAGACAATTTTAGGACAAGTGCTATATTTGACATAATAGATATGCTTATAGAAAAGGACAAAAACATAATAATATATGAGCCACAATATGAAAATGAAAATTATAAAAATTGTAAAATAGTAAGGGATATAAAATCATTTAAAGAAAATAGTTCGATTATAATTGCCAATAGAATAGAAGATGAATTAGCTGATGTAATGGATAAGGTTTATACAAGAGATATTTATTTTAGAGATTGATTTTTTAGATATAGAATCGAGGTTTTGATATGAACACAATAGTTTATTTAATTAGGCACTCGGAAAAATTAGATATGCAATATATTGATAGATACTATGATGATGAGAATTATCAAATAACTAGAGAAAAAAGAATACTAAGTGCAGAAGGAGAAAGAAAGGCAAACATATTAAGTAAACAAAAGGAATTTGATAAAGTAGATATGATATATTCAAGTAGTTATGTTAGGACAATACAAACTGCAAAGTATTTAGCAGAAAGGTTGGATAAAAAAATTCATGTTAATAGAAATTTAAATGAGAGAAAATATGGGAATCCTAAATATGCAAAAGATATAACTTTGAAACAATATTATGATGAAAAAATCAAAAATGTAGAGGGAGAAAGCAGAAAAGAAGTTACTGACAGAATGTATAAAACTTTTATGCATATAATTAATGAAAATAAAGGTAAGACAATTGCAATTTTTTCTCATGGTGCTTCTATAATATTTTTACTTATGAAATGGTGCGAACTGATAAATATTGATAACGAAAAAAGAAAGTGTTTAAAATTTAAAGATAAAGTAATTATTAATAAACAAATTGAAGCACCAGAAGTTTTTAAAATAATAATTAATGAGAAACAAAATATTAATGATATAGAAAATCTGATGTTTAAATATTAATTTATAATATATTAAAGAGCCAACTTTGAAGTGGCTCTTTTCTTAAGTATTTAAAAATTTGTTTAAGATATTTTTAAGTTCTTCATATTTTATTGGCTTTTCTAAATAATCATCAAAACCAATAGTATTTACAAAGTATTCTCTTGCATCATGTGATATAGTATGAATAATAACTGGGGTTTTAAAACCGTTAATGTTTTTTAATTTATGTAATAATTCAGGACCAGTATAGCCTTTTTGATAAATATTGTTTGTAAAAATAATATCATATGTACAACCATTTTTTATTCTGTCATATATATCAATACCTGTAGTAACAATATCTGCCGAAATTCCAAAATTCATTAACATTGTACGAGTTAATTTAGAAGAAAAATTATCATAATTACCAATTAAGGCTTTTTTACCTTCAAATTTTCCGTTATATTCTTCTGGAATTTCAGAGAATTTAAAAGGATTTGACTTTAAAGATTCAAATTCTTTTTCTTCTAATATTTGTGCTGAATTTTTTAGCCTTGTAATTTCATTATTAAGAAAAGAAATCTTACTTTCCTTTTGTGAAATAGTGTTATTTAGTTTAGCTAATTTATTATTATAGGTATTTATCTTATAAAATAATATGATTATAAGCACAAAAAATACAATACTAAGACCAATAAAAAAATACAACATTTTTCATAAATTCCTTTCTATAAATTTTAATAAAAATACTGGGATTTTTAAGTATTTTATTATAATAGAAAAAGTTTGGGCTATATACTTCATTGTGAATATTGCTACAAAATTATACCATACTAAAA
>CAUBRZ010000021.1 GCA_958438515.1 uncultured Clostridium sp. | reverse complement strand
TTTCTGCAATTCTTCCTTGGTGTAAAATAATTCCACCTATTAATTGAACATCAAAATGTCTCATACCTAAAACTCTCTTTGATGCTTCTCTTACAACTGCAAAAGCTTCTGGCAAAATATCATCTAGAGTCTTTCCTTGTTTTAATTGTTCTTTAAAATAATCTGTTTTTGATCTTAATTCAGAATCAGATAATTTTGACATTTCTTCTTCTAAACTATTAATTTTATCTACAATTGGTTTTACTCTCTTTACTTCTTTTTCACTATAAGTTTTGAATATACTCATTTTCTTATCAATTCCCTTCTGTTTATTTTTCTAGGAATCGCACATAAATATGTACAATTTTTCACTTTGTTACTATATCACTAAAATTTATTTTTAGCAAGGTTTTTTGGCATTTTTTTATTTTTGATTACATACATTGTAACAAACAAGAGAAGTTTTTTAGAAATGAGGAGTTAATATGTTTATATATAATGTTAAAATAAATGGAAGTAAAGTTTTTAAAACTATTTTTATTGGTATGGTAATCTTATTGGTTTGCATTATTAGTGTTGTTATTTTTAAAATTTTCAATGGTTCTAAAAATGATAATAGAAGTTCTTCTTGTATGCCTAAAAATACAGTATGCAAAGTATCATCTGCTAACTATACAAATATCTTAAAAGTTATACATGAAAATATAAATGATTATGTTGGGACAAAAATAAATTTTACTGGATATGTTTATCGTGTGCTTGACTTGAAAGAAAATCAATTTATTTTGGCAAGAGATATGATTATTTCTTCTGATTTTCAAAGTGTGGTAGTTGGTTTTTTATGTGAATGTGATGATGCTAAAAATTTTGAAGATAATACATGGGTTGAATTAACAGGAGAAATTATTAAAGGTGATTACCATGGAGATATGCCAATTGTAAAAGTAACTAAAATAAATAGAACTAATAAACCAAATGATGAATATGTTTATCCTCCTGATGAAAGTTACATTCCAACTAGTGGAATTGTATAAATGTAGTATAATTAAAGCATTATAAAAACTATATATTATCATTTAATATATAGTTTTTATTAGTATAAATATATAATTATAATTAATATTAGTTATATTGATTATCTATTTCTTTTAATATGACATCATGTGCACTACCTTCTGAAATACTTACATCAGAAACCAAAGTTAATCTTGCTTTCTCATGTAATTCAGGAATAGTAATACTTCCACAGTTACACATTGTTGATTTTATTTTTGCAACTGTAACTGCAAGATTATCTTTTAATGAACCTGCATATGGGATATAAGAATCTACACCTTCTTCAAAAGAAAGCTTTTTATCTCCTCCCATGTCATATCTTTGCCAGTTTCTTGCACGATTAGATCCTTCTCCCCAATATTCTTTTACATAGTTGTTTCCTTTCTTTACAACTCTTGTTGGACTTTCATCAAATCTTGCAAAATATCTTCCCATCATAACAAAATCTGCTCCTAAAGCTAAAGATATTGTTATGTGATGATCATGTACAATTCCACCATCAGAGCAAATTGGTATATAAATACCTGTTTCTTCAAAGTATTCATCTCTTGCAGCAACGACATCAATTAATGCTGATGCTTGTCCACGTCCTATTCCTTTTGTCTCACGAGTAATACAAATAGAACCTCCTCCAACACCAACTTTTATAAAGTCTGCTCCTGCTTCTGCTAAATAACGGAATCCTTCTTTATCTACAACATTTCCAGCTCCTATTTTAACACTATCTCCATAGTTTTTACGTACGAAATCAATAGTATTTTTTTGCCATATAGAATATCCATCTGAAGAATCCATACAAATCATATCTACTCCTGCTTCTATTAATGCAGGTATCCTTTCTTCATAATCCCTTGTATTTATTCCTGCTCCTACAATATATCTTTTATTTTCATCTAATAATGAATTTGGATTATTTTTTCTTTCTTCATAATCTCTACGGAAAACTAAATATTTTAAATTTCCCTCTTCATTTAGAATTGGTAAACATGCAATTTTATTTTCCCAAATAATATCATTTGCTTCTGACAAACTAATTCCTGCTTTTGCCCAAACTACTTTTTCTTTTGGTGTCATAAATTCATCAATTGGTGCTTCCATATCATCTCTTGAAAGGCGATAATCTTTGTCAGTTACAATTCCTATAAATTTTCCTTTACTAGTCCCATCATCTGTTACAATAACAGTAGAATGTCCTGTTTCTTTAGTTAATGCTAATACATCTTTTAGAGGTGTACCAGATTTTACATTTGAGTCACTTACTACGAATCCTGCTTTATGTTTTTTTACATGTCTTACCATTTTAGCTTGTGATTCTATTGATTGCGAACCATATATAAATGCAACTCCTCCTTCTCTTGCAAGTGCTATACCCATTTCTTCTCCAGATACTGATTGCATAATAGCAGATACCATTGGCACATTTGCATAATATTTTGCTTCTTCTCCTTTTTTAAACTTTACAAGTGGTGTTTTTAAACTAACATTGTTTGGTATACACCTTTCATCTGTAAGGTTTGGTAATAATAAAAATTCATTAAAAGTTCTTGAAATATCTTCTAAAATCTTTGCCATAATTAATTCTCCTATTCTTTTTTTACAAATTATAATATAAATTGACAATATTGTAAATATTGTTTTTAAATTTTGATTTTTTATTTTTTTATAGTTTAAATTCTTTAAAATATTAATCTTAAAATTTTATATGCAATAATTTTAATTAACAAACTCAAATAAAAAAATGCTTTTTAGGTTTGATTTGAAAAATATATTAAAATATGTTATAATTAACATAATCTAGTATATTTGAAGGGAGATTAAACTTATATGAAAAACTGCATGACTTATGCCCTAGAATTAGAGAATATGAACATAGATAGTTTAGATTTAAACTTATGGTATTCTCGGAATCCTGAATCTCAAATTCGGGAAAAATGTCAGCAATTTAATCGTTCAATTCGGCAAATTGAATCTGACAATTCACCTCTAGAAGAAGGTGAATGGATGATAGCATTCTTTGGATTTATTCCTTATCATTATGATTATGAAGGAAGGCCTGATATGTATGATTACCACTTTATAAGAAGAAAGGAAGATCAAAAATGGTATCATCGCACTGGAATCGGTGGCAAAATTTCTGAAATTGAAGAAAATCTTTTTTCTGAATATTTAAATTCAGGATATCCACCACAGTATTTCGCTGTAAAACAAGTAGAAGTCTAGTACTTCTACTTGTTTTTTTGTATAAGCTATGATAAAATAAAACAAATTTAATTACGGAGGTAAAAAACAAGTGAAAAATGAACTAATTTTAATACTAGATTTTGGAGGACAATATAATCAACTAATTGCAAGAAGAGTTAGAGAATGTAATGTATATTCAGAAATTGTACCTTTTGACATTTCTATAGAAAAAATTAAAGAAAAAAATCCTAAAGGTATCATCTTTACTGGAGGACCAGCTAGTGTTTTTGGAGAAGATTCACCTAAATGTGAAAGAGAAATATTTGATTTAGGAATACCTGTTTTAGGAATTTGTTATGGTATGCAATTTATGACTTATACTTTAGGAGGAACAGTTTCAAGAGCAAATAAAAGAGAATATGGAACTACAGATGTAAAAATAGATACAACTTCCCCTCTTTTCGAAGGCTTTAATAATAGCAATGGATTTTTAATGAGTCATACTGATTTTGTAGAAACTGTACCAGAAGGCTTTAAAAATATAGGACAAACTGATTCATGTCCAAATGCAGCTATGTCAAATGAAGAAAAGAATTTATATGGAATACAATTTCATCCAGAAGTTAATAACTCAATTAATGGAACTTTGGTTATTAAAAACTTTTTATATAATATTTGTAAATGTTCTGGAGATTGGACCATGTCTTCTTTTGTTCAAGACTCTATAAAAAACTTAAAAGAAAAAATCGGAGATAAAAAAGCTTTATGTGCATTATCAGGTGGTGTTGATTCTTCTGTTGCAGCTGTGTTGTTATCTAAAGCAATTGGAAAAAATTTAACATGTATTTTCTTAGATCATGGTCTTCTTAGAAAAAATGAAGGTGATGAAGTAGAAGAAATATTTAGAAATCAATATGATATTAATTTAATAAGAGTTAATTGTAAAGAGAGATTTTTAAATAAATTATCTGGTGTTACAGATCCTGAAAGAAAAAGAAAAATAATTGGTGAAGAATTTATTAGAGTTTTTGAAGAAGAAGCTAAGAAAATAGGAACAGTTGATTTTCTAGTACAAGGAACAATTTATCCAGATGTTATAGAAAGTGGCCTTGGAAAAAGTTCTGTAATCAAAAGCCATCACAATGTTGGAGGTCTTCCTGATTATGTTGATTTCAAAGAAATTGTAGAACCTTTAAGAGATTTATTTAAAGATGAAGTTAGAAAAACTGGATTAGAATTAGGCATTCCGGAACATCTTGTTTTTAGACAACCATTTCCAGGACCTGGATTAGCAATTAGAATTATTGGAGAAATAACTGATGATAAATTAGAAATTTTAAAAAACGCTGATTACATATTTAGAGAAGAAATTGCAAATAATGGACTTCACAAAAGTATTAATCAATATTTTGCAGTTTTAACAAATTTAAAATCTGTTGGTGTTATGGGTGATGAAAGGACTTATGATTATACAATTGCTCTTAGAGCTGTTGAAACAACTGACTTTATGACAGGTGTTTGGAGTAAAATACCTTATGATGTTTTAGAAAAAGTTTCTAGTAGAATTGTAAATGAAGTTGAACATGTAAATCGTGTTGTTTATGATATTACTTCTAAGCCACCTGCAACAATAGAATGGGAATAAATATAAAATTTTAAGAAGGTATACAAGTAAGTATACCTTCTTATTGGTTTTAGTTCGGAAAGTGAGAAAATTTTACTTTTTCGATTCCTTGATTAATTTTTTCAATTAAATCTGAATCTTTTATTTCCCTTTGTACTTGCAATTGAAACTTACAAGATGGATTTTCTTCACTGTATAGTATATTTATTGATGATTTATTAAACCTTTCTTTGGAGATAAATGAGCATTTCTTCAATATTGCATTTGTATTAAATTCATTATCCCAAAAAATAATTTCTATAGATGTTTTTTCATCTTGGTAAATTCCTGTTATATAATCATCAGTTAAATATCCTTCAATTTTTTCAGAAGCAACACTAATATATCCATCACTAATATAAATAGTGTTACCTTCAAAAATTATCCGTGCAAAAACCTTAAAATAATTTTTCTTTTTCATAATGCCACCTCTCTCTTTAATTAAAGATGCTTATAAACAAAATTATCATATTTAAATTTTAACATAAAATTTTTATTGTTTCAACCTATTTTCTGTCAAAAATTGTTTTAAAAACCCCTTGATCAATTAAATTTGCAAATATATTTTTAAAAATTATTAATATAATTGGACCTATCAATAAACCTAAAACTCCTATTACTTTAAATCCTGTATACATTGCAATAAGCGTAAAAATAGGATGTACACCAATATTTTTGCTAACTAATTTTGGTTCTAAAATTTGTCGTACAAGAGACATAATAACTAGTAACACAATAATTGCAATACCTAAATTAATATCTCCATTTATCGCACATATTATAGCCCATGGAACCATAACACTCCCTGACCCTAATATTGGAAGAGCGTCCACAAACCCTATAAATAAAGCCATAAGCAATGGATATTCAACATTAAATCCTGTTAATTCTAGTATATATAGTCCAATAAGAGAAATAATAAAAGAAACTAATATTAAAGTTGCTTCTGCTTTTAAATATCCTCCTAATGTCTCTATCAAATCTTTTAAATGTACTTTTATTTTTCTTACCCATACTTTTGGAAGATGATGTTCTATTTGGTCTAATATATAGATTTTGTCCACACATATAAAATATAAAGCTAATACAGTAATTCCTATACAAATTGCTATAGATGGAATTCTAGTTACAACATTAACTAATCCTGTTAAAGCATTTCTTAACCAGTTGGAAGCAGTTGTTAAAACATCTGTAGTAGAATTTTGTATCACATTTAAAACCTCATTTGATAATTTTATTTTATCAAAATTAAAACTTGATATTAATTTCTGAAACTGTATGTAAGCTTTATCAAAGTAATTATTTAAACCTTGTAACAACCTAGATGATTCAGAAAACAGTGTAATAATTAACCATGTTAATGTTCCTAATATTAAAACAGAAACAATTACAAATATAATTATAGAACTAGTTCTTCTAGTTAATTTTGCTTTATTCATAATATATTTAATAGCTGGTTCTATCATCAATGATATTATGAATGCTACTAAAAATGGCATATAAAAAATAGATAGCTTTAATCCTAAGTACAACCCAATTAAAATTAAAACTACATACAAAATTCTTCTTAAAACTCTTGTCCAATAAGAAACATCAAAAACCATTACTTCCTCCTGTCTTTATTATATGCAAAAAGACGGGAAATATCCGTCTTTTTTGACTTCTACTATCTTATTGATTATTTTTATCTTCATGGCAGTTGCAAATATTTTTAATAGTTGTACATACTTCTTGTTTTCCTAATTGTCTATCATTTTGAGCTAAATCTCCAATTGTTAAAATTCCTACTATTTTATTTTGACTATTGCATACTGGTAATCTTCTTACTTGGTTTTGTCCCATTATAGTTTGAGCATTTGTCATTTCATCATTTTCTTTACAAGTACATACATCACATGACATAATATCACTAACTGGTGTTTGATTTGTGTCCTTATTACATGCTACACAACGAAGCAATACATCCCTATCTGTTACTATTCCACAAACACAATCATTGTTATCACATACAGGTATACAGCCAATATGATTATCACACATTAATTTAGCAACTTCTTTTATATTTGTTTCTGGTTTTACACAACAAACATTATTACACATACACTCTTTAACTTTCATTTAATTTACCACCTTTCAAAATTTCTTGCTATTATTTTTTGCAATTTTAAAAAATAATATTCAAAAAAGTCATTCCTAAATATAAAAAAACAGGAAACTATTTTTAAGTTTCCCGTTTTGGCTCTAATTAAGCTAGATAGTTTTTTGCCCAACCTATTAATGTCCGGTCTTTTACTGTACCATCATTTTCCATTTTGTTGGATATGCACACTATTGACCTTGCAATATTATGAAGTTCTTCACTTCTAATGCGTGGATTAGTAGTATCCTGCAGATACTTGTTTCTTTCCTTTTCTAGCTCTCTTAACTGTCGATTCAATATTATGCCTCCTTAGAACCTTGTGCTTATTTAATTGTTACTTGTTTATTATACAACATTTTTTATGTTAATGCAAATTAATATTCTTCATAAATATCAAATTCATTATATTCCCTTGGTCTCATTGGAGGTCTTCCATTTGGAAATGGTGGCCTTCCACCTGGAAACGGTGGTCTACCTCCAGGAAATGGTGGTCTAGGTCTTGGTGGTGGCATCCCTGGTCTTCCTATTAACTCTCTTATTATTAAAATTTTAATTAAATCTCTTAAATCTCTATTTCTAATTTGTCTATCTCCTCTTTCAATTTCTTCATTTTGCACTTTTGTTACTTGTGGTTTAATATCACTTCTATTTCCTGTTCTTGGCACTTTATTTTGTAAATTGATATTAACATTTATTTCATTGTTCACATCTATTGCAAGATAAATCTCATTAGTAATACCTTCAATCATTTCATCTGTAACTGGCTGACTAATTTTTGAACACCTTTGTAATATCATAGGATATACAACTTTATAAATTTCTGGATAGCACCTTTCTAATTCTAAATTACTTGAAGTTGTTGCTACATTATTGTTTTGTGAAAAATTCCCCATATTCATCATATTACTTGTATTAGGATACCCCAAGATATTTCTTATGTAGTCATCAAACGACTCATTTTCATACATGTATAAAACCTCCTTATTATTTTGTATATAATATGGAGATTTCAATAGAAATGTGCATAACTAGATTAAAGTTTATTTACTATATTCTTAAATTTTATTCCTCTATCTGCAAAGTTTTTAAACATATCAAAACTAGCACTTGCTGGAGAAAATAGTACAATTTGCTTTGGTTTTGCAAGTTTTTTTGCTAAGTTTACTGATTCTTCTAAATTGTTGCACATGTAAATATCCAGACTTTTATTCTGTTTTTCTAATTCTTCTTTTACACTATCAAATATCTTTCCAGATGTTTGCCCTAACAAAATTAAAGTTTTTACTTTTTCCACAATAGGTTTTGCAATTGGAGTATAATCTAAATTTTTATCATATCCACCAGCAATTAAAACTATTTCTTCATCAAATGATTGTAAACCTGCTATAGTTCTAGTTGGTGAGGAACTAACCGAATCATTATACCATTTAACATCATCTATTTTTCTTACAAATTCTAATCTATGTTCTACTGGTTTAAATTCTTTTATTGCACTTACTGCTATATCCTGATCTACCATTGTTTTTGTTGCTGCCAGAGCTGTCTCTATGTTTTCATAATTATGTTTTCCTCTTAGTATTACATCTTGTGTATCTAAAAGATGTTTTCTTATGTTATCATTAGATTCTTTTATAATTTTTCCATCTAGTATAAATCCATTTTCTATTTTTTCCTTACTGCTAAAAAATACAACTTTACTATTTGCTTCTTTTGCACAATTTCTTGTAATATCATTGTCATAATTCAAAACAACAATATCATTTTTGTCTTGATATTTAAATATATTTTTTTTGCTATCAATATATTCTTGATAATCTTTGTGAATATTTAAATGATTTGGAGTTATATTAGTAATAACAGCTATATTAGGGCTTACTTTCATGCCCATCAATTGAAAACTGCTTAATTCTAATACTAAAACATCTTCTGGTTTAATTTTGTCTAGTTTTGTAAAAAGAGGGGTTCCAATATTTCCTCCTAAATAAGTAGTATATCCTGCTTTTTGTAAAATTGCATTAATCAAACTTGTTGTTGTTGTCTTTCCGATCACTTCCAGTAACACCAATAATCTTACATGGGCACATCTTCATTAACATTTCTATTTCTGTTGTAACAATTGCTCCTCTTTCTATTTCTTGTAATAATTCTGGTTTAGTTGGTAAACAGCTTGGAGAACGAAATATAATGTCAAAATTTTTTAAATTTTTCAAATTATCTTTTCCAAAAAAAGCATTGAATTTATATATTTTTATTTTATCCATTATTTCTTTTGGTATACTTTTTTCTTCTCTATCATCAAAAACAGTTACTTGTGCTTTTTTATTATACATATAATCAAGTAATGGTATATTACTTACTCCTAATCCGATTATTGCTACCTTTCTAAAACGTATATATTTATCAAATTCTTCTAATTTTTCATTTATATATTCCATTTTTATGTTTCCTTTCAAAATAAATTTCTACTTTATTTTTATTTGTTTTATTGCTATTATATAACACTTTACCATAAAAAACAAACATATTATTTGAATAATTTTGTTTTTTTGGTTAACAATAAAAATAGTGATATTTGATTGGAGGTGCTTTGTACTATGTCAAAGAAAAATAAAGAAAACAAGAACAATAATAACAGCAAAAATAATCAAAATAATAATAACAATGAAAAACAAAATAATAACAACTGTAGATAATTTATAAATATTATTAAATTAAAAAATAAGTTCCTTGATTTTTTATAAAATCTTATTAGGGACTTATTTTTTATTATTTTAAATACATTTTTTATTATTTTGTTCCAAATACTCTATCTCCTGCATCACCTAGTCCAGGTATTATATAACCTATATCATTTAGTTTTTCATCTATTGTAGCTGTATATACTTTTACATCTGGATGTATTTCTTGTAATTTTTTAATTCCTTCTGGTGCTGCAATAATACATAAAAATTTAATTTTAGTTACACCATCTTCTTTTAACATTGTAATAGTATCACTTGCTGATCCTCCTGTTGCAAGCATTGGATCTAAAACAATTACTTCTCTAGAAGCTATGTCAGATGGCATTTTGTAATAATAACGTACTGGTTTTAAAGTTTCTTCATCTCTATATAGTCCAACATGGCCAATTTTCGCATTTGGTATAACTTTTATTAATCCATCTAGCATACCTGTCCCAGCTCTTAGTATTGGTACAAAAGCATATTTATTTTCGTTTAATTTTTTAACTTTTGTTCTACATATTGGAGTTTCTATTTCTACTTCTTCTAATTGTGCATCTGACATTGCTTCATAACATAAAAAAGTTGCTATTTCTCCTATTATTTCTCTAAATTCCTTTGTTCCTGTATTTTTATCTCTTATTATAGATAATTTGTGTTCAATTAATGGATTATCTAAAACTACTGGTTCCATTTTTTCCTCCTTATATTATTATATTTTATTTACTTAAAATTTGTATTTTTCTCTTTTACGATATGTAGTATGCAATAATTTATGAGCCCTATAACTTCCTGGTTCTTCTAAATATTCTTCATAAACTTTTTTTACGAAAGGATTTTTATGTGACTTTCTTATAGTGCTCTTTTCATCAATCGAATATAAGCTATCAGCCCTTAGCTTTTGAACATCAACTTCTGATCTAGTTTTAGAACTCTTTATTGGCTGTCCTCCTCCCATTACACATCCTCCTGGACATGCCATTATCTCTACAAATTGATAGTCAGCCTTTTTATTTTTTATTTCTTCTAATATTTGCTTAGCATTTGCTAATCCACTTGCTGCCACTACTTTTACTTCTTTATCTGCTATATTTACACTAGCTCTTTTTATTCCTTGTTCGCCACGAATTTGTTCGAATTCTATTTTATCTAAATCTTTACCTGTTAAATTGTCTTGTGCTGTTCTAAGAGCTGCTTCCATAACCCCACCAGTTGTTCCAAAGATTGCAGCAGCTCCTGTGGCTTCTCCTGTTGGATTATCAAAAACATCATCTTCTAGCTTCTCAAATTCAATATTTGCTTGTTTAATCATTCTAGAAAGTTCACGTGTTGTAATTACATTATCTACATCATAAAGTCCGTTATTTTTCATTTCTGGGCGTTCTCTTTCAAATTTTTTAGCAATACATGGCATAACAGAAACAACATAAATTTTTTCTGGATTAATTTTTTCTTTCTTAGCATAATAAGTCTTTATTAATGCCCCAAACATTTGATGTGGTGATTTACAACTAGATAAATGTGGTAATAATTCAGGGTAATTCATTTCTATATATTTAACCCATCCTGGACTACAAGATGTAATCATTGGTAGATTATCATTTTCTGTAAGTCTTTCTATAAATTCATTAGCCTCTTCTACAATTGTAAAATCAGCACCTGTATTTGTATCAAATACTTTATCAAAACCTAATCTTTTCAATGCTGATATCATCTTTCCAGTAACATTAGTGCCTATTGGCATATCAAATTCTTCTCCGAAGTGCAACTCTAACTGCTGGAGCTGTTTGTACTATAACAGTAGTATCTGGATCTTTTAATTTTGCCCAAACTTCATTTGTTGTCTCTTTTTCGTGCAGAGCACCTGTTGGGCAAGCTTGAATACATTGACCACAATTAGTACAATTAACATCATTTAAACTTTTATCTCCTACTGTTGAAATACAAGATTGAAACCCTCTATTTATACAATCAATAGCTCCAATTTTTTGTACATTTTTGCAAGCAGCTACGCATCTTCTACATAAAATACATTTATTAAAATCCCTTACTATTGATGGAGATAAATCGTCAATTTTATGTTTAGTTCTTTCTCCTTCAAATTCTATGCCCCTTACATTAAATTTAATAGCTAAAGCTTGTAACTCACAATTTCCAGAACGCGTACATGTTAAACAATCCTTTGCATGATTAGAAATAATCAAGTCTAATATTACATGCCTTGCTTCTAAAACATTAGCTGTATTAGTATGTACTATCATACCTTCCTCAACTGTTTGAATACATGAAGTTGCAAAACCTCTCCTTCCCTCTACTTCAACAATACACATTCTACAATCTCCGACCTCATTAATATCTTTTAGAAAGCATAATGTTGGAATATCAATTCCTGCTTGTTTAGCTGCTTGAAGAATTGTTGTTCCTTTTCTCGCTTTTACTTCTTGATCATCAATTGTTAATGTAACTATATCTTCTTTCATTAATTTTTTCTCCTTTCGTATTGTTAATATATATTACAAGTAATATTAAAACTATTTTCCAATTGCTTTGAAAGGGCAATTTGTCAAACATGTGCCACATTTAATGCATTTATTTTGATCAATAATCCTTTTTTCTCTTCCTTCACCTTTTATAGCATCAACTGGACAATGTTTTTGACATAAACCACATCCCTTACAGGTTTCTTGATTAATTGTTATTTTTGACATTGCTTTACATTCTAATGCCTTACATTCCTTTCCAAGAGCATGTTGTCTAAACTCTTCTCTGAAATATTTTAATGTACTAATAACTGGGTTTGGTGCACTCTGTCCTAATCCACATATACTTGATTTTTGAATATTTACAGCTAATTTTTCTAACTTATAAATATCTAATTCTTCACCTTTACCACTACATAATTTTTCTAGTATTTCTAACATTCTTTTTGTTCCTATTCTGCAAGGTGTACATTTACCACAACTTTCACTTACTGTAAATTCTAAATAAAATTTAGCCAAAGATACCATACACTTTGTATCATCCATTACAATAAGTCCTCCTGATCCCATCATAGACCCAATTTCTTTTAGAGATTCATAATCAATTGGTGTATCTAAATGCTCCTTTGGGATACAACCTCCAGATGGTCCTCCTGTCTGCGCTGCTTTAAAATCTCTTCCATTTGGAATTCCTCCACCTATATCATAAACAATTTCTCTTAAAGTGGTTCCCATAGGTACTTCAACTAATCCTATATTATTTACATTACCACCTAATGCAAATACTTTTGTACCTTTTGAATTTTCAGTTCCTATGGAAGAAAACCATTTAGACCCATTTAATATTATTTGAGAAATATTTGCATATGTCTCGACATTGTTTATTAAAGTAGGTTTTCCCCACAAACCTGCTGTAGCTGGATATGGTGGTTTTACTCTTGGTTGGCCCCTTTTGCCTTCTATAGACTCTAAAAGTGCTGTTTCTTCTCCACAAACAAAAGCTCCTGCTCCTAATCTAATTTCTATGTCAAAATTAAAATCTGTTCCAAATATATTATCTCCAAATATTCCATAATCTCTTGCTTGGTTAATTGCTATTTCTAACCTTTTGACTGCAATAGGATATTCAGCTCGCACATATATAAAGCCTTTATTTGCACCAATACAATAAGCTGCAATAGCCATTGCTTCTAGAACTGAATGTGGATCTCCTTCCAAAATACTTCTATCCATAAAAGCTCCTGGATCTCCCTCGTCTGCATTACATACAACATATTTTTGATTTCCTTCAGATTTTTTTGTTAACTCCCATTTTTGACCAGTAGGAAAACCAGCACCACCTCTTCCTCTTAAGCCAGAATCTTTTATGATATCAATAACTTCCTGTCTAGTCATTTTAGTTAACACTTTTTCTAAAGCTTGATATCCATCAAAAGCAATATATTCAGCAATATCCTCTGGATTTATAACACCACAATTTTTAAGAGCTATTCTTTTTTGCTTTTTATAAAAATTTAAATCATCTAGTCTATTTACTTTTCTGCCATCTATGTCTTTACACAATAACCTTTCAACTTTCTTGCCTTCTATAATATGTGTTTGGATTATCTCTTCACAATCTTCTGGTTTCACCATAGCATAAAAAGTATCTTCAGGTCTAATAATGACAATAGGTCCCTTAGCACACAAACCAAAACAACCTGTTTTTATAACTCTTACATTGCTAATATTTTTCTCTTCAATAATTTTTCTAAAACAATTCAAAATCTCAGGTGACTTTGAAGAAGTACACCCTGTACCATGGCACACCAAAATATGTTTTTCTCTAGTATCTGCTTTAGTATTAATCCTCAAATCTAACTCTTTTTTCTTCTCTTCCCTTATCTTATGAATTTCTTCTAAAGTCTTTTTCATGTTATTCCTCCTTTGAAATAGTGGGGACACCACTCGCTTCTTTCATGTATTTTATAGTTTTTTGTCGATTTCTGTTATTCGACAACATTTTACATATAAATGAACTAATTTTGTCCTGTCCCCATTAATTCATCTAGAACTTGGTCTAATTTTTGTACTGTTGCTTTTCCATATACTTCACCATTTACCGTAAATACTGGCGCTAACCCACATGCCCCTACACATCTGGTTTGATCTATTGTAAACATTCCATCTTTTGTTGTTTGCCCTGGTTCGATTTTTAATCGTTCTGTTAATCTGTCCATTATTTTTTGTGATCCTTTTACAAAACATGCTGTACCTAAACATACTGATATTTTATATTTTCCTTGTGGTTTTAATGAAAATCTTGAATAAAAAGTTATTACTCCATAAATTTCTGCCATTGGAATTGATAGAAAGTTTGATAATTCTTTTTGTACATACATTGGTACATATCCATAGTGTTCTTGTATTTCATTTAACATTTGAATCAGATTATCTTTTTCTGGTTCATATATTGATAATAATTGTTCTAAATATGTATCTTTTTTATTGCATTCTTGTGGTTCTTCGTTCATATTTTTCCCTCCTTAAAATAATATGTATTAAGTTGTTTTTTTAATTATATCAAAACAATTTTTTTTATACAATATATTTATTTGTTTTTTGTATTTTCTGTCACTTTTTGTTTTTTTATTGACTTTTTTAATAAAAAATGTAAAAATATTCTTATAAATGATAATAAAAGGAGGATTTGTTATGAATTATTATTATGACTATGGTTATGATGCTTCAACATATTCCAATTCTTATGATGGCTTAGATTCAGCAATAGCTACTGGTATTGGAGCAACAATAGGTTCTTTTTTAGGATTTATTTCAGTCATATCTATTGTTGTTGGCGTATTACAAATTATTGCAATGTGGAAGCTTTATACTAAAGCTGGTGAAAAAGGCTGGAAATCAATTATACCTATTTACAACCTTGTTGTTTTATTTAAAATTTCAGGAATTTCACCATGGTTACTATTGGTTTACTTAGTTGGTTTCATACCATTTGCAGGTTGGATTGCAATTATGGCTTTAAATGCTTACCAATGTTATAACTTATCAAAAGCTTTTGGTAAAGATATTGGTTATACATTTGGATTATTTTTCTTACCTACTATATTCTACATGATTCTTGGATTTGGTCAGGCCGAATATGTTGGTCCTGCTGGAAAATCTTCTGTAGAAGCTTCAGTTATGTCTGATTCAGATTCTGTTGTAGAAACTAAAAAAGTAGAAGAAACAAAAGACTCTGTTGCAAATGAAAATACAACTGATAATAAAGAATAATTCTAGGTAAAAAATAACTATTTTAAATTTTATCTAAATTAAAAAGTCGTTTTAATAAATACTAAAACGACTTTTTATATTTTTAGTTCATTTCAACTTTTCCAATAATTTGTTCTAAATCTTCTATTTTATGTTTATTCATGTAATCTTCGATTCCTTTTATAGTGTTTATGCTTGTGTATGGGTCTATAAAATTTCCTGCTCCTATAGATATTGCATTTGCTCCTGCTAACATAAATTCTATTGCATCTTCTCCACTTATTATTCCTCCCATACCAAGCACAGGAATGTTTACTGCTTTAGCTACTTGATAAACCATTCGAACTGCTACTGGTTTTATAGCTGGTCCTGAAAGCCCTCCTGTATTATTAGCAAGTACAGGTCTTCTTTTTTCAATGTCAATTTTCATTCCTAGTAAAGTATTTATTAAAGACACTCCGATCAGCACCTGCATCTTCTACTGCTTTTGCAATAGATGCAATATCTGTTACATTAGGTGTTAATTTTACAATAAGTGGTTTATCTAAAACTTTTCTAACTTCACTTGTTACTTGTTTTACTCCTTCATATGTATTTCCAAATGCCATACATCCATCTTTCACATTAGGACATGACAAATTTAGTTCTACACCATCTATGTCTAATGTATTTAATATTTTACAAAGTTCTACATATTCTTGTATACTACTTCCACAAGCATTTACAATTATTGCTGTATCAAATTTTCTTAGGAAAGGTAAATCATTTTGAGCAAAATATTCTACACCTGGATTTTGTAAACCTATGCTATTTAGCATTCCACTCGCAGTTTCACACACTCTTGAGGGTTTGTTTCCACTTCTTGGTTTTAAAGATGTTCCTTTTGTAATTATTCCTCCTAATTTACTTAAATCAAAATATTGACTGAATTCTCTTCCATATCCAAATGTTCCTGATGCTACAGTAACTGGATTTTTCATTTCTATTCCTGCAAAATTAATTTTTGTATTCATGTTTTCCTCCTTTTATATAAACTAACTCTATCTAAATTTCAACTTCTTTTGCATTAAATACAGGTCCATCTTTACAAACATGTAAATATTCTGGAGTTTCTTTAGAACTATTTGCTGTTTTTACTGCACAGCCTAAACATACTCCTAATCCACACCCCATTTTCTCTTCTAATGAAATTTGACATGGTATATCTTTTGTTATTGCTAATTTTTGTACTGCTTTAAGCATTGGTAATGGACCACATGCATAAATAGAATCTATCTTTCCATCTTCTATATCTTTTTCTAAATAATTTATAGCAAATCCTTTTTTAATATAACTACCATCATCAGTAGTTAAAATCATATTGCTAGATACTTTTCTAAATTCATCTTCTAATACTACAAATTCTTTATTTCTAAATCCTAAATATATATTAACACTTTTTTTATCATCACTTGCTGATTTAGCTAGTTCATAAAGTGGAAATACTCCTATTCCTCCACCTATTATTGCTAAATTATTATAGTTCTCATATTTAAATATTCCTTTTCCTAATGGTCCTATTATATCAATTTTTTCTCTAATACTTTTATAAGATAAAATTTTAGTTCCCTTTCCTTTTACTTGAAATATAAATTCAAGTATTCCATTTTCTTTGTCCAAATTATATATACTAATTGGTCTTCTTAAAAATGGTTCAGTTTGGTCTGATACTCTTATTTCTATAAAGTTACCTGGTTTAGCATTTTTTACAATACTTTCTGCTTTGACACTAAATTTAAAAATGTCTGGTTTTAGTTGTTCTTTTTTTACAAGTTCTGCTAATAATTGTTCTGGCATAAAATTTTCCTCCTTTGATTTATCTTATTTATTTTTTATTACTTGATTTAGATCCTCTTTCATTCTTAATGCTTCTGCTCTAGTTGCTTTAGCATAGTCTTCTTCTGAATATTTATCTTTCCATAAATCGGATTTATATGCACACATTAGGCTTCTAGATGCATTTACTATTCCTCCAAAGCCATTACTGTCAAACCCTAATGCAATATCTTCTGATTTTCCTCCTTGTGCCCCATATCCTGGTATTAGAAAATATGTATGTGGTGCTTTTACTCTTATTTGCTCTAATTGTTTAGGATATGTTGCTCCTACTACTGCTGCAATATCACTATATCCATATTTTCCTCTTAGTTCTTCTCCCCATTTTTCTACTAATTCTGCTACTTGCATATATACTTCATTACCATTTTCTAGTTTTAAATCTTGTAATTCTCCTGATGAAGGATTTGATGTTTTTACTAGTACAAATATTCCTTTATTATATTTTCTGCAATCTTCAATAAATGGTTTTACGCAGTCTGTTCCCATATATGGGTTTACTGTAATAAAATCTACATCAAAAATAGGTGTTTCAATATTTTCAATTAAAGTTCTTCCTAAAAAAGCATTTGAATAACTTTGAGCAGTTGATCCTATATCTCCTCTTTTAATGTCTGCAATTACTATCATCTCTTTTTGTTTTGCATATTTACATGTTTCTTCAAAAACTTTTATTCCTGGAATTCCAAACATTTCATAAAATGCAATATTTACCTTTACAGCTGGAATAATATCATAAGTAGCATCTATTAAAGCTTTATTAAATTCTAATATTGCTCTAGATACTCCTTCTATGTCTTTTGGATATTTTTCTTTAATACAATTTGGTAATTTTTCATACCCTGGGTCTAATCCTATAACTGTTGGATTATTTGTTTGTTTTATTTTTTCTATTAATCTATCTATCATTTTTTCCATTATTATGCTCCTTTGATATATTTTATCTTATTACATTTTATCTTCATATACTATTCTTCCACCAACAATAGTATATTTGACTTTTCCTTTTAATTCTTTACCTATAAACGGGCTATTTTTTGATTTAGATACAATCATTTCTTTTGTATATACATATTTTTGATTTGGATCAAAAATTGTAATGTCTGCAATTTTGCCTTCCTGAATTGTACCTCTATCAATTTTTAATAATTTTGCTGGATTATATGATGTTAATCTAACTAAATCTAAATATGTTAATTCTTTTGTATCTATTAAGTTCATAATTTCAGCAGGTAAAGCTGTCTCAAACCCTATTATTCCATTTGGTGCACTTGCTAGTCCTTTATTTTTTTCTTCTTCTGCATGTGGTGCATGATCTGTTATTATGCAATCTATAGTTCCTTCTTTTAATCCTTCTATTATTGCTATTCTATCTTTTTCTTCTCTTAATGGAGGATTCATTTTGGCATTTACGCCTGATTTTAATACTTCATCAACAGTAAAAGTAAAATAATGTGGACATGTTTCACAAGTGATTTTTACACCTCTTTTTTTAGCATCTCTTACCATATTCTTCGTTGTTTTTGTACTAATATGACAAATATGTGCTCTTACATTATTTGTTTCTGAAATAACTATTTCTCTTGCAGCCATTATTTCTTCTGCTTCTGGAAGTACACCTTCTACTTTTAATTCTTCTGCGATCTTTCCTGCATTTATAGCTCCAGCAGATACTGATTTTTCTTCACAATGTGATGCTACAAATGTTCCTAGTTCATCTGCTTTGATTATTGCTTCTCTCATTGTTTTACTGTTTACAACTGGCATACCATCATCTGAAAAAGCTATTGCTCCTGCATTTTTTAGTTCCTCAAAATCTACTAGTTTTTCTCCTTTTTCTCCTTTTGAAACTGATGCATATGGAAGAACATTACATAAGTTTACTTTTTTTGCTTTTTCAATTATTTCTTCCAAAATAATAGCACTGTCTGGTGTTGGTTTTGTATTTGGCATTGGGCAAATAGTAGTAAATCCTCCACATACAGCGCTCTTACTACCTGTTTCGATTGTTTCTTTATGTTCAAATCCGAGGCTCTCTTAAGTGGCAGTGCATGTCAATCATTCCAGGTATGATATTTAAATTAGTACAATCAATAATTTTATCTGCTAAGTCAGAAATTTCATTATCAATCTTTTTTATTTTGTCATCTTCAATTAGTATGTCTTTTTTCTCAAATATGTTTGTTTTGTAATCAATTAATGTTCCATTTTTTAAAAGTATTTTCATTTTCTACCTCCTACATTTTTTATTATATTATCATTATATTACATTTTTTTCAATATTTTTATGGTAAAATAAGAAAAAAGAAGTAAGCATTTTCTTAGGAAAACACCTACTTCTTTTTTTTATAATCTTTTGATAATTTCAGATAATAATATTATCTGATTATCTCTAGATTTGTTTTCGATAAGGTCTCTCATATCCTTATCAATAATCTCATACATTGCATCATTTGTACTAGAAATAGTTTCGGTATGTATACACATATTAACTATTGTATCATAGTCATATAATGCATTACATATATACTTCCGAAATTCCTTCAATACATCTTTTGCAACTGTTGTTGATTCAATAGCTTTTATTTTAGCTACCATTTTTTGAGCTTTACTTATTGCATTCCTCATGTATTATTCCTCCTGTGTTCTCCTTTATTTTAAGAAGAATTGATACTTATTAATGACTACAATTATATTGTAACAATTTTTTGCCTAAAAGTCAATTATGTTAATCTTAAAACAAGTATTAAATTTACACACTAATTTTGGCAAGGTCTTTTCGAGCCGTTGCAAGAAGACCAGTAGCCTTCTTACAATACTTACGCTCCTTATTTTTTTAATTCTATTTTCCATGCTTCGCTTGAATCTTTTCCACTTGTCTGGATATCAGATTTTAAATAAACTATCGGACGGACACCACGACTAGAAGAGTGCTCATAGAAGCGATCACTATAACCAATGCCTACATAAGCTCTGTCCACACAGTCTCTAGCCACAGCGTGCACACAGAAATCGCTACTGTTAGAGCCACTCTTAACACAGCGAGATGCCAACCAATAGGTTATGTTGCCAGTATCTGCTCTATTTCTAAATAACATTTTATATTCATTACTTGTTGTTACTATTTTTTCTGAACCTGTATAAGTATATTCTGTACGTTTATCTGTTCTACTTACTGCTGATCCTGATTTTCCTGTTTCTGTTGTTCTTGTTGGATAATATGTTGATTTTGTATATTCTTTTCCATAGTTACTATTAAGTTCTGTTGATGGTGTAACTCCACAAATTTTATTTACATCTTCTACTGTTATACTTCTT
>CAUBRZ010000020.1 GCA_958438515.1 uncultured Clostridium sp. | reverse complement strand
TATTATTCTTCTTTTTTCTACTTTATATTACACTATTACTTTGATTTTGTCAATATATTTAATCTGTTTCTTTATTTTGTTACTTTTTCATTTATTCGTTTTTTAGAATACACCAAGTTCCTACAGGTTCTGGTAAATCTTTAAATGTCATTTTCTCTTTAGTAATAGGATGTTCTATTATAAGTAAATATGACCATAATGCAATTTGCTTACCTTTTCCCCTAGTTCCATATTTTTGATCTCCAAAAATACTATGCCCAAAATTTGATAACTGAACCCTTATTTGATGATGTCTTCCTGTATGTAAATTTACTCTTACTAAACTTAAGTCTTTTACTTTGTTATACTTCAATACCTCATAATCTAATTTAGCAAATTTTGCATTCTTTTTATTTTCACTTACAACTTTACTTATATTATTTCTTTCATCTTTATATAAATAATCTTCTAAAGTTCCTACTTTATCTTCTATTTTCCCATCTACTACTGCTAAATATTCTTTTTTAAAAGCCTTTTGTCTTACTTGGTCACTAAGTCTTGATGCAGCTTTTGAAGTTTTAGCAAAAACCATAACACCACCAACAGGTCTGTCTAATCTATGAACCAGTCCAAGATAAACATTTCCTGGTTTATTGTATTTCTTTTTAATATAATCCTTTACAAGTGTAAGCATATCTATATCACCTGTCTTATCTGCTTGAGATGGTATATTTGGTTTCTTTTCTACTACAATTATATGATTATCTTCATAAATAACTTTCATTTAAATAAAACTGAGGACAATACTTAAAAGTTTTATCTTCTAATTTTTACATTTTTCGACTTTTTAATGAAATACTTAAGACCTGTCCCCCTTACTCTCCTTCCCATCTTCCATATATTCCACAAGGTAATATTAGTTTAGATTGTTCCATAGGTATTCCTATTTCTCCACATTCTAATTTTCCTTTGTATTTTTTTTCTACTGTTAGAGCTAATATATTTTGTAATACAGTACTTGAAATTCCTGTTGTATATGAATTTATTAAGAAAAATAATGGATTATCTGATAATACTTGCATACATAGTTCTACTAATTCATAGATGTTTTCCTCAAATTGCCATACTTCTCCTTTTGCTCCCCTTCCATATGAAGGTGGATCCATTATTATTGCATCATATTTGTTGTTACGTCTTATTTCTCTATTTACAAATTTTACAACATCATCTACTATAAATCTAACTGGTTTTTCTTGTAATCCTGAAGATATTACATTTTCTTTTGCCCATGTTGTCATCCCTTTTGAGCTATCTACATGACATACAGATGCTCCTGCAGATAAACAGCTAACAGTTGCTCCTCCTGTATATGCAAATAAATTTAATACTTTTATAGGTCTTTTAGCTGATTTGATTTTATTTATCATCCAATCCCAATTGACAGCTTGTTCTGGAAATAGCCCTGTATGTTTGAATCCCATTGGCTTAATATTAAAAGTCAAATTTTTATAATGTATTTGCCATTGCTTTGGCATTTTCTTATTTACTTGCCACGCTCCTCCTCCAGTTTTACTTCTATGATATGTACCATTTGCTTCTTTCCACTTTTTAGGAAAACTTTTTTCCTTCCATATAATTTGTGGATCTGGTCTAGATAGTATTACATTTCCCCATTGTTCTAGCTTTTGACCATTTGCCATGTCTAATATTTTATATTCTTTCCATTCATTTGCTAATTTCATATTTTTATTGTAGTATAAAAAAATACTACTATCCTCCTTGTTCTAGAATAGTAATATTTTATCACATTTTTATATGTTTTGCAAAATTTTCATAAAACTGAATATCATAACAATATTTAAAGTTGAAAACATTAAAAAAGCTATTGTTATAGTTGAGATAAGTTTATGCCTTTTTATTGTTTTAGATAATTTACTTATCCATGATTCTCTCTGTATTTCTAACTTGTCCAATTTTGTATTATATTTCACCTCAAAAAAATGATTTTTAGCAAGCTCCATTAAAAATGCCCCCTTATATTTTTATTTTTATATGTATATGCTATTTTTTTATAATTATTCCTATTTTTTTATAAAACTAAAAAAGTTTATATCTTTTTTTGATACAAACTTTTTTTATATTATTTTATTATTACTCTAAAATTCTTCTTGCTATTTCTTCTGTAATTCCTTTTACTTGTGTTAGTTCTTTTATACTTGCTTTTTTTATTTGTTCTACACTTCCAAATTTCTTTAATAAGGCCTTTTTCTTAACTTCCCCTATTCCATAAATATCATCTAATTCTGATTTTGTTATTGCTTTATCACGTAGTTTTCTATGATATGTAATTGCTGTATCATGTACAGTATCTTGAAATTTTGTAATTAAGTTTTTTAAATTTTGTGAAATTTCCAATTCATTTCTGTTTTCGTCTATTAATGCTCTTGTTTCGTGTTTATCATTCTTTACCATACCAAATACTGGTATATCTAAATTGTATTTTTCTATTGCTTTTTTTATTGCTCTTATTTGAGTAATACCACCATCTGCAAAAATCACATCTGGTAATTGTCCAAATCCTCCTTTAGAATTTTCTATTGAATGTTTTATTCTTCTTGTAATTACTTCTTCTGTACATCTAGGATCATCTTGACCAAATACAGTTTTTATTTTAAATCTTCTTGATAAATTCTTTTTTATAACACCATCTTGCATAACACACATTCCTGCTACCATATATTCTCCAGACATGTTTGAAATATCATATGTTTCAATTTTTCTAGGTATTTTGTCCAAGTTTAAAACTTCTTTTAATTCTAATAAGATTTCACTTTTATCTTTTTCCTTATTTTCTAGTGTCACTTTACTATTCATTTCTGCCATTTCAACAAATCTTAGTTTTTCTCCTCTTTTTGGACTCTTTATTTCCACTTTTTTACCTAAAGTTGTGGATAACCATTGTTCTATTATTTCTTTGTCTTCAATTTCTTCTTTTATCATAATCTTATTGGGTATATTGGGATTGTCTAAATAATATTGCTTTATAAATCCTGACAAAATTTCTTTATCATCCATATCTTTAAGTTCTGAATAAAAATAATGTTCTCTTCCTATCATTTTACTTCCACGAACAAAAAATATCTCTATACATGTTTGTAATTCTGATTTTGCAATACCAATTACATCTATATTGTTTTCTGGAATATTAGATACCTTTTGTTTTTCAGATACTCTCTTGATTGCTTGTATCTTATCTCTTAAATTCGCTGCTTTTTCATATTCTAATCTTTTAGATGCCTCTTCCATTTGTTTTTCTAATTCTTTTATTATTTTATCAGTTTTTCCATCTAATAAATCTATTATTTCATTTATTTGTTTTTTATATTCTTCTTTCGTTATGTATCCCATGCATGGAGCTAAACATCTATTAATATGATAGTTTAAACAAGGTCTATCTCTTTTTTTTAAGTTTTTACATTGACGTATTTTATATTTTTGTTTAATGAAATCTAACATTTCTTTTGCAGCACCTGGATTGGCATATGGTCCAAAGTATTTTGAACCATCATTTGTAATTCTTCTTGTAATATATACTCCTGGATAGTCTGATTTTAAGTCAATTTTGATATATGGATATGTTTTATCATCTTTTAACAAAACATTAAACTTTGGTTTATTTTTCTTTATTAAATTACATTCTAATATTAATGCTTCTGCTTCATTATCCACTACTATATATTCAAAGTGGTCAATTAAACTTACCATTTTTTCAATTCTTGCTGTTTTTTCATTTTTTCTAAAGTATTGTCTAACTCTATTTTTCAATGAAATTGCTTTTCCAACGTAAATTATCTCATTATTCTTATTTCTCATTACATATACTCCTGGTTTATCAGGTAGTTTTTTCAATTCTTCTTCTATATTAAACATATTTATCACCCTTAAAATAAGACTATTTAGAATAGTCTTTTCATAATTATTATACTATCTTTTTATTGTATTGTCTATTAGTTCATTTTCTTTTATCCTTTTGACATGTTTTGCATTAAAATGTTACTTATTGTGTGTAGACTTATTTGATACAAAGTAATACAATATTTTTGGTGATATTATGAATATTTGTAAAAAATTTGGAGAAAATGTCAAAAAATATCGACTTGGAAAGAATTATTCTCAAGAACATCTTGCAGAATTAACTGGATTACATAGAACATATATTAGCTCATTAGAACGTGGAATAAGAAGTATTTCATTAAAAAACATTCAAAAAATTGCAGATGCCTTGGAGATCGAATGCTATAAATTACTTATTTTTGATAAATAAAAGGAGGATTCTTATGATTATTTCAGGTTTTGATAATGAAAAAAATATAGTTAAATCAATTGATGGTTTACAATTTAGACAATTAAATGATAATCTAAAAAAATTTATAAAAGAACTATTTCCTGAAATTACTGATAATGACATTTTAAAAGCTAATGCTTTAGGTGGAATATATAAAAGAGATTTAGAAATTATTTTTAATAATAAGTCAATTCGGTATTAGTGTAAAAAAAGGAAATGGAAATAGTGTTCATCAAGAAAGAATTGAAGAATTTATAAATTTCCTAAATGACATTGATCCTATTTCTTCTGAAGTTGCTAATTGCTTAAGAATGTTTATTTGGGGCGATGGTACAACTACTGGTACTGGTAAAATAGAAAACAGAACTAAAAATGTATCTAAAGATTATGCTAAAGAAATAGAAATAATACAAAAGTATTTTTTAAAAAATACTGAAAAAATTATTTATAGAGTATTAGTATCTGGTGCATATGATGATAAAGTTGACTATATTTATTATGGAGAGCCAAATAACGGGATTTGGTGTAAGGCATTAGATGCCGTAAAATACCTTTCACATACTTATAATAAAAGAGCTACCATTTGTATTGGTAATTTGAGCTTTCAAGCTTGGAATAGAGCTACTTATGGCGGAAAAAGTGAAAACAAACGAGGACAGATACAACTAAAATGGGGTTCTATATATAATGATATTTTATCAATTAGAAATGGAGAAATATAAAATGAATAAAGGTACAATAGAAGGAACTAAAGCAGAAATTGATTTTGTAAAATATATGAATAAAAATAAAAATAGCCAATTATGGAATCTTATAAAAAAAGACTTTGGAATATCAGATCTTAGTAACTATTACTATATTAGAGTTACTAAACATGTTATTTCTCATCTAAATAACAAAAAAGTCTTTCCTAAATCAGATGCATATATAATAAAGGCAACTATCCCTAATGATTTTTTAATAGAGCATGATTATTTTTTAGATGAAGAAAATTATAATGTTAATGAAAAACAAATACTAATAGGTAGTGGAACTTCTATAAAAAGGCCTGATTCTTCCAAATTTCAAATTATAAAAATGGTTCCAGATTCTTTTTATAAGCTTTTTAATAATTATTATTTAGGTGCTGCTGCTTCTCTTTATTGTAATGCTAAGGAGTTGAACAAAAATGATTGTGTTATTAATGGCTGGAAAACATCTTGGCAAGAATTAGAAGATAATTTACCTAATGATTTAAATATAAAAAGCTATACAATTTTAGATGAAGAAAATAAAGTTTTGTTATGTAGTAATATAAAAAAATATGCAAATGATAAAATAAAACATATTATATTGAATGATTCTAAATTAACTGATATTGTTTTTAAAGGTAAATATATCTATGATGAACCTTATTGCGCTAAATACCTGTTTATTAATAACAATTTAGAATATAATAAGCCTTTTGATTTTTGTGTGACAACCGGTTCTGGCAGAAGTAAAGGAATTTTTACTATAGTTTTAAAACCCAAAAACTAGATAGCTATATGCTATCTAGTTTTACTTTTATATTGTTAGCTATTTCAGTTAAAATTGGTACTACAACACTATTGCCTATTTGTTTATATGATTGGAAACTATTTTCCTTTATTTTATAATTATCTGGAAATCCCATTAGTTTTAAGCATTCTCTTTCTGTAAATTTTCTTTTATACTTTACAATGACTGGTACATTATTCCCCCCTGTTCCCATTTTAGCTGTTAAACATGGAGATGTTCCATTACATCTAAAAGAGCACTTTGAGGGTCTTATTTCATTAGCTATTAATAAATTGTCATTTAGTTTGTTCTTTTCAATATATTTAGGTAAATGTATTTCTATGTTTTTTTCTGCAGTATCAGTTATTTCATATCCTTTTACATTTTGGTCTACTATATCTTCAATTTTAAAGAATAATTTCTTCTTTTTCGGAAATACATTTTTAAAATTCATATTTAATTCTTTTAAAAATCCAATACAATACCATCTTTCTCTGTTTTGAGGAATACCATAATCTAAAGCATTTAACACTTTACCTCTTGCATCATAACCTAATTCATCTAATGTATTCATTATAACATCCAAAGTATTTCCATTATCATGATTTACAATTCCTTTAACATTTTCTAATAAAAATGCTTTAGGTCTTTTTTCTTTTAAGATTCTAGCAACTTCAAAAAATAATGTTCCTCTTGAATCTTCAAACCCTTTTCTTAGTCCAGCTATAGAAAATGGTTGACATGGAAATCCTGCACATAGAATATCAAAATCTGGTATATCTCCACTAGAGATTTTTGAAATATCTCCTGATGGATATTCGCCAAAGTTCAATTTATAGACTTCTCTAACATTTTTATCTATATCTGAAGAAAAAACACATTTACAATCATTGCTTTCAAAAGCAATTCTAAATCCACCTAATCCTGAAAATAAATCTATAAATTTATATTCCATAACTTAGCTCCTTTTTATTTAAGAAGTCTAATTGTACTTCACTATTACTTTGATTTACTGTTTTTGTATTTAGTGCTTTTTCTAAATAACTTTCTACACTATCTGATAATACCCTAGAAAACAATGGTGGTACAGCATTAGCTAATTGTTGATATTGAGATGTTTTTGAGTTTTTAAATATAAAAGAATCAGGAAAAGATTGTATTCTTGCTACTTCTCTAACTGATAAACATCTATCATAATTAGGATGAATTATCATAGATTTATAAGCATGTTTTATAGTTACACTTGGTTCATTATCTTTTAATCTTCTATATGCATTACTATGTATCCCTCCAACTCTAAACTTTTGAGGTATGTTCTGCCAATTTCCTCCCTGAGGTACAAAACTCATTCTATTTACAATATCTTTATGATGCATTGGTATTTCATGATTGTAAATCTTATTTTCTTTTTTATCCATTAACTTATTTATATTTTTAATATATGTGTTATTTTTATCTAAACTCAATTTTCCATCTAATGATGACTCATTTGGTAATCCTGTTAATGCTTCTTTTACCGTTTTATATCTTTTCATGATGTTATTTGGATATTGGAATTCTGTATTTAAATCATTTCTGGTTCCTACTATTATTACTCTTTCTCTTGCTTGTGGTACCCCATAATTTTTAGTATTTAATATGTCACATTCCACATTATATCCTTTTTTCGAAAATTCTTTTTTAACTTCATTAATTACCATTTTGCCTTCTGGATTTTTCATTGATAATATTCCTTTTACATTTTCCATAATAAATAGATATGGTCTTAATTCTCCAACTAGTCTTGCATATTCATAAAATAATGTATTCCTAGCATCTTCTACATTACGAGCACCACACATTGAAAAACCTTGGCAAGGTGGTCCACCTATTATAACGTCAACTCCATTTGGAAAATAATTAGAAATGTTTTCTTTAGATAAATTTTTAATATCATCCAATATAAATGGAACATCTGGAAAATTAAATGTATAAGTGTCTCTTGCTGGTTTCCAAATGTCATTTGCTAAATTTATATTAAATTTTTTATTAGAATGAAATCCTAATGCTAATCCTCCACATCCTGCAAATAAATCTAAAACTGAATACCTTTTCATTTCCAAACCTCCTATTTTTTTATATCATAAATCAATAGTTTTAACAAGATAATATTAAAAATTGTTAGCAGTTTTTTATATAGCTCTTGACAAATCTTTAAAAAGTATGTAAAATAATATTCAAATTTAATTACATTGCGTTTGTACAATACAAAGCTTTTAGAAATTACTTATAAGAGAATAAGGGTCATAGGCTGAAAGCCCTTAAAGGTCAACCTAAAAAGTAAAACATATTGGAGCAATTAAATATAAAGTGAAAAATCTATTTTACAGATTTTTAAGCTGGGTGGTACCGCGGATAATATTCGTCCCTGCATATATAGCATGGGCGCTTTTTTGTGCTCAAATATAAGGAGGTTTTTAAATGAACGAATTTAGGACACACACTTGCAATGAAATTAGTTTAGAAGACGTTGGAAAAAAAGTTAGAATTGCAGGTTTTGTAGAAACTATTAGAGATTTTGGAGGTCTTGTATTTTTAGATATTAGAGATATGTATGGAATAACACAAGCAGTTACTTCTGGTAAGCCAGAAGATGTTGATTTCGCATCACACATCCCTGTTGAATCTTCTGTTAGTATTTTAGGAACAGTTAGAAAAAGAGACCCAGAAACTATTAATCCAAAGTTAAAAACTGGATTAGTAGAAATTGGTATTGAAGAAATTAAAATATTAGGTAAAAGAACAAAAATGTTACCTTTTGAAATTAATTCCGAACAAGAAGTAAGGGAAGATTTAAGACTTCAATATAGATTTTTAGATTTAAGAAATGACAAAATTAAAAATCACTTAATTTTAAGAGCAAAGGTTATTCAATTTTTGAGAAATCAAATGATTTCAAGAGGTTTTTTAGAAGTGCAAACTCCTATTTTAACTAGTTCTTCTCCAGAAGGTGCAAGAGATTATCTTGTTCCTAGCAGGTTACATGCTGGTAAATTTTATGCACTTCCTCAAGCACCACAACAATTCAAACAATTGTTAATGGTATCTGGGATTGATAAGTATTTCCAAATTGCACCTTGTTTCAGAGATGAAGATGCAAGAGCTGATAGAGCCCCTGGAGAATTTTATCAACTAGATATGGAAATGGCATATAGCACTCAAGAAGATGTTTTTGAAACAATTGAGCCTGTTATTTATAATACATTCAAAGAATTTTCTGATAAAAAAATAACTTCATATCCTTTTCCTAGAATTTCTTACAAAGAGGCAATGCAAAAATATGGTACTGATAAACCTGATTTAAGAAATCCACTAGAAATAGTTGATATCACTGATATATTTGAACATATTGATTTAAATGCCTTTAAAGGAAAAATTGTTAAAGTGATTAGTACTCATAATGTTGAAAATCAACCAAGAAGCTTCTTTGAAGGTATGACTGATTATGCCATTAAAGATTTAAAAGCAAAAGGATTAGCTTGGCTTAGAATTCAAGAAGATAGCAGTTTTCAAGGACCAATTGCAAAATTTATTCCAGATGATGCAAAAAAACAAATGCTTGAAAGAACAAATTCAAAACCAGGAGATTGTTTATTCTTTATTGCAGAAGTCCCTGGAATAGCTGAAACTTTAGCTGGTGAAATTAGAGAAGAATTAGGAAAAAGACTAAATTTAATTGATAAAAATTCTTTTGAATTTTGTTGGATTGTTGATTTTCCTATGTTTGAAAAAGATGAACATGATAAACTACAATTTAGTCATAATCCTTTTTCAATGCCACAAGGAGGATTAGAGGCATTAGAAACAAAAGATCCTTTAGATATATTAGCATATCAATATGATATTGTTTGTAATGGAATAGAACTTTCTTCTGGTGCTGTTCGCAATCATAATATTGAAATCATGTTAAAAGCATTTACTATGGCTGGATATACTAAAGAAGAAGTGAAATCTAAATTTGGAGCATTATATACTGCTTTTCAATTCGGAGCTCCACCTCATGCAGGTATTGCACCAGGTATTGATAGAATGCTTATGCTTTTAACTGATTCAGATACAATAAGAGATGTAATTGCCTTCCCTTTGAATAGTAAAGCACAAGACTTAATGATGGGTGCCCCAAGTAATGTAAGATATGACCAGTTAAGAGATATTCATATTCGTATTGATGAGAAAAAATAGAATATTAAAAAGAAGCTAGTTAATAGCTTCTTTTTATGAATTCATATATTTATATATTTATACAAAACTCTTATTTTTTGTTTACTAAATCTTTTAATGCTTTACCAGCTTTGAATACTGGAGCTTTTGATGCAGGTATTTTGATTTCTTCTTTAGTTTGTGGGTTTCTACCTTTTCTAGCTGCTCTTTTTCTTACTTCAAAAGATCCAAATCCAACTAATTGAACTTTTTCTCCTTTTTTTAGTGAGTCTGTTACGACTTCTACAAAAGCATTAAGTGAGCTTTCTGCTGCTTTTTTTGTTTCTCCTGTTTTTGCAGCCATTGCTGCGATTAATTCAGCTTTGTTCATTTAAATTACCTCCTATAAGATTTAAAGTATATGTAGTATCATTGCCTGAACTAGCAATAAATGTACTACTAATTATTTAAATTCGCCAAAAATACCTAAAATCCTTCTTTTTTTTTATATTTTTTAAAATTTTTAGTATATTTTAAGCTTTTCTAATACTTTGCAAACTTTATCCCCTGCTGGCATCATTAAAAGTTCTTCCTTTGTAAATACCTTTAATGCTACAATTGCTAAGGCATAGATTACAACTGCAAATATTATTGCTAATATTGTAGCCAATTTTAAAGCAATTATTCCAGAAAGTAACAAATAACTATAATAAGAGCAAATTCCCATAATTGTAGTTGCTAAAATTGGTTTTAAAACAAATTTTGAAAATGTTAAATCTAGTTTTATATTCTTTCTTAAAGCTGTTATTGCAATCGTAAAGGCTACTGCATGACATGCTACAGACCCCCATGCTGCTCCATTTACTCCTATTTGAGGAATTGGTACTAAAACTAAATTCAAGATTAACTTTACAATTACTCCGACATCCTAATGAAATAGCTGGTATCCTAAGTTTTCCATATCCTTGCAGTGCTCCATTTATTGTTTGGTCAAGTATTGTAAATATAATTGTTAAAGAACTTATCTGCAATATTAATGCACCATCACTTGCATTTGGAAATAATAAATTTAATATAGGTTCTGCAAATATAAACATTCCTGCTGTACAAGGAAGTCCTATTAACATTGAAGTCAATAATGAAAATGATGTCTTTTTAGTGATTGTCTTATTATCCTTTTTTGCCTTTGCTGCAGATATAGCAGGTACAAGTGCTGTTGAAAATGCTACATTTATAGATAATGGTAGGCTAGTTAGCATATCAACTTTTCCACCTAATATTCCATATTGTGCAAGTGCCATATCTTCTGACATAAACTGTTTTAGACTTCTTACTACTGTAAATGAATCTATATTTTTATTTAATGAAGACATAATTGCAGTTAAAGCAATTGGGATAGACACAAATAATATCTTCCTAATAATAGTTTTTACTCTTTCATATTTATAATTAACTGTTGATTTTATTTCAGTTGCAATTTCTTTTTTTCTTGTCTGATAATATAAATATAAGTATCCAAATCCTGCCATTGTAGCTAATGTGGTAGCAAGTGTTGCTCCTCCTGCCATCCACTTTGTTGAAACATTTGAAATAATTGCAATAATTTCAACTAGTATAATAGTAAGTGCTGTTTTAAATACTTGTTCTATAGTTTGTGACCTAGCTGTTGCTTTTATATTTTGCCTTCCATTAAAATATCCTCTCATAACAGAAGAAATAGCTACGAAAAATATAGCCGGAGATAATGCAACTAATGTCATTTCTGCTTCTGGTATTTGAAGCCATCTATTAGCAATTAAATGCGCACCAAAAAACAACATCAAACTTCCAACTAAACCAATAAAACTAAATGTTGCAAATGCTATTTTAAATATCCTATGTGCACCCTTATGATCTCCGAAGAGCAGTTCTTTCTGATACTAGTTTTGATATAGCATTTGGAACTCCTATAGAAGAAATTGTAAGTAACATTGCATAAATCTGATATCCTGCTGCTACAATTCCATTTCCTTTATCTCCAAATCCCTGTCTATTAGTTAAGTACAAAGTATATATTAATCCTAATAGTTTTATTAATACTTGTGAAAACATTAGAGTTATTACACCTTGCATGAAAGTTTCTTTTTTGGGTACTTTATTTTCTACTGCTTGTTTTGTCATTAAATCACTCCCATTTTTTTGTAAGGTCTTTTCTTTGGTAAGAAATCATCTATTTTATTAAAATATATTTTTTCTCTTCTATAACTATATGTTATATTTTTATTCTATATGTTTTTATCGATGTTAGGTAATAATTGTTTTTTTCTAGAAACTACACCTTCTAAAAATGCAGTATTATTTTCTAGTTTTGTGTTAAATGCTTTTTCCACAGTTTCTGCTTTATCTCCTAGTACTATTACTTCTGAATTAGTATTTAAAATGTCTGTAATAGTAAATACAAATAAATCTAAATCATTTTTGTCAATTTCTCTCATTATCGCTTGTTCTAATTCATCTTTTCTTTTTAAAACATCTTCAATACTTACTGTATTTACTTGTGCAATAACATATTTTGTTCCATTTTTATTCATATTTTTAGAATCTAAATTTATTAATTGTTCTGCTGTAAAGTCGTCTAAATCTGTACCTGCTTTTAACATTTCTAGACCATATTCTTTAATGTTAATTCCTGATATTTTTTCTAATTCTTCTAATGCATTTTTATCGTGTTGAGTTGTTGTTGGTGATTTTAGTAATAATGTATCTGATATAATTGCACTTGCCATTAATATAGCAGTACTTTTTTCTATCTCATAATCACATGCTTTAAATTCCTCAAATAATATTGTTGACGTACAACCATATGGTTTAGCAGTATAATATAATGGTTCTGTTGTTTCAAAATCAGCAATTCTATGATGGTCAACAACTGATATTATTTTTGCTTTTTCAATTCCATTTGCACTTTGATTAAATGAATTATGATCTATTAATATTACTTCTTGACCTTCAGATATAGTTTCTATTAATTCTGGTTCATCAATTTTTAAGTAGTCTAATACATACTTTGTTTCTTTATTTATATCTCCTAAACGTACTGCCTTTGTAGAATTCCACCCATTTTTTTTATTTAATCTTTCTTGTACAATACTTGAACAGATTGTATCTGTATCTGGATTTTTGTGTCCAAAAATTAAAACTTTTTCTTCCATGTTTCATTTCTCCTTATTCTTATTATTTTTATTATTTAATTTGCTTGTTTATTACTATATAACATTTATACCAAAAAAACAAGTTTATATTTTATGTTTTTCTTGTATTTTTCCTTCTATTTCTAGTAATTCTTCTTTTGAAAATTCATATTTCTTGTTACAAAAATTACATATAATTTCTGCCTTTCCATCTTTTTTTATTATATCTTCTATTTCTTTTTTTCCAAGTGATATTAATCCTTCTTCCATGTGTTCTTTTGAACAATCACACTCATAAATTGGCGTTATCTTATCTTGTACAATTTTAATATTAGTATCTCCTGTTATTCTTTTTGCTATTTCTAATAAACTTAATTTTTCGTCTAACATCTTTGAAATTGCTCCTGCCTTAAATATTGACTGTTCTACTTTTTGTATTTCTTCTTGGGTGCAATCTGGCATTGGATTTATTAAATATCCTCCTGCTGATTTTACTCCATTTTTATCCACTAAAACTCCTAAAGCTACTGCAGAATTTCTTTGTTCTGAATTAACAAAGTAATTTGTAAAATCATCTGCAATTTCTCCTGAAGTTAATGGTGATATTCCTATATATGGTTCTTTTAATCCTATATCTTTTATTACATTTATATATCCTTGTTGACCTACTGCTCCACCTACATCTAACTTTCCAAATTCATTTAATGGTAAATCTACATATGGATTTGCTACATATCCTTTTACTTTTGGAAGATTTGTTGCTGTTGTTACCATAGTTCCGATATCTCCATTTCCTTTAACTTGTATTGTTAATTTGTCAGATGTATTTTTCATTTCTTGTGCCATTATAGTAGTTATTGTAAGTAAACGGCCAAATGTAGCAGTAGCTAATGGACTTAAATCATGTATCTTTCTTGCTTTTTCTACCAATTCCGTAGTGTTGCTACATACTACAGATATTTTTCCATCATATGCTAATAATCTTATTATTTCGTCTGCCATCTTTTTTCTCCTTGTTTTTTATTTTTTATATTATATATAAAAATATTGCCTAAGTCAATTATTTATTAACTTAGACAAATTTTTTCATTATTCATGTATTTCAAACATATCTTTTCCTTCTCCACAAACTGGGCATACCCAATCTTCTGGCAACTCCTCAAATGATGTTCCTGGTTTTATTCCTGCTTTTTCATTTCCAAATTTAGGATTATAAATATATTTACATTCTGTACATTCATACCTTTGTGTTTCTGATTTCTCTTCTTGGAAGTTTTTATATCCTAATCCTACTGCTACAATTACCATTAAGAGAAATGATAATGCTTTCCATATCCCACTATCTAATAATATTACTGCAAATATACCAAATATTGCACTAATTCCATATAAAATCAAAACTGCTTGCCTTTGGCTAAAGCCCCTTCTTACAATTTTATGATGTAAGTGTCCTTTATCTGCTTTAAAAATTGCTTTAATTGATTTTCCTTTTATAAGTCTTCTTATTATTGCTAATAATGTATCAAAAATTGGAAGTGCTAATACAATTATAGGTAATACAATAACTGCTATTGTATATGTTTTTGCTATTCCAAGTATAGATATAATTGACAACGAAAATCCTAAAAAATTAGAGCCTGTGTCACCTATAAATGTCTTTGCCGGTGTAAAATTAAATGGCAAAAACCCAACTAATGAACCTGCAAGTGCTGTTATTAATATTATAGATATTAATGGTGAATCATTTAATACAAATATTACTAATAATGATATAGCAGATATAACAGAAATTCCAGATGCTAAGCCATCTAGCCCATCAATTAAATTAATTGCATTTGTTACTCCTATAATCCACACAATTGTTAAACATATTGAAAATATTTCTCCAAATTGTGCTGTATTAAAAAATGGTAAATTGATATCTCCTATTCTTATTCCAAATGCTACTGCAACTATTGCTGCTAATATTTGTCCTGCAAGCTTTGTTAATGGTTTTATCGTTTTTATATCATCAACTACACATGTAATACTAATTACTACAATTCCCAAAAACATTCCCAATAGTTTCATTCCATATTTTTCTGTTCCAAATAAGTTTATTGTGTTTTCCATACTCATTACAATAAGTAAATAAACAACAGACACCAAGAAACCTAGTATAACAGCAGGTCCACCAAACTTTGGCATTGCTTTTTTATGCATTCTTCTTTCATCTTTTGGAACATCTACTGCTCCTATTTTATGTGCTATTTTTATGGTATATGGTGTTGCCATAAAAGATACTATAAAAGCTAACAAGAATGCTATTGCTACATCTCCCCACATAGCTTTTGGCCTCCTTTATTTCATGTTTTTGCTTTCTATTTGTTCTATTATTTTTAATCTTTCTTCATGTCTTCCACCTTCAAAGTTTGTTGCAAGCCACATTCTTAGTATACAAATTGCTTCATTTTCTGTAACAGCATCAGCTCCTAATGCTAATATATTACTATCATTATGCAATCTAGAATATTTTGCTGTATATTCATCATGACAAAGTGCACATCTAATTCCTTTAAATTTATTTGCACAAATTGACATTCCGATTCCAGAACGACAAATTAATATTCCTTTTTCACATTTTTTATTTTTGACTTCCTCTGCTACTTTTTCTGCAATGTTCGGATAATCTACTCTTTCTTCATTTAAACATCCTAAATCTTTGTATTTTATTTGTTGTTCATCTAAATATTTTTTTATTTCTTCTTTTAATCTATATCCTCCATGATCACTCCCGATTGCTATCATGTGTATCCCTCCATTTCTTTTTCAATATATCATAAGTTTACCTATAATACAATAATAATTTAAAATTTTACGTAAATTTTAGTGCTAATATTTTTTGTTTAAAACTCTTGAAGGAATATTTATGTTTATGTATAATATTAAAGTAACATATTTTTACATTTTATACCATTTTTTGAAATGAGACAAAAGATGAAAAGAAAAAACCAAGGAATAACATTAATAGCATTAGTAATTACAATAGTTGTATTATTAATATTGGCATCAATATGTATATCACTATTATTAGGAACTAATTACAGGCAACTGTAACAGTAGACGGAAAAGATGTAATAATACTTTCAAATGGAATTGTAATTTTGGGAAATAATAATTCATCTGATAATACTCAAGATAATGAGCAAATAAACAAGAGAACAAAAGTAAATGAAACAGCAACAATTGCTATTCCAATAGAGCAAACCTTTTTAACTACAGATTATATGCTCTCTAGAAAAGATACAACGTTTAAATATGTTCTAATACCATTAGAAGAAGAAAATGCTATGCCAGAAAATAGTGAAAATGGTAAATATATTATGAGTTTAATAGGTAATGAAACTGATAATCAAATTGTAATACCATTTGATTATATTGGAACATCTACTTACATCGTTAAACAATTAATTGAGGAAGAAAAAGAACACTTTATTTATGATACTCAACAATATTATATTACTGTTAAAACTAACTATAATTCGAATAATAAATTTGTTGCAGATACTATAGTAAAAAATGATGCTGGCCTTTTAGTAAGTATAATAGATTTCTGTAATGAATATAATGATGATGTTACTGATAAATAATGTTTAATATTATTAACAAGGTTTATCATAAACTGTTAGAGTAATAATTTTATAATTTTCAATTTTATCATTTTATGTGTTTAAAATTCCAAATTTGCTTGCAATTTACCAAAAAATATGTTAAAATATCATATGTTATAGTGTAATATAGACTAAGAGGAGGTGCTAAGATAATATGCCAAATATCAAATCAGCTAAAAAAAGAGTTAAAGTAATTGAGAAAAAAACTTTAAGAAATAATATGATTAAATCAGGATATAAATCAGCTGTTAAAAAATTCGAAGAAGCTGTTAACGCTGGAAATATAGAAGAAGCTAAAGTTTTATTAGCAGATGCTACAAAAAAAATAGACCAAGCATGCAGCAAAGGTGTAATTGTAAAAAATACAGCAGCTAGAAAAAAATCTAATTTATCAAAAAAATTAAATGCAGCTATGGCTTAAGGCAAAATAAAAATTATGCATAGTTTTTATTTTTAAGATATTCTTTTTTTAGAATATCTTTTTTGATTTTCTACTATTTTAAGGTTAATATTTCCATTGTTTTTTGTCATACTAGATGCTAATATTATATATAGATATTGTTTAGTAGAGGTGTATTATGTTTAAAAATATTTATAATAGTTATAAAAGTTTTGAAAAAATTACGTGTAAGATATTAAAATGTGGTCTAAAATTTTGCTTGTTTTTATTGATTGTTTCTATTTCTATATTACTTACATATAACTTATTTATTTTATCTCCAATTGTTTATTACATAGGAATGGGGCTTTTTAGACTTAGCTTAATATTTGCAATTGAATTTGTTGTTTGTAGCTTTGTAACTGATGGTATAAAAAAACAGTTAATATAGAAAGAGCCTATAAAGTAAAGAAAACTTTATAGGCTTTTTTTATTTATTTAATTCTTCCAAAAACATTTTGTTTAACATTTGTGGATTTGCCTTTCCTTTTGTTTCTTTCATCGCTTGTCCTACTAAAAATCCTAATGCTTTATCTTTTCCTGCTTTATAATCACTAATTGATTGAGGATTACCTTGAAGCACTTTTTGTACTACTTCTCTTATTGCTCCTTCATCAGATATTTGAATCCATCCTTTTTCTTTAATAATATCACTAGGATCTCTTGGTTGTTCAAATAATTCAACTAATACTTTTTTACCTATACTAGAACTAATTGTTCCATTATCAATTAACATTACTAATTTTGCTAATTGATTACTATTAAATGGTATTTGACTAGGTTCCATTTCTTCTTCATTTAGTATTCTAGAAATATCTGATATAATCCAGTTATTGACTGCTTTTGGATTATTACATTCTTTAACTGCATTTTCAAATAAATCTGATAAATGCTTAGATGCTGTAATTATGTTAGCATCTTTTTCAGATAATTTATATTCTTCTATATATCTTTGTTTTCTGCTCTCTGGAAGTTCTGGAAGCATGTTTTTTATGTTTTCTATATATTCTTCAGAAAGTTTTATTGCTACTAAGTCTGGATCTGGAAAATAACGATAATCTTGAGCATCTTCCTTATCTCTCATTGAAAAAGTTTTTCCTGATACCTCATCCCATCTCAATGTTTCTTGTTCTATTTTTCCACCATTTTCAATTACATCAATTTGTCTTTCAATTTCATAATCAATAGCTCTTGTGATACTTCTAAAAGAGTTCATATTTTTCATTTCTGTACGTGTTCCAAATTTGGTTTCTCCTTTTTTTCTTACTGAAACATTAACATCTGCTCTTAATGACCCTTCTTGCATTTTACAATCTGAAACTTCAATATATTCTAATATTGATTTTAGCTTTCTCAAGTATAATTCTACTTCTTCTGCTGTTCTTAAATCTGGCTCTGATACTATTTCAATTAAAGGCACCCCTGCTCTATTTAAATCTACTAGACTTCCTCCTCCAAATTCATTGTGATTTAATTTACCAGCATCTTCTTCTATATGTATTCTTGTAATTCCTATAATTTTCTTTCCATTATTTGTTTGTATTTCTATTTTTCCTTTTGTGCATAATGGTTTGTCAAATTGAGAAATTTGATATGATTTTGGAAGGTCTGGATAAAAATAGTTTTTTCTATCATTTTTGCTGTCTCTTGAAATTTCACAATCAGTAGCTAATCCTGCCTTTACTGCATATTCTACTACTTTCTCATTAAGCACTGGTAATGTCCCTGGCATCGCCATACATATAGGACATGTTTGTGAATTAGGTGCTGCTCCAAAACCTGTTGGACACGAACAAAATATTTTTGTTTTAGTTGAAAGTTCACTATGCACTTCTAACCCTATAACACTTTCATAGTCATCTCTAGCCATTATTTAGTACCTCCTTTAAATTGTGGTTTGTAATTCTCTCTAAATTTTATTTTTTGCTCAAATGTATATGCTGCATTTAATATAGTTTCTTCACAAAATTTATTTCCAATTAATTGCAATCCAATAGGCATGCCTTGACTATCTATTCCACATGGTATTGATATTCCTGGAAGTCCTGCTATATTTACAGATACTGTACAAATGTCTGATAAATACATTTCTAAAGGATTATTTGTTTTAGAACCAATATCAAATGCTACAGTAGGTGAAGTTGGTGTTAATATTACATCATATTTTTCAAAAGCATCATTGAATTTTTTCATTACTAAAGTACGTACTTGTTGTGCTTTTTTATAATATGCATCATAGTATCCAGAAGACAACACATATGTTCCAAGTATTATTCTTCTTTTTACTTCTGATCCAAATCCTTCACTTCTTGATTTTTTATATAACTCTTTTAGGTTTTTATATTCTTTTGTTCTATATCCATAACGTATTCCATCAAATCTTCCTAAATTTGAACTAGCTTCAGCACATGCTATAATATAATAAGTTGCAAGTGCATATTGTGCAATATCTAGTGAAAATTCTTCTATTTCTGCTCCTAATTCTTTATAATTATCTATTGATTTCTCTAAAGCTTCTTTTACTTCTGAATTTATGCCCTCTCCAAAAAATTCTTTTGGAACACCTATTTTTAATCCTTTTACGTCATTTTTTAAGCACTTTGTATAGTCTATTTTTTCTTTATTACTTGATGTTGTATCTTTTTCATCATGTCCTGCTATTATATTTAATAACATTGCACTATCCATTACATCTTTTGTTATAGGTCCTATTTGATCAAGTGATGATGCAAATGCTACTAATCCATATCTTGAAACTAATCCATATGTTGGTTTTAAGCCTACTACACCACAAAAACTAGCTGGTTGCCTAATTGATCCTCCTGTATCTGATCCCAATGCCCATGGTACCATCTCAGATGCCACTGCAGCTGCTGAGCCACCTGAAGACCCCCCTGGTACTTTATTTAAATCCCATGGATTTCTTGTTTTCTTGAAATATGAATATTCTGTTGAACCACCCATAGCAAATTCATCCATGTTTAGTTTTCCTAAATCAATCATGTTTTCGTTATTCAACTTCTCAACTACAGTTGCATCATAAGGAGCAACAAAATTCTCTAACATTTTAGAACTACATGTTGTTTTTACTCCTCTTGTACAGATGTTATCTTTTATTCCTATTGGAATACCAGCAGATTCCCCTGAAATCTCACCTTTATTAATTTTTTCTTCTATTTCTGATGCTTGTTTATTAGCTTCTTCTGTTAATGTTGTTACAAATGCTTGTACTTCTTTTTCTTTTTCGTTAATTCTATCTGTATATGCTTTTGTTATTTCAGTTATCGTTAATTCTTTGTTTTTTAATTTTTCTTGTAATTCATGTACTGTAAGTTCTGTTATATTCATCAAATTCCTCCTCTACTTTTATTTAGATGTTTTTAAAAATTTATACTTATATATTTTTAGTTTATAACTTTTGGTATTTTAAACATATTCTGCTCAGTTGATTCAGCATTTTGTAATAAAGCTTCAATGTCTTTAAATTTTTTCACCTCATCTTTTCTAAATACATTTTTTGTTTCATTTGCTCCTATTGTTATATCTAGTCCTTCTACTGGTGCATTATTTACTATGTTTGCAAAATTTAATATATCTTGTAAATGTGATAAATATGTATCAATTTCGTTTTCATCTAATATTAAATCAGATAAATTTGCAATGTGTAAAATTTCCTCTTTACTTACTTTCATGTAATCACTCCTATTTTTCAATTTGTGTTATATTATATACTTTTTTTAGCAAAAAAACAAGCCTTATAAGGCTTGTTTTCCATATTTTATATATTGTATAAGTCGCTAAAACTATTTTAATTCTACAACAGCTCCAACTTCTGTAAATTTAGCTTTTAAGTCTTCAGCTTCTTCTTTAGCTACTCCTTCTTTAATTGTTTTAGGTGCTCCATCTACTAATTCTTTAGCTTCTTTTAATCCTAATCCTGTAGCATCTCTAACAACTTTAATAACTTTAATTTTTTGATCTCCAGCTTCTGTTAATACAACATCAAATGATGATTTTTCTTCAGCTGCTGCTCCTGCTACAGCTCCTGCTGCTGGTGCAGCTGCTGCTACTGCAGATACTCCATATTTTTCCTCAATAGCTTTAACTAAGTCATTTAATTCAACTACTGTTAAGCTATCTATTTCTTCAATTAATTTTTCTATTTTTTCCATTTTAAAATCCTCCTAATCTTTTATAGGTTTTATTACCTATTATAATTGTTTTTAGTGATTTTTAGAGTTCACTTCTCTTTTTATTTTGTTTCAGTATTTGCTTCTTCTGTAGCTGTTTCTTCTGTTTTTGTTTCTTCAGCTACTGGTGCTTCTGCTGGTACTGATACAGTTACTTTTTCTCCATTTTCTTCTTTTTGTTTTTTAACTTCGTTTAATGCAACTGCAACTTTTGAAATGTTTGAAAGTAATGCTCCAGCAAGCATAGATAATAATGTTTCTCTTGATGGTAATTTTGCTAATGTAATAATTTCTTCTGTTGTCATTACTTTTCCATCAATAACTCCACCTTTGATTTTGTAGAATTCATTATCTTTGCTAAATTTATAAATTATTTTTGAAGGTTCTAAGTAGTCTTCACTGCTCATAATAACAGCAGTTGGACCTACTAATTTGTCTTCTAATCCTTCAATTTTGCATTCTTGTAATGCTCTTCTTGTGATGTTATTTTTTATAACTGTACATGTAGCATTTACATTTCTTAAATCTTTTCTTAAAGTTGTATCATCTGTAACATTGATTCCTCTGTAATCTGTTAGAAGTACTAATTTAGCTTCTTTGATTTTTTCTGCTAATTTATTTACTTCTTCTTGCTTTTGTTTTAGTATTTTTTCACTTGCCATTTTTATTTTCACCTCCCAAGAATTTATATAATTAAAAAATAAATAACACTCTTTTTTCCTACCTAAGGTTATAAAAAGAGTGTTCTATTCTTCTCATTTACCTAGGTAGGACTTATTTGACTTTGCCTACTGTCTTTGGCTTAATATCTAATTTTATTTTTGATTTATGAACATGCTTGGTCCCATTGTTGTAGCTACGGCAACACTTTTAATGTATTGACCTTTAGCTGCTGCTGGTTTTGCTTTTATGATGGCATTCATTATAACATCATAGTTTTCTAATAACTTATCAGCTCCAAATGAAACTTTTCCAAATCCTAAATGAATAATATTGTTCTTATCTAATCTATATTCTACTTTACCTGATTTAATTTCATTTACTGCTTTTGTTACATCCATTGTAACTGTTCCTGATTTTGGGTTAGGCATTAATCCTTTTGGTCCTAATACTTTACCTAATCTTCCTACTACACCCATCATGTCTGGAGTTGCAACTACAACATCATAGTCAAACCATCCATCATTTTGTATTTTTGGTATTAGTTCTTCTGCTCCTACAAAATCTGCACCAGCTTTTTCAGCTTCTTCAGCTTTTGGCCCTTTAGCAAAAACTAATACTCTTTGTGTTTTTCCTGTACCATTTGGAAGTACAACTGTACCTCTTACTTGTTGGTCAGCATGTTTTGAATCAACACCTAATTTAACATGTAATTCAACTGTTTCATCAAATTTTGGTTTTGGCATTTTTTCAATAATTTCTAAAGCTTCTTTTACTTCATATTCTTTTGTTTTATCAACTAGTTTTATGCTTTCTGCATATCTTTTTGATACTTTTCCCATTTTCTTTTCCTCCTTTGGTATTAACGAGTTTAACTCTCCCAATTTATTTTTAATTTATAAATATAAAATATTTATCAGTTTTATTCTACTACTACAATCCCCATAGATCTTGCAGTTCCTTCTACCATACTCATAGCTGTTTCTAATGTAGCAGCATTTAAATCTGGCATTTTTTGTTTAGCAATTTCTTCTACTTGTGCTTTTGTTATTTTAGCAACTTTTTCTTTATTTGGTTTTCCTGAACCTTTTTGAATTTTAATTGCTTTTTTTATTAATACTGGAACTGGTGGTACTTTTGTTATAAAATCAAAAGACTTATCTTTATATACTGTTATAACTACTGGTATTATCATTCCAGGTTGATTTGCAGTTCTATCATTAAATTCTTTTACGAATTGCATGATATTAACACCACTTGAACCTAAAGCTGGACCTACTGGTGGAGCTGGTGATGCTTTTCCTGCTTCTATTTGTAATTTAATAATATTTGAAATTTCTTTTTCTGCCATTTTAATGGCACCTCCCTTTTTTTATTTAACTTTTTGTACTTGTGAAAATTCTAATTCTACTGGTGTTTCTCTACCAAACATAGATACTAAAACTTTTACTTTATGTTTTTCTGTATTTATTTCTTGCACTGTACCCACACAACCTTCAAATGCACCATTCATGACTTGTACTTGTTCATTTACTTCATAATCCACATTAACAGGAACTTCTTCAAATCCCATATTTCTTATTTCTTCTTCTGTTAATGGTATTGGATCTGTTCCTGAACCTACAAATCCAGTAACTCCTCTTGTATTTCGTACTATATACCAAGATTCTTCTGTTACTATCATTTTTATTAGCACATATCCTGGAAAAACTTTTTTAAGATTTGTTTTTCTTTTACCATCTTTTATTTCTATTTGTTCTTCCATTGGTACAATAATGTCAAAGAAAAATTCTTCTAATTCTCTGTTTTTTATAGTTTTTTCAAGGTCTGTCTTTACTTTATTTTCATATCCTGAATAGGTATGTACTACATACCATCTAGGTACCATGTCATAATCTTTTTGAGACATTGATTATAGCCTCCTTTAAATTCTTTTTATTATTCATTAACATTTTCAGTAGTTTCATTAGATTCTTCTGATGATTGTTCTTCAGAATCTACAGTGTTTTGTTCTTGTGAAGTTTCATTTGTTGTATTTGTTGATGTAACGATTTCTTTTACTTTGTTTACTCCATGTTTATTTAATCCTTCAAATGCTAAATCTAATACAAAAACTATTAATGCAGTAATTAATACTATAGTTAATACTGCTACTGTATTATTTAATAATTGTTTTGGTGTTGGCCAAATTACTTTTTTTAATTCAGCTTTAAAATCTTTCATAAAGCTTCTTTTATTTTTATTGTTTTCTTTTTTATTTGTCTTTGCTTCCTTCTTAGCCATTTTATATCCTCCTTAAAATAGCTTTTACTATTTATTTAGTTTCTTTATGTGTTGTACGTTTTTTGCAAAATTTACAATACTTAACAATCTCTAATCTATCTGTATTATTTCTCTTGTTCTTTGAAGTTACGTAATTTCTTCTTTTACATTCTGTACATTCTAATGTGATATTTTCTCTTGGTCCTTTTGCTGCCATATGAATAACACCTCCGTATTTTATAACCTTTTTACTTTTTTGAAACGATGTGAACATATGCCTAAATTACATATGCTCAAATATTTTACCATTTTTTTCTTGTTCTGTCAATGCATTTTGCAGAATTTTATGGTATTATAAACTATTTTTTTGATTTTCTTCTTTTTTTCCTAACAGAAAAACCAAACTTTCCTATTTTCTTTCCTAAACAATAGTAGTGCCCATTAGAATAAGCAATTAAATCACATTTTGATATATCAAATGCTCCTTTTTCATCTATATAACCTTCATCAGCATTTATCGCTAATACTTCTGCTACAAACATATCATGTGATCCAAGTTTTCTTACTTCTTTTACTTTACACTCGACTGATACAGGGCTCTCTTTTATCATTGGACACTTTACAAAATTTGCCTTTTCTTTATGTAATTTCATCTCTTTGAATTTATCAACCTTAGCACCTGTTTTTACACCACACCAATCTGTAGCTTTAGCTAATTGTTTCGTTGTTAAGTTAATAACAAATTCTTTTTGTTCTTTTATTAAATTATATGAGTACCTAGTAGGTCTTACTGATATATATACCATAGCAGGATTAGTATTTAAAATTCCAGTCCATGCTACTGTTATTATATTTGATTTTTCCATTGTACCACAACTAACCATTACAGCTGGCAATGGATATAAAAAAATTCCTGGCTTCCACATTACTTTTCCCATATTTTTATTTTTCCTCTTTATTCTCTTCTATATCTTCTCTATTTTCTTGTTTTTGATTTTCAATCATAATAGCTGTTAATATTTCCTGTTCTTTTTGACTTAACTTTTCTTGTTCTAATGTAAGAAAATAGCTTTTATCTTCTTTTTTACCTATTAATCCAATATAACCTGCATTATACTTTGAATCTCTTATACTTTTTTCAGATAGCAATTTATTTACAACAAAATCATAATACTCTAAATTAGATGGCATTCTAGTTTTTTTACTCTTTTTTAAGTACTGCGTTTCTAGATCAGTGTAAATTTTATCTATTTTTTCCTTTCCATCTACTTTTCTTCTTACTTCATATTCATTAATATAAGATGTATTAACGCCTGTCCAATTTCTAAATGCAATTGTAGCAATTTGGGTTAGTTCTATATTTCTTCCTTCATTATTTTCTAATAAAATTTTTTCAGTTTTTTCTACCTCTGCTCTTTTAATAGCTTTTTGTGGTAATTTATTATTTTCAGAATCTCTTATATTATCAATTAATTTAGAATTATATTCTAAAATATGTGAATGTATATTTTTCTCTTCTTTTGCAGTTAGCTGTTTTTTATATTCTCTTCTTCCTTCTTCATTCTTAATTAATTTATAACTTTCATTTAATTCTTGTATATATAATTCTATTTTTTGTTTTTTTCTAAAATTAGACTCGGTTTCTAACATCTCCAAAGCTGCATTTAACAGTTTCTCCTTTTTGTCTTTTATTATTGTATCCTTCTCTTTTTCAGAATAAAAATTAATATTTTCTTCTAATATATTTAAAACATTATAAGGTGTTCTTTTTATATAGTTTCCATTAATTTTTTCGCTATTATCAATCTTGTTATGGTTTTCTCCTATTTTTTTATCTTTCATTTTCATTTCTCCTATATAATTAATTAATTTTATATATTCATTTTATCATATTTTATAGTATAACACAAAAAAATAGACTACAAATTGGTAATTTTTTCTAATCTCTAGTCTATTTTTTTATAAAATAAAAAAAAATCTGGCAACAACCTATCTTTCCAGCAGGGTAACCCACAAGTATTTTCGGCA
>CAUBRZ010000019.1 GCA_958438515.1 uncultured Clostridium sp. | reverse complement strand
AATAGAGAGGAATTAAAATTAAAAAATAAAATTGTTTTTGATTACAGTAATCAAAAAGATTATATCAAATCTATATTTTCTTATATATCAGGAATGACAGACAATTTTGCAATTGAAATTTATAATGAAATTATCGGATTTTAGGAGGTATAAGATGGAAAAAATTGCAATTATTTCAGATATCCATGGAAATATTACAGCATTAAATGCAGTTTTAGATGACATTAAAAGACGTGGAATTACAAAAATTTTTAGCCTTGGTGACTATGTTACTAAATGTGTTAACCCAGATTTAGTTATTGATAGATTAAGAGAAGTCTGTGAAGTTATGCTAATAGGTAATTGTGATTATGCTATTTGTCGTCCAGAAGTACATAACAGAAAATTCTGGTCTAGAGAAAAAATTGGTGAAGAAAGAGCAAATTTTATCTATAATTTACCAGTTTCACATGAGTTTTATATGAGTGGACACCTAATTAGAATATTTCATGCCTCTCCATATGGATTAGATAATATCTATAATCCATTGTTTTCTAATGAAGGAACACCTTTTAGTGGAACAGAATTAAAAAATCCTGAAGATTTATTTAAAAACACAGATTTTATAGGAAAAGGGCCTAATGACTTAGTTCCAGATATTATAGGTTATGGGCATATTCACACACCATGCGTTTTTCGTTATAAAAATAAAACTTTATTTAATCCTGGAAGTGTTGGTATTCCTGTAGAAATGTTGAACACTAATATAAACGACGAAAGTAACAAATTTTCGACTCTTGCATCTTATATAATAATAGAGGGAAATTATAACTCTAATATATTAGACCAAATATCTTTTCAGTTAGTTAGAATACCTTATGATATTAAAAAGGAAATTTCATACTTAAAAGCATCTGATATTCCAAATAAGGATATGATAATTAATAGTCTAGCAGGAGCTCTTCCCACACATTATAATTTTAGGAGTGAAAAAAATAATGATAGATCAATTAGTAAAAGTAAAAGAAATTTTAAAAAAATATAATCAAGAACATCTTTTATACTTTTATGATGAACTTTCTTATTCTCAAAAAGAAAATTTATTGACTCAAATTTTAGATACAGATTTTGAAAAAATATTAACTTTATATAAAAATTCTTTTAAACCTATTAATCTAAATATGGATGATGTTTCGCCAATATCACATGTTGAGATAAATAAATTTAATAGTGATCAAATAAATCATTATAAATCTATTGGTGAAAAAATAATTAAATTAAATCAATTTGCAGTTGTAACAATGGCTGGTGGTCAAGGAAGTAGATTAGGATATAAAGGACCAAAGGGAACTTATGAATTAGCATTAGAGTCTAAAAACCAAAAAAAGTCTCTTTTTGAAATCATGTGTGATGATATAAAAAGAACTAATGAAAAATATGGTATAACAATCCCTTGGTATATAATGACTAGTGTAGAAAATGATTCTAAAACTAAAGATTTCTTTGAATTGCATAATTTTTGGGGATATCCTAAAGATAAAGTTAAATTTTTTACACAAGGAAAATTACCAATAATAGATTTAAATGGCAAACTAATACTACAAGAACCATATTTAATTAAAGATGCATCTAATGGTAATGGAAATGTGTTTAATTCCATGAAAAAGCATAGAATAATTAATGACTTAGAAAATAATAATATTAGTTGGGTATCATTTGGTGGAATTGATAATATTTTATTAAAAAATGTAGATCCATTCTTTCTTGGATTGTCAGTTGAAAACAACTATGAAATTGCATCAAAGTCTATTTTCAAACAAGAACCTTTAGAAAAGACAGCAGTTTATTGTAAAAAATATGGTAAACCAGCTATTTTAGATTATGATGATATTGATATATCCCTATCACTATCCAAATTTGAAAATGGCATGTATAAATATAGAGAAGCCAATATGCTTTCACATCTAATGACTTTAGATGCTATAAAAAAAGTTTGTGATATTCCTCTTCGTTATCATAGAGCATTTAAGAAAAATGCTTTTGTTAATAAAGAAGGTATGAAACAAATTCCTGACAAACCAAATTCTTTTAAATTTGAAAGTTTTATTTTTGATGCTTTTGAATTTTTTGATGACATGTTAATTCTTCGTGTTGATCCTGATAAAGAATTTGCACCTATTAAAGATTTTACTGGTATTTACAATCCAGATACAGCAAAAGAAAAATACATAAAATATTGGAGTAATACTTTAAATTAAAAATAAATATATATGTTTGGATATCTGAGGTCACTATCATATTTTTTTAAATGAAGGATGTTTGTATTTTGATATTTTAGAACAACTTAGATTTAAATTTTTATACTAAAATAATACTTTAGATATTATATGGAATAATTAAATTATAGGGGCTTTTTAATAATGACCTCAGATATCCAGACATATTTTCTAATTATTGGTGATTTGTTGAATCAATTGATTAAAATAGTTTAACATGATTCAATAGATTTTAAATACTTATGCTATAACTAAAGTTGATTTTATAAAAACATTTTTGAAATTTCGTTTATTATAATTACATTTACATATTTTGTCAATACTTTTTTTAAAATTTTTATATAATACATAAAAAAATTACGCTTTTACAATAATAGTTAAAAGTGTAATTTTTTATATTAACCTATTTTTTGCTTATTCCATATGTTCCTGTACTATAATCTCTAAATAAATTAACTTCAGGTGAATAATATGTGCAAACCACAAAACAAATTAGTAAGAAAAGCATAATAGTAATTGCTAATATCTTTGATCTATTAGAACTTTCATTTTTTCTTATCATTAGTTTATAAGCAATTCCTTCTCCAAGTATAATACTAATTATAAAAATTAGAATATCAATTATAAAAAAGTTAGTTCCAATAATTCCTGTATATGTAAAAAAGCTTACTACAATAAAACTTATACTACTAAAAATTCCTATTGTCTTTGCTTCAATATAATTATTTGCTATTTTTTTTACTACAAAATACTCTATAATTGCTGCAATTAACATTGGATAAAATACTAATTTTAAGTGCTCCCACACACTTTCATTTACTGCACTAAAACTTCCAATAAATGCATTTTGACCTGACCATTTATATGTGAAGTGTAATAAATTTCCTAGAAGTATACAGATTACAATCACTATTACTTGTGTTTTTAATAACTGATTAGTCTTAACTTTTTTATATATTTCCTTTATCTTTTCCATACCTCTTCCCCCTATCTTATTTTAATTCTATGTTTCTATTGCTTGTACTTATTACTTGTTTTGTTTTTGCTATAAAGTATATATAATTTAATTTATTAAATTAGTTTGAATATTTTATATTGACTTGTTGTTTTTTATTTGGTAAAATATTCCATATAAATATTAATAAATTACTAAGAGGTGGAATATTTTATGATTACAGATTATTTGATTTATCTAATAAATCTTCCTATAAAGAAAGCTTTAACTCAAATTTTCATAGTTTTATTATTCTTTTTGACTTTACTTGCTTTTTGTAAAATCATAGATTTCATAAAACTAAAAATTAATACTAATATAAAACATAATTAATATAAAAATAAAAATCCTACTTTAGAAAAACTAAAATAGGATTTTACCTTTATATATCTTCTATTTCTAACTCGTGGTTTTTAACTTCTTTTCTTATTTCTTGTGCTCTATAAGAATAAATTTTATACTCATTTTTATTATCAAATTTTATTGTTATTAATTTTGTAAAATTATCTTTTACCGGTTTGTTATATTCTTTTATTATTATACTTGCTTTGAATTTATTTAGCGTCTCAAATATATTCATAAATCCCATTCCTGTTCCCCCGGTATCTTTATGGGTTGTACTTGGCTTCTTACCTAAATTCTTTAATGTTTCTATTTCAAATTCTATTCCTGAATCATAAATATATAAACTATAATATCCGTCTATTATCCCTAGCCTTACTAATATACTTTTATTTGCATTGCTCGAATTTTGAATTGCAATTATTGCATTTTTTATATGGTCTGCTATTAATATTTCTAAATTTTCCTTATCAACATAGTTATTTACCATATAATGTATATTACCTGAAACTTTTAGTTGAAAGTCTATTTTATTTTTTGTGCATTCTGACTGCATATATTTCAACATATCATCTATTTCTAAAATCCCTGTCTTGGTCAGTTCAACTACTGTTTCATCTTTTTATATTTCTTTTGATATTTTGGATAATTCATCTTGTAGTCCTATTTCACTTGCAACTTCACTTTTTAGCATTAGTTCATTTAGTTTATATTCTAATGCCTTTTGTTTATGTGCTATAGAATGACTCTTTTTACTATATTCTAGAATTTCTTTTTCTAACTCTTTGTTTTCATGTTTTTCATCTTCTAGTTCCTTTTTTGTTTCTTCTAAATCTTGTATTAATAGTTTTTGTTTATAATACATTTCTAGTGATTTTTTAATTGTTATAAACATTATTATTGAGAAAATAATTAATCCAGGTAGTACCTTTTCTGTAATTTCCTCGTTATAATTTGATAGTATTATTATAAGAAATAATATCATGATACTTATATTTAAAACTAATAAATTTAAATATTCATTTTCTAACTTATCCTTTAAAAAATTGATTCCCTTTTTGAATCTCTTTATTCTTATAAAATATTTTATCATTAATAAATACATAAGTACTATAATTATTATATTTACAGTTACATTTTTTGTACCTATTAAAGCATATACTACAAATCCTATAAATATTGATATCCCAAATAAAATATAATTAATGCTTAGTGAAATTAATGTAACTACTAGAGAATAAGAATATGTACGTTTGGTTGTTTTAAAAAATATATAACTTATTAGAAATACCATACTCAACATTCCATAAGAAAAACCAACCATTTCCTTTATTGTTTTAGATATTATTGCTATAGAAAACATACATACATTCATCAATATAAATATTAATCTCTTATATTTTATATCTATATTGTTATTGGTTAATTTAAGCTCCATGTAATATGTACATATGCTAATAAAATATATTTTTATAATATCTGTAATAACTGGCATACTCTCTAATTCCATTACTGTTTCCATATATAACCCCTTTTAGATTATATACAAAAATAAAAAGATAATCAATATAAGTTTATTATTTTTTCTTATACTGATTATCCTTATCCTATATCATATTAAAATAATCATATGACCTTTTTAAATCCAATAACTAAACCACTTGCATAAAGCTTTATACCAATCCATATCTTTCACCACCTTTTTCATTCGTTTTCATCTAGTTGTTAATTAAAAAATACCACCTATCCCTTACAGATACGTGGTTTGTGGCGATGAAAAAGCATGACAAAACTTGACAAAATATGACATAGAATTATAAAAAATGGTTTTAGAGCATAAAAAAAGTAGTTCTTTTTGAACTACTTAACTCTCAAACTTTAATTATTATAATAACTATATCATTTTTCTTATTTTCTCTACATAATAATATATGAATTCCATAGGAGTTGGTACTCCTGTTCTATAATTTATCTTTGCAGTATAATAACTCTCTAAATCTTCTATTGGAGAAACTCTCCACGCATAATCAATTGCATTTTTCATTCCATTTGTAATTGTATTTTCTGATTTCTTATGTATTTTCGATACATATTTAATAACATTTATATCACTTTTCTCATTTTGTATTAGATATAATATTGCATCATGTAAATATTGTCTTCCTTTTAATTTCGATGCAACTCCTATTAAATCTAGTTCGTTACATATATAATTAGATATCTTATCTTCTTTTTCCTCTAATTCTTGTTTTAAAACAGTTACTGTTTTTTCTGGTATTACTTCTCTTAAACTAATAAATTTATTTAATACTTGATTACATGAATAATTAGGCTGGTCCTTATATAATATAAGATCTACACCATTTTTATGTAATAGGTTATATGTTCTTTTAGAATTAACATGTGTTGTTACTATTATTATAGGTTCATAGTTTAAATTCAATTCTCTTAATCTTTTCAAAAATTCTAATGAATCTGTATTTCCTGTTGTTGCATTATTTAATTCTAAATCTAATATTATTCCTTCTGGATGTTGTATCTTTGTGCATCTTAATCCCTCGATATCTGAATCTGTCATTCCAACCAATTCAATGTCTTCTCTATTTTTAATGCATTCTACAAATTTATTACAGTCCTGAACATCATCTTCTATAATTAATATCTTCATAGGTTTAGATTTCATATTATTCTCCTCCTTATCGTTACTCTTGAATATACCATAAATTCTCATAAAATACCATATTATTTTCCCATTTATTTGTTATTTTTATATTATAAAATAAGTTAAAAATATAAGGAGTATTTATTTTGAAAGTCAATAATATTAATAATAGCTGCAATCTAACCCCAGAAAAATTAGATCAAATAGAAAGAGGTAAACGAATAAAATATATTCGTGAAAATGAATTGCATATGAATAAAACTCAACTTGCCAAAGAAATTGGCATATCTGGTCAATTCTTAGGATTAGTCGAAGATGGTAAAGGTAATTTAGTTTATAGAAGTATTAAAAAGCTAAGACATCTAAGTGGTCATTCTGCAGATTATATTTTGTTTGGTCTAGATGACGATGCTATAAATGAAACTAAAGAACTATTAAATAACTATTCTGATTCACAAATAGTTGATGCTATTAATATAATAAAAAGTATTGCCCTTTCTATTAAAAGTAAATAACTTTTATATAATTTAGTTAATTACTCTTTAAGAGTTTTTATACAATCCTTAAATAACTAAAAAACTGTTTTTATAATAGTTTTTTAGTTATTTTCATTATATAATAAATTTCTATAATAACTTTGCACATTGTTTCTTATTTTTGTAATTCATACTATCTAATATGATTTATATTTTAATAAATCATACACATAATGTACTAAAAATAGTAATATTTTTAGTATTTTTAACATACAATATATAATAAAAATTAATTTTTACTGTACGTTTTATCATAAATTATCAAAATCTATTGACAAAACTAATATATAAGATGTATAATTAAAAATGTCTATACATCGCGGGGTGGAGCAGTTGGCAGCTCGTCGGGCTCATAACCCGAAGGTCGATGGTTCGAGTCCATCCTCCGCAACCACTAAAAAACTCTGTTTAAATTAATTACAGAGTTTTTTATTTTTTGAAGTAGTTGTAAATTGTATAATATATTATTAATTTTTTTCTATACTCTGTCTATTGATTTAAAAAAGTCGTTTTGATAAAATACAAAAAGATTAAAGTTTAAATAAAAGGGATTTTTAATATGATAGATATAAATAAAAGTATAGAAGAATTAAAAAAATATTCAAACAAATATGATATGAATAATAAAAATATAGAAAGAAAATATTATCACTCTTTTCGAGTAATGCACGAAAGTAAATATATTGCAGAAAACTTAAAATTATCGCAAGAACAAATAGATTTAGCTACATTAATTGGATTATTACATGATATTGCAAGATTTGAACAAATGAAAAAATATGGAACTTTCAGAGATGTACTAAGTATAGACCATGGAAATTTAGGAGCAATAATCTTAGTAGAAAATAATCTTATAAGAAAATTTGTAAAAGATAACAAATATGATGATATCATAATAACAGCAATAAGAAATCATAATAAACATGATATTGAAGAAGGTTTAAATGAAGAAAAATTATTGCAAGCAAAAATAATAAGGGATGCTGATAAATTAGATATTTTTTATGAAGGTACAGAATTCTTTTGGAATGATCCTGAAAAAATAGATGAAATATATAATTTAAAAATAAGATATGAATATTTTAAAAAAATTATTCAGAAAAAATCAATTAAAAGGCAAAAAGATCAAAACAGTTTAGAAGACCTTTTAGTATTTATTGCATTTATATTTAATATAAATTATAATATTAGTCTTAAAAAAATAGCTGAAAAAGATTATATAAATAAAATTTTAAACAAATTTAGCTTTAAAGAAGAAGATACTATAGAAAAAATGAAACAAGTAAAAAAAATAGTAAATGAATATGTACAAGTATAATTTAAATTTATTAATTATTATAAAAAATCTGTAATAATTAACAATAAAAATAAAGTATAACATTCAATTTTTTAAGTTAATAAGAATTTTACACTATAATCTGCAACTGATTTACCAAACTGAAATCTTCTTAAAAAGTTTCAGTTTTTATTTTTAGGATAACTCTATTCTACGATTCATAGGTTGCCAAAAACATAAAATAGACTGTACAATAATTGAAAATGATTATTATGTAAGTATAAATCATGAAATGTCAAAGGAACACTATATATCATTTATTGCTTATGTTACAAATGATAGGATACAAATTGTAAAACTATATCCTGAACAAAATGCAGAAACTAGGTTTCCAAGGCAAACTAATAGTGGTATTATATATATATATTGTAATAAGGATGGATTAATAAAAAGAACTATTTAATTTAAAAATACACCCCAAAAATTCCTTTGAGGTGTATTTTTTCATATCTTTTTACCTTAAAAATCCTTTTATAATCTCTTCTTCAGCTTCTTTCTCTGAAAGACCTAATGTCATTAATTTGGTTAATTGTTCCCCTGCAATTTTACCAATTGCTGCTTCATGAATCAAGTTTGCTTCCACATTATTTGCTGTTATCTCTGGAGTTGCAGTTACTTTTGCATTATCTTTTATAATTGCATCACATTCACTATGTGCAAAACATTCAGTATTTCCATAAATCTTTGAAACAAAATGCTGTGTAGATTTTTCAGTTGCTACAGATCTAGAAGTCACATGAGTACTTGAATTTTTCCCATTTAGCTCCACATCAAATATCGTTTTTGCAAATTGTGATCCATGTGTCATAATTTTTTCAGACACAACAAAATTAGTATCATCTTCAAGTTTTCCCTTTGTTTCTCTTATAGTAGAATCCACTCCTTTAATCTGACTGCTTTCCATCTCCATGCTACTACCATTTTTTAGATATACTTCTGTTACTGGATTTAGTATTCTTTTTCCCTCTCCATTACCTTCTCCATAATGTTTCTCAATATATTTAACTTTAGCACCTTCTTCTAAGAAAAATCTGTGTATTCCATCATGTCTAGAATCTTTATGATGATCATTATGTATTCCACATCCAGCTACAATAATTACATTTGCATTTTTTCCAATGTAAAAATCATTATATACCAAATCATTTAATCCACTTTCAGTTATAATAACTGGGATATGAACAAATTCAAATTTGGTATTTTCTTTTACATAAATATCTATTCCAGGTTTATCTTTTTTAGTTACAATATTTATATTCTCAGTTACTTTTCTTTCGATTCCTTGTCCATTCTTTCTAATATTAAAAGCACCCTTTTTTATCTGCTCCAAATTAGATATTTCTCCTAGAAGGCCCTCATCTACTTGATTTAACAATTCATCATTTAAAACTTTACTTTTCACTTTATTTAGCACCTTCTTTCTTTAACTTACAACAAGATACATTTTGTTGTACTTCACTTTCTAAAATATCTTTACTTGTTCCTATATCTTTGATTTTTCCATTTTTCATTAGAATAACCTCATCAGAAATTTTTAAAATCCTTTCCTGATGTGAAATAATTAAAATAGTACCTTTAATTAAATCCCTCATCTTCTCAAATACTTCAATTAAATTTTGGAAACTCCATAAATCAATTCCTGCTTCTGGTTCATCAAAAATTGTTAATTTTGATTTTCTTAAAAACACTGTTGCAATTTCAATTCTCTTCAATTCCCCACCTGATAGTGAACCATTTACTTCCCTGTCCACATATTCTTTGGCACAAAGTCCTACTTGTGATAAAATTTCACATGCTTCTTTTTTGTCAATATCTTTATTAGATGCAATTTTTAATAAATCATATACAGTAATACCTTTAAATTTTACTGGTTGTTGAAATGCAAAACCAACTCCTAATTTTGCTCTTTCATTAATAGATAAATTAGTAATATCTTTACCATCTAATATTACTTTTCCTGAATCTGGTTTTTCAATTCCCATAATAATCTTAACTAAAGTTGACTTTCCAGAACCATTTGGTCCAGTAATTGCTATAAATTTATTTGTATCTATCTTTAAATTTATATCATCTAATATTTTTTTATTTTGTCTTTCAAAACATATATGTTGTAATTCTAGCATTATTTATCCTCCTTATTCTTTTTCATTCTATTTTTAGCTGTAATTTTTACACAATTTCGGCATTTTTCACTATTAGCATCATATCCACAGTCTAAATCACCTAGATTCAAAATTTGACTAATATATTTATCTAATTTTTGTGCTGTCTTTTCTGAAATTGCATGCTTCATCGCTATTGCCTCTTTAGTTGCTTGCTTGTCCTCTATTTCTAATATCTCTACTAGAAACATCTTTAAAATATCTTGTCTTTTTATTATATTTTTGGCTATTTTCTCGGCATTATCTGTTAATGCAATATCTCCATAAACCTCATATTCTATTAAGTTCATTTCTTTTAAGGTTTTTATTGCCTTATTAACACTAGGTTTTGTTATTTTTAATTTGTTTGCAATATCAGTAACCCTTACTTTTTTATTATTTTTCTCCAATAAATATATAGTTTTCAAATATTCCTCTTGCGAATTTGTTAATTCCATTTTTTATAAAACTCCTTATTCATGTTAGTTTGTTCTAACATTTTACTATGAATTGTAATATTTGTCAATATAATTATTATCTAAACATATAAATATCCTAGAAAATATTATATGGTAATTAAATTTTTTATTTTATTAAATTTACTATCACCAATTCCATTTACTTGCTTTAAATCTTCAATTGATTTAAACTTTCCATTTTCCTTTCTATAATTTACTATTTTTAATGCTATAGATGGTCCTATTCCTGGTAGAGCTTCTAGTTCAGTTTGTGTTGCTTTATTTATATTTACTTTAGTTGTCTGCTTAGATTGTTTGTTACTATTTGTATTAGTATCTCCAACTATATTGTTTTTTTCTATATAATTATTTGATTCTTCTTTAATATTCTCATTTTTTTGCTCTTCTATAGTTGGTATATGAATTTTCATACCATCTTCTAATTTATATGCTAAATTTATTTCGTCCATACAAGCATTATCTTTTAAGCCTCCTGCCTTTTCAATTGCATCTGCTATTCTAGAATTTTCTTTCAATTCTATTACTCCTTCCTTATTTACTGCCCCAGATATGTGTACTATTATGTTTAAATTATCATTTTTATTAGAATCTACATTATTTTCATTGTTATCAATTTTCTGTTGCTCTATTTCTAAATTTTCTTTATCATTTTCTACATTAACATTATCTTTTACATACATATAATATCCAATACCAACCATTACAATAATTGCTACTATTATTAATATTATTTTTTGCTTTTTATTTAATTGATTAAAACCCATTTTCCTACCTTTCTAACCAAGATTTTTAACTCTTGATTTTTACTATTGAATTTTTGTTTAAAATACGATATATTATTTTTATATTAATTAGGAGAAAAAAATGAAAATAAAGAAAATATCTATAACATTGTTAATTTTATTAATTCTATTACCTTTGGGATATTCTTTTTCTTATGATGATACAAGCATAAAAGAACCTACTATATCTGCATCATCTGCATACCTAATGGATAATAGAACAAATAAAGTATTATATCAAAAAGATGGAAACAAAAAAATGTACCCGGCTAGTACTACAAAAATATTAACAGCTATTATTACTTTAGAAAACTGTAATTTAGATGATATTGTAACTGCTAACTATGATGCTATAATCTCAATTCCTGACGGATATTCTACAGCTAATATTCAGGTTGGCGAACAACTCACAGTTGAACAATTATTAGAACTTTTACTAGTTCATTCTGCTAATGATGCTGCAAATGTATTGGCCATTCATGTTGGAGGTTCCATTAATAGCTTTGTTTCTATGATGAATACAAAGTTATCTGATCTAAATTTAACTGACTCACATTTTACAAATTGCTATGGAAAACATGAAGAAACTCATTATACTACTGCACATGATTTAGCCTATATTATGAAATACTGCTTAACAAATGATACATTCAGAAAAATTTGTGGTAAAGCTTCTTGTTCAATTCCTGCAACAAATAAATCTGATATTAGGACTTATACTTCTACTAATGAACTTATAGTTCCAAATATTAAAAGTTATTATCCTTATCTAACTTGTGGAAAAACAGGATACACTAGTCAAGCTAAAGGTTGCCTTGTTTCCTCTAGTTATAAAGATGATTTAGAATTAATTGGAGTTATATTGGGAAGTGATAACAGATTTGCAGATACAAAAATAATCTACGAATATGCTTATTCTAATTACTCAATTAAATCTATTGCTAATAAAAATGATATAGTTTCTAACATAGAAATTAAAAATGCTACTAAAGATACTAAAAATTTAAATTTACTTCTTAGTGAAGAAATTTTAGCTCTTATTAATAATAATGAATCCATTTCTGAAATAAAACCTGAAATAATTTTAAATGATAATATATCTGCTCCTATATATGAAGGTACTGTTTTAGGAAAAGCTAGTTATACCATTAATGGAGTTACATATACTACTAATATTGTTGCTTCTAATAATGTATATAAATCCAAACTTCCTAAATATATATGTTATATAATTTTTAGCCTTATTTTAATATCATTGATTTGTATAATTTTACTTCATAAGAATAGAAATAATAATAAAAGATATAATTGATTTTGAATAAATTTTTATAAAAGATAAGGAATATTTTAAATTCCTTATCTTTTCTTGTTTTTCATATGTAATATTCTACTTATAATCTTTACCTATAATTATTGTTACATCTACTTTACTTGAACTAGATTGATTATATTGTATTGTTCCTACCTCTAATACTTCTTTCATATTTTTTAATAAGGTATCACTTACATTCTTTTTATTTGTAATTGTTGTTTTAGATGTTGCACTTGTACTTCCTGTCCTTGTTACTTTATATCCTGCACCTTCTAAATCATCTACTACTGTTTGTAAATTTTTACTTACTCCACTTCCATTTAGTACTTCTACTTTAACCTCAGCTTTATTAGTTATATATGTCTTATTTTTAGTTGTATCGCTTGTATTTGTAGTATTTTGTGTATTCGTTTGATTATTTTCTTCGTTTAATTCTTCTTCTGTTTTATCTCTATCATAAAACAATTCTTGTACTAATGCTTGTGTCTTTACCTTATCATGTACAAATATCCAAGTTCCACTTTTATTTTTATTTGTATTTGTTCCTGGTAATGTCTCTGTTAATAAGTTTTCTGTGTTAAATTCCACTGCATATGGTATATAATCTTTAGCTACGCCAAAATCTACATTAGTTATTACATTTTCTTTTGCCACATCTAGTATTTGTCCTAATTTCAATATATTTCCTGGTTTAGCTGTTTGTTTAACAACTTGTAAAATAAATTCTCTTTGTGTTCTCATTCTTCCTGTATCATTATCTCCATATTCCTCTGGATATGATGTTCCATTATTATTGTGTCTAAATCTTACCAATTGCTCTGCTTTGTCTCCATCTAATTTTTGCTCTCCGGCTTCTAAATGTATATGTAAATCTTGTGTTACATCATCATAATCCATATCTATTGGAACATTAAAAGTAATTCCACCTATTACATCTACTAATTTAATTAATGCTTCTGTCTTTATTACTACATAATATTGAATATCTAAACCTGTTATTTCATTTACTGCTTGTAATGTTTCATCAGGTCTGTGCTTTCTAGAATATAATGCATTTATTTTTTCATATGCTGTTGCTTTTGAAGGGTTTTTCCCTGTATATGTATCTCTTGGAATAGATAATAATGTCCCTTTTTGTGTATTTGGATTATATGATGCAACCATAATTGTATCTGTAAGGTCTACATCTTCTTGATCTGTACTGATTCCTAATATTAGACATTTAAATTCACCCAAGTTCTTTTTTGTGTTTTCATCATGTCCTACCATAGTAGCTAACATTCCTGTTAAGCCTCCACCATTTTTATGAACTTTATATGCAAAAGCTCCACCTAATACTAATAAAATTACTATTATTAGTAGTAAAACTTTTTTCCATGTTTTCATTTTTTTCTTTTTATGATCTTTATTTTTGTTTTTATTTTTATATTTTTTTTTAATATTTTCATTTACTCTTTCGTTTGATTTCTTATTTTCCAAAATTCTCACTCCTAAAATTTCATGCTATTAGTATAGCAAAAATGTATCAAAAAGGCAATAAATAAGAATAAAGTTTTATAAAAATTTAGACTTTCTTGGATAAGAAAGTCTTTTTCTAAATAAAATATAAATTTAAACTAACTAATTACTACGTTTTTGTAAAAAATATATTTAATATATTATATGTACTCATTACTCTTGTTATATATGATTGTTCTATAATTTTACTAAAAGAACTTTTGGGATTTATCATAGATATTACACTAATTAACATTAAAATAACATATGTTATAAACAACCCCCTTAATAATCCAAAAATTCCTCCACCTAATTCATTAAACTGCTTTATTAATGGTAATTTCGCTATGTTGTTTGCTAATGAGCTAACACAAATTAATACTATTTTACTTATAACAAATAATAATATCATTATTATGCCATAAATAATATTTACGGAAAGAGTTCTAGATGTTTCAGGTAACATATCATTTTTAGCACTTTCTACTAGTTTATTTTCAACCTGATTATTATTTTCTTGTGATATAAAATTTTCTATACTTACTTGTATTGTTTCTTGTAATTTTTCATCAATTTGAGTATTATTAATAATTAAGTTACCTATTGGTCTATATAATATAATTGTAATTATAATCCCTATTATAAAAGCTAATAAATGTATTGATAATTCAATTAGCCCTTTTTTATATCCTAAAAATATTGACATCAAAATAATTAAAATAATTATAAAATCAATAATAATCCCCATTATAAGCCCCTTCCCTTATAAATTTACTATTTCTATTTTGTCTCTATATACAATACCTGCTATACTCTCTGAAACTACAATGTTAGTAATTTCCTGATTCGCTAAATATCTTTTCACAAGCCATCCATCTGTGTTTATAAACTCTACTTGTGTACCTAGGTTTAGAGCAATAATATTTCCATATGTATATAATTCCTTAGTAACAGATTCAGCTATATATTCTTTTTTCTCACCATTACCTATATTTATTAAATTAGTTAATGAATCTGCTGTAAATAATCCTGAAGATTTTTCCTCAATTGAACAAGCATAGTTATTTAAGTTAATTGATTGAAATATTACTTTTCTATTTTGGTTATCTATTAATGTATTATCTTTTCCATCATCTATCGAATGAATAGAATCTGTATACATACATGCTAATTTATTTTTATCTTGATATTTGATGTTAGTAATCAATTTATTATCTTCACTTTCATATGTATTTTCTAATGAATTTGTTGGATCTGAACTTGCCTTCTCAATTGATATTACCTTTATATTTGATTTTATAATTGTTCCTGATGTATCTACTTCTGCAACTGCTAAATACTTATTGTCATTTGATATACTTACATCTACTGCTCTTGTGGAAGATAAATATGTATTAAACATCTCCTTACCTTTTGGGTCATACATCTTTATTACTGTTTTATAACTTGTATCTACTATAACAACTGCTACATATCCATTTTTGTTTACATGAATTTGTGATATATTACCTTCAACTTCTTTTTGCCATAATATATTTTTATCTTCAACAATATAAAATTTTTGGCCCTTATCTTCTGCAATTGCTAAAAATCTATTTGCTGCATTAAAAATTGGATTTGATATTTGTATCTCTAATGTTTTCTCTTCATTTCCGGTGTTTCCATAAATTGAAAAAGTAGTTTTATTTAAAATTCCTATATATTTATTAAAAGCATATATATTTGGATTTTGTTCTTCCTTTAATTCTATTGTTGTTACCTTATCTTGTAAAACTTCTTTTCTAAATATATTCTTATCTATCCACTCTCTAGCTTGTCTATTGGTATAGTATACTCCAATTATAACAATTGTTAATACAATAAGTAATATTATTATAGCTGTTATTATTATCTTCTTCTTGTTTATCTTATTTTCTTGTATTTTTGTATCTGCCCAAACATCTTTCATATTTTTGTTCTCCTTTGTTTTCTTGCCTTAGTTATATCAGTTTTTAGCGTTTTTTTCAAGGTATTTTTTATTTTTTGTTATATCAAAAAACTTCCCTTTGTTCTAAACTTTTTTCTTCCTAATATTTTTAGATTTAAATTTATATAATATGAAAGACAAATAGTTTTTAAATAATTATTTTTTTATCATTATATTGCTATTTTTTATTTGCTTTATAAATTTTTATTGTTATTCTATTTTTTTTAAACTTAAAGCTACTATTTGTATTAGACCTAAATATCCAAAAATTGGATATAATAAATTAATTAAATTTGAAAAGCCAACTGTTGAAATTATAGCAGACATTATACACATAAATAACGCAATTTGTGTATAACCTTTTTTACTTTTACTAGTATTTTGTAAAAAGCTTGTTCCTAATGATATAGCAGTCGTAAAAATTGAACCAAGTATAATAAAACCATATGTTAATTTTAAAATCTTAAACATATGAGATACCACATAAGCTACAGGCATTTCCAACATTGTTATATCTACATCAATTTTTACTAATAATAAAAATATTATCATAGATAATAATATTAAGATAATAGTTGTACTAATAGCTATTATTCTTATTTGTCTTTTATCTTTTATATAGTTTTTTAATGTTATTAAAACCGGAATAAGTAATATACTATTATAACTACAATATAAAATTCCACTTAGTAAATAATTTGAATTGTTTACTCTAATTATATAGTTTTCTAGCTCTATTAGATTGATATCTTTTATATTTATCACACCAATAATTGTAATAAAGATAATTAATATTGGTACTAATATTTCACTTACCTTTACTACACCTTTCACGCTTGTCATAAATACAACAAAACTCAAAATAGCAAGTATTACGCTACCTATTATTTTATTTATACCTAATTCCTGTTCAAAATAAGCACCAAACCCTGCTATCATAATGAAAAAAGTAATTAAAATAAATGCATTAATTACTATATTTATTATACTTTTTATATTTACTGATATTAATTTTTTCTCTTTTGGCATATATACATTCAAAAACTCTTTATAATTCTTTAATTGGTATTTATCTACTATTATAAGGGTTTTGTAAATTACAACTCCCATTAGAATACTAGATACTATTATTCCTACTATTCCTTTTATTCCATAAGAAAAGAAAAACAAATATATTTCTTGACCAGAAGCAAATCCAGCTCCTATTAATGTTCCAATTATCACAAATACTACTTTTAATATATTTTTCATAAATAAAAAACCCCATAATAGTTTATGGGATTTTTTTATATTTTATTCTATTTTTTTCTTCTTCTTATTTGCCATATAACAATTCCTACAATTATAATTATGAATGGTACAGCAAATATAATTATTCTTATTATTGTATCTTGCTCTTCTGTTGCAGTATAAGTTACTGTTCCTGTGTTTTTCCTTGCTGTAATATCTTCTGGTCTATCTACTAAATATGCAATTGAATTTAATACTAAATCTTTATTATATGCAAGTTGTATTGCTCCATATTGTGAATTTTGGCTTAATTGATAATCTGATACAAAGTAATTTTCACCATAAATAATTAGTTTTGAAGTAACTGCACTTTCATTAGTTTCTTCATTCTTTTCTTTTATTGTTTTTTCAAGTTCAGCTCCTACAATAAAAGTTCCTTTTTCATCTTCTGATGATATAGCATCTTGTTGATTATTAAAATTAGTTCTAAAATACGAATCTTTACTTGCTAATGCTAGCTCTGTTTTTTTAACTTTAAGTTCTTCTAATTTATCTTCATTTATATTTATCTTAGTTGCATTTACAAGTATTACTCCTGTTGTATTATATAGGTCTTTTGTTACTGTAGAGCTTTCTATTTCAGGAATAATTAAATCTGGAGAATTTGTTACCATTTTACTAGTATCTGTTTCTCTAATAATTCCAACCTCAAATGGATTAACTCCATATATTTCTAATACTTTATTAACATTTGGTATATCCTTTTTGCTTGTAATAGCTGAATTCATCCATAATATATTTCTTCCTGAATTTATATAATCTATAATTGCATTTGTTGCGATGTCATCAAAATCTTTTGATGGCGTTGTTATAACTAAAGTATCACAATCATCAGGAATTTTTCCTGTTGATAATACATCTAAAGTTTTCACTTCATTTACTTCATTTGATAAAAATGTTTTCAAATAATTCATGTTTTTATCAAGTGAAAATTCACTATATCCTTCTAAAAAATATACTTTTGGAACTTTATTACTTGTTACAGAAAGAATTGAACTAGTTAATTTCTCTTCTGCTATATTAATTGTCTCATATGTTGTTGTATCATATGTTACTAAGTCACTTGATGTTAATACCTTTGACTTTTCTCCACATTCAACAATTATCCCTTGTGTCCCACTTTCTATACCATATTTTTGCGCTAAATCTGGTCTATTGTTTATATCTACTGCTTCTGCTACAATTCTTTCATTTGCTTTTTTATATTGTTTTGCTATATCTAAATTTGCATCATCATCAGTTGATCCTACAAAATAAATATGGACATCTTTATCAATATTTTTTACTTTATCTTTGCTCTCTTGTGTTAATGTATAGAGTTTTTCTTGACTAAAATCTATTGGTGTTAATTCTAATTTTTGCATTCCAATATTTATACATACAAATATTGCTATTATAATGGCTACTAATATCAATGTTTTTGTTCCATCAATTAACCATTTTTTCTTAATTGTCTCTATAAATTTATTCGGTGTTTTTTCCTTTTTGCTAACCTTCTTTTTATCCTTTTTTTCCTTCAATTTTTTTTCTTTCAATTTATATTCCCTCCTATCTTACACTTTTTCTTCTTTGCATAACAATCACTGTAAGAAGTAAACACATTGCTGTAAATGTAATATAAGTTACAGTATCTGCAATATCAATCTGCCCTGTTGGAAACTTAGAAAACATATTAATTAACGAAAAATTCGTAAACGCACTACTAAATTGTGGTAAAAACCATGTTAGTATGAAAAATCCTACTGTTATAACTCCTGCTATTATTTGATTTTCTGTTATACTTGATGCTAATATCCCGAATGAAATATAACTCATTGCTAATAATAAAAATCCTAATAGTGTAACTAATGCTGTTGTAATAGGTGGTTTTCCAAAATAACATAAAATTGCAAAATATAAAAATGTACATATTTCTGTAATTACAACGATTAGTGTTGCTGCTATGAACTTACCTAATACGACTTTTGTAATACTAAGTGGTGATGTAAGTAATAATTGTTCTGTTCCTGTTTTTCTTTCTTCTGCAATTGTTCTCATTGTAAGAATAGGAACAATAAATGTCAATATTGTTGCTCCTGAATAAAAAATATATTCAAAATTTGTACTTTGATATTTAAATACATCTACATAAAAAAAGATACTAAACATGATTAAAAATAATCCTATAAATACATATCCTACTGGTGAAAAGAAATAAGTTTTAAATTCCTTTTTTATAACTGCTAACATTATTTATTACCTCCTTCTATAAGTTTCATAAATGCGTCTTCTAACGTTGTATCTGCCTTTTTCATCTCAAAAATTGTAATATTCTCTTTTGCTAATTCTGAGAAAATCGTTTTTCTTAGATCTATATTTTCACTTGATTCTATCATATATTGAGTTGTTCCATCTTCATTTTTTTCTATTAGTTCTAACCTTTTTATATCTTTTATCTTATTTTTGATTTCCTTCATTTTGTTTTCTGGATCTTCAACTGTTACATAAACACAATTTTTATTTGATACTTTTTCTTCTAGATTTTCTGGAGTATCAACTGCAACTATTTTCCCTTTATTGATTATTATAACTTTACTGCATATCTGACTTATCTCTGATAAAATATGAGAACTAATTATTATTGTATGCGTTTTTCCCAATTCTTTTATTAAATTTCTTATCTCTGTAATTTGCTTTGGATCAAGTCCTACTGTTGGTTCATCTAAGATTAATATCTTAGGCTCTCCAACTAAAGCTCCTGCCATACTTACTCTTTGTTTGTATCCTCTTGATAAGTTTCTAGTTAGTTTATTTTCCACATCCTTTAATCCTGTTTGTTCTATTATTTTTTCAACTTTTTCTTTTCTTAATTTCCTATCTACATTTTTAATTTGTGCCATATAAGTTACAAATTCTTTTACTGTTAGGTCTGTATAAAGGGGCACTCCTTCTGGCATATAACCAATTTCTCTTTTTGCTTTCTTAGGTTTCTTTAACATATTATAACCATCAATTATAATCTCACCTTCTGTTTGCTCTATAAAACCTGTAAGCATATTCATTGTTGTACTTTTACCAGCACCATTTGGACCTAATAATCCAATTATTTCACCTTCATTTATGGTGAAACTTATGTTATCTACGGCTACTGTCTTTCCATACTTTTTTGTAACATTTTTTACCTCTATCACAAAAAATTCCTCCTTTATTTTTGGCTTTCTTTTACTTGAATATCATATTATCATTTTCTTTTATCAAAGTAAAGCAATTCACAAAAAATTTACATTTATAAACCTGCTCTTTCTAATAAATAATATAAGGAGAGTTGTTAGCTCTCCTTATATTATTTAGGTTTTTATAATTTTATAAGAATCTTGATCCATTTCAATTGATATTACTCCATTATCAAAATCTTTTTTAAATTCTTTTACCAGCTTTTCTGATATTCTTCTTCTTCCATAATATTGAAGAATTTCATCTTTTGCATCATGGATATATGTGCCGTTTTCTCCACAACCTCCTACTAGAATAACTTTTGCTGGCTTATTTAAAACATAGAACCCATTTTTTTCACTTACAATATTATAACCCTTCTCTCTAAAACGTTCAATTGACCGTTTATTTCCTTGATGTTCAATTGAGTCTGATTCCTCAAATTTAACATATATTTGTTCTACTTTATACATAATGTAGAACCTCCTTTCTACTATTTTGTGTATATATTATACTATGAATTACATAATATTTCAACTATTCTTATGACTTATCCTAAAATTATTTATTAACTATTATTATATTAGCTATAATATATTTATTTTTTATGCATATTTATTAAAAAGAAAGAGGTGCTTTCTTTTATGGAATTTATTTATCCTTTTTTAATATGTTTTTTTATTGTTTTCATTTCTGAATTAGGTGATAAAACACAACTTCTTGTTTTATCCTTTTCTGCCAAAGATAAAGCTGCAAATATTTTGCTTGGAGTAGCTATTGGTACTTTTTTTAGTCATGGTTTAGCTATATTATTTGGTAGTAAGCTTGGTTCTTTTGAAAATGAGTCTTTTAAATTATATCTAGAAATTTTCACTTACTTTTCATTTATTTTATTTGGAATTATCGGCTTTATTCCTTCAGTTGAAAACTCCAATAAAAAGGACTCGAAAACTTCTATATTGAATAAAATCTCTAATTTTAATATTAACTATATCTTTATTATAGCTATTAGCATTATTATTGGAGAACTTGGTGATAAAACATTTTTAGCTTCTCTTGGTCTTGGTTTACAGTACCCTACTCATAAAATTTCACTTATTTTAGGCTCTATTTTAGGTATGGTTGCTAGCAATTCCATTGCTATTTTCTTTGGAAAACTTATAGGCAACAAGCTAAATCCTAGATTTGTAGAAATTTTATCTAACATTATTTTTATTGTTTTTGGTCTCTTTGGGTTTATTAGCTTAATTTTTTAATTTTTTTATGCTACATTTATTGACACTTTAGCTTTTTTGTGGTATTATATTACTTGTCATTTAAAGTTATGGGTCAGTAGCTCAGCTGGATAGAGCACAGGCCTTCTAAGCCTGGGGTCGGGGGTTCGAGACCCTCCTGGCTCACCAAAACAAAAACCTTGATTTGATAGTATCAAGGTTTTTTATTTTTTATTATTTTATTGTTTCTTGTATCAAATTGAATTTTATATATCTACATTTTTTATTCCAGTTTTAATCTGTCTTTTTCATTTGCTCTTTTATTTTCTTTATTCATTTTTTCTAATTCTAAATATGATAATTCTTTTGCAGAACCATAATCACCTCGACTGATGCATGAAATTATTGATTTTAAAAATTCAATATAATATTCGTCTTTTATCATTTTTTCGGCACCCTCTTTTATTGGATTTTATTTTATGAATAACTGTGTGCATTTTTGAGTATAACTAAAAGTATAACTTATTCAAAATGATGTTATCATATATTACTTGTTAATTCAAGTTTTTTTATGATTTTTAGCAATTTTTTCCAATATTATGTTCACAGTATTAATGTGTTCAACATTTTAATATCAATTGTTATACTAAAACTAATACTTAGAATGATAAATGGAGGTAGGAAAATGGATAATATTTCTAAATCCGATGTTGATAAAGTTATAGGTAAAATATTAAAGGATTTCCGTGTAAAAAGGGGTCTTACTCAAGAGCAATTATCTGAAGAAGTAGAAATTTCTTTAAAATATATATCTAGAATAGAAAATGGTAATAATGGTATTAAAACACAAACTCTAATTCGATATATGAATCTTTTAGGTATTCAACCTAATACTATTTATAAAGATTTCATAACCAATTCTGCTCTAAAAGAAGACGTTGAATTATGTGAAAAAGTTAATTCTTTATCTGATTGGCAAAAAGAATTAATTTCTAAAATTATTGATTCTTTAAATGACTTAGACACATCAAAAAACTAATAACAAAACAAAAACTGTAGAAAATATCTACAGTTTTTTATTTTGCCTTTTACTCTTGCCAAAATGCTTTATATGTTTTATATGCAGAATAAATGTCATATTTACTAGTTACTTCATATGGTGCATGCATTGAAAGAACTGGCACCCCACAATCTATTACATCTGTTCCTTTATTTGCTAAAATATAGGCTATAGTTCCTCCTCCACCTATATCAACTTTTCCTAATTCTGCTATCTGATATTTTATTTCATTTTTTTCTAATACATTTCTTACCCATGCTACATATTCTGCATTGGCATCAGAAGCACCTGATTTTCCCCTTGCTCCTGTGTATTTATTTAAACTTATTCCTTTTCCTAAAAATCCTGCATTTGCCTTATCTGAGACGGAGCTATATATTGGATCAAATCCTGCATCAACATCTGATGATAACATTTTTGAAAAACAAAATACTTTATCTAACAAATTTGGTCTATTTATCTCTAGTTTGTTTAGTATTTCAGAAATAAAGAAATCAAACATATGAGATTCCATACCGGTATTTCCCATACTTCCAATTTCCTCTTTGTCAGATAAAATACATACAGCTGTATTTTTTACTTTATCTAATTCCATCATTGCTTGAAGAGACGTATATGCACATACTTTGTCATCTTGTCCATATGCTGCTACCATACTTCCATCAAAACCTAAACTTCTTGCTTTAAATGCTGGAACTAATTCAATTTCTGCACTTGTTAAATCTACTTCTGTAATACCATATTTCTGGTTTAGAATATTTAAAATGTTTAGTTTTACTTTTTCTGATACTTTTGTATCATCATATGGAATACTTCCTATTAGTAAATTTAAATCTTCCCCATCAATTCCATTCTTTAACTTTTTCTCCATTTGTTCTTGTGCAAGGTGTGGTAATAGGTCTGTAATTGTAAAAATAGGATCATTTTCATTTTCGCCAATATTAATTTCTACTTTTTCTCCATTAGTTTTTACTATTACACCATGCATGCTAAGTGGAATAGTTGTCCATTGATATTTTTTTATTCCACCATAATAGTGTGTTTTAAAATATGCTAATCCAGTATCTTCATATAATGGATTTGGCTTTAAGTCTAACCTTGGTGAGTCAACATGTGAACCAATTATATGCATCCCTTCTTCTATTGGATTTTCTCCTATGATTGCTAGATACATGCTCTTTTCTCTATTCACAAAGTAAATTTTATCACCTGGTTTCAAAGTATCAAATTCCATAATATCTTTATAACCATTTTCATCTGCCATTTTTCTAGCTTGCTTAATAAACTCTCTTTCTGTTTTTGCTGCATTCAAGAAATTCATATATTTTTTTGATAAGTTAAATATTTCTTCTCTTTTTCTTGTATCAGCATCTTCCCATCCATCCTTTTTATTATTAAAAAGTTTTTGTTTCAAATCTTCTGACATTATAATCCTCCTTTGTAATTTTTTTCCTTTTTAGAGTATATCACTATATTTTTTATTTTTCCACTTTTTTTATAATTTATTCTAAAAATTTGGTTATACTACCTTTGTGAGGTGAGTTTTATGAACTCTTTATGGATTTCAGATTCTAACATTTCAAATGAAAATTTTAATTTATCTGATAATAAAAATATTAAATTAACAACAGATGTCTGTATTATAGGTGCTGGAATTTTTGGTTTAACTTGTGCCTATTACTTAACTAAACTTGGATATAAGGTTACTGTACTTGAAAAAAATAAAATAGGTGAAAAAACAACTGGTCATACTACTGGAAAGATAACTAGTGCTCATGGCTTATTTTATGAATACTTAACCAATTCATATGGACAAAAATTTGCTAAAGATTATTTAGATGTAAATGAAAGGGCAATAGAAAATATAAAAAATATCATTGATGAAGAGAATATAAAATGTGATTTTGAATATCAAAATAATTACATTTATACAACTAATAAAAATAATTTGCATCTTATTAAAAATGAAATTAAGGCTATTGAAGATTTAGAATATAATTGTGAATTTGTTACTAAAGTAGGGCTTCCTTTCAAAATAGAAGGTGCTATTTGCTTTAAAAATCAAGCACAATTTAATCCCTTAAAATATTTATCTGGTCTAATTAAATCAATTACTAAAAAAGGTGGACATTTTTTTACTAATACTACTGTTTTTGATATAAAGCAAGATGGTTCAAATTATATCACATATTCTAAGGATATAGAAGTAAAATCCAAGTATGTTATTGTTGCAACCCATTATCCTTTTATTAATTTTCCTGGATTCTATTTTGCTAAAATGTATCAATCTACTTCTTATTTAATAGCAGTTGATCCTAAAAAAACTTTATTCAAAGGTATGTATATTTCTGTTGATAATCCTATATTTTCTTTTAGAACTACTAAATATAATGGCAAAAATCTGTTGTTAATTGGTGGATGTGAACACAAAACCGGGAAACCTACATCTTACAAAGATAGTTATGGTTTATTAAAACAAGAAGCTAAAAAATATTATCCAGATTGTGATGTATTATATATGTGGAATACTAGAGATTGTATTTCTCTTGATAAATTACCTTATATTGGACCTTATTCTCATATTATGCCAAATATGTATGTTGGAACTGGATTTAAAAAGTGGGGAATGACACTTTCTAATGTCGCTGCAAATATTGTTGTTGATAGTATTTGTGGTAAATCAAATAAATTTTCTTATTTATTTGATTCTTCCAGATTAAAACCTGTTAAAAATATTGATGAAATGAAAAATATTTTAACAGAATCTGCAAATTCTCTTTTATTTAATAAATTAAAACATGCTAATATGGATTTTGACAAAATTGCCAATAATTCTGGTAGTATTATTGAAATAAATAACCAAAAAATAGGTATTTATAAGAATCCTAACGGTAAAATTTATGCTGTTAAGCCTATTTGTACACATTTAGGTTGTTTGCTTTCTTGGAATGATGTGGACAAAACTTGGGATTGCCCTTGTCATGGTTCTCGTTTTAATTATGATCGGAACTAACCTGTATGACCCTGCTTTCAAAGATTTGGAAACTTTTAATCTATTATAATATTTTTTTATGTTTTTAGTAAGTTTTTTTGGTTTTTTTCGTGTTTTTGTTGACTTATAAGGATTTTTTTGCTACAATGCTCTTAAGATAAATCATATATTTATATGTTTATTTTTTGTTTATTGAACTAGATTTCTCCTTAAAAAAGTAATCTAGTTCTTTTTTATTATAAGAAAAACAAAAAGAAGTTATTAAGTATATTTTGCTTAATAACTTCTTTTGATTTTACTAATTCTGTACTAGAATATTTAAACTAATAGTTTTTGTAATTTGACCATAAGAAATCTTAATTACTTTATTATTTAAATCTTCTCCTGCTTGTTCATCTAATAATCCTACTGCTATATAATCTATTTCATCATTAGTATTTGTAACTTCTATTACACTATTTCCATTTGTTTTATATCCTGATGTTTTTATAGATTGTAATGGATCATTTGGATCATCAAAACTATTTGTAACTTTTACTGTTCCATCTATTAAGTCTTTTAGTTTTACTTTTGTTCTTACTCCGTCTTCATCTTCTATCCATACTGGTAATAATGTATAAATATAATCACCTTTTCCTTTTTGTATCATTGTATTTTCTGATGATTCTTGGAAATATAGAGTAATATCACTACTGTTTTCATTATCTATTTTTAACTCTTTTTCTGCTTCTGGTAATATATTAATTGATTCTGTTTTTATATATTTTGCGTTTTCATCGTCTTTATCTACAATTATTTTCAACTCTTTATTACCTGTCTCTGTTGCTTTTATTGATATTTTCTTTACTATTGCTTTTGGTTTTTTGCTTACATCTATTACATTATCATCTGAATCTCTTAATGTATATTCTAGCCCTTCTGCTTCTATTGTTAATCTATCTGCTGTTATATCAAGGTTTATTTCTTCTCCTTCTGCATATTTATGTGCAAAGTCTACATTTACTGTTCTTGTTTGGTTTATTCTGAATTTCTCTCCTATATCTCCTACTGTTATTTGATTAACAATTTGGTTTTCTGTTACTGTTACTTCTATTGCATCTCCTACTATTGTTCCTACTTTTGGTGTTATTGTGTATTTTCCTGCTTTTGTTGCTACAAAGCTTAAATCTACTTGTCCACCAAATTGGCTATCTGTTTTTGTTACTTTTGCTATATTTTCATCATCTACAATATTATTTTTGCTATCTTTGATTTCTACTGCTAATTTTTCTGCAGATATCCTTTCTTCATTTAGGCCTGAACTTATACTTGCTATTATAGTTTCCTCATATCTATTTGTTGTTGTTTGTTTTTTAGTTACAACTATATTAGCTATTTCTTTTTCTTGTATTTTAATTGTTAAGTTTATATTAGTATTTTTATAAGAAATTGTCATTGTTTCACCTTTTAAATCTTCTGCTGCTTGTTCATCTAATAATCCTACTGCTATATAATCTATTTCATCATTAGTATT
>CAUBRZ010000018.1 GCA_958438515.1 uncultured Clostridium sp. | reverse complement strand
TAAGCTAATTGAGATTGAAGAAAATGAACAATTAGATACAATAGATAAAATAAAACAAGAGTTGGAAAGATTAAATCTTCCAGTAGATACAAATGATTATTTTATAAAGAAAGCTGAAATAGAATTAAGAAAAATTTTATAGGAGCGTGATTGTATGTCAAATGTAAATTTGAACTTATATAGAATATTTTGTAAAGTTGCTCAATCCAAAAGTTATTCAGAGGCAGCAGAGAAATTAGGATTATCAGTTCCAAATGTTAGTACACAAATATCAAATTTAGAAGAACAATTAAATTTAAAACTATTTAATAGGGAAAACAAAGGAGTAACTCTAACAGAAAATGGCAAAGAATTATATGAAATAGTAAATAAATCAATATCAGGATTTGACTTTGCAGAAAAATTAGCAAAGGATAAGAATGATATATCAAGTGGCTGCATAAAAATAGGATGCCCATCACATTTTACAAGTTATTTACTAATGGAAAAAATAGAAAAAGTTAAGAGGGATTATCCAGATCTTAATATAAAAATAATATGTGAAGTTGATATAAACAAAATGATGAGTTTGTTGCAAAATCATGAAATTGATTTTGCAATAATAGACACAGAGATTGAAAATAGCAATATTGAAATAGAAGAATTATTAAAAATTAATAATATATTTGTTTCAAAAGCACCATTGAAAATTGCAGATATAAAAGAAATTGAAAAATTGAATTGTATTTTAAACCTTGAAAATACAAAAGCAACAAAACGATTAAAGGAACTTTTAAAAGAATACAATGTTAATATTAATGCTGATATAATGTGTGATGCAACCGAAGTAAGAGTTGAAGCAGTTAAGAAAAATATGGGAATTGCATATGTTATAAAAGAGGCTGTAAAGAATGAATTAAATAATAAAGAATTATATGAAGTTGAAATGCCAATAGAATTGCCTAGCCTAAAATTAAACTTAATTTATCTAAAAGGTGAATTGACAAAGGTAGATAAAAAATTCATTAAAGAATATTTAAAAAATATATAAAGTAAAAAATGTCCTAGAAATAGGATGTTTTTTGCTTTCAATGATATTTAAGGGATGTTAAAATATTAGGAATAGTTTTCCAATTGCTTTTCATATATAATATAAATGTGTAAAAAGAGATTTTATATATGAAAAGAGGATGTATATGATTAAGAAAAAAGTTTGTTGGAAAATAACAACTAAATGTAATCAAGGATGTAAATATTGTTTTGGATTTAACAATATACCAAATCTATCTTTTGAAGAAAATGAAAGAGTATTAAATCATTTAATTGCAAGTGGGATAAACCATATTACTTGGACTGGTGGAGAAGCGGTATTATATCCAAGAGTAAATGAATTAATGAGAGAATCAAAAGAAAGAGGATTATATAATAAATTAGTAACGAACGGAATTTACTTATCAAAGAACGATAACGAATATGTAGAAGATATTTTAAATACACTTGATGAAATCAATTTATCTATTGATTCAATTGAAAATGATATCAATTTAGCATTAGGTAAAGAAAATAATCATTTAGATATTATAAAAAATCTTTTAGAAAAAACTAAAAACAAGAATATAAAAGTAAGAATAAACACGGTTGTTAGCAGGCTTAATGTTGATAAATTAGATGAATTAGGAGAATTTTTAAATAACTATCAAATAGAAAAATGGAAATTTTTGAAGTTTATGCCTATTAGAGAAAGGGCAGAAAAAAATGAAAAACTATTTGAAATAGAAGAAAAAGAATTAGAAAATAGTGTAAAAAGATTAAGAAAATTTGAGAATATCAAAACTGTAGAATATAAAAAACAAAGTGAATTTGAAAAAAGTATAGTAATTGTTCCAAATGCAGATATAATTCAAACACAAAATGGAAAGGATCATTATTTTGGAAATGCTTTAAAAGAAGAAATAATAGATTTTGATAAAATATATTCAAATGGAAAAATTAGAACTTTAATTGCACATAATGATATAAATATAACAAACAAGATAGTTGATGCAATAAAAAAACTTGATTTTGTTGATATAGTTGGTACAGCAAAAGATGGAACAGAAACATATCATAAAATTGTAGATTTAAAACCAGAAATGATATTTACAAAATATGCTATGGATAATATGAACGGATTAGATCTTGTAAAATCTTCAAAAGAAAAATTAGAAAATAATATTCCTATATTCAATATGATAATAGATAATAAGGTACAAGAAAATGAAATAGATGAGATGTATGATATTATAGGAAGAAAGTTAAATTCAGTAATATCAAGTTCAGATAACATAAGTAATAGTGTAGTGGATATTATTAATCAATATAATGATTATAAAAATAATAAATAAAAAATAACAGATAAGTTTTTGATCATACTAAAACTTATCTGTTATTTTTTTGTGTTTTTCAAATAATATATGCTAATATCTAAAAATAATTTTGGGGTAACTTCTTCGCCTTTTGGAAAGAATTTATAAATTGCAAAAGGCAAATCTTCTTTATCTTTAAATTCATTTAAAGGCTTTAATGCAGTTCTAAAAGAAGAACGAATACCTTCACCGGTTGTTCCAAGTTCCTTGCCAACTGTATTAAATAAAGTGTTTAAATTGCCAAGTAAATTAGGCGAATTACAACATTTAATTAATGTTTTTCTAACACGATTTGAAGGGCTACTTTCTAATGGAATATGTAACTTTAAAAATAGCCTATCAATTTTTCTTTCTAAAGTGTAATTAGACATTTCATATATAGCTTTTAAAATATTTTTATAATCTGTAGTTTTTAAAAATATATTATATATTTTAGACCAATTTGCAAGATTTAATAATTCAGTAGTAGAGTTATAAAGTAATATGGTATTACATTTGAATTGTTCAGTATCATCTAATGAAAGCTCATTGATTACATCACTATATTTTATATTTTTAAAACTGGTGTCTAATATAAAAATGTCAGGTCTAAAATCGTAATACTGTTTCAAAACAGAAACTTCATCACTAGTAATTTTAAAATCAATATTGTTATCTTGCGTAAGGTATTGGCAAAGTTGAGAATTTTGCTCAATATTTTGAATGACTGAAAGAATCTTTACCATGATAACTTCTCCTAACAATTTTATAAATCAACAATATTATATCACTAAAATTATGTAAACACAATACAAAATGGAAGATTTTTACAAATAAAACTAAAAATATAACTGATTATGAATAATTTTAACCATTTTTCGCCGTTTATTAGCCATCTATCGCCGTTTTTACAATGAAACAACATTAAAAAGTATAATCTCCAATAGGACAAATAGTCTTTAAGAGTTAGAAAAATAATACATTAGAAGAAATAATAAAGTACAAGAGATTTTTTATTAATTAAAGATTATTTGTTAGGAGTGATAAAAATATGTAAAAGTAAATTATAAAGAATAAGAAAAAATAATTTAATATTTGTTTTTCTTTCTCTTTTAGATATTTGTCCAATTTTTAGAAATTGGAGAGATAATAAATGGAAAGAAAAAATTATTTACAAGAAGAATTATCAAAAGAAGAAAAATCATATTTAAAAAAGTTGATTATAAATGTTAGAAAAAAATACATAAAAAATAATTATGAATATTTAAACAGTAAAGAAATCAATTTGGATATTTGTGAGGATATGGAAAGTAGCAGTTTATTTGATGCTGTTCTTAATAAATGTGTCGATGAGTTAAAGTCCGCTCTTGAATTCGAGAGACTTTTTTGTGATGAAAAATTATATAATGTAGCGAAAGCATTGTCTGGAAAAGAAAAGATGGTGCTTTTTGCTTTATATAAAGAAGAAAAAAGTATAAATCAAATAGCTAAAGAAATGAATGTAGAAAGAACAACAATATGGAGAATAAGAAATAAGGCACAAGAAAAGATTACAAAAAAATTACTAGGAGGAAAAAACAATGTTTAATAACTTTAATTTAGATGATGTAGAAATATTGAAAATTTTAGATGATTATAATCCACTAATTACAAGTATGAGTAAGCTAAGGAATGGAATTGATGAAGACTTAATGCAAGAAATAAAATATATGATTTATAAAACTTTAACAAAAAATAGAAAAAAATTATAAAAATGCAACATCGAATATAAAAAATAGGACTCCTAATATTAGAAGGAGGTAACAATATGGATGAAAAAGGAAATACAAATCAAGTTACAGAAGTAAAAGATTTAAAAGAAACAAAGACTTTTAGTAAAACAAAAGATGTAATAAGCAAAAATAATTCTAAAACCGAAATAGAACTTATTACTGCTTATGCACAGTTAGCATTCCATACATTAAAAAATAGCAATACAGACATAACAGCCAAGTCTATAAAAGAAGAAGTAACAATGTTTTATGAAAAATTTGGAAATACAGAAGTAAAAAGATTAGCTAGTATAATAATGAAAGAGAAAAAGGAGAAAAAATAAAATGCTAAAATATTTAATTTTTTCTATAATCTCTTTCAGTTTAGGAATATTTGCTAGAGAGATCATAGAAATATTAGAAAGAAATAAAAGATATAAAACTGTAAAAAAATTAAGTGAGCAAAATTTTAAAAAAGCAATGGAAGATTTAGAAATTAAATAGAGTTTTAATATAAGCTCTATTAGTTTCTTCATATTTAAAATCTGTTAGCAAAAAGTTGCAGGAGGGTACTATGAATGAGAAAATTTTAAAAATGTATTTTGAAGATAAAATGAAGCAAATAGAAATTGCGAAAGAATTAAATATTTCAAAATATAAAGTTTCAAGAGTAGTGACTAAAGATTTTAGATATAAATTAGAAAAAGAAAAAAGAAAAGAAATAAACAAAAAAAAGCATAATGCTCAAACTATGCAATATATTGCTAAAAAAAGAAAGCAAAGAAAAGATGGTGATATAGCGTATGCACAATTAAGACAAATGCATATACAAGCTAGTAGAGAATTATCAGGTGGTAGAAAAACAATAAATAATAGAGCTTTTAGAAAGTGGAATTCATCTATTTATAATTATAATAAAAATACTAAATCTTATCATTTAAAGAGTGGAATCATAACAGGGTATGATGTACCCAAGAAAATATTATGGGAATAAAAAAATACAGTAATATTTAAATGATTTCTTCAATATACATTAACAGAGGTGAAGAAATTGGACAAAATATTTGATAAGATCGAAACCAAAACAATAGAAAAATTTGAAAACAGTATTAAAGAAGAATTAAGTAAATATTTGATAAATTCAGCAAATAAACAGGGGTTAATTGATGACCAGATGAAAGATTATATACTTAGAAATATATAAGGGGGCTTTCAATATGGATTTATATACAATAAGAAGAGAATTGATGTCAGGAAAAACGATATATGATTTACCACTAAGAGTTACATATTATTCAAGAGTATCAACAGAAAAGGACGAGCAAAAAAACTCGTTAGATAACCAAGAGATATATTACAAAAATAAAATCTTAGATACACCAATGTGGACATTAGTTGATGGATATAGTGATAGAGGTATAACAGGTACTTCTACAAAAAAAAGAAAAGATTTTAATGAAATGATTTCTGATGGACTTAATGATATGTATGATTTAATATTGACAAAAGAAGTGTGTAGATTTGCAAGAAATACATTAGATACATTACAATTAACTAGAAGTTTATTGGCAAAGGGAAAGGGAGTTTATTTTGAACTGGACAATATAAATACATTAGAACAAGAGGGAGAATTAAGATTAACAATAATGGCATCATTAGCACAAGACGAAAGCAGACGAATCTCAGAAAGAGTAAAGTTTGGTTTTAAAAGATCAATAGAAAAAGGACGAGTATTGGGAAATAATGCTATATGGGGTTATGAAAAAGATAATTGTAAATTAAAAATGAACGAAGATGAGGCAAAAATTGTAAAAAGAATTTATGAAATATATGCATCAGGTGATATTGGAATACGAAAAGTTGGAAAAAAACTTGAAGAAGAAGGAATATTAACAAAAAAAGGAGAAACATTTGCTTATTCTACAATAAAAAATATACTTACAAATCCGAAATATAAAGGCTTTTATTCTGGGAATAAGACAAGAGTTATAGATTTCATGACTAAACAAAGAGTAAATCTTGGAGAAGATGAAATTGTAGAATATAAAGCGACAGATGACGTTGTACCACAAATTGTTGATGAAAAAATTTGGGAAAAATGTAATGAAATCTTTAAAGAAAGAAGTGAAAGAGCTAAAAGCGAAACAACTGGTTATAATACAAAATATAAATATTCTGGAAAAATTTATTGCAAAAAAGATGGACAATGTTATTGGAGAACAATTAGTAGAGGAAGAGAATTTTGGCAATGTGCATTATATAAGAAAAAAGGTATAAGTGGATGTGCAAACAATGTTAATATATATACAGAAACATTAGATGAAGTATTAAAACGAATATTTAATGAAATGTTTATAAATAAAGAAAAATTTATAGAGAATTTATTAAATAAATGTAAAGAGTGCTTTGAAGACTGTTCTACTGAAATAGATATAACTTCACTACAAAATAAAATTGAAAGCTTGAAGAAAGAAAAGAAAAAATTGATAAAATTATATACTACAGAACTTATTGATGAAAAAGAATTTGAGGAAGAAAACAATATATATAACGAAAAAATATCAGCCTATGAAGAAGAAAAAAATAAACTTATAATGTCAAGAAATAAGGATGAAATAGATGATAAGATGCAAATAATAAAGAAAAGTTTTGAAAAGGATTTTGAATTTTTTCAAGGAATACCAGCACAATTAGTAGATGTAATTTTAGATAAAATAAAAGTAGAGAGACTGGATGATACAGGATTAGCAAATTTAGAAATAGTTTTAAAAGTTGGAATTACAATAGAATTATTATATAAAAAGAAAAAAATAATTAAGTACATAGATAAGCAAAAGATTGCTAGTTAAAAGCCCATAAGGGCTTTTTAATTTTGGAAATATCTTTCAAAATGTTGACAATAAATACAAACAGAGTTACAACACAAGCGATTAAAATAAGATTTTGGAGGTATTTCAATGGAATTATATGAAATTAGAAAAGCATTAATGTCAGGAAAAACAATATATGATTTACCTTTAAGGGTGACATATTATGCAAGAGTTTCTACAGGAAAGAATGAACAAAAAAATTCACTAATAAATCAGGATGATTATTACAAAAACAAAATTTTATCTATACCTAAATGGACATTAGTTCAAGGCTATAGTGACAGTGGAATAACAGGAACATCAATAAAGAAAAGAGAGGACTTTAATAATATGATACAGGATGGTATGGATGATAAATATGATCTGATTTTAACAAAAGAAGTATGTAGATTTGCAAGAAATACATTAGACACACTACAGTTTACTAGAAACTTATTAGCAAGAGGAAAAGGTATATATTTTGAATTAGATAATATTAATACTCTTGAACAAGAAGGAGAATTGAGATTAACACTTATGGCATCACTTGCACAGGATGAAAGTAGAAGAATTTCAGAAAGGGTAAAATTTGGATTTAATAGAGCAATAGAAAAAGGAAGAGTGCTTGGCAGTAATGTTATATGGGGATATGAAAAAGACAATTGTAAATTGAAAAAAATCGATGAAGAAGCAGAAATTGTTTCGAGAATTTTTGAATTATATTCCACAGGAAATATTGGAATAAGGAGAATTGGAAAGAAACTAGCAGAAGAGGGAAAATTAACGAGAAAAGGAGATGTTTTTGCTTATTCTACAATAAAAAATATACTTACAAATCCAAAATATAAAGGATGTTATTGTGGTAAAAAAACAGAGGTGATAGATTTTATGAGTAAGGAAAGAATAGAAATTCCAAAAGAGGAATGGATTACCTATAAAGCTGAAGAGAATATTGTACCACAAATTGTAAATGACGATATATGGCAAAAATGCAATGAAATAATGGAAAAGAGAAGTAATAAGTATACTGGAACTGGAGATCGTTGGAATAATCAATACCAATATTCTAATTTATTGATATGTACTAATGATGGAAAAAAATTTTGGAGAAGAAAGCATAGACCAACAGCAAAAGAAGAATTTTGGATATGTTCTGAATATGCTAAGAATGGCTTAAAAAATTGTAATAATCATACATATATTGGAACTGAGGAATTAAATAGTATATTAAGTGAGGTTTTTTCTGAATTATTAGAAAAGAAATCAATGATACTTAAAGAAATGTTGAAAGCAAATTCTAGGTTAGACAAAAAGGATTTTAAATTAGAAAAAAATATAAAAATTTTAGAAAATGCAATAAATGAAAAGGAAAAGAATAAAGCTAATTTAATAAAATTATATACTATGAATAAAATTACTGATGATGAGTTTGAAAAAATCAAGAATGAATATCAAGACGAAATTATGGATTATAAAAGTCAATTAATACAATTAAAAGTAAATAGAGATGCAAATGAAACTGGAAAAAATCAACAAAAAATAAAGAAGTTTTTTGATTTTGATACATTTGAATTAACAAAAGAATTTATACATGAAAAAATCGATAGGATATATGTACAAGGAATTGAAAAAAATCATGTTAAGCTAAAAATAAATTTCCACCTCGGCTTGGAAATGAGCGAGGTGGATAAAAAAAGTATCTGTTTAGGTCTTATTATATGAATAGAAGGAGCAGTTGCTTTTAACTTTACACCAAATCTAGAGCCCTGTTTTACCATTTCAGGTTCTTCTAATATTAATTCGTCCATAGAAGGGGTTACAATTCCATAACCTTTACGATCTACTTCATCTAAGGCATAAGAAATTTTATCATATTTTTTCTTTGTTGTAGAAAGCTCAGAAATAATACTAAATAAATCACCTTCATTTGTAACTGTAACACCGGTAATTTCAGTAAGTACATTATAAAATAATTCTTCTTTTAGTGTTATTTCTATATTAACATTACCAGAACCTAATTGAATATCAGTAATTGAAGTTTTACTAATTATTTCTGTTTGTTTGATACTATTTACACAATTAGATATATCTTTTAGAACATTTACTTTATCAAAAGCATCTTTTATTTCATTGAACAATTCAGTTTTCAAAGGGTGAGAGAAATTTAAGCCATCTATCCATTTAGGAAATTTAATTCTAATTTGATCTGTAGGAAATTCATATAAAACCTTTGAGAACATGTTATTAATATCATCAATAGTTAGATATTCACAATTAGTAGGAATAACAGAAGTTCCGTATTTTTCACTTAATGTTTGAGCTAATTCTTGAGTATAGCTTGAATTTGGTGCAGATGAGTTTAAAATGATAATAAAAGGTTTATTTAAAGCTTTTAATTCTGAAACAACTCTTTCTTCTGCTTTAATATAATCTTGTCTTGGTATATCTGTAATACTACCATCTGTTGTAACTAAAATTCCGATTGTAGAATGTTCCTCAATTACTTTTTTAGTACCTATTTCAGCAGCTGATTCAAAAGGAATTTCTTCATCTGACCAAGGTGTTTTTACCATTCTTGGCATATCATCTTCTAGATATCCAATTGCGTTATCTACTAGATATCCAACACAGTCTACTAATCGAGTTTTAAATTTTAAATTATTATCTAATGTAATTTCAATTGCTTCATTTGGTACAAATTTTGGCTCTGTGGTCATAATAGTTTTTCCACCAGCACTTTGTGGTAATTCATCTTTTGCTCTTTCCTTTTTGTATTCATTGTCAATATTAGGAATGACAAGTAAATCCATAAATTTTTTAATGAAGGTAGATTTTCCTGTACGCACAGGACCAACAACTCCTACATAAATATCTCCTTCAGTTCTTTTTGCGATGTCTTGATACAATCTTGTATTTTCCATCTATATACCTCCTTTAAGACTTAAGAAATGACAGTTTTACAATTACTTTAGTTAATATATATTTAAGCAAGTCTAAGAATATGACAAGTTTGTTTAAAAAAACTTGATAAATAAAAATATGTATGGTAAAATAGCAATATTAAAATAGTAACATATAATAAAGTAGGTAAAAATAAAAGGGGTGGGATAGACAATGGATAAAGCAGCAGAAGCAATGGAAATATTAAAACAGTATGACCAAGAACATGTAATAGATTTATTAAACAAATTAGACCAAGAAAAAAGACAAGAATTATTAGAACAAATAAATAAAATTGATTTTCATCAAATTATGGAGTTATACGATAATACAAAAAAAGAAATTGAAATAAAGGAAAACAAGATAGAGTCCATATCATATCTAGATAAGGAAAGATTAACAAAAGAACAAAAAAACGAATTTGATATGATTGGAGAAGAAGTTATAAGAAATGGACAATATGCAGTAGTTACTATGGCAGGAGGTCAAGGAAGTAGACTTGGGCATACAGGACCAAAAGGTACATTCAAATTAGATGTTTACGGAAAAGGAAAATATTTATTTGAAATATTAATAGATAATTTAAAAGAAGCAAATAAAAAGTATAATACAGAAATTCCTTGGTATATAATGACAAGTAGAGAAAACAATAAGGAAACAGTAAACTTTTTAGAAAAGAACAATTATTTCGGATATAATAAAGAAAAGGTAACAATATTTACACAAAATGAATTACCATTAATAGATACTCAAGGAAAACTTTTAGTGAATAAGGAATTTAAAATAAAAGAAGCATCTGATGGAAATGGCGGTACATATTCATCATTAAGAGAAAGTGGATGCCTTGCTGACATGAAAGAAAAAGGCATTAAGTGGATATTTATTGGTGGAGTAGATAATGTTTTACTAAAAATGGCAGATGTAACATTACTTGGAATGGCAAAAAAACAAGGAGTACAAATTGCGTCTAAATCAGTAGTAAAAGCAAATCCACATGAAAAAGTAGGAGTGTTTTGCAGAATGAATGGGCACCCAAAAGTGATTGAATATGCAGAATTACCAGAAAAAATGGCAGAAGAAGTAGATAATAATGGAGAATTAAAATATGGTGAATCTCATATAATGTGTAACTTATACACCATAGATGCAATTGAAAAAGTAAGTAGAGAAACACTTATGTATCACAGCGCTTTTAAAAAGAATTCTTATATAGACGAAAATGGAAGAGAAATTGTACCAGATAAGCCAAATTCTTATAAATTTGAATCATTTATATTTGATGCGTTTGAATTTTTTGATGATATTGCTATATTAAGAGGAAAAAGGGAAGAAGATTTTGCACCTGTAAAAAATAAAGAAGGTGTTGATAGTCCAAAAACAGCAAAAGAGTTATATGAAAAATATTGGAATAGGCAAAAATAATATTGCAAAAGAGGTATAAAAATGGAAGAATGTAAGATTAGTAATTTATATAATTTAGAAGAGACAATAGCAAAACAATTATTAAAAGATGCCATATATCCTTGGGAGGTTTTACCTAAAATTGAAGAGTTTATCATAAAATTAGGAAATACCTTGGATATGAATAAATATAACAAAATAGGAGAAGATGTATGGATTGCTAAAACTGCAAAAGTTGCACCTACAGCATATATAAATGGACCTGTAATAATAGGAGAAAATGCAGAAATAAGACATTGTGCTTTTATTAGAGGAAAAGCTATAGTAGGAGAAGGAGCAGTTGTTGGAAATTCTACAGAATTAAAAAATGTTATCCTATTTAATAAAGTGCAAGTACCACATTATAATTATGTAGGAGATTCTATATTGGGATATAAATCACATATGGGAGCAGGTTCTATTACATCTAATGTTAAATCAGATAAAAAACTGGTTATTGTAAAAAATGGAAAAGAACAAATTGAAACTGGAATAAAGAAATTTGGCGCAATGATTGGTGATGAAGTAGAAGTAGGATGTGGAAGTGTTTTAAATCCAGGAACTGTAATTGGTAAAAATACAAATATATATCCATTATCTTCTGTAAGAGGAGTTGTACAAAGCAATAGCATTTATAAAAATCAAAATGAAATTGTTAAAAAAATATAAATAAATATATACTTAAAAATAAAAATAAAATCAGCCTTTAAGGCTGATTTTTCATGTTACTACATTGATTGATTTCCAGGTATAAAGTAATCAACAACACCATAGATTAAAGCACCTATAATTGCAGCTATCCATGAAATTGAATAACCTGAGACAAAGAATTGAGTTACATATAGGATAATTGCAGCTAAAGCAAATCCAACAAACCCTTTACCAAATGGACTAGCATGTAAGCCAGTAAATTTAATAACTAGGTAATCAATAACAGTTAAAACAATAGCAGCTATTGCTAAAGTCCATATACTATTAATCGTAAATCCAGGTGTGAAAAATGCAGTAATAGCTAATACTACTGCAGATGCAATTAATCTTCCGATAATTTGCCATGCAGTAGAAGTTCCACCTTTTGCTTGTTCTCCTTGAATGTCTGACATAAGTTTAACCTCCTTAGTTTTTTTGTTTTTAATGTAATTTTTTTTAAGGTTCTAAATTTATTATTCACAGAAAAAAAATATTTATACTAAAAAAATGGTATAAAATAGTTAAAATTTGTTAAAAATAAAAAATAAAACAAAAAATAAAACAAAAAAGTAGGTGTTAGTTTAGTGTTAATTACATTTTTTAGAGCAATTGTTTTGTATTTAGTAGTATTAATTGTAATGAGGCTAATGGGAAAAAGAGAAATTGGACAATTACAACCTTTTGAGTTAGCAATTTCAATTATGATAGCAGACTTAGCATCAATTCCAATGACAGAAATAGGAATTCCAATTTTTAATGGAATTGTGCCAATATTAGGATTATTAGTTATGCATTTAGTAATTTCTGTAATCAATTTAAAAAGTTTAAAAGCAAGAGAAATAATATGTGGAAAACCAAGCATTTTAATATATAGGGGGAAAATAAATGAAAAAGAATTAAAAAAAGAAAGATTTACTATTAATGAATTAGAAGAAAGATTAAGAGGAAATAATGTAATAAACTTAGGAGATGTAGAATATGCAATTTTAGAAACAAGTGGACAAGTAACTGTGATACAAAAACCTGAAAAAAGAAACACAATACCAGAAGATTTTAATATTACTCCAGAATATGAAGGAATTCCATATGATTTAGTTGTAGATGGGAAAGTTATGACAAAAAATTTAAAAGAAATTGGAAAAGATTATAGATGGTTAAAAAAACAAGTGGAGAAATTCCATATAAAACCTGAAGAAGCTTTAATAGTGACTATAGATGGAAAGGGTCAATTCTTTTGCCAAAAAAAGGAAAAGGGGGCATAAGAAATGTGGAAAGAAGGAATAATTTGTATAGCTATTGTTGGTTCCATATTATTTGGTAATGTTATTACTCAAAATTATACACAAGAATCAATAGGAGAATTAACAAATCAATTAGAAGAATTGAAAGAAGAATTACAACAGCTAAATGAACAAGAAAATAATAACGATGAAAAAGCAAAAGAAAATATGAAAAAGATTAAACAAAATTGGGATTCAAGACATTATAAATTAGCATACTATATTGAACATGATGAACTTGAGAAAGTAGAAACTGATCTAACAGGAGTAAATAGTTTTATTGAAACTAATGAATATGCAGAAGCAATTAGTGAAGTGGATAAAGGCATTTTTGTTTTAAAACATATTGAAGAAAAATATAGATTTAATTTGGAAAATATATTTTAACTATATATAATAAAGAAAATAAAAAGATAAAAAGTAACTATAATATTAGTATAAAATATTATAGTTACTTTTTGTTAGAAGTTATTTTAAATTTATTTTTCAGTGTAAATTTTAGAATATTTTTTTAATTTTTCATAAACAAGATAATTTACGGTACCAGCAGGGAAATGACCATCTTTATCTTTTTTACCAGCAGGTACACCAGTTAGAATTTCTATACCTTCTTCTATAGTAGAAATAGAGTAGATATGGAATTTTTTATCCTTGACAGCTTGAATTACATCATCAGACAATTGTAAATTATCAACATTTTGAATAGGTATCATAACACCATGAGAACCATCTAAGCCACGAACCTTGCATACTTGGAAAAATCCTTCGATTTTTTCGTTAACACCACCGATTGGCTGAATTTGACCTTTTTGATTAACAGAACCGGTAACAGCAATTGATTGATTAATAGGTATTCCAGACAAACTAGAAAGTAATCCATACAATTCTGTACTTGATGCACTATCACCATCTACCCCATTATATAATTGTTCAAAACAAATACTTGCTGTTAAACATAAAGGCATATCTTGTGCAAACATTTCTCCTAAATAGCCTGTTAAAATTAAAATTCCCTTAGAATGAGAAGAACCAGAGATTTCGACTTCTCTTTCAATATTTATAATACCATTTTTACCACTATATGTGTTTACCGTGATTTTTGCAGGTTTTCCAAAAGTGTAATCTCCAATAGTCATAACGGTTAAACCATTTAATTGTCCAACTTCAAATCCAGAAGTATTTATTAAAAGTGTATTTTCTTTTATCATTTCTAAATACTTTTCATCATATTTTTTAACTCTTTCAATTCTTTGTTCTAATGCTTTATCAATAAATTTGGCAGTAACTACTTTTGATTTAGAGATTTTAGCCCAAGTAGCAGCTTCTCCTACAATTTGGATTAAGTCATCAAATCTTGTTGAAACTTTACTGTGACTTCCAGCTAATCTAGAACCATATTCAACTAATCTTGCCATAGCTTCTTTATCTAAGTGAGCTAAACCTTCAGCATCACAAAAACCATGTATAATTTGAGCTAATTTGTTAAGATTAGTGTCATTTATTAGAGCTGATTCCTCAAATTCAACTTTAATTTTAAATAATTTCCTAAAATCTGAATCCATTGCTAAAAGTGTTTGATAAATATTACTATTACCTATTAAAATAACTTTTAAATTAAGAGGTATAGGTTCAGGCTTTAAAGAAACCATAACCATAGAAGAACGTTGATCAGATGCATTTTCAATTCCTAATTCTTTTATTCTTAAAACTTTTTTCAAGGTTTCATAACATATACTATTTGATAATAAATCTTTTGCTTGGAAAATAATGTACCCTCCATTTGCTTGTTGCATAAGTCCAGGTTTTAACATAGTGTGATCAGTTTTTAAAGAGCCATAATAGTTTTCATATTCTAGTGTACCAAAAATGTTTTGATATGAATAATTTGAATCCATAATAACAGGTGCGCCTTCCTTACTAGAATTATCAACAAATAAATTAACTCTATAATTCAAACAAGGATCAGGTTTTTTGATATTAGGACCAGGTTGAACTTGTTGTTTATCATTTTCATTTTTTTCTTCTAAGAAAATAGGAATATTTTTTAAGACATCTTGCTTAACGTCATTTAAAAATTTATTTATTTTTTTATTTCTTTTGTATTTTGATTTTAAATAATTAATGTGAACATTTACGGTAAGAAGTGCAACATTTGATTGCCATTCGGAAATTTTTTTATCAGATTCACGCTCTATGTCTTTGATTTGACTAATTACTTCCATTATTTGTTCTTGAACAATAACAGATTTTTCTTCATATTGTTGTTTTATTTCATCATCTAATTTATCAAATTCTTCTTCTTCAATTGCTTTTCCGTCGACTACTGGCATCATATAAATTCCGTTTTGAGCAGCTTTTACTTGAAAATTATATTTTGCAGCACTTTCATTTAATTTATCTAACAATGCTGAACGTTTAGTTTCAAATGCTTGTTTTATTAATGCTTTTTCTTTTTCAAAATCATCATTATTAAAAGTTTTTTGGATATCTTTTTTAATCTCCTTAATAAATCCATCCATATAATCTTTAAATTCTTTTCCCTGACCTGCAGGCAACTCTACAGCAATTGGTTGGTTAGGGTTATCAAAATTATAGATATAACACCAATCAGAAGGTACTTTCTTTTTTAAAGCGATTTTTTGTAAGTAGTTTTTTGTATACATCGTTTTTCCTACACCACTTGGACCTTCAAGATATAAGTTATATCCTTTTACATCTACTTGTAATCCAAACTCTAAAGCTTTGATACCACGATCTTGACCTATTCCTTCTTGAATTGATTCTAAATCAGCAGTAGTATCAAAATGGAATATATTAGGATTACAAGTCATTTTTAAATCTTTGTAACTTAATTCATTTTTATTTTTCATTTGTTTCCTCCATTATTTTTTCTTTATTATATCCATTTTAAAGTTATTTTATATTAGTTGAAATAAAAAGTAAAGAAATATTTATAAAAATATAATAAAATTTTGACGAAAAATTAGACGATTAGGTCAAAAAAACATAAACCTATTGCAATTGTGAATAAAAATATATATAATAAGAACAAAATAATCCTAATTGAAGGGGCGTAAAGGATGAATAAAACTAAAAGAAAAATATTTGAAACTTCGATGAAATTATTTGCTGAGAAAGGATATGATGCAACAAGTATTGAAGAAATAACAGCAAAGGTAGGAGTTGCAAAGGGAACCTTGTATTACCATTTTTCAAGTAAAGAAGAAATTTTCAATTTCTTAGTAGAAGAAGGAATAAAGCTTTTACAAAATAGTGTTGATATAAAAATGGCTAAATTTCCTAATTATATTGATAAAATAAAAGCAATTGTATTAATTCAAATAAAAATAGTAGTAAAGTATGAAGATTTAATTACAATATTATTGAGTCAATTTTGGGGAAATGAAACAAGAAATCAAATGTGTAAAAAAAACATATTATCATATGTAAATAAAATAGAAGAAATTGTAAAACAGGGAATGGAAAAAGGAGAAATAAAACAAGGAAATCCAAAAATAATTGCGTCTGAAATTTATGGATTAATTTGTTCTAGTTTAGTATATAAGATAAGATCACAAGAAGAAATTAATATTATGAAATTATATAAAGAATTTGAAAGTACAGTAATAGAAGGTCTAAGAAACAAATAAAAGGAGAATAGATAAGTTATGAGAAAACCTATACATAAATTCATGGAGTTTACAGATTTAAAAGATATGCTAGAAAAATCAGGAAAAGCATATGGAGATGAAATAGCATATGTATTTAAAACAGAAGAAGAGGGAAAATTCAAACAAATTACTCATAAAGAGTTTAGAGATGATATTAATTATTTAGGAACAGCTCTAATAAATTTAGGTCTAAAAGGCAAAAGAGTAGCAGTTATTTCTGATAATAGATATGAATGGGGAGTAGATTATTTAGCAGTTGCAACAGGTGTCGGAGTTATTGTGCCATTAGATAAAGCGCTTCCTGATAATGAAATTGAGAGTTTGATTATTCGCTCAGAGGTAGAAGGAATTTTTTATTCTAATAAATATGATACAGTAATGAATAAGCTTAAAGAGCAAAATAATACAAATATTAAATATTTTATATCAATGGATTTAGAAAAAAATCAAGATGATATTTATTCTCAAAAAGAGTTAATGAAAAAGGGAAAAGAACTATTAGAAAGTGGAAACAGAGAATTTGTTGATTGCAAAATAGATAATGAGGCTATGGGAATAATGCTATTTACTTCTGGGACTACAGCAATGTCAAAAGCAGTAGCTTTGTCACATAAAAATATTTGTTCAAATTTAATGGATATTGCATCTGTTATAGAATTGACTAAAAAAGATAGAATGTTATCTTTTTTGCCATTACACCATACTTTTGAATGTACAGTAGGTTTTTTATATCCAATATCAAAAGGTTGTTCAATTGCATTTTGTGAAGGAATTAGGCATATTTCTGAAAATGCAAAACAATATCAGATAACTGCAATGATATCAGTACCTATATTGTATGAAGCAATGTATAAAAGAATAATGAAGGAAATTGAGAAAAAAGGAAAATTAGAAAAGATACAAAAAGGTATAAAGATTAGTAACTTTCTATTAAAATTTGGAATTGATATTAGAAGGAAATTATTTAAAGAGGTACTTGATAATTTAGGAGGAAAAGCAAGGCTATTTGTGGCAGGTGGAGCAGCACTAGCACCAGAAGCAGAAAAAGGGTTTAACGAATTAGGAATAACAATGTTACAAGGATATGGTTTAACAGAAAGTTCTCCAGTAATTGCAGCAGAAGATGATAAATACCAAAGATTAGGTTCTATTGGTAAAGCATTTCCTAGTTTAGATGTCAAAATACATGAGCAAAATGAAGAAGGTATCGGAGAATTACTAGTTAAAGGACCATCTATAATGATTGGGTATTATAATAATGATGAAGCAACAAAAGAAACTTTAGATGAAGAAGGATGGCTACATACAGGAGATTTAGCTAAAATAGATAAAGATGGATATATTTTTATATCTGGAAGAAAAAAATATGTAATAGTATTAAAAAATGGTAAAAATATTTACCCAGAAGAATTAGAAATACTAGTAAATGATATAAAAGGAATAAAAGAAAGTTTTGTATATGGCAAACCGGAAAATGATGGGGATTATAAAATATGTGCAAAAATGGTATATGATAAAGAATTAGTAGGAAAAATATATGGAACAACAGATGAAGAAAAACTAAAGGACATTTTATGGCAAGAAGTTAAAAAAGTAAATAAAACTATGCCAGCATATAAGTATATTAAAGAAATTACAATAACTAACAAAGAGTTAATAAAGACTACAACACAAAAAATTAAGAGATTTGAAGAAATGAAAACTGTAAATAAATAGATTATAGGAAGAGGCTAAAAGGCTTCTTCCTAATAAAATGTCTATTGTAATATTTTTGTAATATTTTTGTAATAAAAATTTAATATAAAAAAATAAATATAATCTTGTAGTTTTTTGTAAGTTAATGTATAATTATAGAAGAACATTAAAAAGCAAACACGCGTAAGATAAAGGAGGTAATTTACAATGTCTAAATCTGGCATAGTAAATGTGAGAATGGTTATCACAGAAGAAAAAATATTATCAAATATAGATAAAGTTCAAAAATTAATTAATCCAAAAAGTAAAAAACAAATAGTTCAATTAGAAGATGATACATATTTTAAAGATTTAGTAGAGTCTATAAAAATGTATTTAATTGAATATCCAAAAAAGAAAAATTTTCCTGCAAGTGTATATAAAGCAGCTTATGGATTAGTAGAATTTGCTACTAATCAATTTGAGGAAAATACAAAAAAGATAGAGGAACTAATTAGACAAAGAGAACAAAATATAGCTTTAGCAGGACAATTAAAAGAATTAATAGAAGTAGTAACAAGTAAAGAAAAAGATTGGAAAGATCAAGTTAAAAAAGCAGAAAATGTTCTTCCAGAAGATATGATAGAAACATTGAATATAATTGGAAAATCAAAAGATGAAACATCACAAGATTATCAGGATGCTATGAAATTACTAAATGCTAGAGTAAATAATTTAGAGTCTAACTTACATATTGAAATAGATATGGAAAGAATAGAAGATAGATCAAAAGCTTTAAGTTATATAGGAATTGAAATAGCAGATGCTTTAAAATCAATACCAACACCAATAGAAGAAACAGTTGAGCAAATATCAGAAGAGCCAGCTGAGCAAATAGTTCAAAAACAAGAAGAACAATATACACAAGAAACTACATTCGAAGCTAAGCCAAGTTTATGGCAAAGATTTAAAAGTAGTAAATTTGTAAAAGCTATAAAAGCAGTTACAAGAATTAGAATAGTATTAGATTATTCTGATGCACTTCCAGAAGGAAGAGGAGAAACTAATCAATAATGAAAGAGGAGTCTTTGGGCTTAATTTATAAGCTTAGGACTTCTTTTTTATTTGACTTTAAAGGAAAAATATAGTATAATACAATTTAAGTGTGAATAAAATTGATCGGAATTTATTAAGATATCAATAGAGCGTAATATGTAGGTTAAGAGATTATAAAAAGCCACATATGATAAACTCTATTAATTTTGTACATATGAATTTAAAAATAAAAAGAAGGGAGAAAATATGACAGAAGAAAATAATAAAAATAAGAAAGGTAGAGGAAGAGAAAAAGGAGTTTCTAATATAAATGAAAAGGAAAATCTAAAAGAAAGTTTAAAAGGAAAATCAGATAAAAAACCACAAAAAGATATAAGAAAAAATACAAAGGTTGCTTCTAAAAGGGCAAACAATCAAAATAAAAAAGATATAGATAATATTAAAGAAGAAAAAACAGAAAAAAGACCATACAAAAGAAGAACAACAAAAAAACAAGAAGAAGCAAAAACAACAAGACAAAATAATGTATTTAAAAAATCTAAGCTAAAAATAATTCCATTAGGTGGATTACATGAAATAGGAAAAAATATAACAGTTTTTGAATATGAAAATGAAATAATAGTAGTAGACTGTGGGTTATCTTTCCCAGAAGATGATATGTTAGGAATTGATTTAGTAATACCTGATATAACATATTTAGAGAAAAATGTAGATAAAATAAAAGGATTATTAATTACTCATGGTCATGAGGATCACATTGGCGCAGTTCCATATTTATTAAAGAAAATAAATATACCGATTTATGCTCCAAGATTAGCTGCAGGATTAATTAGAAATAAATTAGAAGAACATAAATTATTAAGAAGTACAAAATTAATAGAAGTAATGCAAGGTCAAACTATTAAATTAGGAAAAAATTTTAAGGTAGAATTTATTAGAAGTTCACACAGTATACCAGATTCAGTAATGCTTGCAATTACTACACCAGCAGGAACAATATTACACACAGGAGATTTTAAAGTTGATTATACACCAATAGATGGAAAATTGATGGATTTCGGAAGAATTGCTGAATTAGGTAATAAAGGAATATTGGCATTGATGTCAGATAGCACAAATAGTGAAAGAAAAGGATTTACAATGTCAGAAAGTTCAGTTGGAGAAGTTTTTGATAAGTTATTCTTACATTGTACTAAAAGAATAGTTGTAGCAACTTTTGCTTCAAATGTTCATAGAGTACAACAGATTGTAAATTCAGCAGTAAAATATAACAGGAAAATTGCTGTATGTGGTAGAAGTATGATAAATATGATAGAAACTGCAAGAGAATTAGGTTATATTGAATGTCCAGAAAATTTATTTATTGATATAGATATGATAAACCAATATACAGATGAACAATTAGTTATAATAACAACAGGAAGTCAAGGAGAACCAATGTCTGCATTAACAAGAATGGCAGCAGGAGAACATAGAAAAGTTAAAATAACACCAAATGATTTAGTTATAATTTCTGCAACACCAATACCAGGAAATGAAAAGTTTGTTTCAAAAGTAATTGATGATTTAATGCAAATTGGTGCAGAGGTTGTATATAGTTCATTATATGACATACATGTTTCAGGACATGCTTGTCAAGAAGAACAAAAATTAATTTTAGCTTTAGCAAAACCACAATATTTTATACCAGTACATGGTGAATATAGACAATTAATAGCTCATAGTGAAACTGCTCAAAGTATGGGAATAGATAAAGATAATATATTAATGTTAACAAATGGAAGAGTTCTAGAAATAAATGAAGATGGAGCAGAATTCACATCAACAGTTACAAGTGGAAGAGTTTTAGTAGACGGACTTGGTGTTGGTGATGTTGGAAATATAGTATTAAGAGATAGGCAACATTTATCACAAGATGGATTAATTGTAATAGTATTAACAATGAATTCACAAACAGGAGAAGTTGTAGCAGGGCCTGATATAATTTCAAGAGGATTTGTTTATGTAAGAGAGTCAGAAAATTTAATGGATGATGTAAAATCAGTTGTAAGACATGAAATAAAGAAATGTGAAGAAAGAGGAATTAAAGATTGGGCGACAATTAAATCTACAACAAGAGAAAATTTAAGAGATTATATTTTTACAAAAACAAAGAGAAACCCAATGATCATACCAATTATTATGGAAGTATAATGTAATGCAGTAATACCAAGCTATTTAAAACTTGGTATTACTTTTTTGTTACCTTTTTGTTGCCCACTTAATAAGTTGCAATAGGTTTTTTATTGATTTGAAGCTAAAATATATAACTTTTTTTGCTTTTTATATTCAATCATATTTATTGCTGCTTGTTTTTCTTCGAGAGGAATATGAGTATAAACATCTTGGCCAACATTTTCATTACTATGTCCGATAATGGAATTTATGATTACCTGTTTTATATTTAATTTTTCTAATTCAGTTCTTAGAGTATGTCTACAATCGTGAGCAGTATGTTCAGAAACAAAAGTATGTAAATCTTTAAAATTATATTTGTAATGGTATAGATAATAATCATAGTCAATTTTATTTCCATTTGGTTGCATAAATAAAAATTCATTGTCAGGATTATAGTATTTTTCAAATAATGGCTTTATTGCAGGATGAATTGGTATTGTTCTATTTATTCCAGCCTCTGTTTTTAGTCCACCTATAAAATAATTTTCATCTAAAAATACATTTGCACTATAAACTGAAAGCAATTCATCAGCTCTACAACCACAATATAATAACATCAGCCAAAAGTCTCTAATAAAGAGTTCTCTGTTTTGTTTTCTTTCTTTTTGTAAGCCATCACTTTTGGGAACAAAATTCCACAAATAAGCAATTTGTTCATAGGTAAATACTTTTTCTTTTTCTGTAACTTTATTTTGAGCCTTTTTAATTTCTTTTCTATCATTTGTAGTAGCAGTAATAAATTTTGCGTAGCCTTTTTCAATAAAATCCTCTTCAAGAGCAAATTTATCAAGATTTAGATATAAATTAACCATTTGCTTTTGTGCAGAAGCACCTTTTTTACTTTCTTTCAAGAATTTATTAAAATCAGATGCTCTCAATTCTTTATAAACTTTATCATATAGCCCTTTTGAATTATGAAAAGCAGTAGTCATTCCTCTACAATAATTGCGACTAAAAGGTTTATTTTTAGGTCTAATATGATGTTTTTTTTCTAATTTTTCCTCTTCTTTTGTAAGCATTTTAGTTTCCTTAAATTTTTCAAATAATTGTTTAAATGTATAATTTTCTTTTTTAACTTTTTCTATTGTTGATTTTTTAGGATCTAAAACTGGTACTAGAGGATATGGATTTTTTGGAAAAGTAACAATTTTATCATATATTTTTTGCTTAATATATAGTGGAACAGGATTTCTATGATAGTTTTCAAGACAAACTAAAGCATCTAATTCTGTTTCAAAAGAATCTATAAAAAATCTTATTGCATTTCCATTTATATCTTTTCCGATAGTAATTCTTGCACCCCAAGGTTTATTCCTATTTTTTCCTAAGTAAATAGCAGAGCCTTTGCCATTTGCTCTTTTTTTCATAATTTTCATAATAAAATACCTCCAAATTCTTTAATTTATTTTTAATAAACTATTGAAAAGAGAAGGTATTTTTTATATAATATTAATACATTCACTTTTCATAGTGACTTGTAGGGAATAAATGTATCGGGTTGTGGTGATTTGATTACATCTATTCCTTTTTTATATTAAACAATTAAACTTTATTACTGTTTATTATTATTTTCTAGATAATATTCCAGTAATACTTCTTTTATTTGTTCATCATTTAATCCAACTTCTTTTTTCCAATTAATATATGAATTGAATTGCTCTTTTCGTTCTTCAGTAGTATTTATAGAAGTATCGGTTATTCCACATGTTTTGTTTCCAACATTTTTGTCTAAATATTCCAAAAGAAATTTATAAGTATCGGTTTCAATAAATGCAGATATAGTAATAATATTGTTAGAAAAATATGTAAAATTGTTGTTGTCAATAGTTTGGCTTTCAAATACAAAGCCTTTTTCTTCTAACAGTTGTTTTGTATCTAAGTAAGTGGAAGACGACTCTTGTTGGCTTAATATATTTTTTTTATTAGTGTTATTAATTACAATAAGAATACAGCAAATAACAAAAAAGATAAGTATTAATATAAAAATTTTAATCATATTATTTGTTATAACTTTACTAGAAGTTGGTTCTATTTTGTTTATTTTCTTATTATTCATTTCTAAATTCTCCCATTTTAAACTAATATACCGTATTTTTCAACATAAAAGTTAATACATTCAATCATATATTTACAGTCTACATTAAAGTAGTCTGCTAACTCATATAAGTTAAAACCTTGTATGAGTTTTTCTTTTAATTTTTGAAAAGGAACTAAAACAGAGTAAGCCCATTTCATTGCTCTATATTCGCATTTTTTCTTTTGTATATTGTCAGAATTAAGATAATATAAAGCGTTTGTATAGTAATGTCCAAGTTCTTCAGCTAAAATTTCTTTTTCTTCAATACTATTATTTATTTGTTTATTATTTAAAGCGATATAATAGTTATTATCGATTTCAAATATTCTGGCTTTGGTATTTGTCCACTTGTAATCAAAAATGTCTATTTTTTCATTCTCGGCAATTTTATACATATCTAAAGTGTTCATCTAAATCCTCTTTTTCAAATTTTATTTTTTTGTACATTCATAAAAAGATGTACTTACACAAATGCTTCTACTAGTTTTATACAGATTAACATACAAGGTATTATTATATATTTTGTACGATGCAGTTCTATAATTTGAATCATTTGGGTCCTTAAAAAAGATTGAACCATTTTTATAAGTTCCGACTTTTTCTCCATTAATATAAAAATCACCATTATCTTTGAAGCTATATTCTGTTATAGTAGTAACTTCTTCTCGTTTATTAGTAGTTTGTGAATATTCAGGATATGTTACTGTACTACTCCATGGGCCAACTTCGTAAGCTTGTTCGACTGATTTATTGTCTGATACTGCATTTTGTGTAGAAGATATTTTTGAATTTAAAGAAGAATAATTTCTTTTTAATTGTTTAATATCTGTTTCAAGATTGGCATTTTTATTTTTTAATGCATCTTTTTCTTTTTCTATTTCTTCTTTAGTAATCTGTAACTGATTATTGTTATTTTCTAATTCATCAATTTTTGATTTATTGTTTTCAATTTTAGAAGATAAATCATTATTTGAATTATTTAAAGATGAAATAATAGAACTCAAATCAGTAGTTTGAGATTGTAATTCACGAATTTGTGATTGATTTTTATTTATATTTATCAAAAGAACAATTCCAAACATAAATAATAATGTAGTCAAAATTGATAATATAATAATAATTTTCTTTTCTTTTATTTTATTATTTTTACTCATAGTAGCCTCCATTATTTCTTTTCATTTTTCTTTTTATTTTTTATAAATTCGACAAATCTATTTATTTCTTCTATATCATTTTCATCAAGTTCGTCTGTATTGATTCCATTATAGGAAGCAAATCTAAAGTTTTCGTTTAAAGAGATATCATCATCAAGTAACTCATCTAATGTTATTTTAAAGAAGTCAGATAATTTTCTTGAAGTGCTTAGTCTAATATCGTTAACATCTCCATCAAATATGCTTTTTAATGTAGTGTATGGAATATTAGTTTCTCTTGATAATTGAGAAATGTTTTTTATATTATTCTTTTTCATTAAAAATTGTAATTTTTCTATTAAATCCATTTTTTTCAAATCCTTTCAATTAGCATTATAACAAATTTTTTATGCATTGTAAATAAAAAATTACGAAAAAATGTAAAAAAACTATTGACAATCTACGAAACTTCGTATATTATTATATCAGAAATTACGAAATATCGTAAAAGGAGGCGATGAAATGTTTGAAAATTTAAAAGCAGAGATGGCAAGAAAAGGTTTAACGATAATGGATTTTTCTAAAGATGCTGAATTGGATTTATCTTATGAAACTCTTAGAAATAAATTTTCAGGAAAGACTGAATGGAATAAAAGAGAGATGTTTTTATTAAAGAAAAACTATTTTCAAGATAAAACTATAGAGTACTTATTTGAACAAAAATAACCACAACCCGATACTAAAAAGAAAGAAGGTGAGAATATGGAAGAAGAAAATGAAGAAGTAGAAAGATTAACTCCTGCCGATATTGCACCAAAATTAAAAATGGGTGTTGAAGGAGTTAGAGCAGCATTAAGACAAGATAAATTTCCGTTTGGAATAGCATATCAAGGAAAAACAGGACAATGGAATTACTTAATAATAAAAAGTAAATTTGAAAAATGGTTAAAAACTGTTTAAGAAAGAAGGTGGAAACAAATGAAGAGAAGTTGGAAGAATTTCAGAATAGACAAAAACAAAGTTTACATGAGAATAGGACGAGCAGTAGCATACACATCAATGTGGTTAGCAGGAGTAGCATTTTGTTACTGGATGTTCTTACAAGGAATGACTTATTAGGAGAAAAAACAAAATGAATAGAATTAAAGAATTTAGGAAAAAGAAAAAAATATCTCAAGATGATATAGCAAAAACTATTAAAGTAAAACAAAATACTATTTCTCAATGGGAAAATGAAATAAGGACACCAAATGTAAAGCAAGCATTACAATTAGCAAAAATATTAGATACAACAGTTGAGAGTTTATATAAATAGAAAATACTAACCAAAGTGTCAGTTTGATTAGTAAATCCCCATAATTTGTATATCTTTGACTCTTGCAATTAGTATTAGTTCAAACCGTTAGAACCAGTTTTAAGACATGGAGGTCGCACCCGTTTTAAGCCCGTCGGCTTGCCCCTGATTTTAGGTATCAGTAGTCCTCTAGTTTTACCGACATAGAAGTCGTTAGCAAAAATTCTCCCAGTTCATATTCAACTAATGTTACATCTGACACATATAACTTCTATGAAAGCTCTAGTACTTAATCAGTTATGGTTCTGATGATTAAAATGTTTAATTACCCCATAGTCACTAGAATTTTAAATTATATAGTTCTACCACCATATAAAATAATCTCAAAGAAACAGGGTAAACTCAATATTTTTGTCAAGATACATCAGTCCTTCCATATTTTATTTACCCACTAGGGTTTATGTACAAAAAATATATATCACAAAAAGAGATAAAAGTAAACAAAATTTTACAAGAAAGGGGCTAAAAAAGAATGAATAAAATTCAAGATAAGATAAAAAAAATAAAACAAGAAGACAACAAACAGCAACAATTAAATAAAATAATGCAGTTATTTAATATGGAAGATTATGCAAAAGAGTTATTATATAGTTCTGCAACGAAAATACAAGAAGAAAATGCGAGAAGTTTTTTAGAAAGAATAAATTTAGAATTAAAAATGCTATACATACCAACACCAATTGAAAATGTATAGCCACAAAAGCATAAATAAACATATGATTTCTATTATTAATTATAACAAGTTAATAAATATAAGTCAAGAAAGGGAAAGAGGCAATAAAAAATAGGTGATTTTATGAATTGTATATACTTGAAAATTAGAACTAAAGATTATGAAAAGTACATATATTGCAAACAAAAGAAAAAGAAAATTAATTTCAAGGAATGTGGATATTGTAAGCATAAAGAATTTAAAAAGAATAAAGAGATTAAAAGAAAATCTACTAAATTGAAACAACTAGAAACAAAAAGATATAGCATATTAACAAGTAATTTAAGAGTTTGTTATATTTGCAACAAAAGAAAAAAAGATGATTTGCATGAGATATTTGGAGGATCTAATAGACAAAAAAGTATGATATGGGGATTAGTAATACCCGTATGTAGAGAATGTCATAATGAATGGGATGTAAATGAAAAGTTAAGGAAGAAAATACAACAAAAAGCAAAAGAAGAGTTTAAAAAAAGAAATACAAAAGATAAATTTATAGAAGAGTTTGGAAAAAATTATATTTAAACGAAAGAGGTAAGAATTATGGAAAATCCAAATTACTATGCAGTAATACCTGCAAAAGTAAGATACGATGATAGATTAAGAGCTAATGAAAAATTATTATATGGAGAAATATCTGCATTATCTAATAGAGATGGAGAATGTTGGGCTAGTAATTCATATTTTGCAAAAGTATATAAAGTTACACCACCAGCAATAAGCAAGTGGATAAGTGACTTAGAAGAATATAAATATATATCGGTAAAATATATACGAAAAGTCAACTCAAAAGAGTTAGAAAAAAGAGTAATTTGTTTAAATGAGGTGTTAACAAATGTTAACGGGGGTATTAACAAAAAAATAAGGGGGTATTCACAAAAAATTAAAGAGAATAATACAAGTATTAATAATAAAGAAAAAGAAGAAGAGGACTTTAGAAAAGTAATTGATTTTTATGAAAACAACATAACATTAATAACACCATATGTGTCAGAAGATATGGAAAAATATTTAGAAGATGGATTGCAAGCAGATTTAATAATAGCTTGTATGAAAGAAGCTGTAAGTAGAAATAAAAGAAACTGGCATTACGTTGTATCAATATTAAATGACTGTTATAACAACAATATAAAAACAGTCAAACAGTTTTATATCAAACAAAAAGAATTTAAATCTAATAATATTTCAAACAATAAGAAAAAAACAAAGGAAAATATTGAGTATGAAGAAGTTAATTTTACAGATGAAGAAGAATATAAAAAGAAAATACTAGGGAAAGGATAAAAAATGTATGATGAAGATATAGAAAAAATAGTTCTTTATTATCTAATTTTTGAAAATGAAGCGATAGAAGTAAGTGAAGAAGATTTCTTTTTACCAATACATAAGCAGATAATTAATGCAATATTAAAACTTAAAAGCAGTAATGAAGAAATAAATATTATAAGCATAAAAAACAATATAAAAGGAAATGAAGTAAACGTTTTAAAATATATAACTATGCTAGCAGAATGTAAATTTGGAAGTTCGATACAATATTCATATAAAGAATTAAAAAGATTAACTAAAAAAAGAAAATTAATAGAATTAAGTAATGAGATAAAAGAAAATATTGAAAGCGAAACTGAAACTGAAATTTATATAGAAAAATTGGTAAAGGAACTTAATGAAATAAATAAAGAAGGGGTACAAGAAAAAAAATTTTTAGACATGGTAATAGAAACAGCTGATATCATAGAAAAAAAACGAATCAAAGGAACAAAATATGATTATAAATATTTTACAGGAATATTTGACTTAGATAAAGTAACAAATGGATTACATGAGGAAGAATTAACAATAGTAGGAGCTAGACCGGGTGTAGGTAAGACAACGTTCGCATTACAAATAGCTCATAAAATCGCTAGTAAAGGATTGACAGTAGGAATAATAAGTTTGGAGATGTCAGAAACACAAATAATACAAAAATTAATATCAAAGGTAGCAAACATAGATAGCAATAAATTAAGAACTGGAAATATAGATAAAAAAGAACAAGAAAGAATAGCTATTGCAGAAGGGGAAATTTCAGATCTTCCGATATTTATAAATACTAGAATTAGAAATATACAAGAAATAGAAATTTATGCAAGAAGGTTGAAAAATAAAAATGAGTTAAAGCTATTAATAATAGATTATATACAATTAGTAAAAAGCAAGAATAAGTTTAATAGTAGAGAACAAGAAGTAGCAGATATATCAAGAACATTAAAGTTACTAAGTTTAGAATTAAAAATACCAATAATTGGATTATGCCAATTAAATAGAAATGCAGCTAGAACAGAACCTACTTTAGCAGATTTAAGAGAAAGTGGAGCCATTGAGCAAGATGCAGATAATGTGATTTTTATATATAAAGAAAATGATAATGAAGAAAACAATCTAGTAGAAAACGTAGTAATAGATTTACAAAAACAGAGAGCAGGGGGATTAACAAAAGTAGTTGTTAAGTTTGATAAAAAAGTAAGTGAGTTTAAAAATTTAATAAGGAGATAGTGTATGAAAAAAATAATAAATGCTAATGACATAAAAGCATCTAACAATACAGAGAAGTGTAAATTAATGATAGCTATAATAAAAGGACAAGCTTTATATATAGGTAACTCAAAAGATAAGATTAAAAGATGATAATAGAAACTTTGTAAAAGGTTTTAGAGATGATTTTGAATATGGAAAATCAAGTAAAGTTATTCTAGAAATAGAAGAAATTAAATGAAAGGAACATAAGAGATGAAAGTAGATATATATAATACAGATAAAAAGTACAACATAATATATGCAGATCCACCTTGGAGTTATGGAGATGTACATACTTGGCATAAAATGGGAGGAGGAGTATCAAGACATTATAAAACTATGAGTATAAAAGAAATTGAAAATTTAGCAAGTAATATACAAAATCTTGCTGCAGATGATTGCTTATTATTTATATGGGCTACTTTTCCAAATTTAAAAGAATGTTTACAAATTATTGATAAATGGGGATTCAAATATAAGACATTAGGCTTTAGTTGGATAAAAACAAATAAAAAAAATAAAAAGCCATGCTTTGGTATAGGATTTTATACTAAAAGTAATTGTGAAGTATGTTTACTTGGCGTAAAAGGAAAACCAGGAAATATAATACAAAGTAACAAGATAAGTAGTTGCATAATATCAGAAAGAAGAGAACATAGCAGAAAACCTGATGAGGCAAGAGAAAGAATAACACAATTAGTTGGACAAGTTCCAAAAATAGAATTATTTGCAAGACAAGAAACAGACGGTTGGGACTGTTGGGGAAATGAAGTAGGAGGAGAAGATGGAAACTGAAAAAGAATTTTACGAATACTTTAATCATCTTTATGAATTAGTACATAGTCTTAATAAAAAACATTATGAAGAACTTAATGAATTTTTAATCAATATGGAGCAATCTATAGATGGAGATACTACATTAAAAGAAATAGAAAAATATATTAAGAAATATAAAGCTAAAAACAAGATATTATTTATAACATTTAAAACAAAAAGCAAAAATAAGTTGGCACATATTTGTAAATATATAATTGATTTAGAGTGGAATAATGAGTGGGCAATAGCTGTAGCAGGACAAAGGACACCAACAATATTTGGCTGGTTTGATTAGGAGGAGAAGATGAACAAATATAAAAAGTATCTAAAGAAGAGGTTCTTGAAATGTTTTATGATTTACAAACTAAATTCTGGAAAGCAGGGTGTTGGGTAGACGGAATTTCAGTTCAGTTTTTAGCACATAGAATGGAAACATCTACATATCAGATAAGAAAAGCCTATAAACAATTAGCAGAAGAAGGATATTTAAAATTAGAGAAGGTTCCAACTGCTTTTGAGGAATATGATAATGGTTTATATTGTGAAGCTATTCCATATTTATTTTGCAATGTTTATACTTTAACAAATAAAGCCAAGAACAAATTTGAAAAAATAGGAGGAGAATAGATATGTTAAAACTAGAAGAAACAAATCATAGTTATTATTGTGAATGTTGGGAAACTGAAAGAACTATGGAATGTGATTCGTGGGAAGAATTTAAAGAGAAATGTGGTTTAGACTATGATTTTGATTGTAATTTATTATTTAGATTTGATTTAGAACAAGAGGAAGATGATTTAGGCAATAAATTAGATAGTTATACTTTAAAATTACATCATTCTTTACAAAGACACGGAAGAGAATTATGGCACGTTGTAATATACAATATTACGAAAAAAGACTTGAAGGAAATAAACGAACATTTGCAAAAAGCTAAACAATATTTATTTGAAATGTGGAAAGAGATAGATTTAGTAGTAAAGGAGTAATAGAATGAGTGATGAAGAATTTGTACAAGCTCTAAAAGAATGGGGAGTTGATATAAATTTTAAAACTCCAAAAGATAAATTATACAAGATGTATTGCATTGCTTATATTTATCATAAGAAACTTGAAATTATAAAAATGTCAAAAAGAAAATGCTACAGAAAAGTTATTCAAAACAGAGGGCTTGAAACGAGTAAATGGGCTACTATGAGAAACTATAATGATGAACTTAAAAGCAATAAATACGAGATTATAGAAGCCAATATTATTTAGTAAAGGAGTGAGTAATTATGGGTGAAGAATCTAAACAATCTAAACTACTATATTTTAGAAAAAGAGAAAATTGGTTTAAAGAATTATTATATAAAATTAAAATATTAAAACCTAAATACAAAGAATTAGGAAAGATAATGGAAACAAAGATGGAGAGGAGTAAATAAGATATGAATAAAATAGATAAATTAAAAAAATTTTTACAAGAAAATTATCCTAACGAACAGGCATTTAATACAAGAAACTTGCTAGGTGACAATATGGGAACAGTATATGATGAAGATGGCATAATAGTTGATTATTGTTACGATTATTTATATATTGAAATATTTGGTTTAACAGATAAAGAATTTGAAAATTTAATTGATAATACGGGACATTTAAAAACTTTTAATGTTGAGGAGAGGAGTAAATAAGATATGCTAGTACCAATAGTAGATATGAAAGAATTTGAAAAAATTGGATTTAAAAAATGTAAAAAGCCTTATGATAGTTGTTATTATCTATGCTTTTCAAGAGGAATACAATACATATTTTTAAGTCCTGTAATGATAGATATTGATAAATGGGAAGATACAGACCCACGAATACACAAAAATGCTAATTGTAGATATAGTGATATAAGAACAGCACAAGATTTTATGTGCGAATTAATATTAAATGGAATGGTAACATGTGAATATTTAGTTGAGAGGAGCAATATATAATGAAAGAAAAAACAGCAGATGAAGTTATATTAACACCGATGTATGAAGGCGAAGTATATAAATATCATGAATGCTCAAATTGTAAAAAAGAAATATACTTTGAAGAAGATATATTTCAACCATTTCATTTTGAAGAAAATATAAAATATTGCCCATTTTGTGGAAAAGAAGTAATAAGATATGCAAAACCAAAATTTATAGAAGAAATAAATTGGAATTGGTTAGATGAATACGAATCTGTTGTAGAAAAAATGTATAGAGAATTAGAATATATAATTTATTGTAAGCTAGATAAAGAACAAATAGCCAAATTAGAAGAAAAGTCTGCAAGAGGAATGGAATACTTTGGACAGAATAGATGGTCCTTTCCATATAGCAAAGGAACTATATGCGACATAATTCATCAAATAACAAGAACTAAAGTACATTATACGGAAAAACGAAAACTTGAAAAAGAGTTTGGAGGTGTTTTAAGTGAAAGAAAATGATGAAGCATTAAAAGTAATAGGAAAAAGATATATGTTATGGAATATTCAAAGACAAGTGTATGCATTAAAGCTAAAAGATAGAATGGTAACAGAAGAATGGTTAATTGATATATTAGATAATTTAGAAAAAATGCAATTAGTAGAAGAAGATAACTGGGACACTAAAAAATATATAGAAAGTGAAATAGAACAAGACATGATAAGAGAAAGCAAGATATTAAATAAGAGAATTAGGGAGCTGATTAAGTGAAAGAAAATAGTAGAGAAGAAGATAGAAAAATATTAGAGAAATTAATAAATACAATGAAATCGGATAGAGAATTGTTTGATGAAAAAACAGATAAAGAAATATATACATTTTTTATAAATGCACTAGAACATATTTTATCAGATTATAAAAGAGTATTAAAAGAGAATGAAGAGTTAAAAGAAACATATAAAAGTGAAAAGAAAATGAAAAATGAATATGTAAAGCTTTATCAAGATTTATTATTGAAAGAAAATGTTATTCCAGTTCAAAAAGTAAAAGACAAGATAGAAGAATATAAAAACATGCTAAAAACTTGTAATAAAGTAAAAGATATAGACAGAATAAAAGCAATTAATGAAAGAATATTAGAGTTAGAAGAACTACTAGAAGGGAGAAAATAAAATGAAAGTAATT
>CAUBRZ010000017.1 GCA_958438515.1 uncultured Clostridium sp. | reverse complement strand
GTTTAAAGGGAATATTAAGAACAAGAAGTTTTAAAAGAATAATAAAATTAGCAAAAGAAGTCTAATGACTTCTTTTGTTTACTATAGTGGAAATAATATAAAATTAATAAAGTTGCCCAAATGCAACAAGATACATGATATACATGAAAATGAGCATACTAAAGATGGGTGATTTTATGAAAATAGAAATTTTAATTAAAAAAATAAGACTAGAACAGAATATGACATTAGAAGCATTAGCTAAATTATCTGGAATAAGTAAAGGGCATCTAAGTAAGATAGAAAGACAGGAAAGAGACCCTAAACTAACAACAATGATAATGATATCAAAAGCATTAAAAGTAGAAATATCAGATTTATATAAAATAATAAAATGACACAATAAAAGGTGTCTTTTTTATTTTCGTAAAAGAAAATACCACTTTCATAAAAGGTTGCCCAAATGCAACAAGATTAAATATATCTTTCGGTTATGAACGTTCTAAATAAATGTAGGAGGATATGTGATGGAAGATGTAGTAGAAAATAAAGTAACTAGGGAATTAAGTGAAAAATATGGCAAAAATGAAAAAATAATTAGAACAATAGTTGAAAAATGCGAAGGTTTAGGATATAATATACAGGAAACGAAAGAAATAATAAAAGAATTTTATCAAAAATAAAATGATTTGTTACCCTTTTGTTACCCACCGAACCAGTTTTAGTAAGTTTTAGTAAGTTTTTGTAGAAGCATCAAAAACACTGGTAACACTGTAAATATAGATAATTAGACCATTGTATAGGTATATCGAAATTTATCACTATGATAATACCAATTATTATGGAGGTATAAAATGAAGAATAAATTTAAAGATAAATATAAAGTTGATGAAGTCATTTATTCTGAACCAAAAATACAAATAATAGAGAAAAATAAGAGAAAACCGGTACACGAAATAAAGAAAATAATAAAGAAAAAATATCCAGATATAACAAATGAAGAAATAATAAAATTAATAGCGGAAATGAATAAGAGTAGATCATTAGAGAATTTTAAGAAATCAAATAAAAAAGTAGAAAAGGAAAGATAGGAGTTTATTATGGATTACAAAGATTTAGCAAACTTAATATTTCCAGATGCAAAGGAAATATCATATTATGAAGAAAAATACCCAAGAAGAAACTTGAAAGAAGGAGCAATTGTAACAAGAATAGCTCCAAGCCCAACAGGTTTTGTTCATGTGGGAGGATTATATCAAGGTTTGATTGCTAAAAAATTGGCAGAACAAACAGAAGGTGTATTTTTCTTAAGAGTTGAAGATACGGACCAAAAAAGAGAAGTTGAAAATGCAGTAAAAGGTATTATAAATGCATTTGAAGAATTTGAGATCCAACCAGATGAAGGAATGGTATCTGAAACAGAAGAAAAAGGAAATTATGGACCATATAAACAATCTCAAAGAAAAGATATTTACCAAGCATATGCGAAATATTTAATAGAACAAGGAAAAGCTTATCCATGCTTTTGTACACCAGAAGATGTAGAAGAAATAAGAAAAAAACAAGAAGATGCTAAAATAAGACCTGGATATTATGGTGTATGGGCAAAATGTAGAAATAATACTGTAGAAGAAATGGCAGAAAAAATAAAAAATGGAGAAAAATATATTATCCGTTTTAAATCTCCTGGTAGAGAAGATAGGAAGATAAAACATAAAGATATAATAAAAGGAAATGTAGAATTTCCAGAAAATGATCAAGATATTGTAATAATTAAAGCAGATGGATTACCAACATACCATTTCGCACATGCAGTGGATGACCATTTAATGGGAACAACACATGTAATTAGAGGAGATGAATGGCTATCATCTGTACCTTTACATTTACAATTATTTTATGAATTAGGATTTAAAGCACCTAAATATGCTCATATTGCACCAATTATGAAAAATGATAATGGAAATAAGAGAAAATTAAGTAAAAGAAAAGATCCAGAAGCAGCAGTTAGTTATTATGAAGAAGAAGGTATACCAAAAGAAGCTGTAAAAGAATATTTATTAAATATAGCAAACTCTACATTTGAAAATTGGAGAAGAGCAAATCCAGATAAAGACATTAGAGAATTTGAGCTTCAACTAAATAAGATGAGTGTAAGTGGAGCTTTATTTGACATGATAAAGTTATATGATGTAGGAAAAACTGTAATATCAAGATTTAGTGCTGAAAAAGTATATGAAGAGTCTTATAAATGGGCTAAAAAGTACGATAAAGAATTAGAAAAACTTCTAGAAAACAAAGAATATTCATTAAAAGTATTTGGAATAGAAAGAGGAAACAAAAAACCTAGAAAAGACATAGCAAAATGGTCTGACGTAAAAGAAAATATTTCTTACATGTATGATGAAACATTTTATGAAAAAGAACATGAATATCCATATCAAGTTATCAAAGACAAAGAAGAAATAAGTAAAATTTTAAAACTGTACATGGAAAAATACTATAATGAAAAAGATGATAAGCAAACATGGTTTAACAAAATAAAAGAACTATCAGGAGAATTAGGATATGCAAAAGAAGTAAAAGAATTTAAAGAAAATCCTGGTAAATATAAAGCACATGTAGGAGATGTAAGCACAGTATTAAGAGTTGCATTAACAGGTAGAACAAACACACCAGATATGTATGAAATTATGCAAGTTCTAGGAAAAGAAAGAATAAGTGAAAGATTTAGGGGACAGTACTAAAACATTTCATAATGTTTGTAGATATTTGTCGAAGTAAAAAGGAGTATTTACATGGAATATAATATTGGTGATATTGTGAGAACAAAAAAAGTACATCCTTGTGGAAGTAAATTATGGGAAATAACAAGAATAGGAGTTGACTTTAAATTAAAGTGTGAAGGCTGTGGACATGTTGTTATTTTAAAAAGAGAAAAAGCTATGAAAATAATTACTAAAATTGAAAAGAAAGCTTAACATATGTTAAACTTTCTTTTTTTGGTTGTATTATTTAATAAATAGAGTATAATATTATTGTAAATAAATAATAAACTTAAAAAAGAAAAAGGAGATAGGCAGAATGGAAAAAATGCAATTAGAAAAACGGAACGAAACAGTTGAAATTTTAGTGAAAGTAAAAGGTCTTACACCAGAAGAATTTGAAAAGGGAATAAAAAGTTACAAAAAAGAAAAGCGCAAACTTGAAGAAAAAATTCCTAAAAAAGGTTTTTTTATTTCTAAGAAAAAACAAGAAAAAATTAAAAAGTATAGGTCAAGACTTAAGATTTATACACAACTAGTAGACTTGGATCAAGTTATAAGAGAACTTAACGGAAAAGTTATAAAGAAAATAGCATATTATAATCAAGGAGAAAAGAAAAACGAAAATTGGCAAATTTATCATGTAAGATTTAAAAACAAAAAAGTAGCTAAAAAATTTAAAGAATTCTTTTTCGAGTTACATCCTGAGTGTCAAGATGAAATGGATGGTAATTATTAAGTTTAAAGCTGGTGGCATAATGCTGCCAGTTTTTTAATTGCTTTTTAACCAAAAGACAAAATTAGACATATTATATAGTATAGTATTATTTAGAATACTATATTGGAGGTGACTTTCAAATGGAGCCACAAGAAACAATCTATTGTTATGATAATAAAAAAGATAATTGCCCAAAAAGGAAAAATTGTTTATGGATTATAGCAGTTATATTATTAACATTATTTGCAGCAGTTATTGGTATAATAATAGGAGCAGCACTTAGTGAAACAATCTTAGCAGCTTTATCTGCAGTTATAGTTTTAGCAATTATTTTGGGATTACTTTTTGTTTTAACTATTATTTTGATATTATGTAGCAACAAAAGAGAAAAGAAAAACAAGCAAAAATGCAGCTGCTAGATTATAAAAAGAGGTTTTTAAAACCTCTTTTAGTTATATATATTGTTCTATTATTTTCCAAACTTCATCTTTATAAATTTTTCTTTCAGAAGAAAAAGGAAGAGTTAAAATATCTCCAATAGGATTTATTTGTTTTTGTAATTTAGAAACTGTATTATCTACTTTTGTAATAGCAATTTTATCTGCTTTATTTGCCAATATAATAAAAGGAAGTCCAGATGATATAATATAATTATACATAAGTTTATCATTGCTAGTTGGATCATGCCTTATATCAATTAGAAATATTATTAGAGATATTTTTTCTCTTGAAAAAAGATATTCCTCAATAAACTTTCCGACTTTTTCTTGTTCTGTTTTTGACATCTTACTATATCCATATCCAGGTAAATCAACAAAATAAAATTTACTATCAATGTTGTAAAAATTAAGCTGTCTTGTTTTGCCAGGTTCACTACTTGTTCTAGCTAATTTTTTTCTGTTTATCATGGTATTTATAAAACTTGATTTTCCTACATTAGATTTACCTACTAAAACGATTTCGGGTAAATCATTATTAGGATATTGACTTGGTTTGACTGCTGATATTTCAAATTTTGGATTTTGAACTAACATAAATTTAACTCCTTTGTTTAATAATAGTTATAATATCATAAATAATATTTTTTTTCAAGATAAAAAGAAATAAGTCTCTCTAGCAAAAGGAGACTTATTAAAAATAATGCATTTATTATTTTTTTGGAAGTATTTTTTCTAATCCTCCCATATAAGGTCTTAGTACTTCTGGAATAGAAACACTTCCGTCTGGTTTATAATTGTTTTCCATAATAGAAATTAACATTCTAGGTGGAGCAACTACAGTATTATTTAATGTATGCGCAAAATAATTTCCACTTTCACCTTTAATTCTAATTCCTAGTCTTCTTGCTTGTGCATCTGTCAAATTAGAACAGCTTCCAACTTCAAAGTAAGCTTTTCTTCTTGGACTCCAAGCTTCTACATCACAAGATTTTGCTTTTAAATCTGCTAAATCGCCACTACAACATTCAAGCGTTCTTACTGGAATATTCATACTTCTAAAAAATTCAACAGTATATGACCACATCTTATCATACCATTCCCAGCTATCTTCTGGTTCACAAACAACTATCATTTCTTGTTTTTCAAATTGATGTATCCTATATACTCCACGTTCTTCTATACCATGAGCTCCTTTTTCTTTTCTAAAGCAAGGAGAATAAGAAGTCATTGTATAAGGCATATCTTCTTTTCTTAGTATTTGGCCTTTGAATTTACCTATCATTGAATGCTCACTTGTTCCAATTAAATATAAATCCTCGCCTTCAATTTTATACATCATAGCATCCATTTCTTCAAAGCTCATTACTCCTGTTACGACATCAGATCTTATCATATAAGGAGGTATGCAATAAGTGAAACCTTTATTAATCATGAAATCTCTTGCATAAGATAAGACAGCTGAATGTAGTCTTGCTACATCACCTAATAAATAATAAAACCCATTTCCAGCTACACGTCGTGCACTATCTAAATCTAATCCACCTAAAGCTTCCATGATTTCACCATGATATGGAATCTCATAATCAGGAACAACTGGTTCTCCAAATTTTTGAATTTCAACATTTTGACTATCATCTTTTCCGATTGGAACTGATTTATGCATTATATTTGGGATTTTCATCATTTTTGATTTTAGTTGTTCTGAATATGTAGATTCTAATTTTTCGTTTTCTTCAAGTTCTTTATTGATTTTTGCAACTTCAAGTTTGACATTTTCTGCTTCATCTTTTTTTCCACTTTTCATAAGTTCACCAATTTGATTACTTAGGGTTTTTCTTTGTGCCCTTAAATTATCTCCATCTAATTTGGCTTCTCTATTTTTTTTATCCAAGTCAATTATTTCATCTACAAGTACAAGTTTTTCGTCTTGGAACTTTTTCTTTATATTATCCTTTACTATTTCAGGATTTTCTCTTAGAAATTTTATATCTATCATAATTTACCTCCATTTAAGTATATTTTACTTTGTATAATTTTTATCAATTTCTTCTACTAATTCAAATCTGATTTTTTGTCCAGTAACATTATCTGGTCTATTAGGAATTTCTTCTAAAAACATTTTTTCTGGTCTTATCCAGATGTTTTTCTCATCTGCTCTATGATATAAAGGTTTATATACAACCATTCTTTCTTGAGTTTCCGAATCATAAGCAATATTTTCTACGAAATAATAGTTTCCTTTAAAATGTCTATAAACTTTTCCTATTTTTACCTTGTCCATTTTAACATCTCCTATTTCAAAAATAATAAATACATTATATATTATTTTCTAATAAATGGCAATAAATAAAGGAAAAATAAACAAAAATAAAACAAACTATAAAAAACTTGATTTGAAAATACTTGACAAATACAGAAAATATGTAGTATAATAATATTCGTTACAAGAAGAAGTCAAACTTCTCACCTTATCTAAGTAGGGAAAAAGGTTAGAAATTAAATAAATTTTAGTAAAATATACTAGTTTTATTTTGATTTGACTTGTAACAAGAGTCAAATTTTTTTATTGGAGGTGTTTTTTATAAAACAGGAATTACCAATCAACAGGCAAATTAGAGCAAAGGAAGTTCAATTAATTGGAGAACAAGGAGAAAAATTAGGAATAATTTCTTTTAATGAAGCTTTAGAACAAGCAGAAGAAAAAAATTTAGATTTAGTTTTAGTTTCACCAAATTCAAATCCAGTAGTATGTAAAATAATGAACTACGGAAAGTATAAGTTTGAACAGGCTAAAAAAGAGAAAGAAGCAAAGAAAAAACAAAAAGTTTTAGAGATAAAAGAAATAAGAGTTACTCCAAATATTGAAGAACATGATTTTGGATTCAAATCTAAAAATGCCAGAAAATTTTTAACTGATGGGAATAAGGTGAAGATAACAGTTAGATTTAGAGGAAGAGAAGTAAATAACTCAAAGGCAGGAGAAGTAGTATTAAATAAATTTATTGAAAATTTAGAAGATATTGCATCTGTTGAAAAACCACCTAAATTAGAGGGAAGAAACATGTTTACAATTTTAGCTAAAAAAGCAGATAAATAATAGACTGCTAATAATATAAATAAAAATCGAAAGGAGTTTAGAATTATGCCAAAATTAAAAACAAATAAAGCTGCTAAGAAAAGATATTCATTAACAGCTACAGGAAAAGTAAAAAGAACAAAATCAAACAGAAGACATCTATTAGCTAATAAGACAAAAAGACAAAAAAAATCAGGAAAAATCCAAAATGGATATGCTGATAAAACTTGTGAAAATACAATTAAAAAATTATTACCATATGGTAACTAATAGTTAAATTAGAATTAAGGAGAGTGAAAATAAATGGCAAGAGTAAAAACAGCAAGAACAACTAGAGCAAGACATAAAAAAATATTAAAACAAGCAAAAGGTTATTATGGAGCAAAAAGCTATAGATTCAGAAATGCAAATCAAGCAGTTATGAAATCATTATCTTATGCATATGTAGGAAGAAAAGATAAAAAAAGTAATTTTAGAAAATTATGGATAGCAAGAATTAATGCAGCTGCAAGAATGAATGGAACAACATATAGTAAAATGATTGCAGGATTAAAGAAAGCAAATGTTACAATTAATAGAAAAATGTTAGCTGAAATTGCAGTATCTGATCCAAAAGCATTTACTGAAATTGCAGAAATTTCAAAAAAAGCATAGAAATTTAATATTAAAAGCAATAATTAGATAAACTAATTATTGCTTTTTCATTTTAGGTTTAGATATCAATGATGCTAAATATCCAAAAAATACAGCAGCAGCAATACCACCACTAGCAGCTTTAACTCCACCAGTAAAAGCTCCAACTAATCCACTTTCCTTAACACCTTCTATGGCACCTTTAGCTAAATTATAACCAAATCCAGTAAGTGGAACAGTAGCACCAGCACCTGCAAAATCAACTAAATACTTATAAATGCCTAATCCACCTAAAATGGCACCAGCAGTAACAAATATAACTAAAATTTTGGCAGGAGTAAGTTTGGTTTTATCAATAAGAATTTGCCCAATTACACAAAGAATACCACCAGTGACAAAGCATTTTAACAATGGCATCCAATTAAAAACATTAGCCCAATTTATATTCATAATTATCATCCTTTCTGATATATGAGAAAAAATATCTTTAGTTTATTAATATTAAATTTTTATATGCAAAAGTAATAAGTAAGAACTGACAAAATACGACAAATAAATGAAACAATTAAGACCTGTCCCCCTTATAATTCAATACTAATTGCATGTGCAATTCCCGGAATGGTTTCACCTTGTTGCGAACTTGTTGAGTTCATTAATGCTCCTGTTGCAATTAGAAGTATTTTTTTTATCTTTTTGTCTTTTAATTGTTTAAATAAATATCCTGAAAATACAGTTCCACAACATGCGCAACCACTTCCACCTGAATGTGTGTCTTGAGTGTTTTTATCAAATATTAGAACACCACAGTCATTATAGTTTGATTTGATATTATATCCTTGTGATTTTGCAATATCAATTGCAAGGTCTTTTCCAATATGCCCTAAGTCACCACTTATTATTGCATCATAGTAATTAGGGCTTCTACCGGTGTCTAAGAAATGTGTGATTAAGGTATCAGCAAATGCAGGCGCCATAGCTGCTCCCATATTATTTGCATCTTTTATTCCCATATCTACAATTTTTCCAGGGGTTATGTGAGTGATGTAAGGACCATTACCGTTTTTTGATAAAATAGCAGCTCCTGAACCTGTGACAGTCCATTGACTTGTAGGAGGTCTTTGATTTCCTAATTCTAATGGAAATCTAAATTGTTTCTCAGCACTACAGAAATGACTAGAAGTAGCACATAAAACATTATTTGCAAATCCTTCTATAGCAATAGCTCCTAAACTCATTGATTCTACAAAAGTAGAACAAGCACCAAATACACCAAAAAATGGTATGTTTACTTCTCTTAAACCAAAACTAGAAGAGATACATTGGTTTAACAAATCACCTGCAAACATACAGTCAATATCATCAGTTGCGAGTCCAGATTTAGATATAACTGTATTTACAGTTTCTTTTATAATTTTACTTTCAGCCTTTTCCCAAGTTTTTTCACCCCAAAATTCATCGTCTAGAGTCTGGTCAAAGTATTTTGCTAAAGGTCCTTGTGCTTCTTTAGGTCCAACAATACTAGCACAATCAACAATTGTAGGAGGGGCATTAAATTTTATAGTTTGTTTTCCTAGCTTTTCCAAAATAACTCCTTTCTTATACTAAAGTTACACTTTGAGTATTAAATATCATAAAAACAATTCCGACAAGAATTGATGCAGAAATACCAAATACAAGTACAGGTCCTGCAACAGTAAACATTTTTCCACCTACACCCATTACATATCCTTCTGATTTATATTCCATTGCAGGTGAAACAATTGAATTAGCAAAACCGGTAATAGGTATTAAAGAACCTGCTCCTGCGAATTTTCCGATTTTATTAAATAAGTTAAGACCTGTTAAAAACGCAGATATACCTATTAATAAAATGGAAACAATTGTACCTGAAGTTTGCGTATCAAAACCACGCTCTTTACATATATTAAGTATAACTTGTCCGATTGTACAAATAAGACCACCAACCCAAAATGCATTAAAACAATTTTTAAAAATGGGTGAGTTTGGGGATTTTTTATCAACATAGTCTTGATAAGTTTGTTTTGTTTCTAAGGGATTCATTATATTACCTCCTAATTAGTTTTTACGATTTAAGTCAACTGTGAAACTTAAATCTAAATCTACAAAATATTCAGAAATTTTATCTCCATCAATACTTGCTCTTTGCTCTAATATTTTAACTTCTGATAAGTAATCGATAGTTTTTGATGCTTCACTAATTGCTTTTACAATAGCATCTTTCCATGAAACGGTTGAGTTTCCAGTTATTATTAAATGTTTTTTTATATCCATACCAAACCTCCAAAAAACTTTTACAAATATCTTTTCCTAAAGTTAGAAAAAATATACAAAAATAGTAGAAAATATTATTTAAAAATTATATAATCAAAAAGTACTAAGAAGTAAAATAAAAGAAAATAATAAAACCAAAAAAACAGGAGAGTAGAATATGGATAAAACAAGAAAATTAGCTTTGGAAATCTTATATAAGATTGATAAAGAAGGAGCGTATTCAAATATAGTATTAAATGAAATGTTAAATAAGAATAAAAATAACTTGAATAAAAAGGATATTGGACTAATTTCGGAAATAGTGTATGGGGTAACTACTTGGAAATTAACTCTAGATGAAATTATAAAAAATCATTCAAGTGTAAAAATTAAGAAAATTTCGCCTTGGATTTTAAATATATTGAGGATGTCTATTTATCAAATTGTATTTTTGGACAAAATACCAAAATCAGCAGCTGTAAATGAAGGGGTAAATTTAGCTAAAAGATATGGCAATAAAGGAAGTATAGGTTTTACAAATGCTGTTTTAAGAAAAATAGATAAAAAAGATTATGAAGATTTGTTTGAAATAAAAGGCAAAAAAGAAATGATTTCCAAAACAACATCTATGCCAATTTGGATAATAGAAGAATTTATTAAAGAAGGTTTAACATATGAACAAATTAAAGAAATTTGTAGAAATTCTAATAAAAGACCTAATATTTCTATAAGGGTAAATAAGCTGAAAACAACTAAGGAAAGATTAATAGAAAAACTTAAAGCAAAAAATATAGATGTGACAGAGAAATCAGAATTAGACGATTTTATAATTTTAAATAAAGCAAAAGATATAGAAAATATGGAAGAATTTAAACAAGGTTTATTTACAGTACAAGATGAAGCAGCAGGACTTACTGCTTTAATTTTAAATCCAAAGGAAAATGAAGAAGTTTTAGATGCATGTAGTAGTCCTGGTGGAAAGACTACATATATGGCAGAAATCATGAAAAATAAAGGAAAAATTGAAGCTTTAGATATACACGAACATAGAACAAAATTAGTTGAAGATGCTGCTAACAGACTAGGAATTAATATAATAAAAGTACATTTACAAGATGCAACTAAGTTTAATAAAGAGTATGAGGAAAAATTTGACAAGATTCTCTTAGATGTACCTTGTTTAGGAATAGGTGTATTAAAAAGAAAGCCAGATATAAAATGGCAAAGAAAAGTAGAAGATATAAAGAAAATAACAAAAATACAAACTGAAATTTTAAATACATGTTCTTCTTATTTGAAAAAAGGTGGAGAATTAGTTTATTCTACATGTAGTATCTTTAAAAGTGAAAACCAAGATATAATAAATAAATTTGTTGAAGAAAATGAAAATTTTAAAATTCAGGAAATAATACTTCCAAAGCATGCAGAAGATATAAAAAATTACTTTGAAAAATTTATAATTGATAGAAAATTTTTACAAGTATATCAAAATCAAAAAACAGATGGATTTTTTATTTGTAAGTTACTAAGAGTAAAATAAAAAATAAATATTACAAAAGTATTACGCTAACATTACATTTGTATTAAATATATTGACTTTTTACCAAATAACGATAAAATATAAGTGTAATCGATTAAAAATGTGAAGAAAAAAATAGAATTTTGTAAAATATATGTAAGTATTTTTTTGAGATAAATTACAAAAGATAATTATAAATAAAAAAAGGAGAAAGGCATGACTGATTGTCTAGGATTATATATACAAGAAAATTTAATTAAATATGCAAAAGTTTCTAAAGATCATGACAATATAAAAGTTGAATCATTTGGTGTAAAATTCTATGACAAAGTAGGAGATGCAATTTCTCAAATCATAGAAGAAACATATAGTCAAAAAACACCAATTAGTGTTAATATGTCAGAGGAAATGTATAACTATTTTGATATGTTTGCATTACTTACAAAAAGCGATTTACAAAAAGCAATAAAAACAGAATTTGATGCTTATTGTTCAGAAAAAGGATATAATCCTAATGTTTTTGAAACAAGATACGCAGTCGTAGACAATCAGTTAGACAAGGAAAAACTTAAAATTATTCACATTGCAGATAATAAAATAGAATTAAATAAGAGAATACAACAAATTGAAGGATACAGATTAACAACTATTTCTCCAATTTCGATGTCAATTCCGAATTTAATTAATGTAGAAAAAAATGAAAATTGTCTTATAGTAAACATTGAAGATAAAACAACAGTAACAACAATTATTGGAAGCAAAGTAGCTCATATTGATATGTTTGATGAGGGAAGTGCAGATATTTTAACTAAAATAAACTTAAAAGAAAATTCTTACTCAAAATCATATGAAATATGTAAAAATACCACAATATATACTTCAGAAGGAAAAGATTTACAAGAAGAACAAGCAACTTACCTAGAAGATATTATACCTACTTTATATGCAATTGTAGGAAAAATTAAAAAAATAATAAATTCTAATACAGAAAAAATTGCTAAAGTATATATTACAGGTACAGCAGCTTTAGTAAATAATATAGATTTATATTTCCAAGAATATTTGGAAGAAGCAAATTGTGAAATATTAAGACCTTATTTTGTAGATAAAGTAAGAGATATTAGCATAAAAGATTATATGGAAGTAAATTCGGCAATTTCTATAGCATTAATGGGAATAGGTGAAGGAATTTCTGGAATGAACTTCAAAAAACAAACATTTATGGATCAAATTCCTAGTTGGTTAAAAGTAGAAGTTAATCCAGGTAGAAGCAAAAAGGAACAAAAAAATCTTGGTGGATGGTTTACATGGGATTTAAATCAGAAATTGGATAAAACTGAAAAAGGACTATTGAGAATAGCAGTAGGATTACTTTTATTAGTTATTATATATACAGGTTTTGCTTCAGTATTAAATTCTCAAATGAAACAAAAAACACAAGAAGCAGAAGAATCAATTGCTGGAACTAATAAACAGATAGCATTAGCAAACAATGATAATGAAAAGATAAAATCAAAAACAAATGAATACACAACTATGATTAAAAACTTGGAAGAAGCAAATGATAAACTTACAGATAGAAATAGAACAAGAAATGCGATTCCAAACTTATTAAATCAAATTATGTCTATTATACCAGAAAGTGTACAATTAACATCTATTGAAAATACAACAGGTACACATGTAGTAATCAATGCACAATCAAACAAATATGAACAATTAGGATATTTAAAAGCAAAAATAAAATCAGACGTAATTTTAACAAATGTAATATCAACAGCAGGACAAAAAGATGATAACGTAGTTACTGTAAAAATAGAAGGAGACTTGCCATGAAAAAACTATTAATATTAATTTTGATAGCATTATTATCAGCACTTTCTATATTTGTTGTTATTCAAGGAATCAATATAGGAAATTTAGAAATACTTGGAATTAAAGGTATTCAACAAAGAAGTAACGAGTTAGACCAAAAAATACAACAAGCTGGAAAATTAGCACAAAAAGATTATAACCAAGCAGTAAGTGATGTACAAACTAATGCCAAAAAATTAAATGAAGAAAAGAAAAATTATGAAGATATGACAGCTATTAGTCAAGAAGGTGATGTACAAGCAGCAAACCAACTTGAAAAATACGAAATAGAAACTTTATGGGTAAGACTAGGAAATCATGCTACTAGCCAAGGTGCTATTATGCAAATGGATGTATTACAAGGAAGCAATTCAGCAAAAGATGTTTACAACTTAAAATTCACAGCAACAGGAAGTTATATTTCAATTACAGACTTCATATCAGCTATTGAAAATGATAGCACATTAGGATTTAAAATAGAAGAGTTTAGAATGACACCAATGCAAAATAGTGAAGACTTACAAGCAACATTTGTATGTAAAGATATTTCGATTAAAGATGTATCAGCAATCACACCACCTACAACTACACAAGAAGATACAGATTCAACTAATACAACAAATACAACTAACACAACAAATAAAACTAATACAAATTCAACAAATACAACAAATTCCACAAATAAAACAAACACAAATAGCACTAAAAATACAACAAATACTAATAGTGCAAGATAAAAAGGAGTGGGAAAATGGCAAAATCAATTGCGAAAGAAATAATAATTATATTATTGTTATGTTTAGCTATAATACTTGTTTTAGGAATTTTACTATATGAATATGTTCCAATGTCAAAAACAATACCTAATCAAGTAGCATATACAACACCAGAAGATGTTAAGAAAGAATTAACTTCAGCAGATAGTATAGATGAAAACCAAGTTATTATGACATATGAAGTGGATGCAACAGACTTAAACAATTATAAAAGGACACAAAATTACAAACCAGGAAAAGCAAATCCATTTTCATCATTTGATAATACAAAAACAACAAGTGGAACTAATACAGTAACAAATGCATCTTCTAATGGAGGAACAACAACTACAACAGGAACATCAAATACGACAGGTACAAATAACCAAACACAACAAAATAATAATACAAGTTCTAGTAAGAATGATGAAACAACAAGTGGAGGAAGATTTTTTCAAAACACTGGAACAAAATAATTTAAGTTATTAACGTTATATTTATAGCAATATAAATATAAAGCTAAAATATAATTCCAATGATGAAAGGGGGGAAATACAAATGAAAAATAACAAAGGTATAACATTAATCGCATTAGTAATCACAATTATCGTATTATTAATATTAGCAGGTATTTCAATTGCTATGTTAACAGGTGAAAATGGATTATTAAATAAAGCTTCAGGGGCAGGTGCTGAAACAAAATTATCAGAAGCAAAAGAATATGTTATGTTAGAAGCAAATACTTTATATACAGAATACTATGAAAAAAAATATAATAGTAATTCAGCTCCAACTCAAACTACAGCAGAAGCATATGTATCAGCAAATTTAAGTACAAAATTAACAGATAAAAAATATGTTGAATCATGTGAAAGTGCTACTAATATAGTATTAGTACCAAAGGATGCGAATGGAAAAACAGTTACAGGTTCTTATGACTCATCTAATGGAACATTTACTTGGACACCAGCAGAATAATTTAAATAAAATTAATAACAATAGCCATACGCACACTAAGTGTGTATGGCTAAAATTATAATAAAAGGAAGGTAACATGAACATTATTTTTTACTTAACAATATTTATAATAGGAACATTATTTGGGAGTTTTTATACATTAGCAGTATATAGAATTCCTAAAAGGCAAGATATTGTACATACACATTCATATTGTCCTAATTGTAATCACAAATTAGGTTTATTAGACTTGTTTCCAATATTTAGTTATATATTATTAGGTGGAAAATGTAGATACTGTAAACAAAAAATAAGACCAAGATATTTAATATTAGAAAGCTTATCAGGAGTATTGTTTTTAGTTATTGCCTATTTAATGGGATTAACAGTATATAATTTAAACAAAACAACAATTATAGAATATTGTTTTGTTGTATTATATTTAACATTTATAATATTAATGGCAGGAATAGATAAAGAAACTAAAAAAATAGACAAAGCTGTAAATATCTATGGTATAGTAATATCAATAATTTATATGGTATATCTATGCATAGTAGAAGGCTCTAATATATATAGATATGGTATATATCTATTATTGTATATAATTATATTAATTTTAGATACAGTAACATTAAAAAAATATGCAAAAAGTACATATGTAAATGGAATACTAATTAGTATAATAACAATGATCACATTTACAGGTGAATATATAACTGCAAATAGCATTATATTAACACTTTTATCAATAGCTATATATATATTATTATATAAATTAAAGAACAAGAAAAATAAAAAAACAGATAAACAAATATCAGATGAACTTGCAACAGGATTTTATTTAGGAGTATCAAACATCATATTATTCATGATTTCATTAGCATATTTTTACTATTATTTATAAAGGAGAATCCAATGAAAAAAGTACGTAGTCAAAATGGATATACTGGTATAGATATTGCAATATCTATTATTGTTATATTTATATTTGTTTCTATAATTGCTGTACTAATATATAGATTCAATAGTTCTTCAAAAGAAATAGAACTAAAATCAAAAGCAACTTATATAGCAATTAATGAAATAGAAGATATAAAATCAAAAGGTATGGAAGCAATAGAAGAAGGACAAGTTGAGCAAGTTGAAAATGCATCAACAGATGAAGAAGGTTTTTTTAAAACAATAATAATACAAGACTATACACAAATTGAAGGAAATGAAGAAAAAATTCAAGGATTAGTAAAAAAAGTAACAGTAAAAATTTCTTACATGTTTCAGGCAAAAGAACAAAATGTAGAACTTTCAACAGTAATTACAAAGGAGAATGAATAATGAAACAAGAAAAAGGAGTTACCCTTATTTCACTAACTATATATGTAATTGTTATGGCAATTGTTATAGGAGTATTAGCAATTATTACAAACTTCTTTTATAAAAATGTAAAAGATGTAAATGTAGATATAGACCCAATTACACAATATACCACATTTAATAGTTATTTTTCGGAAGAAGTAAATCATTCAAATATAAAAGTATTAGAATGTAAAGATAACTATATAGTATTTGATAATGGAGTACAATATTCATTTATAGAAGCTAATAAAGGAATATATAAAGATAATGTTAAAATATGTAGAAATGTAGATAATTGTACTTTTTACGAAACAATAGAAAACGGAAAAACTGTAATAAAAGTAACATTTGAATCAGGAAAGCAACAAAAAGAAACAAAATATGCATTAAAAAATTAGTAAATTTATGTAATTACTAAAAAGCAAAGAAAAATATCAGAAAATATAGTATAATAAAATTGAATGCTAGGGAAAGGGAGAAATTTTATGGAAATTAGAAAAAGGCAACCAATAGGGGTTGAATTAGTAAGAAAAGGAGTGGTAACAGAAGCTGATATAGCAAATGCATTAGAATATCAAAGAGACCACCCAAATAGAAAATTAGGAGATATTTTATATATTTTAGATGCATGTGAACCTACAAAATTAATAGAAGCAATAGGAGAAGTTGTAGGAGCAAAAGGAATTATATTAAATTCAAGAACAATGAAAATAAAATTAACTGATTATATGTCTTTAGATATGGCAAAAGACAATAAGGCTGTTCCTTTTGAAGTATCCCAAGGGAAAATTAAAGTTTGCTTTGCTAATACAGTTAATACAAAAGTAATAGATAACATGAGATTATTATTTTTAAATAAAGGTTTAGTAATGGAAACATATGTTACATTTGAACCTGATATTGAAAAAATATTAAAATCCTTAGAAGGTTCAGCAACAAACAATTTAACTTCAGCTGGAAGAAATGATACAATAACAGGACTAGTTGATAGCATAATAAAAACAGGAATAGAAAGAAGAGCAAGTGATATTCATATTGAACCTATGCAAGATAAAGTAAGAGTAAGATATAGAATAGATGGGGAACTATTCACAGCAGCAAATATTGATAAAGAAAAACAAAGTCAAATTATAGGAAGGCTAAAAGCAATATCTAATATGCATCAAGAAAAACAAGAATCACAAGATGGTAGAATTCTACTTTATGAAGATTATAATATTCGTGTTTCTTCACAACCTAATGTATATGGAGAAAAATTTGTTTTAAGATTGCTTAAGAAAAATGAAAATATTAGAGATATATTTGAATTAGGATTTCCTGGAACAGAAGAAGAATTTAGAAGAAGTATACACAAGAAAAATAGTATTACAATTATTGCAGCTCCAACAGGAGAAGGTAAAACAACAAGCTTATATAGTATAATTGATTACCTAAACAGACCAGAAATAAATATAACAACAATTGAAGATCCAGTAGAAATTAGAATTGAAGGACTAAACCAAATAGAAATCGATGCAAAATCTTCTTTCTCAAACTCACTAAGAACAGTTTTAAGACAAGATCCAGATATAATTTTAGTAGGAGAAATAAGAGATAAAGAAACAGGAGAAATTGCAATTCAAGCAGGGCAAACAGGACATTATGTTTTATCAACTATACACACAATTGATTCTATAGAAGTTATTACTAGACTAAGAAAAATGGGGCTTTCAGACTATGATATTGCAAGTACTTTAGCTACATCTATTTCACAAAGATTAGTAAGAAGACTATGTAAAGAGTGTAGAAAAGAAAGAGATTTTAATGAAGATGAAAAGAGAATAATTGAGTCAATAGCAAAAAGATATAATGTAGAATTTGACTTAAGTGGAAAAACATATGATGCAGTTGGATGTCCACATTGTAACAACACTGGATATTATGATAGAATTGGTGTGTTCGAGATTTTAAATGTAACAGATGAAGTAAAACAAGAGATATTAAATGGAAGATCTAGCATAGAAATAAGAAATATAGCATTAGAACAAAACTACAAACCATTAGTAGTAGATGGAATTAAAAAAATAATTCAAGGACATACGACACTAGAAGAATTAAATAAAAAACTATTAATCTATTAATTACAAAGGAGGAAATAAAGTATGAATTTAGATGATATATTAGATGAAGCAATAAAAATGGATGCTTCAGATGTCCACTTAATATGTGATAATAAACCAATGTTAAGAATTGCAAGAGATTTAGTACCGATAGAGGGAAGCAAAGTATTAACACCTGATGATATGAATGAAATATATGATTATTTAGTAAAGGGAAATGTTGATAAAGATGAAGTGTTTACAAGGACAAGAAGGTTGGACATGTCATATGAATACAAAGATATTCGTTTAAGAGTAAATATATCTTTATCAGATGATATTCCATTATGTACATTAAGATTAATAAAAAATGAACTTCCAACTTATGAGTCTTTAGGAGTGCCAGATATCGTAAGAAGAATGACATATCAAACACAAGGACTTATATTAGTTACAGGAAAGACAAACTCAGGTAAAACAACAACATTAAATGCTTTAATAAATAATATTAATGAAAACCAAAATAAAAAAATATTAACACTAGAAAACCCAGTAGAATATAAACATCATTCTAAAAAATCATTAATAGTACAAAAGGAAATAGGAAAAGGTAGAGATAGTTTAACATTTAGTGATGGTGTAAAGAACTCGCTAAGAGAGGACTGTGATATCTTGGTTATAGGAGAGATTCGTGATAAAGTAACAATGGAAGCAGCAATTGAAATGGCAGAATCTGGACATTTAGTAATAGGAACATTGCATACTAAATCATGTGCAGAAACAATAGACAGAATGATAAACTTCTATGAAATAAGAGATCAAGAACAAATCAAATATTTATTATCTGCTTTGTTAAAATTAGTTGTATCACAAAGATTACTAAAAGGAAATGATGGAAAATTAGTACTAGTACCAGAAGTTATGGTAGTAGATAATATAGTCGCAGGAATCATTAGAAAAGAAAAATTAAGTGTATCAGAAATAGAAGATGCAATACAAAGCAACCTAGAAAAAGGAAGTATTGGTTTAATTAATTCTTTAGCAGAATTATTTGTTCAAGATAAGATAACATTAGATCAAGCAAAAGCACAAATAGAAGAAAAAAATATAGAGACTCTAAATAGAACTATTATGCAGCTAAAGATAAAAAGAGGAAATAGATAGAAAGGAGGATAATTAAATGCCTACCTATGTATATAGAGCTATGACAAAAACCGGTTTAGTTGTAAAAAATAAAGTGGAATCAGGAAGCAAACAACATCTTATAAGAACCTTAAAAAATAATAATCTAATTCCAATAGCAATAGAGCAAGTATCTTACAATTCAAAAAATGCTAAAAAAAGACAAAAGAAAAATATAACAGACATACAAGAAATAATGAAAAATGTAAATACCACACATTTGGGAAATGATAAACAAAGAACATTAACTACAAAAGAAAAAATTAATTTATATTTTGCAAAGTCAGAAAAAATAACTCAAAGGGATATAGTAGTATTTACACAAAACTTTTATTTACTAAAAAAAGCCAATTTTAACAATATACATGCTTTAAACACTATTATAGAAAGTACAGATAACTTATCATTTAGAGGTGTCTTAGAAGACATTTTAGCAGGGGTAGAAGCTGGTGAAAACATGTATACTACAATGGAATATTATTCTAATATATTCCCATATATATATATAAATATGATAAAAGTAGGAGAATTATCAGGTTCTTTAACAACATCGCTAGAGCAAGCTGTAAAATATCTAGATGATACAGAATCATTAAATAGAAGATTAAAATCAATTTTAATACCAAATATTATACAATTTGTTTTATTAATCGTTATGCTAGTTGTGGGAACATTATTTGCAATACCTGCAATTCAGGGTATTTTTGATGAATTAGGAACACAAGATACTTTACCTGCAGTTACACTATGGTTTGCAGATTTCATGAATAAGGCAATTAAGTATTGGTATATTCCAGTATTGTGTATACTAGGAATAGTAGCAATAATTATAGCATATGTAAAAACACCAAAAGGAAAATATAATTTTGATTATTTTAAATATAAAATGCCTATATTTGGACAATTGATTTATGCGTTAGATTTTTCAAGATTAATGAAGGCTATGTTATTAAACTTGAAAAATGGAATGAGAATTCAAGAATCATTAGAAGTTAGTAAAAATGTTGTACAAAACTATGTGATGCTATCAATAATAGAAACCTCAATTAACAATATATTAATTGGTTCATCGTGGATAGAACCATTTGAAAAATCAGGTTTATCAAAACCAATGATAACAGAAATGTTAAAAATAGGTATGCAAACAGACTTAACAGAAATGATGGAAAAACTAGTTGAATATATGGAAATCGATATTGATAATATTATGGCAAAAATAATGAAAGCATTGCCAGAAGTAGTATATGCTATTGTTGGTGTAGTATTAATTTTCTTCGTATTGGTTGTACTAGTACCATGTGTTCAAGTTTATATGGGAAATTTCTTATTCTCAGCATATGGCGTGTAAGAAAGGTGGCAAATATGAAAATAGGAATTGATTTAGGTGGAAGCCATATAGCAATTGGTGTAGTTGATAATAATGGAATAATTATTGAAAAAGTCGAGAAAAGATTAAAAGGAATCGAAAAGAAGAAATTAAAAAACACAATAGAAGAATATATTACAGAAACTGTATTAAAACTAATTGAAAAATACAAAATAACTAATATTGGACTTGCAATACCAGGAACAGTAACACATGATACTGTTATAAAATCTGTGAATTTAGGACTAAAAAATTATGAAGTTATTAAAGAATTAAAAAAGAAAATAAACTTGCCAATTAAAATTCGAAATGATGCAAAATGTGCAGCACTTGCAGAAAACAAATACGGATGTCTAAAACAATATGATAGAAGTGTGTTCTTAACATTAGGCACAGGAATTGGAGGAGCAGTTATAATAAATAATGAACTTCTAGATACAGGAAATCTACCTGGATGTGAAATAGGACACATGTCTATTGAAAAAAATGGAATTTTATGTGAGTGTGGAAGAAAAGGTTGTTTTGAAAAATATGGTTCTATGAAATCATTTAAAAATAACTTGAGAGAAGAATTAGGATATGATGAAAAAGTAAGTGGAAAAGAATTATTAGGAATTATAAAATCTAATACTAAAGATAGTAAAAATTATGAAAAAATCGAAAAAGTAATACAAGAATATATTGAAAACCTAAGTAATGGAATAGCGAATTTAATAAATATATTTGAGCCAGAGGTAATAGGTATTGGTGGAAGTTTTGTTTACTTTGAAGAAATATTATTGGAAAGATTAGAAAAAGAACTAATATCAAAAAACAAGTTATTTAATCAAAGAAAAGAAATTATAATTCAAACAGCAGTGCTAGGAAATGATGCTGGAATTATAGGTGCTATATTGTAAAATAAAAAAGACAAAGAAAATTATTTCTTTGTCTTTTTTTATAATATATAAATAAATTATTATCTACAATTCGAAATTCTAAGATACTGTCCAGCATAAATTAAATTAGGATTTTTAATATTGTTAATTTTAACAAGTTCTGAAACTGTAGTATTATTTAAAAGAGCAATTTCACTTAAAGTATCTCCATATTTAATTTTATATAGTACTTTACCACAAGAGTTCTGACCAGCTCCACTTGAGTTATCAGTTGTGGAAATTATAATTCTTTGACCAGGATAAATTAAATTAGGATTTTTAATGTTATTTATCTTAACTAAAGAATTTACGGTTGTGCCATAATTAAAAGCTATTCCACTCAATGTATCACCTTTTTTAACAATATAGACTGTTGAATTGTTAGTGCTTGAAGAAGAATTAATTTTAATAGTTAGTTTTTGACCAGGATAAATTAGATTAGGGTTTGTGATTGAAGGGTTTAACGATACTATACTAGATACAGTTGTACCATAGTTCAATGCGATTTGACTTAAAGTATCACCTTTTTTTACAGTATATACAGTTGTATTATCTGTAGAAGGAGTAGATGGCGTTTCAGGTGAAGGCAAAGTGGATGTAGAAGATAAAAGTATTCCATTTGTAAATTTATTTCTATCTACATATCCAGAAATTCCATTAACTAAACCAGTATTTGTATATTGCCAACCAACCCAGGTATTCCATTTTCCGTTACTTCCTGGTGAACTAACGCCATAATTAGCAACCCAAAGTGGATAATTTGTCAATTCATTACTAAATATAGTTCTAGCTGAGTAAGCATTACTATAAATAACACACTTAGAATTAGTAACATTTTCTAAAGTTTCTAGAAATGTTTTAGAAATTTCATTTATTTGTGATATAGATAAATTTCCAAAACTTTCGAAATCCATAGCTAACCTACAATCAGCTTGTTTTCCACTAATAACACTTGCGAAAAAGTTAGCTTGTTCTTTAGCTTGTTCTATACTTCTTGCTGTAACATAATGATAAAATCCTACTTTCAAACCATTTGCTTTTGCATTTGTGTAGTTTCTTTCAAAATAAGGGTCGATATAACTTCTACCCTCGCTAGATTTTATATAAACAACTTCGATACCAGAACTTTTAACATAAGAAAAATTAATACTTCCTTGCCAAGAACTAACATCTATTCCTTGGTATATTTCATTACTAGAAGGGCCAAAACAAAAAGATGGAAAACAAGTAACTAGTATAAAAAACAAAGAAAATAAAGAAATAAATGAAAACTTTTTCAATATATGTTTTTGTTTCATAGTTAACCTCCTTTCATATGTATTTTTAAAAGAATTTAGTCTTTGTAAATAATATGCAAAAATAAAAAAACTGCTAAAACACAAAATATTTATGGTAAATATTAATAGGAAAAATAGAAAAAATTTTGGAAAATACTTGCAATATCAATAAATATTTGATATAATAATTTGCGTATTAATCACACAAAGAGAGCTTTAAAGGAAGTGCCTATATTATTAGGTCCTAAAAAGTGAAGAACTTTGTGGAAGAAAAAACAAAAAAGGGAGGAATTTAAAATGGCAGTAGTTGCAATGAAACAATTACTAGAAGCAGGTGTTCACTTTGGACATCAAACAAGAAGATGGGATCCTAAAATGGCTGAATATATATTCCAAGCTAGAAATGGAATTCACATCATCGATTTACAAAAAACATCAAAAAAATTAGACGAGGCATATGCTTTTGTCAAAGAACAAGCAGAGGAAGGAAAATCAGTTTTATTTGTTGGAACAAAGAAACAAGCACAAGAATGTATGAAAGAAGCAGCTTTAAAATGTGGAATGTTCTATGTTGATCAAAGATGGTTAGGTGGAATGTTAACAAACTTTGGAACAATTCAAAAAAGAATTCAAAGATTAAAAGATTTAGAAGCTATGCAAGAAGATGGTACATTTGATGTATTACCTAAAAAAGAAGTAATTTTATTAAAAAAGGAAATGGATAAATTAGAAAAAAATCTTGGTGGAATTAAAGATATGAACGAATTACCAGGAGTAATATTCTTAGTAGATCCTAAAAAAGAAAGAATAGCAATATTAGAAGCTAAAAAATTAGGTATTCCAGTAGTAGGATTAGTAGATACAAACTGTAATCCAGAAGAATTAGATTACCCAATACCAGGAAATGATGATGCAATACGAGCAGTAAACCTAATTGCAGACGTAATAGCAAATGCAGTAATTGAAGGTAAACAAGGAGAAAGCTTTGAGGCAGAAGAACAAATAGAAGAGCAACTTGTAGAAGAAAATGAAGAAAGCATAGAAGAAGTAGTAAGTAATGAAGAAGAATAAATTAAAATAAGAAGAGTAGAGCTTTTCTGCTCTACTCTTTTATTATAAAAAATTTATATAAAGGGAGGAAAATATAAAATGGTAACAGCAAGTTTAGTAAAAGAGTTAAGAGAAAAAACAGGTGCAGGAATGATGGATTGCAAAAAAGTTTTAACAGAAACAGATGGAGATATGGAAAAAGCAATAGAGTTATTACGTGAAAGAGGAATTGCCAAAGCAGCTAAAAAATCTGGAAGAGTTGCTGCAGAAGGGTTAGTAGAAGCTTATATTTCAGAAGATGGAAAAACAGGTGCAATTGTAGAAGTAAATTCAGAAACAGACTTTGTTGGAAAAAATGAAGAATTTAAAACATTTGTTATGAACGTAGCAAAACAAATAGTAGAAAAAAATCCAAAAGATGTAGAAGAATTATTACAACAAGAATCAATTGAAATACCAGGAAAGACAGTAAATGAAGTATTAGTTGAAAAAATAGCTACAATTGGTGAAAATATGAATATAAGAAGATTTGCAAGATTTGAGTCAGAATGTTTAGTAGAAAAATACATTCATGGAGATGGAAAAATTGCAGTTCTAGTAAACATGAAAAAAGGAAACAAAGAAGTTGCAAAAGATGTTTGTATGCAAATTGCAGCAGCAAGACCTGAATATTTAAATGAACAATCAGTACCTGCTGATAGAGTAGAAAAAGAAAAAGAAATATTAAAAGCTCAAACAATGAATGAAGGAAAGCCAGAAGCAATAGCAGAAAAAATAGTACAAGGAAGAATTGGAAAATTTTTCTCTGAAATTTGTTTAGTAGATCAATCATTTGTAAAAAATCCAGATATAAAAGTATCTCAATTATTAAAAGAAAATGATAGTGAAATAGTAGAATTTGCAAGATTTGAAAAAGGTGAAGGAATAGAGAAAAAAGAAGAAAATTTTGCAGAAGAAGTAATGAACCAATTAAAATAATTATATTATTGAAAAGAAACAATAAAACAAATATTGTTTCTTTTTTTATGTACTAAATAAAATGATAAATAGAAAGTAAAAATATTTAGCTAAAAAATTAATAAAATATTAAAAAAATACTGTACTTTTTAAAAAACTATGATAGAATAACCATTAGCAAAATAAAATTAAGGAGAGTGGAAAAATGTCAGAACTTAAATATAAAAGAGTACTTTTAAAATTAAGTGGAGAAGTATTAGCTGGTAAACAAAAAACAGGAGTAGATGTGGAAACAGTAGGAAAAATATGTGATAAAGTAAAAGAAATAGTGAAAATGGGAGTTCAAGTAGCTATTGTTGTAGGAGGAGGAAACTTTTGGAGAGGAAGAAATGGGCATCAAATGGAAAGAACAACAGCTGATTATATGGGAATGCTTGCAACAGCAATGAATGGATTAGCATTACAAGATGCATTAGAGACAAGAGGTATATACACAAGAGTACAAACAGCAATTGAAATGAGAGAAATAGCAGAGCCATTTATACAAAGAAAAGCAGAAAAACACTTGAATAAAGGAAGAGTTGTAATATTTGCTTGTGGTACAGGTCATCCATATTTTACAACAGACACAGCAGCAGTTTTAAGAGCAACAGAAATTAAAGCAGATATAATATTGCTTGGAAAATCTATAGATGCTGTATATTCTGCAGATCCAAAAATAGATCCAACAGCAGAAAGATATGAAGAAATTTCATATATGGAGGTACTAGAAAAAGACTTAAAAGTAATGGATTCTACAGCAACAGCAATGTGCAGAGATAATAATATGCCATTACTAGTATTTGGTATAGAAGATCCAGAAAATATTGTAAGAGCAGTAAGAGGCGAAAAAATAGGAACAATAGTGAAATAAAGGGGACACTACTTATATATTTCATAAAACAAGTCGATTATTGTCGACAAAAGTATATAATAATTATTATTAGATAGGGGAGATTAAAAATGGATTATACAAATTTAGAAGAGAAGATGGAAAAATCAATTAGTGTTTATAGTGAAAAATTGTCAGAAGTAAGAGCTGGTAGAGCTAACCCAGCTATTTTAAACAAAGTTAAAATTGATTATTATGGCACACCAACACCAATTAATCAAGTTGCAGGAATATCAATTCCAGAGGCAAGATTAATTGTAATTCAACCATGGGATGTAAGTGTCTTAAAAGAAATAGAAAAAGCTATTTTAGCTTCAGAAATAGGAATTAATCCAAATAATGATGGCAAAGTAATAAGACTAGCTTTTCCTGAATTAAATGAAGAGAGAAGAAAAGAAATAGTAAAAGACATTAAAAAAATGGCAGAAGAAGCAAAAGTTGCCTTAAGAGCTATTAGAAGAGAAGGAATAGACAAAGCAAAAGAAGAACAAAAACAAGGTAATATTACAGAAGACGAATTAAAACAAGCTGAAAATGAAATACAAAAATTAACAGATAAAAATATAGAAGAAGTTGATAAAATATTAGCAGTAAAAGAAAAAGAGGTTATGTCAGTATAGTTATAATTATAAAATACTTATAAAGTTAACAAAAAAAGGAGTAAATCATGAACTTTAAGCAAGAGCTAACTAAATATCAACAAATAGTAAATGAAGAACTAAAAAAACATTTAAGGAAAGAAGATGTACCAGAACAAATATTAAATAATTCAATGGAATATAGTTTAATGGCTGGAGGAAAACGTTTAAGACCAATCCTTGTTATTGCTACATATGAAATATTTAATACAGACATCAAAAAATGCATGCCTTATGCAGTAGCAATTGAAATGGTACATAATTTTTCTTTAATTCACGATGATTTACCTGCAATAGATAATGATGATTTTAGACATGGAAAACCAACAAATCATAAGGCATTTAATGAACCAACAGCTATTCTTGCAGGAGATGGATTGCTAAATCAGGCTTATATGGTTATTAGTGATGATTTAAAGAATTCAAATTTAGAAGAACTAAAAGAAAAAACAGCTGTATTTAAAGAGTTTTCTTATTCAGTAGATAGAATGATAGCAGGAGAATATATAGATACAGAATATGAAGGAAAACAAATAACAGAAGAATATTTAGAATATATTCATAAAAATAAGACAGGTGCTCTTTTAGAACTTTGCGTAAGAATGGGCGCTATATTAGGGAATTGTAAAGAAAAGGATTTAGAAAAGCTTACAAAATATGCAGAAAAAATAGGATTAGCATTTCAAATTAAGGATGATATTTTATCAGAAGAAGGAAATGAGGAAATTTTAGGAAAACCAGTAGGAAATGATAAAGAATTAGGAAAATGTACATATGTATCTAAATATGGTTTAAAAAAAGCAAAAGAAATTTTAGAACAAACAACAAAAGAAGCAGTTGAACAATTAGAAGAATATGGTGAAAAAGCAGAATTTTTAAAAGAACTTGCATACTATATTCAAAATAGAAACAAATAAAATTTGCAAGGAGAAAAATATGGAGTTTGATAGAGAAAATATGCCAAAACATATTGCTATTATTATGGATGGAAATAGAAGATGGGCTAAATCAAAAGGAAAACCAATTAGTTTTGGACATAAAGAAGGTGCTAAAACTTTAGAAAAGATAGTTAGGTATGCAAATAAAATAGGTTTAGAATATATAACGGTATATGCATTTTCAACAGAAAACTGGAAAAGAGCTGAAGAAGAGGTAAAGGCTCTAATGATGTTACTCCAAAATTATTTAGACGAATATTCTAAACGTGCAGATACAGAAAATATTAAAGTTAAAATTTTAGGAGATATTACACAATTATCTGATGGAATGCAAAAAAGTATAATAAAATGCATGGAAAGAACAAAAGACAACACGGGAGTAACATTCAATATTGCATTAAATTACGGAGGAAGAGATGAAATAATAAAAGCAATAAAAAGTATAGCATCAGATGTACAAAATGGAAAAACAGAAATAAATGAGATTGATGAAAAAATGGTATCAAATAATTTATATACCAAAGGGCAACCAGACCCAGATTTATTAATTAGAACTAGTGGAGAATTAAGATTAAGCAATTTCTTACCTTGGCAACTAGTATATTCAGAATTCTTATTTATTGACAAAAATTGGCCAGACTTTAATGAAGAAGATTTAGATAAAGCAATTATAGAATATCAAAAAAGAACAAGAAAATTTGGAGCAAATTAAAAAACAAGCATCGTAAAGTTGAGATTTTAGCATGAAAGGAATTAATAACATGGATATAAAAAGATTAATGTCAGGAATATTAGGGTTGCCATTAGTATTAGCAATTTTTTTAATTGGAAATAAATTTGTAGTAGATATAGCGCTAACTATTATAGCATTACTTGCAATGAATGAATATTTTAATGCTGTAGCAAAGGTATCAAAACCAGTTAGATGGATAGGTTATGTAAGTTGTTTTAGTATAGCATTTATACATATCATACCAGAGGGATATTTAAGTATGTTTATAACACTTTTTGTTCCAACTGTTTTAATTATATTATTTGCACAAGTAGTTATAACAGAAATGAAAACATCATTTAAAGATATAGCATATACATTTATAGGAATATTTTATGTTGTAATTTTTATAATGTTTCTTGCCTATATTAATGGAATGGAAAATGGAAAAATATTAATTTGGTATACAATTATAGCTTCTTGGGGAACTGATATATTTGCATATTTAATTCGGAAAAAAATTCGGAAAACATAAATTTAGTAAGGTAAGTCCGAAAAAATCAATCGAAGGATGCATTTGTGGAACAGTTGGAGCTCTAATATGTATACTAATATATACATATATTGCAAATAAATACTGGGGAATGAATTATTCATACTTATTAATAAGTATAATAGGAATTATATTGAGTATAGTAGGACAAATGGGGGATTTTGCAGCATCTAGCATTAAAAGAACAGTAGATATTAAAGACTTTAGTAATTTAATACCAGGACATGGTGGAATGTTAGATAGAATAGATAGTTTGATATTTTTAGCACCATTTGCCTATGCACTATTTAATTTATTATAAAGTATAGAACAAAAATAAGGAGGAATGGACTTGATATCATTTTTAATATCAGCCATAAAAATCATATTTTTATTAGGTTTTTTAATATTTATTCATGAATTAGGACATTTTACAGTAGCAAAATTATGCAAAGTAACAGTTAACGAATTTTCAATAGGATTTGGACCAACTATATGGAAGAAACAAGGAATAGAAACGAAATACGCCTTAAGGTTAATACCTTTAGGTGGTTTTGTTAGTATGGAAGGAGAAGAGGAAAGATCTAACAAGCAAGGATCATTTTCTAAAGCCAGTATTCCTAAAAGAATTGCTATAGTATTAGCTGGAGCAATGGTTAATATAATTTTCGCAATTATAGTATACTTTATTTTAGCAGTTAATTCAGGAGCATATATTACAAATGAAGTTAATACAACAATAGAAGGATATCCAGCAAAAGAATTGGGACTTAATGAAGGAGATAAAATTATCCAGATAAATGATAGAAAAATAAATAACATGTATGATTTAAATTCAGCATTACAAAAAAATAAAGAACAAATAAAAATAAAAGTACAAAGGAATAACGATATATTAGAATATGAAACAAAAGCAAAAGAAATAACGGAAAATGGATATACAGGTTATTATTTAGGTGTTAATTTAAAACCTTCAGAAGATACATTAAAAAATAGATGTATAAATGGATTAATTATGACAAAAGAATTTTTATTTTCTATTATAGATAATCTAAAACAGCTATTTACAGGAAATGTTGGAGTAGACCAAATGATGGGACCAGTGGGAATATCAGAAGTTGTATCAAAGACAAACGGATTGAAAGAATTTATATATATGTTAGCATTAATTTCTATTTCACTGGGGGTAACAAACCTTCTACCAATACCAGCATTAGATGGTGGGAAAATATTAATATTAATAATAGAAGCCATTAGAAGGAAGCCATTAAAAGAGCAAACAGAAATTAATATACAATTAATAGGTTTTTCTATTTTAATTGCTTTATCATTATATGTAACTTATAATGACATTTTAAGAATATTTTAAATAATAAAATTTATGTAAAACTACTATAAAAACAAGAAATGAAAAGAATAGTTTTGTAAAAAACATTTGACAAATAAAATGATTTAATACATAATAGATATATAGAATTACAACAGAAGAAATTAAAAGAAAGTAACAAAGGAGGAATTAATAAAAATGTATTTATTCAACAGAATTACAGTAAATCCACAACTACCAAAAAGGATAGAAAAATTATCAGAAATATCAAACAATTTATGGTGGTCATGGAATTCAGAATTTTTAAGATTATTTCAAAGAATAGATAGAGATTTATGGGAAGAATCAAATAAAAATCCAGTAAAATTTTTAAAACATGTATCACAAGAAAGATTAGAAGATGTAACTAAAGATAGTAGTTTTTTAAAGGAATATGATAAAATTGTAGAAGACTTTGAAAACTATATGAATAGTAAAAATACATGGTTTTCAAAAAAATATCCAGAAAATAAAAATGATTTAATAGCATATTTTTCAGCAGAATATGGTTTAGACGAAACAATACCAATTTATTCTGGACGGACTTCGGAATTTTATCTGGAGATCACTTAAAATCTGCTAGTGATTTAGGGATTCCACTAGTTGCAATTGGTTTATTGTATAAGAATGGATATTTTAACCAGAAAATAAATGGAGAAGGTCAACAAGAAACAGAATATAAAAATATTGATTTATATGATTTGCCAATTAATCCAGTAAAAGATGAAAATGGTGAAGATTTAATAATATATGTAAAATTTCCAAAAAGAAGATTATACTTAAAAGTATGGCAAATTAATGTAGGAAGAGTAAAATTGTATTTATTAGATTCTGATATAGATAAAAACAATGAAGAAGATAGAGATGTTACATTAAGATTATATGGTGGAGATCAAGAAATGAGAATTCGCCAAGAAATAGTTTTGGGTATGGCAGGAGTGAATTTATTAACACAATATTTACATTTAAAACCAACAGTATATCACATGAATGAAGGGCATTCTGCATTTTTAAATTTGGAGATTATAAAAAACATAATAAAAGAAAAAGAGGTTTCTTTTGAGGTAGCTAAAGACATAGCAAGTTCAAAAACAGTATTTACAACACATACACCTGTACCAGCAGGGAATGATATATTTCCAATAGATTTAGTAGAAAGATATTTTAAAGACTTCTGGCCAAAATTAGGCTTATCTAGAGAAGAATTTTTACAACTAGGAATGAAGCCTGGAAAAGAATTAGATTCAGGGTTTAATATGGGAATATTAGCTTTAAAAATTGCTGGAAAGAAAAATGGTGTAAGTAAATTACATGGAGCAGTTTCTAGAGAATTATTTGGAGAGGTTTGGCCAAATATTGCTGCAAATGAATCACCAATTGAATATGTAACAAATGGAATTCACACATGTTCGTGGCTTGCTCCAAAACTTAAAGAATTATATAATAAATATCTAATTCCATATTGGCAAGATAGTATGTACCAAGACCAAGTTTGGGAAAAAATAAAAAATATACCTGATGATAAATTATGGAATGTTCATAATGATAGAAAAAATAAATTATTAAAATTAGTAAAAGAAAACACAACTGAAAGATTAAGACGCTCTGGTTATACTTATGATGAAATCAATGAAATAGTATCAAAATTAAATCCAAATGCATTAACTATTGGTTTTGCAAGAAGATTTGCAACATATAAAAGAGCAACTTTGATATTTAAAGATTTAGAGAGAATAACACAAATTTTAAATAATCAAGATAAGCCAGTACAATTAATATTTGCAGGAAAGGCGCATCCAGCAGATAAAGAAGGACAAGATTTAATAAAATATATACACCAAGTATCAATGATGCCACAATTTAAAGGAAAAATATTTTTGCTTGAAAATTATAATATTGCAATGTCTAGATATTTAATAAGTGGTGTAGATGTATGGTTAAACAACCCAAGAAGACCAATGGAAGCGTCAGGAACAAGTGGACAAAAAGCATCTGTAAATGGAGTAATTAATTTTAGTGTACTAGATGGTTGGTGGGCAGAAGGTTATACTCAAACTAATGGATGGACAATTGGAAATAACAGTGAATATGCATCTTATGAAGCGCAGGATCAAGCAGATAGCCAAAGCATGTACAAAACACTAGAAGAAAAAATTATACCAACTTTTTATGATAAAGATAGAAATGGAATATCTAAAAAATGGTTGGAAATAATGAAAAATTCTATTATTACGACTGGTGGAAAATATAGTACAGCAAGAATGCTAGTTGATTATACAAATAATCTTTATATGCCACTTTGTAAATTAACAAAAAAATATTACGAAGATGTTGACAATGTAGCAGCTTATAATACATGGAAAAAAGATTTATATATGAATTGGAAAGATATAAAAATAACACAAGTGAATAATTTGGATGATATTACAATTGATGCTGGAAATAATATTGAAGTATCTTGTGAAGTTGAACTTCCAAATATTGATGTTGAAAACGTAACAGTAGAAGCTTATTATGGAAAAATATTAGAAAATGGTGTAGTAGAAAATGTAAGTATTATTCCAATGACTTTAGTAGATTCTGACGAAGACAATAAAAAATATTATTATACAGCTAAAATAGAATTAACAACAGGTGGAAATTATGGGTATACTTTTAGGGTTATGCCAAGACACGAAATGTTATTAGAACCAGCAAATCTAGATTTAGTAAAATGGATTACAAGATAAATAATTAATTATTTTATAAGAGAAAGATTATCTCAAAAGTTGTATTAGGTTATACAACTTTTGAGTAATTTTTTTTATAAAATAGCACCTAAGACTAAAATACCTATATTATCTTTATAAATTTTATCAAAGTCAGATATAGGAAGTGGGTTTTCGCCTAATCCAGCTTCTATAGTATATCCAGGTTTGTTATAATCTTGTATAAACCAGTCTTTAAAACCAGCAAAACTCGAATTATAAGGTGTATCAGATAGTAAATATCCACTAGCAATAGAAAATTTATTTCCTATATAAAAGCTATTAGGAGGATTGAAATCTTGAAATTGCCAATATATTTCTTCTCCTTGTGTATGATAAGCTATAACTAATCTAAAGTTATGTTTCTTAGTAAAATTATATACAGCTAAACTCTCTGGTTCTGATAAAGGACTATATCCTACAAAGTCTCGTGGACTAGGTCCGGGTAAATCCCTGTGAATATTTTATTTCTTTTGCCTGTTCCCATCCGTGCAGGAAATTGTAAATTTAAATCTACACCATTAAAATTTGCTTTCCAACCAGAAGGAAAGGAAATAGAAGGATATTTTAAAGATATATTTTTAAAGGAATTATATACATCAGTATTTAAACCATAATATCCTGTAACTAAATTAACTCCATCTGGATTTACCATAGGCATAATATAGATAGAACAAGAATTAAACAAATTCCTAACTTTATACCCAAAAAGCATAGAATTATTGACATATGAAATTGAATAATCTTCAATAAATTTCATAAGTAAAACAGAAGTAATCCATTCATTAGCATGAAAGGAACCAGCATAAAATACGTGTTTAGAGCCATGACCTAATCTAATAGCAGGAATTGGTTTACCAAGAACACTAAAACCTTCTATTTGTACTTGTAGAAATGGATACAAAGTATTTAATTCATATATATTTGAAATCATTATATCATAAGTATAATTTATATTAGTCTTAACAATAGCCATAAAATCACCTATCATATATTATTCTAAATAGAAATTTAAGTGATATAATATTGAAAAAAAATAATAAATATAGTATAATAATAAAGTATATGGGGATGTAATGGTTTCGACATGTTACTAGAAGAATAGATAGCAAGTAGTGGATGGTCGCTTTGGCCACTTAAAAAAAGCGAAAATAAAAATAAACGCTGATAATCAAGAATTAGCATTAGCTGCCTAGATGCAGTTACGCTTATACCAATTGCCCCAACCTTTTAGTATAGGTGTCATATTAGTTGGGAAACAAAGCTACTTTTGCTTTTAAGGTAGCAGGTAATTTAAAAAGCTATACCATTATTTATCCTGTTTGTCGGAGAAATAATGATGAATAAAAAAGATAAACTAAACTTGTAGAAGTCTATTGGGAAGGTAATATGGACAGGAGTTCGACTCTCCTCATCTCCACCATGAAATATAGGGGGACACTACAAAAATATTTCAAAATTTAAGTCGAATATTGTAAAATGCGGGTATAATTTAGTGGTAGAATGCAATGCTTCCGACCTTGTTGCGAGGGTTCGATTCCCTCTACCCGCTCCAACGACGTATCTGTTCGAACTTGATAGATTAGTTAAATTTATTAAAAATAAAATGTTTGGCAAAGAAAAAGAACG
>CAUBRZ010000016.1 GCA_958438515.1 uncultured Clostridium sp. | reverse complement strand
TAAAAGACCTTCCAGGTGTTAGATACCATATCATAAGAGGAACATTAGATACAGCAGGTGTTAAAGACAGAATGCAAGCGCGTTCTAAATATGGAGCTAAAAAACCTAAAAAATAATAGTTTTTAGCAAAATAAATTAAATAAAAAGCGAGTGCTTGTAATTCTTACTAAATTAAGGCATTTAAATTTAGAATAGATTTATATAGCACTATACGCAAAAAGAAAGTGAAAACTTTTTGAGAGTACCTAAATACTTTAAAATAGAGTATTAAAAAATATAAGGAGGGAAGAATAGTGCCAAGAAAAGGATATATAGCAAAAAGAGAAGTATTACCAGATCCAATGTATAATAGCAAGGTTGTAACAAAATTAATCAACAATATTATGCTAGATGGTAAAAAATCAGTTGCTCAAAAAATAGTATATGATGCATTTGACATTATTAAAGAAAAAGAAGGAAAAAATCCATTAGAAGTTTTTGAAGCAGCTTTAGAAAATATCATGCCAGTACTTGAAGTAAAAGCAAGAAGAGTAGGTGGAGCAACATACCAAGTACCATTAGAAATAAGACCTGAAAGAAGACAAACTTTAGGGTTAAGATGGCTTGTAACATATGCAAGAAACAGACATGAAAAAACAATGGCTGAAAAATTAGCAGGAGAAATAATGGATGCTGTAGCTGGAAACGGTGGAGCATTCAAGAAGAAAGAAGATACTCATAGAATGGCAGAAGCTAACAAAGCATTTGCACATTACAAATGGTAAGATTTAATTTCAGCAAAGAAATAAACTAAAAAGAGAAATAGTCGTTTATATATTAAACGAAAGGGGGAAAATAAAATGGCAGGAAGAGCATATCCACTAGAAAGAACTAGAAATATAGGAATCATGGCACATATAGATGCCGGAAAAACAACAACAACAGAGAGAATTTTATTCTATACAGGAAAAACACACAAAATAGGAGAAGTTCACGAAGGTGCAGCTACAATGGACTGGATGGCACAAGAACAAGAAAGAGGTATAACAATTACTTCAGCTTGTACAACATGTTTCTGGAATAATAATAGAATTAACATTATTGATACACCAGGACACGTTGATTTTACAGTAGAAGTTCAAAGATCTCTAAAGGTTCTTGATGGAGCTGTTACAGTTTTAGCTGCTAAAGGTGGGGTTCAACCACAAACAGAAACAGTTTGGAGACAAGCTGATAAGTATCAAGTTCCAAGAATGGTATATGTTAATAAAATGGATATAACAGGAGCTAACTTTATGCTTTGTGTTGATCAATTAAAAAATAGATTAAAAGCAAATGCAGTTCCAATTCAACTACCAATCGGGGCAGAAGATAACTTCAGAGGAATCGTTGATTTGATAAAAATGAGAGCATTTATTCACAAAGATGATTTAGGACAAGAAATAGAAGAAACAGATATCCCTGAAGATATGAAAGAACAAGCAGAGAAATATAGAAATATAATGGTAGAAGCTGTTGCTGAACAAGATGAAGAATTAATGATGAAATATTTAGAAGGTGAAGAATTAACTGCAGAAGAAATCAAAAAAGGTTTAAGAGCAGGTACTATAGCTAATAAAATAGTTCCAGTTACATGTGGTTCTTCATACAAAAATAAAGGTGTTCAAGAGCTATTAGATGCAATTGTTGATTATATGCCATCACCATTAGATATAGAACATATTAAAGGTGAAACATTAGATGGAGAAGAAACAGAAGCTAAAACATCTGATTCAGAACCATTTGCAGCATTAGCATTTAAAATTGCAACAGATCCATTTGTTGGTAAATTATGTTTCTTTAGAGTTTATTCAGGAACATTAGAATCAGGTTCTACAGTATTAAACTCTAGTAAAGATAAAAAAGAAAGAGTTGGAAGAATTCTTCAAATGCACTCAAATCATAGAGAAGACATAGACAAAGTTTATGCTGGTGATATAGCAGCAGCAGTTGGATTAAAAGATGTTACAACTGGAAATACTTTATGTGATCCAGAACATCCAATAATCCTTGAATCAATGGAATTCCCAGAACCAGTTATTGATATAGCTATTGAGCCAAAAGATAAGGCAGCTCAAGAAAAAATGGGAATTGCACTTGCAAAATTAGCTGAAGAAGATCCAACATTTAAAGCATATACAAACCAAGAAACAGGACAAACTATCATTGCTGGTATGGGTGAATTACACCTAGATATCATCGTAGATAGATTAAAAAGAGAATTTAAAGTTGAATGTAATGTAGGTAAACCACAAGTTGCTTACAAAGAAACAATTAGAAATAAAGTTAAAGTTCAAGGTAAATTTATTCGTCAATCTGGTGGTAAAGGACAATATGGTGATGTTTGGTTTGAAATGGAACCATTAGAGCCAGGAAAAGGAATAGAGTTCGAAAGCAAAATTGTTGGAGGAGCTGTTCCAAAAGAATACATTAAACCAATTGAACAAGGAATGAGAGAAGCTGCTGAAACTGGTATTCTTGCTGGTTACCCAGTTATAGATTTCAAAGTTTCATTAGTTGACGGTTCATACCATGAAGTTGACTCTTCAGAAATGGCATTCAAAATCGCTGCATCTATGGCATTCAAAGAAGGTTGTAGACAAGCAAAAGCTGTTATATTAGAGCCAATAATGAAAGTTGAAATAACAGTTCCAGAAGAATACATGGGAGATGTTATTGGAGATGTAAACTCTAGACGTGGTAGAATGGAAGGAATGGAAGCTAATGATGGAATGCAAGAAATTAAAGCATTCATCCCACTTTCAGAAATGTTTGGTTATGCAACAGACTTACGTTCTAAAACACAAGGTAGAGGAACATATTCTATGGAACCATCTCATTATGAAGAAGTTCCAAAATCAGTATTTGAAGCAATTGTTGCTTCAAGAAAAAAAGCTGAATAAAACAATATAAATTTATTTAGTATAAAATGCTTGCTTTTTTAACTAAAATGTTATAAAATGCAAACAACAACTTAAGTTATTAAATTTAATTAAAATATAAAAAGTAGCATAAGGAATAAACCTTAATAGCTAACTTAATTTAAGGAGGAATTTAAAAATGGCAAAAGCTAAATTCGAAAGAAATAAACCACATGTTAACATTGGTACAATTGGTCACGTTGACCACGGAAAAACAACAACAACAGCAGCTATTACAAAATATTTATCATTATTAGGAAAAGCTAAATTTGAAGCATATGATCAAATCGATGGTGCTCCAGAAGAAAAAGCTAGAGGAATCACAATCAACACAGCACACGTTGAATATGAAACAGATAACAGACACTATGCACACGTTGACTGTCCAGGACATGCTGACTATGTTAAAAACATGATCACAGGTGCTGCACAAATGGACGGAGCAATATTAGTTGTTTCTGCAGCTGATGGTCCTATGCCACAAACAAGAGAACACATCTTACTTGCTAGACAAGTTGGTGTTAAATATATCGTTGTTTACTTAAACAAATGTGATATGGTTGATGATCCAGAATTATTAGAATTAGTTGAAATGGAAGTAAGAGATTTATTATCTGAATATGGTTTCCCAGGAGATGATATTCCAGTTATAAAAGGATCTTCATTACAAGTATTAGAAAGTTCATCAACAAATCCTGATGATGAAGTTTACAAACCAATGAAAGAATTAATGGAAGCAGTAGATAGCTATATTCCAACACCAGAAAGACCAGTTGACCAACCATTCTTAATGCCAGTTGAAGACGTATTCACAATTACAGGACGTGGAACAGTTGCAACAGGTAGAGTAGAAAGAGGAGAAGTTAAACTTCAAGACGAAGTTGAAATTATTGGTCTTACAACAGAAAGAAGAAAAACTGTTGTTACAGGTGTAGAAATGTTTAGAAAATTATTAGACCAAGCAGAAGCTGGAGATAACATTGGTGTTCTATTAAGAGGTATTGATAGAAAAGATATCGAAAGAGGTCAAGTTCTATGTAAACCAGGAACAATCAATCCACATACAAAATTCACTTCTGAAGTTTATGTATTAACTAAAGAAGAAGGTGGACGTCATACACCATTCTTCAATGGATATAGACCACAATTCTACTTCAGAACAACAGATGTTACAGGTGTTATCGAATTACCTGCAGGAACAGAAATGGTTATGCCAGGAGATAACATTACAATGACAATCGAACTTATCACACCTATCGCTATTGAAAAAGGATTAAGATTTGCTATTCGTGAAGGTGGTAGAACAGTTGGTTCAGGAGTTGTTTCTGATATCATAGCATAATAAAATAGTTAGAATATATAAAAGATGTAGTATTTTTCAATATTACATCTTTTTATTTTGTTTTAATTTAACCATATAAGTGGTCAGTAATTAATAAAATTTTAATAATTGCTTGATTTTTGCATAAAAGAATAATAAAATAAATATATTAAAATAAAAAAGTACATAAAAATGGAGGAGCAATAATGAAAATTATATTAGATGCAATGGGTGGAGATAATGCACCAGATGCTAATATTAAAGGTGCAGTAAAAGCAATTAACAAAGTAAAAGCAGAAATAATATTAGTTGGAAAAGAAGAAGTAATTAGAAGCAAAGTAAAAGAATTTTATGGAAAAGAAATAGAAGAAATATCAGATAGACTAAAAATAAAAAATGCAACAGAAACAATAGAAATGGAAGATACACCAACACTTGCAATAAAACATAAAAAAGATTCTTCAATGGTTGTAGGATTTAATATGCTAAAACAGGATGAAGGAGACGTATTTATTTCAGCAGGAAATTCAGGAGCATTATTAACAGGAGCAACATTAATTGTTGGAAGAATAAAAGGAATAGATAGACCAGCTCTAGCTGGAATTTTACCAGCATATAAAAGTCAATTATTATTGATAGATGCAGGTTCAAATACTAATTGTAAACCAATTAACTTATTACAGTTTGCACAGATGTCTAGTATATATTTAAAAAATACATTTGGGATAGAAAATCCAGCAATAGGATTACTTAATATAGGAACAGAAGAAACTAAAGGAAATGAATTGGTAAGAGAAAGTTATAAACTTTTAAAAGAGAAATCAGACGAGTTGGGAATTAATTTTGTTCGGTAATGTTGAAGGAAGAGATGCTTTCTCAGGTAAAATAGATGCAATTGTAACAGATGGATTTACAGGAAATGTATTTTTAAAAACAACAGAAGGATTAGGTAAATTTGTAAAAAGAATTCTTGTAGAAAGTTTTACTAAAAATTTATTTGCAAAAATTTCTTATTTAATAGCTCACAAACCTATAAAATCACTTTCAAAAGCAATGGATTATAAATCTTATGGTGGTGCACTATTTTTGGGAGTAAAAAAACCAGTTGTAAAAGCACATGGAAGTAGTGATGATATATTATTTGAATATACAATTATTCAGGCTGAAAAATTTGTGGAAAATAGAGCAGTTGATAAGATGATAGAAGAATTCCAAGTAAAACAAGAAAAGTAAGAAATATTTATTAATGACTACATAGTATAAATTGGAAAAAAACAGTAAATTTACTTGACAAATAATTAAACATATAATATAAATGAACTATAAAATTGTCATTTGTAAACTTGAGAGGAGGTGAACTCTAGGTATGAGTTCAGAAGAGGTTTTAGAAAAAGTAAAAGGAATCATTGTAGAACAATTAGGAGTTGCAGAAAACTCAGTTACATTAGAAGCATCTTTTATTGATGACTTAGGAGCTGATTCATTAGATATAGTTGAATTGGTAATGGCACTAGAAGAAGAATTTGATATAGAAATTCCAGACGCAGATGCAGAAAAAGTAGTAACAGTAGGAGATGTTGTTGATTACATAAAAGAAAATGTAAAATAATATAAAAACTTTATATAGATTGCTAATCTATATAAAGTTTTTTTGCTAAAGTAGGAATTCATTTGCAGAATTTAAAATATTTGAGTAGCATTTGAAAAAGTCGAATAAATAGTATAATATATTTTTCTTAGAAATATTATTTTTAGCTTTAATATCACAATATGAAACTAAATTATCATTTGCAAAAACTTCAATTCCTCCTACAATATCATCTTTATAAATAGGAGCATCAAAACTAGAATTTACATTTATTGATACTTTAATATTAGGAATATCACTTTTAAAAATAGGGAGTATGGTGTTTTCTAGTTTTGAATGTTCTAATTCTAAATTAGAATTTATGCCTTTACTAATATTAAAGTAATCTTCATTTTCTATTTTCCAATTATTAAATTTTTTATCAATTAAATCAGCAATATTAACATATTGATAATTCTCAAATGCATATTCTATTAATTTTATGCTGTCAGTAGTTCTAAATTTTTTTGTATCACATCCAAGAACCACGCAAATAATATCCATGTCATTCCTTTTACAAGCAGTTACCAAGCAACGATTGGCTCCATTTGTAAATCCTGTTTTTATTCCATAAACACCATTGAGATATCCTAACAATTCATTTGTATTAGATAAATTTTTAGGATAACCATTAATTGTAACAGTATAATTTTTAGTTCCAACAATTTGTAAAAATGTTGGATTTTTTAAAGCATAATCAGAAAGCAAAGCTAATTCATATGCAGTAGTGTAATGATTATCAGAATCTAATCCATGAGGAGACTCAAAATTTGTATTTTTTAAACCTAGTTCTTTGGCTTTTGTATTCATTAGTTCACTAAAACCTTGGATATTACCACCAGCAGTTTCTGCTAATGCTACAGCAGCATCATTACCTGAACATAATAATAAACCGTATAGCAAGTCTCTTACTGTTATCTTATCTCCTGCCTTTAATCCTAATCTAGAACCACCAGTTCCAGCAGCCTTTTTAGAAACTTCGATTGTTTGATCTAAATTACAGTTTTCTATTATAACAGTTGCTGTCATTATTTTGGTTGTGGATGCCATTTTTACTTTTGATAATTCGTTTTTTCCATATAAAACCTTTTTACTTAATCTATCAAGTATTATACAAGAACGTGCATTTATATTAAGAGAAGAAATATCTTTGCCAGATGTTTCAATAATTTGATTTGTAGATATTTCATTATTTATATCTACTTGTTCTACAAATGGATCAACATCATCAGCAAAAATACAACAAAAACTAAATATAGTTAGAAATATGCAAAAACAAGAAGAGATTTTAATTAATATATGTTTCATAGTCATTTTATCACCAATAAAAATATATTAGTTAAAGTATATAAATATGCAATTTAATATTATAAAATAAGCAAATATATACGCAAATACTAAAAAAGGAACTTAATTCACATAAAATATTGATTTTGTCGCTAAAATGTAATATAATTGTAATGAGGGACTTTTTTAGAACTACATACCTATTAAAAGGATTTCCGTAAGTAATTAAAAGCTGAAAAAAATTATGGAAAAATGTTCTGAAATAAGCCTATTGACTAATTAATAAAAAAGAGTAAAATAGTATACGAAGGAAAGTATATAATAAAAGGAGAGAAATATATGAACCTAAAAAAGATTTTATTAAAAGTTGTAACTAGTATTACAATAATTATGTTTGCACTAATTCCATGTAGTGTTTTTGCAGAGAATTCAAATTCAACAGGTACTAGATATTTTAAAGTATCAGAATTTGATAGTAGTGATGAAAATGAAAGAGCATATGCTCTAGGAGAGGTAAGACCACGAATATGGAAAATATTAGAATACACGGATTCTACATACAGAACTCTAAAGCCTCTAAATAAGAGTATTTATTGTCTTAATCCAGAAAAAGGTATGGGAAGTAAAGAAGATTCTAGTCCTTCTAATATGCAAGGTACATATAACAAATCTTATGAAAAAGAGGAAATAAAAGAATTATTAAAAAACAATAATTTATTTGGTGGTTTATTTAATGGCAATATAACATTAAATGGTAAAGAAGCAAATAGATATGATACTTTATTGGCTGCTATTGACTTATTTTATTTGCCAGATAGTAACAAACCAGATAAAAATAAAGAAGAAAAAGATAAAATAACTGAAATAATTTTTACAAATAATAATACAGGACATGTAATAAGAGAAGATATACAATTAACAGATGATGAGATAATATCTGTGCAAAAAGCAGTTATATGGTATATTGTTAATTTAGGAAAAGATTTAGAAGCAAACGGACAAGATAAAGAAAAATATAATAAAACAGACAAGGATTTTTTGTTATATTATAAAAAAGATAGAGATCCGAATGCTAATTATACATCTTTAAGTGATTTAAATAGAATAGATGGTGAAGGTCCAACTAGGGATTATCAAGCAAAGATTTGGTATGATTATTTAATAGAAACGGCAATAAAAAATGCTAAAAACTATTCAAACTCAGAATCATCAGAAGCACCAGCAGCTTTAAACACGACAGCATTACAATATGAAGAATTAGGTTCAAATTATATCATAGGACCAATTAATATAACACAAAAAGCAGGAAATTCTACACCATATACAATTGATTTTACAGTTAAAAATGGTGATACTGCAATGACAAATTACAAATTATTAGATAGTACAAAGAAAGAAGTAAGTTCAGGAACTACAGTCAAGGATTTAGTAGGAAAAGATTTTTATATTTTAGTACCAAAAGATACTACAACTACTATATCAATAGAAACAAAAATAAAATATAGCACTACAACATTTAAAATATGGACACACAGTACTGCTGGAGTAGACACACAACCATTATTGATTCCGGAAAGAACCGAAAAAGACTATTCTAAAACTTTAAGTGTAACACCTAAACCAAAACCAACTGGATATTTCGATTTAAAATTAATTAAAAGAATAGTTGCAGTAAATGATCAAGAGGTACCAGAAAGAATTAAAAAAGTAGATGTTAGTAAATTAAATAAAAAGGATGAGAATGGAGAAATTATTGCTAAAACAGGTGAATATGAATTAAATAAAGGAACTGTTGGAGTAAGAAAAGGAGATATTGTTACATATACATTTAGAGTATATAATGAAGGTACAATAGATGGATATGCATCAAAGATAACAGAAGACATTCCAGAAGGATTAGAATTTATTTATGAGGATCCTAATAATCAGGAATCTTTGACAGATGCAGAAAAAGAAGCAATTGATTTTAACAATAATGCATTATGGAATATAGATAAATTGGACTCAAGTACTCCAAAAGCCAGAGTAACTCAAATTTCAACAAAGTATTTATCAAAAAAGACATCACAAGCAAACTTGATAAAAGCATTTGGAGAAAATGATGGAACAAAAACAGAAAATGATATTTCATATAAAGAGGTATCTGTAAAATTAAAAGTTGTATCAGATTCAGTAGGACAAATAATAAGAAATGAAGCATGTATATCAGATGATACAGACAAAGATGGTAATAAAGTTGATGATAGAGATTCAGACACAGAAAAGTGGGTAAAATATGAAGATGATGAAGATTATGATAATATAATTTTACAAGTATTTGACTTAGCTTTAAGAAAATTTATTATAGCAGTAAGTGATGATAATAAAATAGAAAATAGTGAATATCTAAAAAATTCAGATGGTACTTATACAAGAGAACCAAAAGTAGATACATCTAAGTTAAATACAACTGGTGAAAATGGGAAAATGATAACAACAGCAATATATAACCATACAAAAGAACCAGTATTAGTAAAACAAAATGATTTTATAGTATATAACTTAAGAGTGTATAATGAAGGCGATATTGATGGTTATGCAAGTGAAATAAAAGATCATTTACCACCATATCTAGAATTTGTAGATGGAGAATTTAATAAACAATATGGATGGAGTATTTCAGAAGATGGAAGAACTGCAACAACTAGATATTTAGAAAATAGCAAAATAGACAAAGCTAAAAAAGATAAGGAAGGAAAATATATTTTGGCATATAAAGAAGTACCAATTATGTGCAAAGTTAAAGAAAATGCAAAAACAAGTGAAAATATAACAAATATTGCAGATATTACAGAATATAAAGATGAAAATAAAAAAGATGTAACAGATAGAGATTCACAAGCAGATAATGTAGTACTTCCTAAAGATGAAGAATTACCATCATATAAAGAAACAGAAAAAGAAAGCTATGTTCCAGGACAACAGGATGATGACGACTTTGAAAAAGTAATTGTTAAAACATTTGATTTAGCATTAAGAAAATGGGTAACACAAGCAATTGTAATAGATAAAAATGGTCAATCAGTTACACAGACAGGACATCAACCATATGATGACCCTGAACAAGTAGTAAAAGTTGAATTACATAGAAAGAAATTAAATGAAGTAACAGTTAAATTTAGATATTCAATTAGAGTTATAAATGAAGGGGAAATAGCTGGTTATGCAAAAGAAGTAACAGACTATGTACCACAAGGATTAAAATTTGTAGCAGAAGATAATCAAGGTTGGATAGATGAAGGAAACAATGTAATCTCAACGAAAATGCTAGAAAATACTTTATTACAACCAGGAGATTATAAAGATGTCGAAGTAGTACTTACATGGATTAACAGTCAAGATAATATGGGAGTTATGATAAATACAGCAGAAATTTCTCAAGATTACAATGAATATGATATTCCAGATAAAGATTCAACACCTGATAACCAAAAACCTGGTGAAGATGATATTGATGACGCTCCGGTTATGCTATCAATTAGTACAGGGCAAATGAGAATCTACTTTACATTAGGATTTATAGTATTAATTACAATAGCAGGAGGAGTAGTAATAATTAAAAAATACGTATTATAATATTATATGAAAATAAAATCCAATTCTTTTAAATAAGGGTTGGATTTTTTAAAACTTGTATCATTGCAAAGTTAAATAAAATATAGTAAAATTATAATCATAGAAATAGTATTATATAAGAAGGGATGAAATATAAATGGAACAAAATATAGGAAAACTATCAGAAGAGGTAGAAAAAGAAATTGACCCAATTTTTAAGAAAATAGATAAAATTTGTAGTAAAAATAGTAAAAAGGTATTAGATGCATTTCAAAAATGTAATCTACAAGAAATACATTTAAATTCTTCAACAGGATATGGAATTGATGAACCAGGAAGAAATAAAATAGAAGAAATATATAGTAATATATTCAAAGCAGAAGATGCATTAGTTAGAACACAATTAATATCAGGTACACATGCATTAGCAGTAACATTATCAGCATTATTAAGACCACAAGATACATTACTTAGTATAACAGGAAGCCCATACGATACTTTACAAACAGTAATTGGAGTATCTGGGAACAGTAAAAGTTCTTTAAAAGAATATGGAATAAAATATGAACAAATAGAGCTTATTGATAGTGAATTTGATACAGAAAAAATAATAAAAAGATTATCAAAAAATGATGTAAAAGTAGTGGAAATACAAAGATCAAGAGGATATTCAACTAGAAAAAGTTTAAAGATAGAACAAATTGAAGAAATAATAAAAGAAATTAGAAAGATAAACAAAGAAGTTATTATTATGGTAGATAACTGTTATGGTGAATTTGTTCAAGAAAAAGAACCAATAGAAGTAGGAGCTGATATTGCTGTACGGTTCATTAATGAAAAATCTAGGAGCAGGAATTGCAACTTCAGGAGCATATATTGTAGGAAGAAAAGATTTAATAGAATTATGTGCAGAAAGATTAACATCTCCAGGAATAGGAAAAGAGATAGGACCATCTTTAAATCAAAACCCATTACTAATAAAAGGACTATTTTTTGCACCATCTGTTGTAGCAAGTAGTATAAAAACAGCAGTATTTTCAAGTAGAATGCTAGAAAGATTGGGATATGAGGTGGAACCAAAATATGATGAAACAAGAGCAGATATAGTACAAACAATTAGTTTAGGTTCAGAAGAAAAATTAATAAAATTCTGCCAAGGAATACAAAAAGGATCACCAATTGATTCAAATGTTATTCCATACCCATCAGATATGGGAGGTTATGAAGATAAAGTAATAATGGCAGCAGGAACATTTACACAGGGTTCTACTATAGAACTTAGCTGTGATGGACCAATTAGAGAACCATATATTGCATATATGCAAGGTGGACTTACTTATGAATATGGAAAATTAGGAATATTAAAGGCAGTAGAAGAAATGTCAAAATAAAAAGGATGAAATAATATGAAGGTAATAGTAATAGGTGGAGGACCTGCAGGAATGATGGCTGCAATTTCTTCAGCAGAGCAAGGAAATCAAGTTATATTAATAGAAAAAATGAGTTCATTAGGAAGAAAATTACTAATAACGGGAAAGGGAAGATGTAACATTACATCTTCTTTAGATATGGAGGATTTTATTAAAAATACGCCAGGAAATGGAATGTTTTTATATAGCTGTTACAAACAGTTTACAAATAAAGATATAGTTAGCTTCTTAAAGGAAGAAGGACTTGACGTAAAAGAAGAAAGAGGAAACAGGATATTTCCTGTAACAGATAAATCATTAGATGTATTAAAATGTTTTACGAAAAAAATAAAATCACTGCCAATAGAGGTTAAATATAATACAAAGGTAGAAGAAATATTAGTAGAAAACCATAATGTAATTGGAGTAAGAACAAGTAAAGAAATAATTAAATCAAATAAAGTTATATTAGCAACAGGAGGAAAAAGTTATCCTTTAACTGGATCTACAGGGGATGGATATGAAATAGTCAAGAAATTAGGACACACAATAACTAAAATAAATCCATCTCTAGTTCCTTTAGAAATATACAATAAAAGTATATGCAAAGCTTTACAAGGATTAAGTTTAAAAAATGTTAAAATACAATTAAAAGATATAGAAAAAAATAAGAATATATATGAAGATTTTGGGGAAATGATATTTACTCATTTTGGAGTATCAGGCCCAACCATTTTAAGTTCATCAGCACATTTAGTAAGGTATAATCAAATTGACAGTAAATTAAAGGACAAAAAAATAATATTAACTATTGATTTTAAACCAGCATTAACAGAAGAAAAGTTAGATGCAAGAATATTAAGAGATTTTAGTATGCAAAAAAATAAACAATTTAAGAATAGTCTAGATGAGTTGCTTCCACAAAAATTGATTAATACAATTGTAAATTTAAGCAAAATAGAACCAACTACACAAGTTAATGAAGTTACAAAGGTACAAAGAAAGAATTTAGTAAAATTATTAAAAGAATTCACAATTGAGATTAAGGGTTTTAGACCAATTGAAGAAGCAATAATAACAAGTGGAGGTATAAGTGTAAAAGAAATTAATCCTAAAACCATGGAATCAAAACTAATAAACGGTTTATATTTTGCAGGTGAAATTATAGATGTAGATAGCTATACAGGGGGATTTAACTTACAAATAGCTTACTCAACAGGTTATGTAGCAGGAATATCTTAAAAAATTCCTATAAAAGGGGGCAAAATGGAAGAATTTATAACAATAAAGGAAAATGTTCAAGCTCAAATAATTGAAAAAAAATCAAAATTTATTGCTAATTTATTTTATATTGAAGATATAAAACAAGCAGAAGAGATTATAAGGGATACTAAAAAGAAATATTTTGATGCAAGACATAATTGTATTGCTTATAGAATAATAGATAATGGACAAGTTATCGAAAAATCAAGTGATGATGGAGAACCTTCAGGAACAGCAGGAGCACCAATGTTAAATATTTTACAAAAAAATAGTTTAGTTAATGTTTTAGTAATAGTAACTAGATATTTCGGAGGAGTTTTACTAGGAACAGGAGGATTAGTAAGAGCATATTCTAATAGTTTATTATTAGCTTTAGAAAGTAGTATCAAAGTAAAAAAATGTTTAGGAAATGAATTGATAGTAAACTTAGAATATAATGAATTGGAAAATTTTAAATATTATTGTAAAAATAATGATATAAATATAATAGATACACAATATAGTGAATTTATTGTTTGTAAAATAGAATTGGAAGATGTGAAAAAACAGAAATTATTGCGAGATTTTGAGGTAAAAAACATAAAATTAAATAATATAAAAGAATTATCTAAAAAATTTATAACGAAAAGTATATAAAAAAAGTGCTTTTACAAAATAAATGGAAAAAAATTCCATAAATAATTGCAAAATCCCAAATAAAGTATTATAATCATGACTGTAAAAAATTTACAGCGAAAATATTTTAGGAGGGAAATTATGAAAGAAAGAATTTCTGTTTTAATAGCAGATGATAATCAAGAATTTAGCCATACATTATCAACTTACATAAATTCACAAGATGATATGGAAGTAATAGGAATGGCAAAAGATGGAAATGAAGCAATGGATATGATAACAAACACTAATCCAGATGTAGTTTTATTAGATGTGATTATGCCACATCTTGATGGGTTAGGAGTATTAGAAGAAATTAGAGATATGAAAAATGAGAAAAAACCAATTAGCATTATGTTATCAGCAGTAGGTCAAGATAAAGTAACACAAAAGGCAATTTCATTAGGAGCAGAGTATTATGTTGTAAAACCTTTTGACATAGAACTATTAATAAAAAGGATAAGAGAGATTAAGTTTTTTAAACCAAATCAGAGTACAAATAATTTTATTACAAAAGAAGTAAAACAACAATACATAGATTTATCAAAAGATGCAGGTAAAAAAGAAGAAAATTTAGAAGCACTTGTTACAAATATTATTCATGAAGTTGGTGTACCAGCACATATTAAAGGATACCAATATCTAAGAGAGGCTATAATGATGGTAGTTAATGATATTGATGTTATAAACCAAATAACAAAGAGTTTATATCCAAAAATTGCTTTTAAGTATAATACTACACCATCAAGAGTAGAACGTGCAATTCGTCATGCAATAGAGGTTGCATGGGGAAGGGGACAACAAGAAGCTGTTGAAAATATATTTGGATATACAATTTCAGCTGCTAAAGGAAAACCTACAAATTCAGAATTTATTGCAATGATTGCAGATAAGTTACGATTAGAATTGAAAAGTGCATAGAACACACTCGAGAGTAAATAATTAAATCAAGTGCACTTCAAATTAGATATTTAGACGCCTTTTTTATAAATAGGTGCTAAAGTTACATTAGTTACATTTGTGATAAGTATATTTAATATACTTATTATACATAGATTTATTGTGACTAGAAAAATATAATAATTTTATGCATTGAAAGGCTTGTTTGCTATAATTAAAAAATAATATAGATATGGTGTACTATACCAAAATAAAAAGCTCTCTTGAATTCTCAAGAGAGCTTTTACTTAAAATACTACTTAGTAAGTAGCGAAAGATTCAAGAAATATTGCAGTTTTGTAACGTTCTTTTTCACGATGATACTTTGCTTCATTTTTGTAAAAACAGTCACAGTAATCTATGATGTTTTTATTTTTTAAGGCTTTTCCTAAAGATTTAAAATATAAATAAAACAAAAATTCAGTTGGTAAAATGCAATACGTTTTACAAGCTTTAACAAAGCTTGGATCAAGTTTGTCTGTTTTTGACCTTTCCAAACATATTTTTCGGCATTTGTGAAATTCTTTGTCTCTTAGTGCAATTAGCCGAATGACAAATTGATCATCAATTAAATCTTTTGCTGCACAGTTGAAATCTTTTATAAGTGTCATATAATTCCTCCTTGTAATCCTTTAAGTTATCTACAAATCTTTCTAATTACTATTATAGCACAAAAAGTAGATTATGTAAAATTTTGTTTACAAATACAAAGGTATAACTTTGAAATTTTTGGAAAAAATAATATAAATACATAATTATAAGGAGGTATAAATGAATCAAAGTGATTTAAAGAACATGATAGTGTTAAAAAATTTACCATCTAATATAGTTGAAGAAGCTATAATTGTTTTAAAGGCAAATAAAAAGGTGAAAAACCTTGAAAAAATAGAAAAAAATAAAACTATTGACAATAAACAAAATATAAAAAAAGAAAGTGACTATATATTAAAGGAAGCAGAAATGCTTGTGTCGAATTATATTTCTAAATTAGAAGAAAAGAAAAGTATGAATAATAATTATCAAAAAAAAGCTAATCGCAAATATAAAAGAATAAAAAATTACGCATATGTTATAAGCTTTGTAGCTCTAATAGAAAGCTTAATTATATTAATGAAATAATGAATAAAACATCTTTTCCAAACATATAGTTTACAAAGAAACTAAGGAAGAGGTGCTTTTTTTATGGAAAGAACAATATCAGTAGAAGAAAAAATAAGACGAGCTGAAGAAATTTATGAAAGAAGAAAACAAGGAAACAGTAGACCAATAGCAACTGTAAATGTTAATAATGAGAAAAAAGATGTTAAATTACTAAAAAAGATGATTATTCAAATATTAATATGTGTATCAATATATCTTGTCATATATGTTGTGCAAAATAACCAATATGTATTTTCAAAAGATTTTACGAATCAAGTTAATGATATACTATCATATGATACAAACTTTAATGAAATATATGATTTTTTAAAGTGTAAAATTGAAAGTATTATTCCAAAAAGTACTGAAAATGAGCAACAACCTGATTCAGAAGCAATAGGGGGAGCAGAAGAAAATATAGATAATTCAAATGAAAGTCAACAAGAAGATAATCAAGAAAATGAACAGAAAAGTGAACAGGAAAATAATACTACATTATCACAGACAGAACGAGATATTATAAATATTAAAAATACAACAACATTTATAAAGCCAATAGAAGGGACAATAACTTCAAGATTTGGACAAAGAGAAACAGCAACAGGAAGAGTACCCAAAAACCATACAGGAACTGACATTGCAGCTAATTTAGGGACAAAAATAAAAGCAGCAACAGATGGAGAAGTTGTACTAGCATCAGAAGAAGGAGATTATGGAAAACATTTAAAAATTCAAATTGGTGAGGTAAGTATTATTTATGCACATTGTAATAATTTATATGTAAAACAAGCAGATAAAGTAGTACAAGGGCAAGAAATCGCAGAAGTAGGTTCAACGGGAAATTCAACACGGTCCACACTTACATTTCGAAATAAGAATCTCAGAAAGGATAATAGACCCACAAAGTATTTTAGAATTGTAAAGGAGAAGAAGTATGCGATTTAGAATTGATTTAAAAATATTTTTATTTTTGATATTATTTTATTTTACAAAACAAATAGAAACATATGTAATGATTATAATTTTTGCTCTTATTCATGAATTAGGACATTTAGTAGCAGGATTAATCATGGGAATGAAACCAGAAAAAATGGAAATAAAGCCTTATGGAGTGAGCATATCGTTTAAGTTAACTACAAAAGACTATAACAAAAAAATATTAAAAGGAAATATGCTAGAAATTAAGAAAATTATAGTAGCATTAGCAGGACCTTTTACAAACTTTATTATTATTTTGATTGCAAAAAACATAGAGTTTGGACTATTTTCAGATTTAATGATTATATATTCAAATTTAGTACTTATTTTATTTAATTTATTGCCTATATATCCATTAGATGGTGGAAGGATTATACAAGAAGTATTACATATATTTTATGGAAAAAGAAAAGCAGAAAAATTTACAAATTGTTTTTCACTTATTATATTACTTATAGTAACATTTATTTCAAGTATAGCAATATATTATATGGAAAATATTGCCATATTTATTATTGTTATATTTCTTTGGGGGCTTTATATAAAGCAAGATATTATTTATAAAAGAAGAAACAAAATTTATGATTTAATAGAGAAAAACTATTGAAATTAATTTGGATAAATAGTAAACTAATACTAAAGATAAAAAAGGAGAATTCAAAGGATGAAAAACTTTTATAAAAATAAGAAAGGTATAAGTTTAATAGCTTTAACTATTGCTGTTGTAGTCATATTAATATTAAGTAATATTGTAATCTATAACGTACGAGACAATTTAGGTATACAAAACTTAAAAAGTATGCAAACAGATATAGGAAACCTAAGAGATAAGGTATCTTCATATTATGCTGATTATGGGAAAATTCCTGCCAAAATAAAATATACTAATTTAACTAACTTACGAGGAATAATAAGTGATAAAGTTGATACAGGAGATTTTTATGTAATTGACTTGTCTGCGATAGAAAACGTAACACTAACATATGGCAAAGATTATGAAAAGATAAAAGATAAATCTGAATTATCAGAAGAAATAAACAACTTAGAAGATTTGTATATTATAAATGAGTCAAGTCATAATATATTTTATGTAAAAGGTGTAAATATAGATGGAATCAAATATTATACAGATTATACACAAGAGGAGAAAGATACACAAAAAGTAGAACTAAAATATATAGATAATGTTAAGATACCAGATGGATATATATATATTTCAGGAAATAAACAAACAGGAATAATCATTCAAAAACAAGATGATGAAAATGATACTCTAGAATGGATAGTTGTGGAAAATAAAATTACAGATGTACCAGAAGAACTAGAAATACAAACTGGGAAAGAAGAGGAATTTATTGAAAGTGTAAACTTATTTAATGGGTATTACAAAAATCAAACTAACAATAATATAATTGTATTACCAGTTAATAATTTTTCAAAGGAATATGATAAAACTAGTGTATATAAAGACAAGAATGATGATATAGCATATATTCCTAACGGATTTAAAGTTAGTAAAGATACAAGAATGAATACAATAAACCAAGGTTTAGTTATAAAAGATTCTAATGATAATGAATATGTGTGGATAAGAGTGCCAAAAGTAGTATTGAATGGAGTTGGCAATTCTGATGAATATGATAAAATCGAACAAGCATTAAGAGATTATACTAAAGATTATAGAACAGAGGAATATACAGATACATGGATTGATGGCTGTGGGCTAACAGAAGATGAATATAATGTATTGAAGCAAAAGATGTTAAAAAGTATATATGAAAATAATGGTTTTTATATTGCAAGATATGAAGCAGGAACAACTACTCCAAAAATATCAGGTAATGGGACAGAAAGCTTTGAAAGTTTAAATACAAATTATGGATTGCCACAAAGTAAAAAAGACTTATATTTATATAATTTTGTTAATGTGAATCAAGCAGAAAAACTAGCAAATGCACTTTCAAATGAGGATTATACAGTAAGTTTAATGTTTGGAATTCAATGGGATTTAGTATGTAAGTTTATGGAGGAATCAGGAGAATTAACTAAAAAAGAAATTATCGAAGATAGTACAAATTGGGGAAATTATGCAAAAAGTGCGTTTAAATTAACAAAAGGATACTATATAAATGCAGATACTTATAATGTAAATTATACAGAGGTAACAACAACGATTAATAAGGAAAATCATAAGTACTATACTTCAACAGGAATATCAGAAAGAAATAAAATTCTTAACATATATGATTTTGCAGGAAATGCATGGGAATGGACATTAAGTAATTCTGGAAATTCCCAAAATTCTTATATAACTAGAGGAGGAGAAGCTTACAGCGATTATTATCCAGCAGCAACGGTACTAAAAGACTCTGCTGATATATTATATTCTAGTCGTGGTTTTAGAGTAACATTATATAAGTAAAATAATTGCAGAAATTATAATAAAATTTATAGTTTCTGTTTTATTTTGTACCTTTGTAAAGAAATTGTAATAATTTAGAAATATTTTTGTAATTTTCGTGTAAAATTTATTGACTTTTTGGCGTTTTCGTTATATCATATAGCTATTGAAAATGTGTTTTTAAAATCCTAAGGAGGAAAATTATGGGAGAAGTAATTGTTATAACATCAGGTAAAGGTGGAGTAGGAAAAACAACAACAACAGCAAATTTAGGTTCAAGTTTAGCATTAGAAGGAAAAAAGGTAGCATTAGTAGATACTGATATTGGATTACGTAACTTAGATGTTGTTATGGGATTGGAAAATAGAATAGTATATGACATAGTAGATGTTGTAGAAGAAAAATGTAAATTAAGACAAGCATTAATTAAAGATAAGAGATTTAAAGAATTATACCTACTACCAGCAGCTCAAACAAGAGATAAAAGTGCAGTAAATGAAGAACAAATGAAAGATTTAGTAGGAAAACTAAAAAAAGAGTTTGATTATATCTTAATTGATTGTCCAGCTGGAATTGAGCAAGGGTTTAAAAATGCAATTGCAGGGGCAGACAGGGCAATAGTTGTAACAACAGCAGAGATATCAGCAATTAGAGATGCAGATAGAATAATCGGACTTTTAGAATCATCAGAAATAAAAAATCCAGAATTAGTGATAAATAGAATTAGACCAAATATGGTTAAAAAAGGTGAAATGATGGATGTTGATGATATAGTAGACCTTTTATCAATTGATTTGATTGGTGTAGTCCCAGATGATGAATATATTATTACACAAACAAATAAAGGAGAACCAGTTATTCAAAATAAAAAAGCACCATCAGGAAAAGCATATATTGAAATAGCAAAAAGAGTCTTAGGAGAAAAAATAGAAGTTACAATTCCTGGTCAAGAAAGAGGATTTTTTGCTAAGTTAAAAAGACTATTCAAAAAACAATAAATCAATTTGGGGGTAAGTTAAAGTAATGTTTGAAAACATAATGAATTTTTTTAAGAAATTAAACAAAAAAGAAGAAAAAACATCAAATAATTCAAAAGATGCAGCTAAGGAAAGACTACATTTAGTCTTAATGCAAGATAGAGCAAATGTCTCAGCTGACTTTTTAGAACTTATGAAACAAGAAATTATAGATGTAATAAAAAAATATATAGATGTAGACGAAAATGCCATTGATGTAAGACTTACAAATAAAGATAATGGTGATGGTACAAATGGAGCTCCAGCTTTGTATGCAAACATTCCAATTTTAAATATAAAGAATGAAGCAAGAAAGTTTGAAGCAAAAGAGGAAGAAAATAAGGAAGAACAAAAACAAAACGAAGATATAAACAAAGATATAAACAAAGATATAAACAAAGAACAAGAAAAAGATAACAAAGATGATAAAGAAGTAAAGCAAGAAGAAAATATGCCAGTTGATATAGAAACTAAATCTGAGGAACAAAACGAAAATATCGAAGATAAAGAAGTAAAAGCAGAAGAAGATAGCAAAAGTACAGAAAATGAAAATGACAATAAAGAGGAAACGAAAGAGACGATTAAATCAGAAAATTAATTTAAGAAAAAGAGTGGTTTAATGAGAAAAAGAGAATTAAAAAATATAGAGTGGAGTTTATTAATAGTTGCAATTATCTTGTGTATAATAGGATTAATTGCACTATTTTCTGCAACACAAGAAACAGAACATGATGAATTTAATAAACAATGTATATGGCTTGCAGTAAGTTTAATTATCATGTTAGGAGTAATGTTAATAGATTATGAAGTATTGGTGAAAATATCACCAATACTTTATGGAATATTTATTATTTTGTTAATTGCAGTATTATTTACAACACCGGTTAATGGTGCTACTAGTTGGTTTGATATAGGAGCTTTTTCATTTCAACCAGGAGAGTTTGCTAAAATATTTGTAATATTATTTTTGGCTTTTGCAATAGCAAAAATACAACAAAGAAATAAAATGGATATTAATAAGCCATCTAGATTATTAATTATATTAGCAATATTAGGACTTCCTGTTTTATTAATAATAAAACAGCCAGATTATGGAACAGCAGCAGCATTTATTATAGCAACAACAATGATGTTAATTACAGCAGGAATTGATAAAAAATATATTATTATAACAACAATTATTGTGATTGTATCAGTACCGTTGTTATATAATTTTGTGCTACCAGAGCATGCAAAGAAAAGAATAGATATTTTCCTAAATCCGGAATCAGATCCTAGAGGTTCAGGATATAATATTATACAATCTAAATTAGCTATTGGTGCAGGAGGACTTACAGGAATGGGAGTCTTAAAGGGAAATCAAACTCAATTAGGATTTTTATATCCAAAAACAACAGACTTCATTTTTGCAGTTATAGGAGAAGAAATGGGATTTATTATAGCAGCAGCAGTAATTATTTTATATGTAGTCCTGGTAACAAAATGCTTATATATAGCAAAAACTGCAAAAGATGAAAAAGGGGAATTAATAGCATCAGGAATAACTGGTATATTTTTATTTCACATGGTTGAGAATATAGGTATGGTCATGGGATTACTTCCAATTACCGGTGTACCACTACCATTTATTAGTTATGGAGGAAGTTCACTAATTACAAATTTTATTTGTATAGGATTATTATTAAATATTAGTAGTAAAAGACAAAAAACTATATTTGTAAAATAAAATATAAAATTATTTAGGAGAAAAGAATGTATCTAAAAAAATTACAAATAGGAAATGTAGAGTTACAAAATAATTTAATATTAGCTCCTATGGCAGGTGTAACAAACCTGCCTTTTCGAATGATATGTGAAAAGTTTTGTCCTGGTATGGTCTGTACAGAGATGGCAAGTGCAAAGGCAATGTTTTATAATGATCAAAAAACAAAGAGATTGTTGAATACAAATGGAGAGAAAAGACCAATTAGTTTTCAAATATTTGGTAGTGATGAAGAATCAATGGCATATGCAGCAAAACATATAAGTGAGTTTGCTGATATTGTAGATATTAATATGGGATGTCCTGCCCCTAAAGTTGTAAAAAATGGTGACGGAAGTAGGCTTTTATTAGATTTAGAAAAAGCAGAGAAAATAATAAAGACGGTAGTTAATAATTCTAAAGTTCCTGTTACGATTAAAATTAGAAAAGGATGGGATAAAGAACATATTGTAGCAACTGATATTGCAAAAATAGCTGAACAATGTGGAGTATCTGCAATTACCATTCACGGAAGGACAAGAAGTGAATTTTATAGTGGACAAGCAGATTGGGATATTATAAGAAGAGTGAAAGAGAGTGTAAAAATACCAGTAATAGGCAATGGTGATATAGTAGATGAAGAAACAGCATATCAGATGTTTAGACAAACAGGGGTAGATGGAATAATGATAGGAAGAGGAAGTTTTGGAAACCCATGGATCTTCAGAAATATAAGATATTTTTTAGAAACAGGAGAAAAATTAGATGCACCAACTAATGAAGAAAAACTAGAAATAATAAAAGAACATATAAATTTAGCAGTTGAAGAAAAAGGCGATATTGCTATTAAAGAACTTAGAAAGCATATTGCTTGGTATACTAAAAATATGCCGAATTCTAGTGAGTTTAGGAACAAAATTAATAAAATTGAAGATAAGAAACAATTAGTAGAACAAGTAGAAATATATTTTAAAAATTAATGAAAATATACTAAAAGTAGATAATTTTATAAAATATTTGTTAAACTAAATAAATAATTACAAATGGAAATTCATGTATTAATGTATATGGAAGTTCATATATAGTGAAAACTATAGCAGATGCAGAAGGATATAAAACTTTAAGTACAAAATATGCAACAGTATATCCATACAATGCATCAGATGATAGTAATGTTAATAATTTAGCAACATATAAGAATTTAAATTATGGATATGGAGATGCAATTTTAGAGACATCAACGGCAGGGAATGGTTCTTTAAGCTGGAATAATAACTATTCGATATTTTCAAATACAAAATATCCATTTTTTGTACGTGGTGGACATTTTCCAAGTAGTTCTAGTGCAGGTATTTTTGCATTTAGCGCTACTTACCGGTGGACCATCAAGTCCTTATGGTTTCCGAGCAGTACTTATAAGCAAATAGAATCAGTAATAAAAATAAGTCGAATTTTGCGATGAAAAATATAAAAAATAAAACATTAAAGTTAAAAGAGCTAAATAAAAATTAATAATAATTAATTTTTAGGAGGCTTTTTTATGTTAAAAAATAAAAAAATAATGTGGATAGGGATAATAATTATATTAATTATTATAATTATAACTTTAATTTTTTTTACTAAATTTAATAATAACACGTCTAAAAATTTCAAAATAGGAAATAATACTACTAGTCAAGAAATTGTAGATAATATTTTAAATATGAGTTCTTATAAAGCGACAATAGCAGTAGATGTAAAAAGTAATAAAAATGAAAGTAAATATGTATTAAAACAGAGTTACTCTGGAGAAGAGGATAATTGGCAGGAAGTAATAGAACCAAGTAATATAGCAGGTGTTAAGGTAACAAAAAGTGGAAAAAGTCTTAAAATAGAAAATGCAAACTTAAATCTAAGTTCAATTTTTGAGAATTATGAATTTATTTCAGATAATTGTTTAGATTTAAATAGTTTTATTGAAAGTTACAAAAATGATGCAAAATCAGAATGGAAGGAAAAAGACAATCAAATCATAATGAAAACATCTAGTAGCAAAAAATCAAAAAGTCAAAGAATTTTATACATAAGTAAAGAAACCGGAAACCCAGTGAAAATGGAAATAGAAGATACTAACAAAAATATGGCTGTTTACATATTATATACAGAGGTAAGTGTAAATAGCTAAAAGGTTATTTCTTTACTTCGAACCATATTAAAAATAATACAAAATATACTTGATAATCTAGTAATATTAGGAGTGAAGAATATGCAAATAAAAAGAGGCGATATGTTTTATGCAGATTTAAGTCCTGTAGTTGGTTCAGAACAAGGTGGAGTACGACCTGTATTGATTATCCAAAATGATTTAGGAAATAAATATAGTCCAACAGTAATTGCAGCAGCAATAACGTCTCAAACAGGTAAAACAAAGTTACCAACACATATAGAAATAGACTCTTCTTCATGTGGATTAAAAAACAATTCAGTAGTTTTAGCAGAGCAAATAAGAACTATAGATAAAAGTAGATTAAAAGAAAGAATAGGGCATATAGATGATGAAAAAATAATTGATAAAGTGAACAATGCATTAGGAGTAAGTTTTGGATTAGAAAATTAATTTGCATAAAATAAACTTATAAAGAAGAGTGTATGAGCACTCTTCTTATCTAATTTAAATTTTTAATTTTTTCATTATTTTAATTTCTTTATATAAATTTTCAATAATAGTATTTCTCATTTCATATGCTTGTTCATATTCTGACATAATAAAAGCATAATTTTTTATAGTTTCTCCTTCTTTTAATAAAAGTTTCATTCCATTTAAATAGTAATTTTTACTTTTTTCATTTTGTGCCTTATCCATTTCCTTTTTATAATTGTCAACTTGCTTTAATCGCTTAATTTCTTCTTTTAACTCTTTAACATATCCTTGAGTTAAAAAAATCTCATACTCAGTATCTTCAATTATTAGCTTTATTAATTTTCGTACAATAAGAGGGTTATTTTTACCAAATTTTGAATTACTAGACTCATCTGGTTTAGAATTTTCTATTATTATTTTTAAAGTATCAGATATACCAATATGTGACTTATATTGTCTTTTACTAACTAATGCATCATATTCATCAGCAACACGAATAATTTGGGCCTCATAAGGAATATCTTTTTTAGTTAATCCTTGGGGGTAACCAGTTCCATCTAAAGCTTCATGATGATATAAAGGACCTGCTGCATATGGTCTTAATTTTAAATCTTTCATGCACATATTATAACCCAAAGTTGTATGAGTTTTCATAATTTCAAATTCTTCATCAGTTAATATGTCGGGTTTTTGTAAAATTTCAGGTGGAATAAATAATTTTCCTATGTCATGTAAATAAGCACATATTGTACAATATCCGTGTAAATCCTTTTTGACAATGTAGCTTTTGGCAAAGCCTGCATGTTAAATTTGCAACATTTTCACTATGCTTTCTAGTAAATGTATCCAAATTATCTAACATATTTAATTGATATTTCATTGTTGAATCTAAATTATATGATTTTAGACTAGTTCTATCATAAAAATCAAAAGTTTGACTATCCATAAAAGACTCCTTAAAAAATTCTAAATAAATCATAGCATTAAAAATATAAAAATTCAAGTTAAAATACTAAAAACATTGATATTTAGCTAAAATTATGATAATATATAAACTAACAAAAAATAACAAAGTAAAACATAATATCAAAATTATAAACATTATAATGTAAAGGAAGGAAGATAAAATGTACAGAACAAATAATTGTGGTGAACTAAATATTAAAAATATAAATGAAACAGTAGAATTGTCAGGTTGGATTCAGAAAATGAGAAATCTAGGTGGAATGATTTTTATAGATTTAAGAGATGAATTTGGAATTACACAAATTGTTATAAATGATGAAAAATTACAAGAAGAAGCAAAAGAATTTACAACTGAGAGTTGTATCCACATAAAGGGAAAAGTTGTGGAAAGAAGCAGTAAAAATAATAAAATTCCAACAGGAGAAATAGAAGTTGTAGCAGATGAAATAGAAGTACTTGGAAAATGTAAAAATGTTCTCCCATTTGAAGTTTGTAACAGTCAAGAAGTAAGGGAAGATTTAAGATTAGAATATAGGTTTTTAGATTTAAGAAATGAAAAATTACACAATAATATTTTACTTCGCTCTAAAATATTGAAAACATTGAGAGATAAAATGGATGAATTAGGATTTACAGAGATACAAACACCAATATTAGCTAATTCATCGCCAGAAGGGGCAAGAGATTATTTGGTACCAAGTAGATTACATCCTCGGAGAATTTTATGCACTTCCTCAAGCACCTCAACAATTTAAACAATTATTAATGGTTTCAGGATTTAACAAGTATTATCAAATAGCACCATGTTTTAGAGATGAGGATCCTAGAGCAGATAGAGCACCTGGGGAATTCTACCAATTAGACTATGAAATGTCATTTAGTACACAAGAAGATGTATTAAAAGTAATGGAAGAAGTATTACCATATACATTCAAAAAATTCACAAATTGGAAAGTAGATGAAGGTCCATTTGTAAGAATTCCATATAATGAGGCAATGGAAAAATACGGAATAGATAAGCCGGATTTAAGAAATCCATTAATAATACAAGATGTAACTAAAGTTTTCGAAAATTCAGAATTCAATGCTTTTAAAGGTAAAACTGTAAAGGCAATAGTTGTTCCAAATGGAGCTACTCAAGGAAGAAAGTTTTTTGATAAAATGGGAGAATTTGCCACAACTGAAGAAGTAGGAGCAAAAGGATTAGCTTGGACAAAAATAGAACAAGACGGAAGTGTAAAAGGAGGAATTGCAAAATTTATAACAGATGAAATAAAAGAAAAATTAGAAAAAGAATATCAAGCTCAAGCAAATTCAGCAATATTTTTTATAGCAGATGAGTTAAGAAAAGCACAAAAAATAGCTGGGTTAGTTAGAATAGAATTAGGAAAAAGACTAGAATTAATAGAAGAGGGAGTATACAAATTTTGTTTTATAGTAGACTTTCCAATGTATGAATTATCAGATGAAGGAACAATAGATTTTAGTCATAATCCATTTTCAATGCCACAAGGAGGCTTAGAAGCACTAGAAACAAGAAATCCATTGGATATATTTGCATATCAATATGACTTAGTATGTAATGGCTATGAAATGGCATCTGGAGCTGTTAGAAATCATAATCCAGAAATAATGATAAAGGCATTTGAAATAGCAGGATATTCTGAAGACGATGTAAAAAATAAATTTGGAGCATTATATAATGCATTCCAATATGGAACACCACCACATGCAGGTGCAGCACCAGGAATAGATAGAATGGTAATGCTAATAGCAGATTCACAAAATATAAGAGAAATAATAGCATTTCCAAAAAATAAAAAGGCAAGAGACTTGCTTATGAGAGCACCATCTACAGTATCTAAAGAACAACTAAATGATGTACATTGGGGACAGGACAAAAAACAATCATAATTTATGTCGAAATATGTATAAAGAGGAAGAAAGAATGGAGAAAGATAAGAAGAAAAAGCGTGTATTATTGGGAATGAGTGGAGGAGTTGATAGCTCTACTTCTGCAATATTGTTAAAAGAACAGGGATATGAAGTAATTGGATGTACTATGAAATTATGGGAACCTAAGTTAGAAGAAGAACAAAGTACTTGTTGTGATATTAAGTCAGTAATGGATGCAAAAAGAGTTTGTGATATGCTAGAAATTCCACATTATACAATAAATAATAAAGAGGAATTTAATTGTTATGTGGTTAATAATTTTATTGAAGAATATACTAGTGCTAGAACACCAAACCCATGTGTAGAGTGTAATAAACATTTGAAATTTGGATGTTTTTATAAAAAGGCAAAAGAATTAGAGTGTGATTATATTGCAACTGGACATTATGCTAGAATTGAGTATTCAAACAAATATGAGCAATATGTTTTAAAGAAGTCTAAAGAAGAAATAAAAGATCAAACTTATTTTTTGTATGTTATTCCTAAAGAGGAAATAGAGCATATATTATTTCCATTACAAGATTATGAAAGTAAAGAAGATACTAGAAAGATTGCAAAAAAAAATGGGTTATCAGTTGCAGATAAAAAGGACAGCCAAGAGATTTGTTTTATCCCAGATAATAATTATAAAGAATTTTTATTAAAATATATGAAAAATAAACCCAAAAAAGGAAATATAGTTTTAAAATCAGGCGAAATTGTAGGAAAACATGATGGCTTAATTAATTATACAATAGGACAAAGAAAAGGAATAGGAATTTCATACAAAGAACCACTTTATGTAGTTGATTTAAAATTAAAGGAAAATGAAGTGGTTGTCGGAACTAAAGAAGATTTATATTCTAATACTTTATATGCAGATGAACTAAATTGGCTAGTATTTGATAAAACACCAGAAAAATTAGAATGTTTGGCAAAAATACGATATCGTGCAAAAGAGGAAAAAGCAATAGTATATAAAACATCAGATGGAGTTAAAGTTGAATTTAATAAACCTCAAAGAGCAATTACAAGAGGACAATCAGTTGTGTTCTATGATGAGGATGGAGTTGTTTTAGGTGGTGGAAAAATCACCTCTGAAAAATAAAAATAAGATTTTTAAAAAAACTTGTATAATACAAATAAATATGATATAAATATACTATAAAAATAAAGCTAAATTAGAAAGGCGGAATTTTTGTGGAAGAAATGGAAAAAAATGAAAAAACAATATTAATTGTTGATGATGAACAACCAATTGTTGACATATTGGTTTATAATTTGAAAAAAGAAGGATATAATACTATTGAAGCTAGTGATGGGTTAACAGCAGTAGATATTGCTTTAGATAAAAAACCAGATTTAATCTTGTTAGATATAATGTTACCAAAATTAGATGGTTTATCCGTATGTAAGAGAATAAAAAATTCTCTAAATGTACCAATACTTATGCTAACAGCAAAAGATGGAGAAATAGATAAAATTCTTGGACTTGAATTAGGCGCAGATGATTATATTACAAAACCATTTAGTGTAAGAGAATTAGTAGCTAGAGTTAAAGCAAATTTAAGAAAGGTAGATGCTGTTTCAAATAATTCGATAATAGAACAAAACAAAGAAGAAAAGAAAAAAGAAAGTAAAATTACCGTTGGAGATTTGGAACTTGACTTAGATAAATTTGAAGTAAAGGTAAGAGGTGAAGTTATTGATTTAACACTAAGAGAATTTGAAGTTTTAAAATTTTTAGCATCTCAACCAGAACAAGTAGTAACAAGAGAAACATTACTAGAAAAAGTTTGGGGATATGAATATTATGGAGATATCAGAACAGTAGATGTTACTGTAAGAAGGATTAGAGAAAAAATAGAAAAGGATACTTCAACTCCTAAAATATTAATTACAAAAAGAGGAGTAGGATATTATATTGCATCAAAGTAAATCTAGTAAAAAAAGTTTATTGTGAGAGTTTAATCATAATAGGCTTTTTCTTTTTAAAGAAAAAATGACATAATTTATTGAAAATATGTTTAAATTAATAAAGTAAAAAATATAGGAAAGAATAGATATGGAAATAATATTAGGAAAGACAGCAGGTTTTTGCTATGGAGTTAAAAGAGCAGTAGAAGGAACAAAAAAAGAACTTAATAAGACAGAAAAATATGTATATTGCTTAGGAGAACTTATACATAATAAACAAGTGTTGAAAACATTAGAAAATGAGGGATTAATTATTGTTGAAAATATTAATGAATCCAAAGGAAAAACTATAATAAGGGCACATGGTGTTCCAAAAGAAGTGTATAATATTGCTAAGATAAAAAATATGGAACTTGAAGATTTTACATGTCCAAATGTTTTAAAAGTTCATAAAATTGCAGACGAATATTCAAATAAAGGATATTACATATTTTTATGTGGAAATAAAAGACACCCTGAAAACATAGGAACTATAAGTTATTGCAATGAAAATTATTGTATAATTGAAAGTAGAAAAGACATTGAATATGCAATACAAAGTCAGATAAAATCTAAAATTAATAAAGTATTACTTATTTCACAAACTACATTTAATTCAGAAGAATTTAACGTTATAGAAGACATAATAAGAAATGAACTAAATAGTTCAACAGAGTTTATTGTTAAAAATACAATTTGTAGTGCTACAGAAATAAGACAGGAGGAGACAATAAAAATTGCTCAAAAAGTAGATTTTATGATTATTATAGGAGGGAAAAACAGTTCAAATACAAAAAAATTATATGAGATTGCAAGTGAAAATTGTAAAAATTGTGTATGCATTGAAACAATTGATGAATTAAAATTAGAAAAGCTAAATAATTGTAATAAAGTGGGAATTATGGCAGGGGCATCTACTCCAAAGGACATTATTGAAGATGCAGTAAAAAAGATAAAGAATGTATAATTTGCGTTTTAAGTTATACATTCTATTTTTTGTCGAATTTTGCGATGAAAAGTTCTAAAATAATACTAAAAAATATTGACAAAGTTTTAGCATACAAACTATACTTTATATTAATTAGCTAATTAATAATATGCAAAAAGGAGGAATTCATAGTTACATTTTATGAATAGAAAATTTATATCAAAAAGTAATTTAGTATTACGTAATGTTTTGAATTCAAAAGACAATTTAGATATTTTACAAGACTTCATAGAAAGTTTTTTAGATATACAAATAGATAAAATCGAATTAAATCCGTATTTGAAAAAGAAAGAAAAATATTTGCCACAAGAAGAAAATTTTGGAATAGCAGATGTGAGAGTTACACTAGAAAATAAAGAGGAATTAAATGTAGGAATACAATTTGTTGATGGTTATTATGTTCAAAATAAGATATTATTATATTATGCACAGATTCATGCTAATCAGTTAGAATATAACAAAAATAGAGAGCCAACAAAAACAATTACAATTAATATGTTAGATTTTAACTATTTTAATACAGAGGAATACCATAAGAGAATTTTTATAAACTCAAATAAAAATGAAAAAGGAATTTCAGAAGAAATGGAATTTCATGTTTTAGAATTACCAAAATTTCATTTTTTTAGAGAAGAAGAATTAACAAGAAAAAAAGCATGGATGATATTTTTATGTGGAAATAGAACTATTCTTTTAAAAGATATTACCAAGAGATATGATAAGATAAATAAATTGGATAATTTGTTAGAAAAGTATTGGAAAGAAGAAAAAATGGAATAAGATTTTTTCTTATTCCATTTTTGGATTATTATATAATAAAATTACTACTACTACTACTAGTGAGCATCAGTTAAATTTTGTTTTAAAGTTACTCTTATAATTGTACCTTCCTGTACTTGTTCATCTTTTGCATAGTCTTGAGAAATAACTGTTCCACTACCTTCGATATTGATATTTAGATTTTTTTCCTTTAATGTATTTGTTGCTTCAGAAGCATTCATGTTTTTTAAATCTGGGACTGCTACAGAAGTAGATACGTTATTACCCTCTCCATAAAGCACGACAATTGAATTTTTAGGTAAATATGAACCTGGTTTAGGTGTTTGGTCAGATACTAATATATTATTACTATCACCATTTACGTAGCTTTTAGTTCTAAATCCAACATTTTTTAAAGTTTTTTCTGCTTCTGCAACAGTTTTATTTCTAATATCTGGTACGATAATGTAATTATTAGAAGAAGTACTGCTAGAAGAAGTATCATCAGAAGGAATCCCTAAGTATGGTAATATTTCTGATAACATTTGTGATACAACAGGACCGGCTAATTGACCTCCTTGATGATTACTTTTAGGTGGATCATATAATGTTAACAGCAAAACAACTTGAGTGTCTTCTACAGGTGAAATTGCAACATAAGATGCAACATATCCTTCTTCAGTTCTAGTATAAACTGGTTCAGAAGTACCAGTTTTTCCACCTATAGAATATCCTGAAACAGCAGCATGTCTACCAGTACCATTTGTTACAACAGATTCCATCATTGATTTTACTTGTTGAGATGTTTGTTTTGAAATTACTTGTCTTACTTGTGTAACTGGAACTTCGCTAATAGAACCAGTATCTGTATTTGTAATCTGTTTTACAATTCTAGGTTTCATTAAAATTCCATCATTTGCCACACATGAAATAGCTGTTGCCATTTGTAGAGGAGTAATATTTAGTCTTTGACCAAAGGACATAGTTGCAAGTTCAACAGGTCCAACTTTGTCTAAGTTTTGAAAAATACTACTTTGTTCTCCATATAGGCCTGAATTAGTAGAATCAAATAATCCAAAAGCTTCATAATATTTATATAGTGTAGGAGCACCTATTCTTTTTCCTAATTGCATAAATGCAGGGTTACAAGAATTACATAGGGCTTGCCTTAAGCTTTGAACTCCATGAGGTTGTGCTCTCCAACAAGAAATTTTTAGAGGAGCAGAAGCTGAACTATCAGCGAATTCTTCATATCCTTTACAGTAAAAATCATCAGCTTTATCAGTGGTTGTAATATTTTGCTCTAATGCTACAGAGGCTGTGATTACTTTGAATACAGAGCCAGGCTCATAAGTTTCGGCAACTGATTTATTTGCCCACATCTTATAAAGTGATTCACTTTTTTCTTTTGTTGTCAAAGAATCATATGTTTTGGCTAACGTAGAGTTTGGTGTATAAGGTGTATTTAAGTTATAATCTGGATAGCATGCCATTCCTAAAATGTCACCATTTTTAGGATTCATGACAATAACATTACCACCTTTTTTACAATTATTATCTTCAACAGCTTGTTTTAAATATTTTTCGATAATTGTTTGGATATTTAAATCGATTGTTAGAGTTAGGTCACTACCATTTTCAGCTGATATATATGTTTCTTCAGCATTTGGAATTTCTTGTTGATCACTACCTTTAGAACTTACTATTTTTCCAGGAGTTCCTGTTAAGATAGAATCCCATTGTGACTCTATTCCACTTAAACCTTGATTATCATTACCACAAAATCCAAGTAAATTTGAAGCAACAGTATTATAAGGATAATATCTCTTAGTATCTTCATCAATGTTAATACCAACACTAATTTTATTGCTTTCCATCCATTGTTTTAGTTTATCTACTTTTTCTTGTTCTACTTTTTTTGCAATAGTTTCAACTTGAGAAGTACTATTTACTTTTTCTAACACTTCATCATAATTTAATTCAAATATTTCACTAAGACCTTTTGCAATTTTTTCTTTTAATTCTTTGGTATCTTCTTCTTTATCTTTTTGAATTTTAGTAGGATTTATAGTGATTGTATCTACTTGAGCACTAATGGCTAGTGCCTTTCCTGTTGAGTCATATATATTTCCACGTCTTGGACTAATTATTTGGTTAATTGTTTGTTGATTATAAGCTAATTCTTTTAAAGAGTTTCCCTGAACAAATTGTAAAAAACCAATCCTTATAATAAGTAGTAAAAGAACTATAATTGTTACAGCAAGTGTAACTTTTAATTTCTTTGTATGTACAAAGTTTTTAGAATCAAAGGAGGTTTTCATTTTTACTATTTTAGAATTTCTAGAATGATTAGATTTTGATTTTTTTTTGGCTTTGCTATTATAATTTGTTTTTTTATTTTTTCTATTTTCCATAAACACGCCTCATTTGTTAAAAATTTGCAACTTTATTTTATATTAAAAATATGTAAAAAGCAATAAAAACTTGAAAAATTAGATTGTTTATAATAAAATATTTAATAATAAAATTTAAAGATAGGAAATTAAGATGAATAGTATTTTAGAAGAAACTAGATTTATTATGAAAAAATATAATATCAAAGCTAATAAATCATTAGGTCAAAACTTTTTAATTAGTGAAAATGTTGTACAAAAAATTGTTGAAAGTGGAGAGATAGATAAAGAAGATTTAGTAATTGAAATAGGACCTGGATTAGGTACATTAACAAAATATCTATTGGAGAAAGCTAAAAAAGTAATTTGTATAGAATTAGATTCTAATATGATAAAAATTTTAGAGGATAGATTTAATTTATATGATAATTTTGAGGTATTAAATCAAGATATATTAAAAGTTAACTTAGAAAAACTTATACATGATGAAAAGGAAAAACATGATATAAAAAATGTAAAAGTTATAGCTAATTTACCTTATTATATAACAACACCAATTATTATGAAATTATTAGAAGAAGAGTTGGATTTAGAAAGCATTACAGTTATGATACAAAAAGAGGTAGCAGATCGACTTATTGCAATTCCAGGCAAAAAGGACACAGGAGCAATTACTTATGCTGTGTATTATTATGCCATTGCCAAAGATATACTAATAGTACCAAAAGAATCTTTTATTCCAGAGCCAGAGGTGACTTCTGAAGTTATTAACTTGAAAATTAGAAAACAATCGCCTATAGAAGTAAAAAATAAAGATTATATGTTTAAAATCATAAAAAGTGCATTTACACAAAGAAGAAAAACTCTTTTAAATGGATTAACTAATACAAAGATATTTTCTAACAAAGAAGAAGGAGTTAGAATTTTAAAAGAAATAGGATTAGAAGAAAATATTAGAGCAGAAAAATTAAGTTTGCAGGATTTTGCGAATATTTCAAACGAACTTATGAAATAAGGTATTCCAATTTTAAATATTTCATGATATAATAATAAAGAAGTATAAAATAGGGAGATTATAATGAATCAGATTTTAGTTACTAAAAAATTATATATTACACCTGAATTAAAGAAAAAAAAGAAGATTTATAAATTTGATTTCTTTTTTTCTGTTTTTTTGGTGTGCATTTTAATTTCTCTTTGCATTTATGCAGAATATGATAGAAGTAAAAGTGAAGAAACATCACAAGAAATAATGTCTAGTTTTAATGAAGAAGGACAAGAAGATACAACAATAGCAAAAAACAATGTTTTAGTAGTTGTGTTAGATGAGACACAACAAAGTGATAACAATTCATCTGAACAACCAGAAACTAAGATAAATAAAGATATACAAACTACAAGTAATGGATATAAGTATACAACAATTGCTACAATAAATATACCTAAAATTAATGTGCAATATCCAATTATAGATGGTCAGACAGATTCAGAACAAGAAACAGAAGCTTTACTTAAGATTTCACCAACTAAATTCTGGGGAGCTGATCCAAATGAAGTGGGGAATTTTTGCATAGTTGGTCATAATTATAGAAACACTAAATTTTTTAGTAAAGTACCATCATTAGTTACAGGTGACATTATAGAGATTACTGATGCTACAGGAAAAACACTTAGATATTCAGTGTATGATAAATTCGAAGTAGTTCCTGAAGATTTGAGTTGTACTTCGCAATTAACAGATGGAAAAAAGGAGATTACTTTAATAACTTGTACCAATGATAGTAAAATGAGGGTAATAATTAAAGCAAGAGCAGTTTAAAATTATATATATTTAAAGTCTAATTTAAATTTCAAAATTAGGCTTTATTATTTGTGCTTTTTTTATTTTTTACACAAAATTTGGTTTTAAACATAAAATAATAAAAAGAATAAAAGGAGGATTAGAACTGTGGCAAAAATTATTGTGTTTAATAATGATACTGATCGTATGGAAACATATTATAGAGGGGAATCAGAACCTATGCCATATAATACAAATGGAACTTTACGTGTTAGAGAATTTAGAGGTTCTAGCAAAAGTAATATTTTATGGACAACAAAAAGGACTATGCAAAGTTGGAATAGTCAGAGATATATTTTTGGAAGTTCTATACCAGTAGGATTTGCTTTTAAAAGACCTTATGAGGGTGGTCATGGTAACCAGAGTCAACATTGAATGTATGCAGTTGATATATTAAAAACTAAAGATTAAACAAAATTGCTAAAAACACTGAAGATTTTATTATATGGCATTATGCCAAGTACAGATAGCCAAAGGGCGATACTAAATATTTTATTGATTCATATATTTGGTGTATTGTTTATTTTTTAGTTTTAAGAGGTCTTATATATAAAGAAAGGCTAAGAAGTAATTTTGTATTTATAAAAACGAAAAAAATATAAAATTGATTGAGAAAGTATGTTGTAAAAATTGATAATCTTAAAATGATAAAGATGCAACTTTTAAGTAAAGTGTATCTTTATGCCGAAATTTATGTTTTACCTACAGGATTAGATAAATTCTACAATATAAAGTTAATATAATATTTAAAGGTGATATATATATAAGAAAAAGCCAAAAGTGGCACATCAGTTAAAAGTAGTATGTCAGGTATTTCATCTTTAGTTACAAAGAATAAAATTTCAATACAATTTAATGTTGCTGTAACAGGAATACAAATAAATGAAGGTATAAAAAGCTTAGAGGTAGGAGAAACTAACTATTACAATAATTCCTGACAATGCTACAGACAAAAATGTTACATGGAAATTAAGTGATGAACTGCAGTTAATGAGGTAGGGAAAGTTGTTGCAAAAAGATATGGAACAGTAGATATAGTGGCAACTAGTTCAAAGGGAAAGACAAGTACTATAAAAAATATATAACGGAGTTAAAAATAGTAGAAAATAATACGATAATAAGGACATCATTGACTGGTCAAAATAATGTTTCCAATAATACTACAACGAATCGTAAAAATGGTTCAAATCCAGTAGGAGGAATATTGACATTATTATTAGGAGGTGGAGGCTATTTAGGGGATAAGAAAATAGAATAAAGTTGATATAGAATGTGAAAATCTGGAGGTAAATATTAATTCTCATAACCCGGATACCAATGATTTGATACTAGACACGGAAAATATAATAAAATTAAGCATTTGCTAGATTTTGGCGAGTGCTTTTTTCTTGCTTTTTCAAGTGAAAATGTCACACTTTGGTCACAGTTAGGGCGAGACTTAGCACAGTTAGACAAGTTTTAACAGAAAATGTATTTAAATAATTCACAGGAAGTGGTATAATTTGGGAAAATGATATAAGAAATGGAGAATTGAATATGGAAAATAAGAAAAGAGAAGATGGAAGTCCTATGAATGATGGAATAAACAATAATACATATAATCTTTTATTTGGGGACAACGAAAATTTGCCAGAAGAAGAACAAGGAACTTATACAAATGCTATTGCATTTGCTACAATAGATAGATTTACAAAAATACAAGAAAAGAAGATATTTACAAAATTATTAAAAATGATTTACAAACAGCAAAATATAGATTTGAATAATATTAGTTTTAATAAAGAATCAAAACAATTTGAATATAGAAATGGTGATAAGGTAATAACATTTGATAAATTATCAGATCATTGTGAAGATGATGATATAAAGAAAGAGTTGATGTCAAATAAAAGATATGGAGAATGCCATACACAAGCAATGTTAATAGCTCCAAGTATTAAAGGATCTAGAATAGTTACTGGATATGTTACAATTGCGAAAAGTAAAGTGCTTCATTCTATTATTGAATATGATATAGATGATAAGACTATAGTATTAGATTGGACTAGAAACTTATATATTACAAAAGAGCAATATATTGAATTAACTAAATTTGTAGAGTTAGCATCTTTTGATGGGAAAGAAGTTATAGATGATATTGAGAGAATAACAGGTAATCTGAATATAGGTGTAAAACCATATGTAGTATTTAGAGATGAATTAATGAGAGATATGGAAAAAAATCCACATATTTTTAAACCTACTGAAGAAGGAAAGAAAAAAGTAGAAAATTTCAAGAAAGAACAGCAAGAAATAGAAGATGAAGAAAGATAAATTATTTCAATAATATAGTAAAGCAAAAGAATTAGGAGATTTTTAATATGAGAGATATTGAAAAATATTATGATAATACAGAGTCAGAAAAGCCTAGAAATAATGTACAATATTTTGTTGAAAAAATAAAATGTCATTCAGGTAAAACAATAGAACTAGGTTGCGGTGCTGGAAACGATACAGTATATTTAATAAGAAATAATTGGAATGTACTTGCAATTGATAGAGAAGATGTTGAAAAAAGAATAGCTAAAAGATTGAATGATGAAGAACGAGAAAAATTTAGATTTCAAAAACAAAATTTTGAAAGTCTTGAATTAGAAAAAAATAATTTAATCGTAGCTAACTATTGTTTACCATTCTGCAATAAAAATAATTTTAAAGAATTATGGAATAAGATAAATGATAGCATTCTAAAAGATGGATATTTCGTCGGTAATTTCTTCGGAAATAACGATGAATGGAAAAGTAGAAAAGAAGAAATGACTTTTTTAACAAAAGAGCAGGTAATAGAATTATTTAAAGATTTTGAGATTATAGAGTTTAAAGAAGTTGAAAAAGATGATTTTACTGGTTTAGGCAAAATGAAGCATTGGCATATATTTGATGTGATAGCAAAGAAAAGATAGGAGATAAATATGAAAGTATTAACAATAAAACAACCATGGGCAACTTTAATAATGCAAGGATACA
>CAUBRZ010000015.1 GCA_958438515.1 uncultured Clostridium sp. | reverse complement strand
CAAGAACATATAACTAAAACTTTAAAAAATCAAATTATTGCAGGAAGAGTAGGGCATGCATATTTATTTAATGGTGGAAGAGGAACTGGAAAAACATCGGCAGCAAAAATATTAGCAAGAGCAATTAACTGTTTAAATCCAAAAGATGGAGAACCTTGCAATGAATGTGAAATCTGTAAAGGAGCAATAAATGGATCACTAACAGATATTGTTGAGATGGATGCAGCATCAAATAATAGTGTAGAAGATATAAGAAGTATACGAGAAGAGGTAAATTTTTTACCAACAAAAGCTAAATACAGAGTCTATATTATAGATGAGGTGCATATGTTATCAACAGGAGCTTTTAATGCTTTGTTAAAAACATTAGAAGAACCACCAGAACATGTTAAATTTATATTAGCAACGACAGAGCCACAAAAATTACCTGCAACAATTCTTTCTAGATGTCAAAGGTTTGACTTTAAAAGAATTTCAAATGAAAATATAATAAAAAGGCTAAATATAGTATGTGAACAGAGCAATATAGAAATAACCAAAGAGGCTTTAAATATAATAGCTGTTCTTTCTGAAGGAGCAATGAGAGATGCTTTATCTATTTTAGAAAGATGCATACAAGATGGGGAAAATAAAATTGACGAAGATAAAATAAAAGACTTGATAGGGATTCCTAAAATAACATATGTAAGTAACATAATAGATGCTATTCTTAAATATGATGTAGATAAGGCTCTAGAAAATATAGATGTTGTATTAGAAGAAGGAAAAGATATAACAAATTTAATTTGGGAAATGATTAAATATAGTAAAGATATTTTAGTATATAAATCTTCAAAGAAGTTAGAACTATATAATCAAAATGAATTAGATAAAATAAAAACTATTTCAGAAGGAGTTTCCAAAGAAAAATTAACTTATTTAATTTATGAATTATCAGAATTAGAGAATAATATAAAATGGTCTACACAAAAAACAATCATGTTTCAAGCAGGAATTATAAAGTTGTGCAGTAAACAATTAGACGATAACTTGAATTTAGAAGAAAGAGTAAACAATATAGAAAAATATTTAAAGTCTGGCAAGCATATAGTAAATCAAAATGTTATAACACAACAAGTAGTAGAACCAAATATTACAAGAATTACTGAAAATGTAAATATGGAAAAAAAGGCTAAAGTAGATGTAGGGGCAAAGGCAAGGACTGTAAATAGCTCAACTAAGAAATTTTCAAGTAATTCTGAAGAATATTGGCCACAGATTATGAGTGACTTAAAACAAAGTGGGAAAATTGTATTATATACAAACTTAATGGGAACTAGGGCAAAACAAATAAATGATATGACAGTTGGAATAGAATTCCCACATGGTATGACAGCTTTTGGAAAGGCAGTATTAGAAAAACAAGAAAACATTAGGGATATATCAAATTTAGTTTCTATAGCATGTGGAAAAGAAATGCAAATTAAGTATATTACGCAAAATAAAGATATTCATCAAATGACAAATGAAGAGAATTTGCAAAATATTGCAAAGGATTCTGATATACCATTTAATATAATTGATTAAAACTAAAATAAATAATTAAGGAGGAAATAAAAATGGCAAAAAGAGGTGGATTTCCAGGAGGAATGGGAGGATTCGGAGGAATGAATCTAAACAATTTAATGAAAGAAGCAAAAAAAATGCAAGCTGATATGGAAAAATCACAAGCAGAATTAGCTACAAAGGAATTTGAGGCATCAGCAGGTGGAGGAGCAATTAATGTTAAAGTTTCAGGGGATAAAGCTATCAAGGAAATAAAAATAAAACCAGAAGTAGTGGATCCAGAAGATGTAGAAATGTTAGAGGACTTAATTTTAACTTGTGTAAATGAAGCATTAAGAAAAGTAGATTCAGCACAGGCTTCAGAATTAGGAAAATTTAATATTCCAGGATTAATGTAAATAAGCAGGAAGGAAGAAAGGTAATGTCACTTTATTCACCATCAATTGAAAAGTTAATTGAAAGTTTTGAAAAGTTACCAAGTATAGGGCATAAAACAGCAGCAAGGTTAGCTTTTTATATGTTAAATTGTTCTGAAGAAGAAACAAATGAGTTCGTATCTTCTATTATAAATGCAAAAAAGAATTTGAGATATTGTAGTAAATGTTATAATATATCAGATACTGATCCTTGTTCTATTTGTGGAAATCCTAAAAGAGACCAATCTGTTATTTGTGTAGTAGAAGATGTAAGAGATATTGTTGCGATGGAGAAAACACATGAATTCAAAGGTGTTTATCATGTGTTACATGGATCAATTTCACCAATGAATGGGATTGGACCAGATGATATAAAGATAAAAGAATTATTATCTAGGTTAATGGAAGGTGAAGTAAAAGAAGTTATTTTAGCAACAAATCCACGAGTAGAAGGGGAAGCCACTGCAATGTATTTATCAAAATTGATTAAGCCTCTAGGGGTAAAGGTAACTAGAATTGCTCATGGGATACCAGTAGGTGGAGATTTAGAATATACTGATGAGATTACTTTAACTAAGGCTTTAGAAGGAAGAAGAGAAATATAAATAAAAAAACAAATCTAATTTAATTAAAACTAGATTTGTTTTTTATTTATATGGATTGTTATTTATTAATTATTTGCAAGTAAGGCATCACAAATTTCTTCTGTAGAGTGAGGTTTAGCTAATATAAATGTGTTTTTCTTCATAGCTGCTAACTTATCTGAATCTGATAATAAATCTTCAATTATAGCCTTACTATTATCTGATTTTTTTAGCCAAACAGCAATACCTTTGCTCTCTAAAAACTCAGCATTTTCTTCTTCTTGACCAGGTATAGGATTAATAATAACCATGGGTAAGTGAGAAGCTAAACTTTCAGAAGTAGTAAGTCCTCCCGGTTTTGTAACGACTAAGTCGGAAATACTCATTAATTCAGGTACTTCATTAGTAAATTTTAATATTTTAACAAAATTAGAATTATGGGTGTTATTCACAATATCCTCAAAACTTTCTTTCATTTTTGGGTTTTTTCCAGCAATTGCAATAATTTGTATATTAGAATTTGCTGTAACAAAATCTTCAAAAATTTGAGCTGTTTTAGTTCTACCTAATCCGAATTCACCACCACCAAAAAATAGAACAGTTTTCTTTTTATTAGATAAACCATATTTTTCAAGTATTTGAGTCTTATCATAATCTTTTAAGAATCTATTTGAGATTGGAATACCACTTACATATATTTCATTTTCGGGAATATTTTTTTCTATTAAATATTGTTTCATTTTATCATTAGCAACAAAAAAATAATCGGTAAAATCATGACCAACTAACCATTGATCATGTGGAGCAAAGTCTGTCATAATAGTAGCAATTTTTGCTGTTATTTTCCCTTTCCTTTTCAAATAGCTACACATTTGACTTCCAAATGGATGGGTAGAAATAATCAAATCAGGTTGTTTTTCTCTCAAAAGTTTAAGTAATTTAACTGCTAAAATTTGATTAGACCTTGAAGAAACATGGGCTAAAGGACCTTTTTGAGAATCAGAATAAATTTTTCCCCAGGCCCAAGGTGCTTTTTTTGCCATTTCACGATATGCAGCAGTAGTAACCTTTTCAATAGCTTTATTTACATATTTCATGCAATCGATTAACTCTACATCATTATTTTTATATTTTATATTAATACAATCTTTGATAGATTTAGCAGCATTTAAATGTCCTCCACCATAAGAAGCGTAAAAAATTAAAATCTTCATAAAATCCTCCTTAATATGCTGTTTGTAAAATATTTAATCAAAAGCATTTTACCATATAAAATAAAAAAATTCAAAAAATGGAATATTTTTTTCAAAAAAATACAAACTAAGGACATAAAAGAAAAAAGAAGGGTGATTTTTTGAAAAATATATTAAAAATAATATTTTTATGTTTGATTTTAATAATAGTATCAATTAGTATAATCTTACTAAATAATATACAAAATCCAAATACAAGCTATGCAGCAACTTCAAATACTTCTGATATTCAATTAATGGCAAGAGCAATAAATGGTGAAGCAAGAGGAGAACCATATGAAGGACAAGTAGCAGTAGGAGCAGTTATATTAAATAGAGTAAAACATTCTCAATTTCCAAATACAGTTTCAGGAGTTATATATCAATCTGGAGCATTTACAGCTGTATCAGATGGGCAAATAAACAGTGCAATACCGGAAGACTCAACTGTATATAAAGCAGCACAAGATGCAAAAAACGGATGGGATCCAACAAGTGGGTGTATATACTATTTCAATCCGTCAACAGCAACAAACAAATGGATATGGTCGAGACCACTAGTAAAAACGATAGGAAAACATAGATTTTGCAAATAAGAGGGACAGGACAAAAATGTTTCATTAGTTTTGTCATGTTTTATCGAATTTTATTATTAAATTAATATTCGACATGGTTCTACATTTGTATGAAACATTTTTGTCCTGTCCCTCTAAATAGTTCAAAAAAGGAGAGTTTTAAGTTATGAATAAATTGGTAGATTGGAAAAATAGATTAAAAAAGGGTCATATGCTAAGTTTAATATGTGTACTCTTAATAATAGTAGCAGTTTTAGGGGTTGTACTTTATAAAAAACAAGCACAATATAGACAAGCATCTGAAAATAGCTACAATATGGCATTTTATGAATTGGTGGATTATGTGCAAAATGTGGAATCATATCTTGCAAAATCCGTAATTTCATCGACTCCAGAACAAGGAGCAGAGACATTAACTCACTTGTGGAGAGAAGCAAATTTAGCACAAAGTTATTTAAGTAGATTACCAATAGAAAGCCAGGAGTTAGAAAATACAGAGAAATTTTTAAACCAAGTAAGTGATTATAGTTATACACTATCTAGGAAGAACATATATGATGAGAAATTATCAGAAGATGATTTGAAAAATTTGAAAGATTTGCATGGCTATAGTGTAGAATTAGAAAACACGTTAAATCAGTTATCAGAAGATTTAAATAGTGGTAGATTTAAATGGGGAGAATTAACTAAAAAAGGAAGTATTGCATTTGCACAACAAGTAGATAATATTTCTAAAGAGAGTTTTAGTAATTTAGAAGAAAATTTTCATGAATATTCAGGTTTAATATACGACGGAGCTTTTTCTGAACACTTAACAGGACAAGAAAAGAAAGGTTTGACAGGAGAAGATATTGAAGAAGAACAAGCAAAGAAAAAAGCAGAAGAGTTTATTGGAAAAGATGAGGTGAAAGAAATAACTAACTTAGGATATTCGGAAAATGCATCAGTTCCATCATATGATTTTTCAATTACTAATAAGAAAGATGAGACAATAAATATATCAATTTCAAAAAAAGGTGGACATATTGTTTATATGAATTCTAATAGAGAAGTAAATACTGAAACAATATCACAAGAAGAAGCAAATAAAAAAGGAAAAGAATTTTTAAACAACAAAGGGTTTAAAAATATGAAGGAAACTTACTATTTAAAACAAGAAGGAATTGTTACAATTAATTATGCTTATATGCAGGATAATGTTGTAATATATCCTGATTTGATAAAAGTAAAAGTTGCTTTAGACAATGGAGATGTTTTAGGAATGGAAACATCTGGATATTTAAACAATCATACTACTAGAGATATAAGCAAAATTAAAATAAGTCAGCAAGAAGCTAAGAAGAAATTAAATAAAGATTTGGAAATTGAAAGTGAAGGATTAGCAATAATACCAACAGAATGGAAAACAGAAATACTTTGCTATGAGTTTAAAGGAAAAGTAGATGGTAGAGAATTTTTAGTTTATATTAACAGCGAAAATGGAAAAGAAGAAGATATTTTAATAATAAAAAATACACCAAATGGTACGTTGACAATGTAATTAATTGTATATAGAGGATATTTATTAAGAAATAAAGGTACAAAAATAAAAACCAAAAAATCAAGTTTTAAGCAAATTAGATTTTTTGGTTTTTTATTTTTAATTGAATTAGTGTCTTTTATAAGTATCTTTTGATAATAGTTGTGAACCAATAACTTTACCATCACGTTTTAATATTTTATATGCTTCTGAATAAATTGCAGTTGAAGATTTACCTGTTACATAAGAAGAGATTTCAACTTGACAATCATCATCTTGTTTTAATCCGAAGATTTTAAAATTTGCAACTCCATTTGAAACAGAACATACTAATTTTATAGGGTAATTTCTATTATTTTTAAATTGAAAATCAATTGAACCATATACAACAGTTGCATCTCTACTAGCTGTTACATAAGAAGGAACAAATTGATGATTAGTTCTTTGAGTTACTTCTAAATTGGCATAAACTACGGCATTATATAATGTAGAAGTGATTTGGCATATTCCTCCACCAAGGCCATCTACAACAGAACCACTTACATAAATAGCAGCTTCTTTGTATCCAGCAGCAATTGTTCTTGCACCTACTACTTTATTATATGAAAAAGTTTCACCAGGCATTAAAACAGTACCATTAATTTTATTTGCAGCAAGAACCAAATTTGTGGTTCTATTCTTATTACTTGCAGGATAATTAGTAGAAAATGTTGATAGTAAATCTGGAAAAGCCTCTGTTCCTATCATATTTGTTGTTACTTTTGGGTACAATATTTTTAATGGAATTGTATATTCATCTTTTGTTTTATCATTTAAAATTGCTTTTGCCTCATTTAGTGAAATATTAAAATCTAAGCCATTTTCTGAAGGATATACTGAAAACGGATTTTGTGTATAGTAAGCATCTTTTGGATCTTTACGAATTTCATTATATATTTTTTCAATATCAATAGAATTTGGTTTTTGTGATTTTACAACTAATTCTATAGGATTATTGATGTTAGAAATATCTGAAATAGCAAGTTTAATAGCATCTATACTAGCATCCACATCGACTACATTTCCTTCTTTTCCGAGAAGTGATTATAAGATTATTTCCATCTATATAATAACTACTTTCTTCTACTTTATCAGGTAACTGAGTAGAAATATCTTCTAAATTTTTTGTTAATTGTTCTTTATCAAGTTTTAAAGAAGGTTCTATATTTACATATCCAAACATAGCAGATAATACATATAAATTATTTTGGAAAATATTTCCTTGTCTTCCTATACTATATGCACTATTTGTAGCCTCTTTTATATCAAATGTTGCATTAATTTGGGAAAGTGATATTGTAGTTTCAAAATCGCCATGTTTTACTTTGATTTCTGTAGGTAAGTTTTGATTAATATAATTTTCTACTTGATATTTTGCATCTGACTTGCTTAAGTTTGAAACATCTAATCCTTTTATATGTACTCCTGATACAATATTATGATTCCACATATTATAAATTGTGAAAATAGATAAAGATACTATTATTATAGTTATTGCAATAATAACCAATAAACTGAAAATTGAAAGTACAGTCTTCTTTTCTTGCATTACTGGAGTAAATTCTTTAGAAGGTGCTGTGACTAAATCTTGTTTTTTAGAATTGTTTGTTTCTTCTAAATGTGCTTGTATCAAGGGTTCATTATTTGAATTTTTATTTTTTTCTAAATCTTTTTCTTTAATGTCCATAAAAATCTCCTTTATAAATCGTCATTTTTATTATAGCATACTATTTTGTCAAAAAAAATAAAATTATATAAAAAGTTGTCAAAATAAAATTTGAAAAATAGTAAATAATAAAATTATAAAACTTAAAATAAATAAGTTTTATAATTAATTATATGTAATCTTTATTAAAAGATTAACAAGGAGGATGTTATGTCTAGAAATAGTAAATTAATATCTGAAAATCTAAGAGAAGAAATAGCAAAGGAATTAGGAGTATACAATCAAGTAAAACAAGATGGTGGTAGTTGGGCAAATGTATCATCAAAAAATTGTGGGAATATTGTAACTAAAGCAATTGAAATAGCAAATAGAAGTGTAGAAAACAAATAGTAAAAACTCTAGAAGAGAGCGTAATCTAAAAGGATTATGCTCTTTTTAATTTTATTTAAATTTTAAAATAAAAATTAGGAATAAATTACAAAGAATATAAATTACTAAAATAGAATGTACAAATATGTATAATTTTATATTTACAACAATATAAAAAGCTTGAGAATAATAATATAATAATATATAATATAAGACAAATAAAATAAGGTGGGAAAAATAAAAAATGAAAAATACAGAAGAATTTTTAATAGCACCAATATATTATAATGGTAAAGTATATCTAAAATATGCAATTTATGAAAAAAACAAAATAAAAATAAAATTTTTTGAACAAGTAGAAACACAAAAAGTTAAAATAGAAGATAAAGAAATATTAGAATATTTGGAAAAAACATATAATTCCAAAGAAAACAGAATATATTAATAAGGAAGGAAAATATGGAACGTATTGAAAATGAAGAGCTTTTAGAATATGTAAAGCAAGAAACATTTAATAAGCTAAATGATTGTAAATTATTCAAAACTATATTGAAACCAAAACAGATACGAAAAAATCTTGATAAAAACATACTAAAAGTATATACAAATGAAGCAGATAATATAGCCATAGCATATTTTGAAAATAGACGTATTGTTATTTGTAAATCTGGAGAAAATGGAAGAATACTAACAAAAGAGGATATAAAAAAGAAAAAATTAGAAGAAAGTATTGTGCATGAAGGAATACATGCAGTTTTAAACCATAAGGATAATAAGGGTACAGGAATTCTAAGAGAAAACATAGGAAATGGATTTAATGAGGGGTATACAAATTGGGTTTTAGAGAAAATAGGTTTTAAAACAAAAACTTATAACGAATTAACTAATATTGTAAAACAAATAGAAATTGCAATTGGTAAAGAAACATTAATAAAGTTTGGTAAGAAAAAACATAAACAAATAGCAAAAGATATGAATATGACACAAAAAGAATTTATAAAGTTTTTACTACAGATGGATGAAATAAATTCGAGAGTATTAATATTAAGAGAGCTACAGTATATCGACAAATATTATGACATAGTACAAGAGATAGAACAAAAAGGGGAAACAAAAAAATTACAGGCTCAAAAGGAAATAATATATGAATACATAAAAGATACAGAATATTTTTCGTATTTAGAACAAGAATTAATAAAAAAAATATATCAGTACAGTGGAGAAAAAGATTATACTAAATATAAGCAAGATATATTAAGACAAGAATTTATATTTGAAGAAGAAAGAGTCTTACAATATCTTAAATATCAAGTAGAAAATAAAATATATAATCATTTGTTTAAAGACAAATTCAAACAAATACTAGAAAATAGAGATACAACACAAAAGGAATTTGAAGAATGTGAAGAATATTTTAAACTTAGCAGAAAGGTACTAAGTACTGAAGAAAATTGCAGGTATAAATTCCAAGATAAATTGCAAAAACTAGAACAACAAGAAAAATTACTAGAAAATAAAAGATTAGAATTATTACAAAAAAGAGAACAAAAAGATACTAATTCACATTTAAATGATAAGAAACAAGAGTTTTCAAAAAGAATAAAAATAAATTTAGGAAGGAAAATAAAACATGAAACTAAATTTACAAATACAGAAAAAGATCAAAATAATGAAAAAACAATATAAAACTTATAATATAAGCTTTTAAGGAGGAAAAATTAAAATGAGAGATTTATTAGTAAAAGATATTTTAAAAGTAACAAAAGGAGAACTAATAATAGGAAATGAAAATTTAGTGTGTAATTCTTTTTCAAGAGATACTAGAAAAATACAAAAAGGAGATGTGTATATAGGGATAAAAGGAGAAACATTTGATGGAAATGGGTTCTGGAGGCAAGCCTTAGAGAACGGAGCAGACTGTGTAATTATACAAAATATTGATTTTAAGGAAGAGGAAAAAGAAGAGTTTAAAGATAGAACAATTATAAAAGTTGAGGATACTTTAAAAGCATTATACGAAATTGCAGCATATAAAAGAAGTTTATATAATATTCCAGTAATAGCAATTACAGGAAGTGTAGGCAAAACAAGTACAAAAGATATTGTAGCAAATGTAGTTAATAAGAAATATAAAACACTAAAAACAATTGGAAATAGCAATAATAACATTGGGTTACCATTTACAATATTAAGGCTTAAAGATGAAGAAGCAATGGTATTAGAAATGGGAATGAATCATTTTGGAGAAATTGAATTATTAAGTTCTATAGCAAAACCAGACATTTGTATTATAACAAATATTGGAACATCACACATAGGAAATCTTGGTTCAAGAGAAAATATATTAAAAGCAAAGCTGGAAATTTTAAAAGGATGTAAAGATCCAGTAGTAGTAATAAATAATGATAATGACTTATTAAATAAATGGTATGAAGAGAATAAAGAAAGTATAAAAATAATCACATATGGAATAAAAAATAAAAGTGATTTTAATGCGAAAAATATAAAATTGGAAACAAATAGAAGCATTTATGATTGCAAAATAGATGGGAAAGACATAAATATAACAGTGCCAGTAGGAGGAGAGCATTTTGTCTTAAATAGCTTATGTGCTACAGCAGTTGGAAAAACTTTAGATATAGAAATACAAGATATAGTAAATGGAATTGAGAGTTTCGAGTTAACAAAAAATAGAATGGACATAACTGAGATAAAATCAGAAATAAAGGTTATAAATGATGCATATAATGCAAGTTTTGAATCAATGAAGGCATCATTAACAGTACTTGCAGGATTCAAAGAAAACAGAAAAATAGCAGTATTAGGAGACATGTTTGAATTAGGAAAATTTTCTAAGCAATTACACGAGAAGGTAGGTACAGAAGTGTACAAAAATAATATTGATATTTTAATTTGTAGTGGAGAAAATTCAAAATATATAGTTAAACAAGCAGAAAAAGAAGGAATGGAAAAAGATAAAATATTTTATTTAGAAAACAAAGACGAAATAATAGAATTATTAAATAAGATAAAAAGACCAAAAGATATTATCTTATGGAAGGCATCTAATGGAATGAAATTTTATGATTTAGCGACAAAATTTATAGAACAAAATCAATAAAGACGAAAAGGTATAGGGTAACCTTTTAAAAAACCTAAAATATTCTAAATAAAGGGATGATAAAATGAATAGGGAAAAATTAGGAGTCATATTTGGTGGTATGTCCACAGAAAATGAAGTTTCTATTGTGTCAGCAAATGCTGTTTTAGAAAATTTAGATAAAGAAAGATATGAAGTTTATCCAATTTATATAGATAAACAAGGAAATTGGTGGAAATATTTACAAACAAATCAAAAGGCTGGATTTGGACAAAAAATAGAAAGCAAAGAAAAAATAGAAAATATAATGGAATATTTAAAAAAATTAGATATAATTTTTCCTATATTACATGGATTATATGGAGAGGATGGAACAATACAAGGATTATTTGAATTATTAAAAATACCATATGTAGGTTGCAAAGTGTTAGCAGACAGTGTAGGAATGGATAAAGTATATACAAAGATAATATTTGAAAAAGCAGGATTAAAACAAGCAAAATATGAATATGTAAGAAAATATAAAGATAAATACATATATATAGATAAACAATTTAATGAAGAAATGATGACACTTGAAGAAATAGCAAAAAAAGTTTCAACAAACATAGAATTTCCAATGTTTATTAAACCATCTAATTCAGGTTCTAGTGTTGGAATTAATAAATCAAAAAATTTAGAAGAATTAAAGCAACATATAGAATATGCATCAAAATTTGACAATAAAATATTAATAGAACAAGCAATTGAGGGTAAAGAAGTAGAATGTGCTGTACTAGGAAAAGAAGATGTAATAGCATCATGTGTTGGAGAAGTAAAATCAGCAGAAGAATTCTATAGCTATGATGCTAAATATAATAATCAAGAATCAAGGACTGAAATACCAGCAAACTTACCAGAAGAAATATCAAATAAAATAAGAAAACAAGCAATAAAAGCATTCAAAGCAATAGATGGAAGAGGATTATCAAGAGTAGACTTTTTTGTAGAAAAACAAACAAACAAAATATATATAAACGAAATAAACACAATGCCAGGATTTACAAGTATTAGCATGTATCCAAAACTATTTGAACAAAGTGGAATTCCATATAAAGAATTATTAACTAAATTGATCGAAGGAGGACATAACTAAATAAGTTCATTTTTATATAGAAAATAGTAAGAATATAATTTTATATAAGTTTAAAAAATCCATAAAAACTATGGATTTTTTAAAAATTTATGATATAATATATCTACCTAGTTTTAGGAGAGGATGTTAAAAATGGTTTTTAAAAATTATTACAAAATATTAGGTTTAGAAACAAGTCATGTTTCAATAGAAGAAGTAAAAATCGCATATAGACAGGCTGCTAAAAAATATCATCCTGATTTAAATGTAGGAGATAATTTAGCAGAAGAAAGAATAAAAGATATAAATGAAGCATATAGAATATTATCTGTTCCTGCGTCAAAGAGAAAATATGATAGAGTTTGGAATTCAAAATTTTCAAAGAACCAAAAAGCCTTTTCAGGAAAAGGGCAAAAAGGAGCAATTTTTTCTATGTTTTTAGGAAATATAGAAAAAGAAGATGATAAACAAGAAAGTGATAAAAGTGGAGATCCAAAAAGAGGAGAAAATGTCGAAACAAAAATAGGCGTGAATTTATATGATGCTTTTTATGGATTAGAAAAACAAATAGCGTTAAAGACTGTAGAAGGTGAAAATAAAACATTTTCCGTAAAAATACCACAAGGAATACTTGATGGTGAAAAAATAAGACTTATAGGGCAAGGAAAGCCTGGGCAAAATGGAGGTAAAAACGGAGACTTATTAATTAAAATAAATATTGAAAATGATAAAAAGTTTAAGTTACAAGGATATGATATATATACAGATTTATTATTGACGCCATGGGAGGCAGCTTTAGGAACAAAAGCATATGTAGAATCGATTGATGATGAAACAAAAGTATATATTCCACAAGGAGTGCAAAGTGGTGATAAAATAAGAATACCTAATAAAGGGTATATATCTGGAAAGGACACTAGAGGAGACTTAATAGCTAATGTAAAGGTAATGGTGCCAAAAAATTTAACAGAAGAAGAAAAAATAATATATAAAAAATTAAGTGAAATATCAAATTTCAATCCTAGAAATAATAAAAAATAGACTTTACATAATCAATATATTGACAAAAGCTTGATTTTAAGCTATAATTATAGATAGTGATAAACAAAAGACAAACTATGGGTTGAAACATAGGAATGGGGTGTAAATATGGATACATTAGAAGGAAAACGCTTTAGTATAACAGATCCAGAAGGAGTAAAAACAGTAATATATCAGGTAAACAAAACAAAAAAGGAATATTTGGAGGAATATCCTAAATATACAGTGGAAAGATTAGAACACACTGAAGAATTAGTAGGAAATTATAACAAAAAAACTTTTTTTGTTGCTAATCCACAAAAAAATGGAAATCAATTGGTTATTTTATCTTTTGGAGGAGATAAAGTAATTATTAATAATGGTATATTATTAGGTGATGAAGTAAAAATAACAAAAAAACCAACACCATTTAAATTTAATACTATATATTCAGAAGAAGAAATGGAATATAAAGAATTCCAATATACACCAAATTTAAAAAGACAAATATCAATTATAGATCCAGAAACAACAGAAGAGGTAAAACCAGTACTTTATTTTGATGAGAAAACAAATGAAGTAAAAGGTAAATGTAAGTTAAAACCATATAAATCTTATTTCGCATTCGAAATAAGAGAAAATAATTAGGAGGAAAAGCCATGTCAACTAACAAAACTACAAATGTAGACAATACTAAAAATGTGGTGGAAAATATATTAAATAAAATAACAGAAGGTGCAGCAGGAATTGAGGATACATCTAAATTTAGCATACATGCAGTAGATGTTCAAGAATATTTCTTAAAGAAAAGTGATAAAGTAGCAAGCAAGAAAAATTCAAAAACAGTAGCACAAGGAAAATGTAAAAGAGAAATTTTAAGTACAGACTTAACAGAAGGAATGAGTATAGTTGCACTGCCATATGAAAAACAAACAGAAAATTCAAAAACATTAAATGAAGGTAGATAATATACAAAAGAGTAGGTGAAAAATATGAACTACAAAGTACAAGGAGCAATAAGAAGAAATAGAAAAAATTTTATAATTTTTGCAATACTATGGATATTTATAGCCATAGTATTTGTTTCGCCTTTTTGTTATAGTTCACATGTAGCAAAAATAAATGGAGTATTTGATACAGAAGCATTTATAGATACTTTTGTACAATCAATTGGAAATCCGTTTAAGACGATAGGAAATATATTTTCAAATAATATAGTAGGGGACTATATTTCTTCATTATTAGTAGTTACTATATTTTATTCTGTATTCTTTTTTATAGGAATGGTAAGATCAGCACCTAAAAATGAGTACTCAGATATCGAGCATGGATCTAGTGATTGGAGTCAAAGAGGAGAACAATATCATGTGTTGAGTAGAAATAAAGGAATAATACTAGCAGAAGATAATTATTTACCAGTTGATAAGAGAGGAAATGTTAATGTATTAGTAGTTGGACGGATCAGGTTCTGGTAAATCAGCATCTTATTCAATTCCAAATGCATATCAATGCTTAGGATCTTATGTATTTACAGATCCAAAGGGAGAATTATATGATAAAACAGCAGGATATTTAAAACAACAAGGGTATGAAATAAAAGTATTAAATTTAGTAAGACCACAAAATAGTGATGGATATAATCCATTAATGCATATATCATCTGAATTAGATGTAGATGTTATTGCAAACACAATAGTAAAAGGACAAAAAACAGAAAGTAGTGCTGATCCATATTGGGATGATATGGCAGAGATGCTATTAAAAGCGCTAATATATTATTTAATTGCAACAAGACCAGATGAAGAACAAAACTTAGCTAGTTGTGCTGAATTAGTAAGAGCAGCAAATAATAAAGGTGGAACAAACTTACTTACAGAATTGATGAGTCAATTACCATATGATCATCCTGCTAGAATGAATTATAAATCAATAGAAATTGCACCAGAAAAAACATATGGTTCAATACTAAGTTCATTACAATCAAAATTAGGAAAATTTGATTCTAAAGAAATAGCAGAATTGACATCAACAGATACAATAGACTTTGAAGAAATAGGTAATAAAAAAACAGCTGTATATGTTATATCATCTGATACACATACAGCATATGACTTCTTATTAACAATATTCTTCTCACAAATGATACAACAATTATATGATTATGCAGATTTAAATGGAGGAAGATTACAAGTTCCAACATATTTTATACTAGACGAATTTGCAAACATAGGTAAAATTCCAGATTTTGATAAAAAAATATCAACATCAAGAAGTAGAGCTATCTCATTTAGTGTTATACTACAAAATATAGACCAATTAGAAGCAGTTTATGAAAAATCATATGAAACTATAATGGGTAACTGTGATACACACGTATTTTTAGGAAGTAATTCATACAAAACAGTAGAATATTTTTCAAAAGCTTTAGGAGAAAAAACAATTGGAAGAGATAGTATATCAATAAATCGTGATAGGCAAAATTGGAAGACTGGAAAATCAGTATCAGACCAAGTTATGGCCAGAGCTTTAATGACACCAGATGAATTACGAAGATTAGATAATGATTTATGTATTATTTTTGAAAAAGGAATAAAACCAGTAAAAGCAAATAAATTCTATTATTTTAAACATCCAATGGCAAAAAAATTAGCAGAATATACAATTAGCCATAATAATATAGAACAGATAGATAGAGGTGTATGGAGAAAATACAATCCATATAATCCATATGTAGAAGATAAAAAAGAAGAACAAATACAAGATTTAAAAGTAGAGTCTTTAGATGATTTATTTGAAGATGAACCAATAAAAGAAGAGAACAAACCAGAAATTAATATAAAACAAGAAGAAACAAAGCAAGAAGAATTTAAAACATTGGATTTAAGTGATTTTGAAGAAGAAGCACCAATTTTACCACAAGAACCTGAAGAAGATGACACATATGATTTACAAAAAGAATTGGAGGCAAAATTCGATGAATTATTTGGACCTCTTGATGAAGAATAGATAATATAAGATATCGTATAAGTATTAGCTTATGCGATATTTTTATTATCAAATATATTAGATATAAAAAAAGAACCAAAAAAACTTTCGGTAATACTATTGAAAAAAACAAAGAGTTATAGTAGAATAAGACCTAAGAAAAGGAAGATAAGGAGAAAAAATATGAATTTTGTGCACATAGCAGATATGCATTTTGATAGTCCATTTGTAAATTTATCAGAAAAAGATACATTAGGAGATTTAAGAAGGTTAGAACAAAGAAAAGTATTTAAGAAAATAATTGAATACATTAAAGAAAACCAAATTCAATATTTTTTCATTTCAGGAGATTTATATGAAAATAGATATGTAAAATTGTCTACAATTGAATTTATAAATAAATTGTTTAAAGAAATTCCAAAAACAAAGATATTTATCGCACCAGGAAACCATGATCCATATATAAAAAATTCATATTATAATAAGTTTAATTGGAACGATAATGTAAAAATATTTAAAAGTAACATAGAAAAAGTAGAAACAGATGAAGCAAATATATATGGATTTGGATTTGATGATTTTTATTGTACCAATTGTAATATTGAAAACATAAATCTTGAAGAGACAAAAAAACCTAATATACTAGTTATGCATGGAACATTAGATGGTGCAAGCATAGAAGAAAAACAATATAATTCAATACCAAGAAAAGAACTAGAACAAAAAGGATTTGACTATGTAGCATTAGGACATATTCATAAATTAGATTATAATACAACAAAACAACAAAGAATTGTATATCCAGGTTCAACTATTTCTTTAGGATTTGATGAGTTAGGTATGCATGGCATGATTATAGGTAAAATAGAAAATAAAAAATTAGATATAGAATTTAAACCATTAGAAGATGAAAAGTTTAAGAAAATAGAAATAGATTGCACAAATATAACTTCAAAAGAGGAATTAATAGAAGAAATAAATGATTTAAAAATAATGGAAGGATATTACATAGAAATAATATTAGCTGGAAGTAGAAATTTTGAAATAGATAAATATGATTTATTAAAATATATAGAAAGTAAACAGATAATTAAAATTAAGAATAATACTAATATAGCATATGATCTTGAGAAAATAGCAAATCAGAGTACATTAAAGGGCATCTTTGTAAAGGAAATGCTAAATAGGCTAAAAAATGAAAACTTAACAAAAGATGAGAAGGAAAAGATAGAAAAGTCAATAGAAATAGGATTAGATGCACTAAAATAGAGGTGATAAATTGAAAATTAATAAAATTAAGATAAATTCATATGGAAAATTGAAGGAAAAAGAAATCCAATTACATGATGGTATAAATATAGTTTATGGGGAAAATGAATCAGGAAAATCTACTTTATTAAAATTTATAGTTAATTCATTTTATGGGATTTCTAAAAATAAGAAAGGAAAAGAGTATTCTGACTTTGATAGATATTTGCCTTGGACTGGAGAAGAGTTTTCGGGAAAAATAGAATATGAATTAAATAATAAAGAAAAATACGAAGTATATAGAGATTTTAAAAAGAAGAATCCACAAATATTTAATTCTAGTAAGGAAGAAATCTCTAAACAATTTAATATTGATAAGACAAAAGGAAATGAGTTCTTTTACGAGCAGACAAAAATGGACGAAGAATTATTTTTATCAACTGTAGTAGTATCCCAACAAGAAGTAAGATTAGGAAAGCAAGAACAAAATATGTTAGTCCAAAAAATAGCAAATTTAGTAGGAACAGGAGATGATAATGTTTCCTATAAAAAAGCAATAGATAGAATCAATAGAAGACAATTGGATGAAATTGGTACAGATAGATCTAGGGAAAAACCAATTAATGTATTATCAAGAAAGATTAAAGAATTAGAAGGTAAAAAAGAAGAATTAGAAAAGTATGAAAATTTAAAATATGAAATAGAAGAAAATAAAAATAAATTAGGACAGCAAATAACAAAACAGGAAAGCATCATTAACATTTTAAAAGAATTAAAACAAATAAATGAAAATAAAATATTAGAAGAAGAAAAAATTAAAATAAAAGAACAAATAAAAATAGAAAATGAAGAAAAAATAAAAAATAATTTAAATAAAATTAATCAAATAAAAAATAGCAATAAAAATATATTAGAAAATAAAGAAAAAATAAAAAATACTAAAATAAATAAAAAAATATTTTTTATATTTATTTTATTAATAATTATTAATTTATTACAATTTTATTTACTAAAAAATAAAATATTTAACTATACTTTTTTACTAACAATACCATTGTTTTTGATAATATATTATATTTATAAGATTAATAGGAACAGGAAAATACACCAAAAAGAAAGAAAAAATAAAAAAGAATTAGAAAAGATAAATTTGGAAATAAATAATTTAAATAACGAAATAAATTTAATTAAAGAAAATAATGAAAATTTAGAAAAAGAGATTATAGAATTAAAAAATAATTTAAATTTAAAAATAAATTTAGAAAAAGAAAAAATTAAAAATAAATATTTAAAATATAATGAAAAAAATACAATAAATAATATAATTAATACAGAAAATATAAATTTAAAAATTGAAGAAACACAAAATGAACTAAATAATAAAAAAATAGAATTAGAATCTTTAAATTTAGAACAAAAAAATATAGAACCAAAGTTAGAAAATTTATCTAAAATAGAGGAAGAATTAGTTAACAGTAAAAATAAAATGTTAACTTTAGAAAAATTAAATGAAAGTTTTGAATTAACAAAACAAGTAATTATAAAATCTTACGACAAAATGAAAAACACAGTAACCCCTAAGTTTACACGAGCACTTTCTAATAATATTTCTAGGATAACAGATGGAAAATATACAAATATTATATTTAATGATGAACAAGGAATAATAATAGAACTAGATAACGGAAATTATATACCAGTAGATAAATTAAGTATAGGTACTATTGATCAATTATATTTGTCATTAAGACTTTCTATGTTAGAAGAATTATCAAAAGAATATATGCCAATTATTTTAGATGAATCATTTGCATATTATGATACAAAAAGGTTAAAAAATATTTTGGAATATATTAGTGAAAAGTTCAAAAATCATCAGGTTATTATTTTAACATGTACAAATAGAGAAAAAGAGATTTTAGAAGAATTAAATATTTCTTATAATTTGAATATCTTATAATTTAAGTACTTAAGAAAAGCTGTATTTACAGTTGTTTATACTTGAATTAACAATATAAATATAGTATAATAGCTAAAGCAAATTAAAGCAAAGGAGAATTTATATGTTTGAAAAATTAGAGGCAGTAGAAAAGAGATATGAAGAGTTAACAAAAATTATATCAGACCCTGAAGTAATAGCAAACCAATCAGAATGGCAAAAGGCGATGAAAGAACATGCAGGAATAGAAGATATTGTAATAAAATTTAGAGAATATAAAAAAATAAAACAAGCAATGGAAGAAGCAGAAGAACTTATGCAAGATGCAGATATGAAAGAACTTGCAGAAGAAGAATATTATAGTTCAAAGGATAAATTACCTAAAATTGAAGAAGAACTAAAAATATTATTAATACCAAAAGACCCTGATGATGACAAAAATATTATGTGTGAAATTAGAGCAGGGGCTGGAGGAGAAGAAGCAGCATTATTTGCAGGAACATTATTTAGAATGTATTCTATGTATGCAGAAAAGAAACACTGGAAATTAGAGATATTAAATGAAAATGAAACAGGACTTGGAGGATATAAAGAAATATCTTTTATGATTACTGGAAAAGGTGTTTATAGTAGATTAAAATTTGAAAGTGGAGTTCATAGAGTACAAAGAGTTCCAGATACTGAAAGTAGTGGGAGAATTCATACATCAACTGCAACTGTTGCAGTACTTCCAGTAGTAGAAGATGTTGAAATAGAAATAAACCCAGCAGATATAAAAATGGAAGTTTTTCGTTCTTCAGGGGCAGGAGGACAACATATAAACAAAACTTCATCAGCAGTAAGATTAATTCATGAGCCAACTGGAATTGTAGTAGAATGCCAAACAGAAAGATCACAATTCCAAAACCGTGACAATGCAATGAAAATGTTAAGAACAAAACTTTATGAAATAGAAAAACAAAAGCAAGATAGCAAAATATCAAATGAAAGAAAGACACAAGTAGGTTCAGGAGATAGAAGTGAAAAAATAAGAACTTATAATTATCCACAAGGAAGAATTACTGACCATAGAATAGGTATGAGTATATATCAAATGGAAAACTTCTTAAATGGAGATATAGATGAAATGATAGACAATTTAATTGCTGCTAATAGAGCAGAAATGCTAAAAGGTGACGAAGAATAAAAACTAAAAAGGAGAAACAAAAAAACTAATGAAAGTATTAATATTGTCAGATATACATGGCTCTAGTTACTATGCAAAAAAAATAGAAGAAATATATGCAAAAGAAAGACCAGATAAAATTATATGCCTAGGAGATTTATATTATCATGGACCAAGAAATGAGCTTACATTAGAATATAGTCCTATGGAGGTAGCAAAAGTACTAAATTCGTTAAAAGAAAGATTAATAGTATTGAGAGGAAATTGTGATGCTCAGGTAGATGAAGCAATATCAGAATTTAAATTTGAAGAAAATATACAAATGAAAATAAATGGATATAATGTATTTTTAACACATGGACATAAATATAATATGGATAATATGCCACCAGTAGGTATTGATATAGATATCATGATATATGGACACTTTCACATAGGATTTATAGAAGAAGAAAATGGGGTTATTTTTGCAAATCCAGGTTCAATTTCGTTGCCAAGAGAAAAATCAGAACATAGTTATTTAATTATGGAACAAAATGAATTAATATTAAAAAATGTAGATGGGAAAGTATTAAAAAGATATGAACTACAAAAATAAAAAGTAATAAAAGAAAGCTCCTTAAAATAAACTGGAAATAGGAATTATTTTAGTTTGTTTTAAGGAGTTTTATAATGGAAATAATGAAAACAACCATTTTAGGTTTATTTTTTGGCACTTTTGGAACAACCTTAGGTGGAATTATTGGAATTGTTATAAAGAAACAATCTAATAAGTTTTTAAGTTTTATACTAGCTTTTGCATCAGGATTAATGATGTCAGTTATTTGCTTTGATTTATTACCAGAAGCAATGGGAATTAGTAATGTAATTAATGTTGTTATAGGGACAATTATAGGAATTATTATAATGATTTTATGTGATATATTAGTGGAGAAAAAATTTAGTACAAATAGAAAATTTAAAGATAATAATAGTTTGTTGAAAACTGGAATTATAGTATCAATAGGACTTGCAATACATAATTTTCCAGAAGGATTAGCAATAGGGTCAGGATTTGAAGCATCTTTGAAATTAGGGTTAAGTCTTGCTGTAGCAATTTGCCTTCATGATATACCAGAAGGAATATCAATGGCTGTTCCAATGAAAAACGGAGGAATGAAAAAATCAAAAGTCATTTTTTATGTTATATTATCTGGAATAACTACAGGAATAGGCGCATTTTTTGGAGCAATAATAGGCTCAATTTCACAAGAAATAATATCAATATGTTTAAGTTTTGCTGCAGGAGCTATGTTATATATTGTATCTCGGAGAATTGATACCAGAATCAAATAAATTATATCATGGAAGAATGACAGCACTAGGAAATATGTTAGGTTTTATAATAGGAATATTTGCGACAACTATATAAAAATAGAATAAAAAATAAAAGCAAGTAATTTAAGAAAATTCTTGCTTTTTCATTTTTTATATAGTAAAATACAAACAGAAATTTGAGAACAAAATATAAAAAATAGAAAAAAGAAAGGGAGCAATAAATGCAAGAAATATTACAAGAATTAAATGATAAACAATATGAAGCTGTAATAAATACACAAGGTCCATGTTTAGTAATTGCTGGAGCAGGAAGTGGAAAAACAAAAGTATTAACACATAAAATTGCATATCTAATTGGTGAAAAAAAAGTACATCCATGGGATATATTAGCAATAACATTTACAAATAAAGCAGCAAATGAAATGAAAGAAAGAATAGCAAAACTAATAGGTGAAGATGCAAAAGATATATGGATGGGTACATTTCATTCTATTTGTGTAAGAATATTAAGAAAGTTTATTGATAGGATAGGATTTGACAATTCATTTATAATATTTGATACATCAGATCAAAGAACACTTGTAAAATCATGTTTAAAGGATTTAGCAATTGATGATAAAATGTTTACAGATAGAGCTGTTCTTTCTGAAATAAGCAATGCAAAAAATGAGATGCTAGATCCAATGCAATATCAAGCAAGGGCAAATGGTGATTTTAGAAAAGAGAAAATATCAAATGTCTATGAATTATATCAAAAAAGGCTAAAAGATAATAATGCAATTGATTTTGATGATATTATAAATTACACAATAAAAATATTGTTGGAAAATGCAGATATATTAGAATATTATACAAATAAATTTAAATATGTACTAGTTGACGAGTATCAAGATACGAATAAAGCACAGTTTACGCTAGTAACTATGCTTGCATCAAAACACGGAAATATTACAGTTGTAGGAGATAATGACCAAGGAATATATAGCTTTAGAGGGGCTGACATTTCAAATATTTTAAATTTTGAAAAAGATTTCCCAGGAACCAAAATAATTAAATTAGAGCAAAACTATAGATGTACAGGGAACATCTTAAAAGTTGCAAACAGCGTTATAAAAAATAACGAAGTAAAATATAAAAAAGAATTATGGACTCAAAATGAAGAAGGAAACTTACCAAAAATATACCAAGCAGAAAATGAATATGATGAGGGTAGTTATATTGTAGAACAGATAGAACACTTAAAAAGAGAAGAGTATTATAAATATTCTGATTTTGCAGTACTTTATAGAATGAATACACAATCAAGAGCAATTGAAGATATTTTAAGAAGGGAAAATATTCCATATAAAATTATTGGTGGGCTAAAATTCTATGAAAGAAAAGAAATAAAAGACATAATTGCTTATTTGAGATTAATACAAAATAGTAGTGACAATTTAAGTTTAAAAAGAATAATTAATGAGCCTAAAAGAGGAATTGGAAAAACAAGTTTAGACAAAGTAGAACAAATTGCTATAACAAATGAGATTTCAATGTATGAAGTTATAAAAAATGCAGAACAATATGGACTAAATAGGGTGTATTTAAATTCGAGAGAATTTGTAAACAGTATAGAGGAATTAAAAGCTAAAAAAGAAGAATTAAGTATTTCAGAGTTAATTAAATTAACCTTAAAGAAAACAGGGTATACAAAAGCATTAGAAAATGAAAATACCATTGAGGCAGAAAACAGAATAGAAAACCTAAATGAATTTTTAACAGTAGCAATTGAATTTGAAGAAGAACAAGTAGATAATGGATTAAGTGAATTTTTAGAAGGAATTACATTATCTAGTGATATTGATGATTTAGAAGAAACAGAAGAATATGTGACACTTATGACATTACATAGTGCTAAAGGTCTAGAGTTTCCTGTAGTATTTCTAGTGGGTATGGAAGAAGGAATTTTTCCTGGATATAAATCAATAGCTGAGCCAAAAGAATTAGAAGAAGAGAGAAGATTGTGTTATGTAGGAATTACTAGAGCAAAGGAAAACTTGTATTTAACTTGCAGCAAACAAAGAACAATATTTGGTTCTACTAGTTATAATCCAACTTCTAGATTTTTAAATGAAATACCAAAAGAACTATTAGAAGGATATGAAGAAGTATTTGAAAGTACTAGGACGAAAGAAAAAAGCTTTACAGATTCTAACTATAGTTGGACATATGGAAGTGCAAATAACGGAAAAGTAAAAACATACAAGATAAACGAGAAAGAGCCAGTAGCCGTAGCATCTAATAAAACAAATAGTGAAGGATTTATATTTAGAACAGCAGAAAGTTTTTTAAATGGATTAAATAAAAAGAATACTAATGATATTGACTTATCAAGTTACAAAGAAGGAGTTAAAATATTTCATAAAAAATTTGGAGAAGGTATAATTACTAAAGTTGAACCAGAAGGAGAAGATTTAAAAGTTGATATTGACTTTAATAAAGTGGGACATAAAAGATTAATGGCAAAATTTGCTAATTTAGAAGTAATACAATAAAAATTTTAAGATAGAGTTTTAATATTAAAAAACTCTATTTTTTAGTATAAAAAAGATAAAGATAGGAAATAATTAATAAAGAATAATTAGAAGAAAGGAAGGATAAAAATGGCAGATTTAAATCAAATGGAATTACAACATTTAAGACATCTAATAGGAGCACATGAAAATGTATACCAAAAATTAAACACATATTCTTCACAAGCTGTTGACCCACAAATCAAGCAATTATTTGCAAAATCAGCACAAGATGCGTTAAATACAAAACAAAAATTAATGAGTTTTTTAAATAATTAGTAAGGAGGAAATCTAAATAATGGATGAAAAAGTTATGGTAAATGATATTTTAGCTGGAGTAAAATCAGATTTAACAGCATATCAAACAGCAATATCAGAATCAGAAAATATGCAGTTAAGACAAACATTTCAACAAATAAGAAATAATGATGAAAGTTTTCAATATGAACTATTTAAAATAGCACAATCAAAAGGATATTATACACCTGCTCAAAAAGCGACTGTAACAGAGATTAATACAGTAAAAACAGAATTAGAACAATAAAAAATAGAAATAAAAGTAAAAAATAGGCTAAATTTATTTAAGAATTGAATAAATTTAGCTTATTTTTATTTTAAAATAAAAATACATAAATTATTAAAAGACAAAAAATAAAAAACGGAGAAAAAATGAATTAAATTGAGAAAAAGAATGAAAAGAATATAAAAATAACGAAAATTAGATTAGCATAATCTTTGCAAAAAATGAAATGTTACAATATTATTACAAAGAAGAAAATATCCTTGGGATATTTAGGAAAATACAAAGGAGATAGTAGCCAATGTTAAAAAAAGTATGGATTCATACAAGAAGAGGAATTAAAATTACAATTCTTTTAATAATTGCAGCATTTTTGATTACTGGTGTAATTGCATTCTTATATAAACCAACTTATAGTGTTTTTATTAATGGTGAACAAGTAGGATATACAGAAAACAAGTCAAAATTACAACACAAAATTAATGAATATGTAGAAAAAGGTGATGGTACAAATCCAAATGTAGCTTTTGTACAAGTTTCAAACCTTCCAGAATATAAATTATGTCTGTTAAAGAAAAACATAACAACAAATGATGATGAGATATTTTCAAAAGTACAAGAACAAGGAACAACATATTATAGATATTATGCTATAGCAGACAATCAAGAAGAAAAATTGTATGTATCAAATTTTGAAGAAGCAGAAGGAATTGTTAATAACTTAAAGGAAAATGACAGTTCAAACATTGACAATATTTCAATAATTGAAAAATATGAAACAGAGATGAAAGATTTAGTATCATCAGAAGAAGCAATATCAAAATTATATGTAAAATCTCCAAAACAAACAACAGTAGCAAAAAAATCATCTTCTAATTCTGCTAAATATGCATCAACAGGAAAAGTAAATACAGCAGGAAATACTTCTAGTGGAAAAGCAAATTTAGGAGTAGGATTAATTAAACCAGTATCAGGAGTAATTACTTCAAGGTTTGGAGTATCAAGTAGAATAAGGAGATCATCACATACTGGACTTGATATTGCAACATCTACGGGAACTCCGGTAAAAGCAGCAGCATCTGGAAAAGTAACATTTTCAGGATATAAAGGGTCTTATGGAAATATGTTAGTAATTAGTCATGGAAATGGGGTACAAACATATTATGGACATTGTAGTAAATTATACGTCTCTGCTGGAGCTACAGTATCACAAGGGCAAACTATAGCAGCAGTAGGTTCTACTGGAAATTCAACAGGTCCACATCTACATTTAGAAGTAAGAGTAAATGGAGTTGCATATAACCCTCAAAATTACTTATATTAAAGTAAAAAATATTTATAAATAAGAATTATATATAAAAATGAGAATATCTTAAAATCGATATTCTCATTTTAGTTTGTAATGATGTCATATAAATTTATAAATAACTTATGAAACAAAATATTTAATACCAAGGCTAATTGCATTTTTTTTCATAATAACTTTTCCATATTCAGAAAGTTTATGTAAGAAAACATCTGAAAAGCGAACTGGAATAAGAAATTCAGATGCAACAGAATAAAATGTTCTTACATATGCATAAGTAGTATTAATATTTTTGATTATCAGATAATATGTACCGTTATATAAATATAAAGAAATATCTTTAGATAATTTATTAATATTAAAAAACTCCTTATTAGCTATACAATGACAAAAGTTACAAAAAGTATCAAAATCACTAAATTTATAAATTGCATTTTTTTCGCTAACACTAAGGGTTCTACGTTTTACAGTAAGTTTTTTCTTAGAAAAATCTAAATCTTCTTTTAACTCTTTAGGGGAAGATTTAGTAATAGTGAAAACTAAAAAATCTTCTGGTGACGAAAAAGTTTCAATAAGAAGTTTACAGCCATCTGTATCAAATCCAACTTCCTTTTTGGCTTTTTCTAGCATATTTGCAAAGAATTGATGACCTTCTAATGCTTTATTCATGAGTAAATGAATATCTAAATCATTTGATCCTAAATCAGAGGGATTTACAATTACTCTAATTTTATTTTCGGTTAGTTTTTCTATTTTCATAAAGATAATAACCTCCTTAAAATAACTACTAATTATATTATACTACTATTATTATTATATTTAAATGGATAAATTTTGGTAATTATTTTTAAAAATATTTATTAATATAACATACCGAATCTTAAAATTCAATTAAAAATCAGTTATAAAATAAAAAATAATAGTAATTTACTTGAAAAATTTAGCAATTCAAGATATAATACACATGTATTAAAAAAATAAATAGCCGTAAGGAAAAAGAAGTTTTGGAGGTATAAAAAATGGCAACTAAAGAAAAAAATATATGGATTTTGTTAATATTTATTTTATCTGGACTAGTAATAGGAGGATTACTTGGAGAATTAGCATCTAAAGTAGACTGGCTATGGTGGTTATCATATGGCGAAAGCTTTGGACTAGAAAATCCGATTATATTAGACTTAAGTGTAGTAAAAATAACATTTGCACTTATGTTTAAGATAAGCATTTCAAGTATAATAGGGATAGTACTAGCAATATTTATTTATAAAAAAATATAGGAAAAACATTAGATATAGAAAATGAGGGATTAAAAAGGCAAAATAGGGGCAATAAAATATGAAAGGAAATGAGATATTTTGTCAATGAAAATCAAAGAATTACCAGAATTAGAAAGACCGTATGAAAAATTAGAACTTTACGGAGAAAAAATGCTATCAGATGCAGAACTTTTAGCAATTATAATAAAAACAGGAACAAAAAAACAAACATCAGTACAACTAGCACAAGAATTACTTGGTTTAAATCAATCAAATCAAGAAAATTTTAGTTTTTTACAAAAACTAACAATAGAAGAATTAATGCAAATAAAAGGAATAGGAAAAGTAAAAGCAATACAACTAAAAGCAGTTGGGGAAATAGCAATAAGAATGTTTAAAACTTCAAACTATAAAAAAGTAACAATTATTAATCCAGCTGATTTAGCTAATATATTAATGAGTGAACTAAGATACAAAACAGAAGAAATAGTAAAAATAGTGATTCTAAATAATAAAAATGAAATATTAAAAATACAAGATATTGCAATGGGAGGAGTTAACTTTGCAAATATAACAATGAGGGAAATATTGTCAGAGCCAATAAAGATGAAAGCACCAAAGATTATTTTAGTACATAATCACCCAAGTCGGAGATCCAACACCAAGTAATAAAGATATAAATTTCACAAAAAAGCTATATGATGTTACTGAAATATTAGGAATAGAATTATTAGATCACATAATAATTGGAAATATGAATTATATTAGTATATTTTCAAAAATAGTTTCTGAAGAACAAAAGAGAAAAGAAAAATAAAATTATAAAGGAGATAAGGAAAACATGAATTTTATGAAAATTTTCACATTTACTTCAAAAGATATAGGAATAGATTTAGGAACAGCAAATATCTTAGTTACATTAAAAGGAAAAGGAATAATATTAAAAGAACCATCTGTTGTTGCAATAGATAGAAAAACAGGAAATATAGTAGCCACAGGTAGTGAAGCAAAAGAAATGCTTCGGAAGAACACCAGAGCAAATACAAGCAATAAGACCACTAAAAGATGGTGTTATTGCAGATTTTACAGCAACTCAATTAATGTTAAAAAATATTATAGGAAAAGTTGCAAGAAGATATAATATAGGAAAACCTAGAGTAGTAGTTGGAGTGCCATCAGGAATAACAGAGGTAGAAGAAAGAGCAGTTGAAGAGGCTGTTATGCAGGCAGGAGCAAAAGAAGTCTATTTAATAGAAGAACCTATGGCAGCAGCAATCGGTGCATCTTTAGATGTAGGAGAACCATGTGGAAATATTATTGTTGATATAGGTGGAGGTACAACAGAAGTAGCAGTTATTTCTTTAGGAGGAATAGTAGTTAGCCATTCTCTAAGAGTAGCAGGAGACGAATTGGATCAAGATATAGTAAATTATATAAAAAGAGAAATGAATTTAGCCATTGGAGAAACAACAGCAGAACAAATAAAAAAACAATTAGGATGTGCAATGCCACTAATGACAGAAAGTTCTATGGAAATTAGAGGAAGAGATTTAACTAATGGATTACCAAGAAATGTGACTATTACATCTACTCAAATTGAAGAAGCAATACAAGAATCAATAAACAAGATAATAGAAATAGTAAAAGTAACATTAGAAAAAACTCCACCAGAATTAGCTTCAGATATAATTGAAAAAGGTATCTACTTAGCAGGAGGAGGAGCATTAATAAAAAACTTGGATAAGTTATTAAGTGAAAAAACAGGAATGCCTGTGTATGTAGCAGAAAACCCATTAGATTGTGTTGTAAAAGGTGCCGAAAAAACCTTGGAAGATATAGAAAGATTGAAAAGAGTACTTGTAAATGCAAGAAATCGAAGATAAAAAGGAGAAAAAATGTATCGAAATAAAAAAAGTGGAATTATCGGAATTATAATAACAATTATAATATTGATTTTAATTGTTATATTTTCAAATGGGGAAAATAATACCTCATTTTTTGAAAATGCAGCAACAAATTTAGTAATGCCAATTCAAAATAGCCTAACATATCTAAAAAATAAATTAGGTGGAAATGGCACTTTTTTTACAGACATTAATAATTTGAAAGAAGAAAATAAAGAGTTAAAGCAAAAAAATAGTGAATTAGAACAATCATTAAGAGAATTGGAAAATATAAAAACACAGAATGAAACACTAAAAGAATATCTAAATTTAACTGAGAAATATGGTGAATATAAAACAATACCAGGATATGTAATAAACAAAGAAATTAGCAATTATTCAAAAACAATAGTAATTAATATAGGAAAAAAAGACGGCGTAGAAAAAAATATGACAGTTATCGGAGATAAGGGATTAGTAGGACATGTCTTGTCTGTTACAGATAGGACAGCAAAAGTACAAACTATAATAGATACTGCCAGTTCAGTTAGTTGTTCTATGAGTACAACAAAAGACAGTATTGTATGTAAAGGAACATTAGATGAAAAATCAGCATTAAAAGCAATGTATATACCAACAGATGCAAATATAATTCAAGGAGATAGTATTGAAACATCAGGATTAGGTGGAATATATCCAAAAGGTATACATATAGGAACTGTGAAAAAGGTAACAAACACACAAAATATGACAGATAGATATGCATTAGTTGAAACAGCAGTAGATTTTGATAAATTAGATACAGTTCTTGTAATAACCAATAAATAAAGAGGTGAATAAATTGAAAAAAACAATTATAAATATTATTTTAATTGTAACAGCACTTATTATTTATTATTTACAATCAAACCTTTTTACTTGGTTTAACATAGCAGGAATAAAACCTAACTTATTCATTATACTAGTTTTATTTATAGGATTATTTACAAATAGAACAATGGGAACTGTATATGGAGTAATAATAGGACTTACTTTAGACTTTTTGTTAGGAAACAAGATAGGAATATGTGCTGTAACATTAGGAGTTATTGGATTTCTATCAGCAGTATTTGATAAAAATTTTTCAAAAGACAGTAGAATGACAATAATGTTTATGGTTTTAGGAGCAACTATTATATATGAGTCATTAAATTATATATTGAATTACATCTTTTTATCAACTCAAATAGAAATAATAGAATTTATTATAATTTTAACAATAGAAATAGTATTTAACTTATTATTAACAATAATTCTATATCCATTAATTCAAAAATTTGGATACTACATGGAAAGTGAATATAAAAATAGTAAGATTTTAACAAGATATTTTTAAAAATAAGATATAAAAATAAAAAGGAGGTTAAAGGATTGACAAAACGTACTAAAAAAGCAAATATCAATTTTAGATTTAATATATTAACTGTACTAATTTATATAATAGGAATCATTTTAATTGTCAAACTATTTAGCCTTCAAATTGTTCATGGTGCAGAATATAGAGAACAATCTAATACAAGATTAACAAGAGAAAGTATTTTAGAAGCTTCAAGAGGATCTATATTAGATAAAACTGGAGCCTTACTTGTAACATCGAAAATGGAATTTTCACTAGAAATGTATAAAAGTAAAGTAGATAACGAAACTTTAAATATAGATATATTAAATATGATACAGACATTAGAAAAATATAATATATCATATGTAGATTCTTTTCCAATTAATATAAATCCATTTGAATTTAAAATTTCGGAAGAAGCATTAGTTGATTGGAAAAAGACAAATAACTTGAATTCAGATATAACAGCAGAGCAGGCATTTTATAAATTTAGAGATAAATATAAAATTAAAAATACAAATAATATAGAAGAAATAAGAAAAATAATAGCAATTAGATATGAATTATCACAAAAAGGATATAGTAATACAAAGTCAGTAACTATAGCAAAGAACATACCAAGAGAAGCAGTAGCAGAATTTAGTGAGAGTTCAGAAAAATATACAGGAATAAATGTTGTAGTACAGCCAACAAGACAATATACATCAGGAAATCTTGCTTCACATATTTTAGGATATGCTTCAAAGATTAGTCCAAAAGAATATGAAAGTAGGAAAAACACATATAGTCAAAATGATATAATAGGAAAAAGTGGAATTGAATCTGTATTTGAGGAATATTTAAAAGGAAAAAATGGAACAAAACAAATAGATATGAATGTAGATGGAAGTACAACAGCAGAATATGTATCAAAAGAAGCTATAGCTGGATCAGATGTAGTACTTACAATAGATGCGAATCTTCAAAAAGTAACAGAAAATGCATTAGCTGGGAACATCCAAAAAATTGCAAGTGGGGGATTTGGAAAAGTTTATAATGCAAATGCTGGTGCTTGTGTAGTTATGAATGTAAATACAGGTGAAATACTTGCCATGGCAAGTTATCCAGATTATAATCCTTCAGATTTTGTTGGAGGAATTAGCCAAGAAAATTGGAACAATTATAATAACAATGTTGCAAAGCCACTGGTAGATAAGGCAATACAAAATTCATATTCTCCAGGGTCTACATATAAAATGGTAACTGCAATTGCAGGATTAGAATCAGGTGTAATTAACTTAAATACAAAAATAAATGATACAGGAGTTTATACTAAATATGCAGATTATCAACCAAGGTGCTGGATTTATACAGACTATCATAGAGGACATGGATATTTAGACGTATCAGGTGCAATTGAAAAATCTTGTAACTATTTTTTCTATGAAACTTCTGACAGAATGGGAATAGATACATTAGCAAAATATGCAAGGTATTTTGGATTAGGAAGTAAGACAGGTGTTGAATTGCTAGGAGAAACAGAAGGGGTAGTATCTAGCAAAGAATCAAAACAAAAACTTCATAAAAATGAATCATGGAGTGCCGGAGATACACTTCAATCAGCCATAGGACAGTATGATAATGAATTCAGTCCAATACAAATGGCAAGATATATAAGCATGCTTGCTAATGGAGGACATAAAATAAGACCTACAATAGTTAAAACAATTAGAAATGCAGATGGTTCTGAGACCTCTAGACAGGAAATAAATGAGTTTGTAAACAAAAAATTAAAACTTCAAGAAGATGATACAGAAGATATACAAATAAACCAAAACAATTTAAATGCTGTATTACAAGGTATGAAGTCAGTTACAAGTGACTCTGGAGGAACAGCATATGTAAGGTTTAAAGATTTTAATATAAGTGTAGGAGGAAAAACAGGATCAGCTGAGGCTCCAGGAAATAAAGTACATGCATGGTTTGTCGGATTTGCGCCATTTGAGAATCCAGAAATTGCAATAGTGGTTATGGTAGAAAATGGTGGGCATGGTAACTATACAGCAGAAGTAGTAAGAGATATAATGGCAGAATATTTTGGAATGAATACACAAAATGTAGAAGAAGATATGAGTGCAAAGCCATATATTCAAATGTTTAATTAATTTATTTTATATGAAAGGATGTAAAAATGAAAAATAATAGTATTAATATTAATTTTAAGAAAAATGAGGTAGTAATTAAGATAAATGAAGAATGTGAACAAGAACAAATAATGGAAGATTTAAAAAGAAAGCTACCAGAACTAAAAAAATTTTATAAAGATGAAAAAACACCAATTAGAGTAACTGGAAAAGTCTTGAAAAATAAAGAAGTAAGTGAGATTCAAACATTAATTAAAAATAAAATAGATGTAGACATTGAGTTTGATACACCAAAAACATTAGGATTACATAGTATTAAAAAAACATTTGAAAAAGAAATAGCAACATCAGAAACCAAATTTCATAGAGGCTCACTTCGTTCAGGACAAAAAATAGAAGCAGATGGAAGTTTAGTAATAATAGGAGATGTAAATTCAGGAGCAGAAGTTGTTGCATCTGATAATATAGTAGTACTAGGTGCATTAAGAGGCTTGGCACATGCAGGAGCAAAGGGCAACAAGCAAGCAATTATAGCAGCAGGATTATTTGATGCTGTCCAAATAAGAATTGCAAATGTAGTAAAAGAAATTAATAAAGAAGAAGAACCACTACATAAACAAGCATATATTTGTATAGACAATGACAAAATAATAATTGAGTAGTTATAAAGTAGTTAGAATTCTAAGTTAAAAGCAATAAAATTAAAGTAATAAACAATATTTCATCTTGTACACCTTCAGTGTATAAGAAAAATAATAAACCAATAATAATTATATCATCTAAATATAAACTAATGCCTAAAATTTCAATAATAGGCTCTTCTAAATTAGAAGTAAGCAAATTATTGAAATTAATATTAGCAAAAGAGTTATGTTTTGGTGGTATTTTTTTATGTTCTTTTCTATGTTCATTAAATCTATCTGAATTTTCAGTTACTAGTTCCATATGCTGTAGATCTTCTTGATTATTAGATGTATTTTCTAGATTATTAGATAAATTTTCTTTATTATAAGTAACATTTCTATTATTTAAATTATAAGGTGGATAATAATGATAATAATAATTATTATAAGGAAATCTAAAAAACGGAAAACTAGCCATTATTTTTATTCTCCTTATTATCATTTTTTAATAATTCAGCAATTTTAGCTACATTCATCAAATTAGCATATTGATCTAATTTTTCTTGTTTTTGTTCTCTTAAATAAGGTTTTAAAGAATATAGTAAATTAGATCTAGGATCGTTTTTATTATTCATTTTTTCCATTACAGATTTCATTTTCATAACAGTAGCCATATCAATATTATTAAAATCAAAATTATTTTCAGAATTACCTTTACTGTTATCATCTTTAGAATTGTTTTTCATCATAGAAGAGAAATTTTGCATCATTTCAGGAGGAATTTGTGAAATGACATCAGAAAATTCGCCATTATTTACCATGTTTTTTATTTTATTTATAGTGTTTTCATCAAAATTAAAATCACTCAAAAAAATCACCTCTAATACAAATATATTCAATAATAAATAATCTATGTAATATAATATGAAGCAAAAATATTATTTGTTCATAAATTGTAATAAAAATAAAATAAAAATGTAATAAATGAGTGATTTTTTCATTAAAAGTATTTCCGTAAGTAAAAAAATGGGAAAATACAAATAATTGACATAAAAAGTTAAAAAAATCGATAAAAACATTGAAAAATATGGAAAAATAAGTTATAATATTTACTAGAGGTATTTTAACCAAGGAGGTCATTATGAAAAATAAAATTTTAAAAATAGTAACAGTTATGCTACTACTAATGGCACTAACCATGACAAACTTTATTTATGTTGGGGCAGGGCTTATTAGTTATGCTGCAAGTAGCAAGCAAACTAATCATCAAAACGTAGAGTTTGATGCAAAAATTAAGGATAATAACAAATTATCTATACAAGTTGATGTAAAAAATGAGGGGTATTTTAATGGTACAATTACATTAGCAGATAGTAATTTTAAATTAAAGCAATTAGAAAATACCTATATACAAAAAATAGAAGATAATACCATAACTTTAAATCAGATAAATGCTGGAACATCAGCACTAATAGAAATAGAAATTGAACCTGTAGAAGAAGAGCAATATAATGCAGGTTTATTAGATGTGCAAACCAAAGTAAGTTTAAATGGTATTTATAGAGATAGAAAACAAAAGGATATAAAAATAGAAGCAACAAGAGAAGTGAAGCTAGACTTAATACAAAATATTAGTAAAGAAAACATAGAAAACTCTATGGAAGTAATTACAAATAAGATATTAAAGATATCTGGAGAAGAAAAAAGAGTAATACAACTATCTATAAATATGGGACTAAAAGAAAATAATTACCCAATAAAGGCAATAGATAGCAAAATTATTGTTCCATCAATTGGAAACAAAAATCCAGAGGTTGTAAAAAAAGTTAATTTGAATAATATGACAGATTATAATTTTAAAACTGATGGTTCACAAATAGATTTAGGTTTCACAAATAATCCAAATGGAGAAAACAAAATATTATGGAAGAAACAAGGAAATGAAAATATTGTTTTAACATTGATTTATGATAAAGATGTACAATTAGAAAATAATGAAATTAATCTTGATGAAAAAGTAACATTATATAATAATAATGAACTAAAAATAACAAATAAAATAAAAATAAACAATGAAGAAAAAGATAAGCTAATAGATGTAATATCACAGAATACTGAAAATTCTATATATAAAGGAAAACTATATTCTTCAATAGATAGAAAATATGAAACAAAGACAAAAATAGCAATAAATGTAGCAAATATAGAAGAATATATATCAATAAAAGAAGATAGTACAAAATATATAGTAAATAATGAACCAATAGATGCAAATGTAGTATATGAAAAAACAACTATAAACAAAGAAGAATTTGACAAAGTCCTTGGAAAAAACGGAAAAATAATAATATATAATCAAAATGGAGAACTACTTGCAACAGTAGATAAAAATTCAGAGGTAGATTCAAATAATGATATAATCATAGATTATCAAGATAAACAACCTAGTGCAATAGAAATAAAAACGACAAATCCAATTGCAGAGGGTGATTTAGAATTTACACATGTAAAAACAATAAAAGCAAATAAAAAAGAAATAATAAAAGAAGCACAAGAATTAGTAACAAATGTAGATTGCGAATATGGTACTAATGTAGTAAATAAAACACAATCAAAAATAAAATTAGAAGAATCAAAAACAGAAGTAAATTTAAAAGTAAATAAAGATACTTTATCAACAGTAGTAGAAAATAATGTGGAAATTAGAGCTATTTTAAAGGGGGAAAATGAAAAATATAATCTATATAAAAATCCATCTTTTGCCTTTGAATTACCACAAGAAGTTGAAAATATAAATATAAACAGTATAGATTTAATATATGAAACAGAATTAAAAGTTAAAAATTACAAAACAAATGGAAGAATAATAACTGTTGAATTAGAAGGAGAACAGACTAAATATAAAGACACAAGTGTAGAAGGAGCAATTATTGTTTTAAATTTAAATATTAATGTCAATAAAAAAGTATCAACGAGAGATACAAAAATTAGAATGGCATATAAAAATGATGATATAACAGGAACCAATGAAACATCAATAAAAATAGTAGCACCAAAAGATGTTACAGCAATTCAAAGCATAAAAGAATTAGGTGTTGAAACAGTAGGACAAGAAGATAGTAAAAAAGTAAATCTTCAAAGAGGTACAGATTCTAAAAAAGCTCAATCAGAAATCGAAGTAATAAACAATAATGAAAATGCAATAGAAAATGTAACAGTAATGGGTACATTTCCAACAAAAAGTAAGGAAAACAACATAGATATAACATTGACAAATGGAATTAACTTAGTAGAAGCAAATGGTAGTAAAATATATTATACAGAAAATGAGAGTGCAACAGAAGATTTAAAAAATTCTCAAAATCAATGGAAAGAAGAACTACAAGATGCAAGTAAAGTGAAAAAATATTTAATTACAGTACCAAAAATAGATGCAGGATCTAGTGTAAAAGGAACATATGAAACTCAAATTCCAGAACAATTAGAATATAACCAAGTAGCAAAACAAGGATATAGTGTAAAATACACAAATGAGTTATCAAAATCAGAAGGAGAAATAAAAGCGACTACAATTGAACTAGAAACAGGAGTAGGACCAAAAGCAGAAACAAGATTAGTTGCAACTATGGGTGGAAAAGAATTAGAAGAAAATGCAACAGTAAAAAATGGAGAAGTAATAAGATATAAAATAGAAGTATCAAATGTAGGAAGTGAAGAACTTAAAAACGTTGTAGTTCAAGGTAATGTGCCAGAAGGAACAACATTAGTAGAACCACAAGAAAATTATGAATATACAGGTACATCTTATTATAAAGAATTAAGCAATAGAACATATCAAGACAATATAGAAGTTCTAAAAGTAGGAGAAGTTATAACAAAGGAATATGAAGTAAGAGTAAATAATAATGTAAGTTCAGGAACAAAATTATCAAATACAACAAAGATAGTATATGGTGATGTAACTAAGACATCTAATAGTAAAGAATTAACAACTAAAAAAGGTGATATAAGAGTAACAGTAAAAAGAGTTACAGACAGAAATGTAGATTTATATGAAGCAGGAACAGTACAATATTTTGCGATTATAGAAAATATATCAAATCAAAAGCAAGACAATGTAAAAGTAAAAACTGACCTTCCTGAAACTTTAAATGTAGAAAGATTAACATTATTTACTGGAATGGAAGCAGAAGAAGTATCTTCAGATGATTTACATAGAATAGAATCAAGTAATGATTTTCAAGAAGAAACAAGAAAAATAACAGAAAATGAACTAACAAATGATTCTATAGAAAACAAAATACAATCAAAAATATTAGATTATAAAGAAGAACTTAGTGTAGGAGCATTAGAAGCAGGAGAGGCAAAAGTATTAAGTTATGATATGAGTATAAACAAAGTAAATGATGAAAATAAACAAATAAACTTTATAGTTAGAGCAATAAATGGAAAAGAAGAATATACTTCAAATTCTATAACAGATAATGTAAAACAAGTGCAAGTAGAATTAAATATGACATCAAATACAAGTAGCAAATATTTAAAGGCAGGAGATAATGTAGAATACACAATTACAGTTAAAAATAATTCTCAAGAAAATATAGAAGGATTAAACATAAAGGATGTTGTACCATCTAGCTTAAGTGTAAATAAAGTAAGTGTAAATGGAGAAGAACATCAAGAATTAAAAGGAAGAAATAATATAGAAATTCCTTGTAATATGCAAAAAGATGAACAAAAAACTATAACAATGGAAACTGCTGTTAATTATTCACAAGCAAGAATTAAAGCAGAGCCAATTACAAATGTAGCAAATGCAGAGTTATTAAGTAAAAAAGTTGCAACAACACAAGAAGTTAACCATATAATTGAAGCAAATGAAAGTGCTAATAATGAAGAAAATACAGATAATGATAATAATGACAATATTGATGAAGATAATAATATAGACAATAACAATAAGAATGACAATGATATAGCAAAAGGAACAAAAATGATAACAGGAATTGCATGGTTTGATGAAAATGCAAATGGACAAAAAGATGATAATGAAACAACTTTAAGTAATATAAAAGTACATTTATTAAACACTAAAACAAATAACCTAATAAAAGATGAAGATGGAAATACTTTAGAGGCTACAACAAATAATAATGGTGTATATGTATTAAATAACATATCTGATGGAGAATATATTGTAATATTTGATTATGATAAAACAAAATATTCATTAACGAAATATAAGGCAGAAAATGTACCTGAAACAAATAATTCAAATGTAATGTCAAATGAATTACAAATAGGAAATGAAAAAGAAAAAGTTGCATCAACAGATATAATTCAAGTAAATAATCAAAATATTTCTGATATTAATATTGGACTAATTAAATTACAAAACTTTGATTTAAAACTAGAAAAATTTGTAAGCAAGATAATAATTCAAAATTCAAAAGGAACAACATCAAAACAATATAATGATGCAACAGTTGCAAAAGCAGAATTAGATGGCAAAAAGATAAATGGAACTAATGTTATTATAGAATATAAAATAAGAGTAACAAATGTTGGAGAAATTGATGGATATGCTAGAAAAATAGTAGACTATATGCCTAATGATTTGAAATTTAGTTCTGAATTAAATAAAGATTGGTATCAATCAGGAGAAGGACTACATAATACAAGCCTAGCAAATGAAAAAATAAAGGCAGGGGAATCTAGAGAAATTACATTAACATTAACAAAGTCAATGACTGAAAATAATGTTGGTTTGATTAATAATACTGCAGAAATTGAAGAAAGCTATAATGAGCTTGGAATTGAAGATTCTAACTCAACACCAGCAAATAAGGTAAAAGGTGAAAATGATTTGGGATCAGCTGATGTAATCTTAAGTTTAAAAACAGGTGGAATAGTTTACTTAAGTATAGTAGTGGCTATTGCAGCAATTTTAGGAGTAACAGCATATGTAATAATAAGAAAAAAATCAAAAAACGGTGATAAAAAATAAGAAGGAAAGGAGGTAGAAAAATGAGAAAATTAAAAAAGTTATTAATTTGTATTATGCTAACTATACTTGTTGGATTAGGAATAAATCAAGTGTCAATGGCATATGAAGTAGGTCAAACTTTGAAGATAGGACATAATGATTATAAAGGAAGTAACAATATATTTTGTTTAGAACATAATCAGACTTTAAAAGGTAAAATGACTTATAAAATAATATCTCAAGTTATAATAAAAGGAAATAAATCAACAGATACTGAAGGAAAAACAATAGAAAATGTAGCAAATGGTAGATTAGCTGCAATCTTAACTTCTGATGAATCAAAGGAGACGAAATCTAATGCAATATGGAACTTTGCAGCAGTATGGATGGAAAATGTAGGAAAACATCACGCAGGACTTTATAGTGGATTTGCAAGTGGAGTAGCAGGAAAAGAAACAACTTTAAATCAGACAGCAACTGATTATGCAGATAGTATTGCCAATAGTATGCAAGCAAAAGACAATACAGATAAAAATAATATTAAAGTAAAAACTACTCAAAAAGATGGGAAAAAATACATAAGGGTAGGACCATTTAATTGGTCATTTGCAGGACAATTAACAGAGTTAACAATGTATGACCAGAATAATCAACCAATAGAAGGAAAACAATATAGCACATTTAATGGAATAACTGAGAACTGGATAAATGTAGAAAATATTCAATCAGGTTCAGACTTCTATATTTCAATACCACTAGATGGAAAAGTCACAAAAATCACTAAAATAACAGCAAATGCACAATATAATTTAAAAAGTGTAAAAATTTGGTTTTTAGAAGCTTCAACATCAACTTATCAAAACTTAATTATAACAGAACCAAATTCAGGTGAAGAAACAATAGCAATAGATTTTCCTTATGATATTGGAATATTAGGTGATTTAAAGGTAATAAAGGTTAATAAAGACAATAAGAAAATAAAATTAAAAAATGTTGGTTTTTACATTAAAAATGAGGACCTAAATCAATATGTTAAAAAATCTAAAAGTGGAGATATAACATATGTAGACAAAAAAGAAGATGCAACTGAATTTAAAACTAACAAAAAAGGTGAAATTTCAATTAAGAATTTAATTGTTGGTACATATGCAGCTTATGAAACAAAAAATCCAAATTATGGATATAAAATAGTAGAAGATGGAAAACAAAAAGAAGTTGTTGTAGATAAGACTTCTGAATTAGTAATGGAAAATAAGCAAGTATACATCAAACTTTCAGGATATGTATGGGAAGACTTAGTGTCAGGAAAACAATCTTATAGAAATGACCTATTTAAAGATAATAACTATGATAGTAATGATATATTACTAGACGGAATTACAGTAAGATTAAAAGACAAAACCACAGGAAAAGTAGTTATAGATGAAAAAGGCAATAAGATGGAAACTAAAACTGCAAATGGTGGAAAATATCAGTTTAAAGATGTTTTAATAGAAAAATTAAAAGACTATTACATAGAATTTGAATATGATGGATTAACATATACAAATGTTGTACCACATATTGATAAAGACAATGGTTCAAAAGCAGCAGAATCATCAAATGAAAGAAAACAATTTAACCAAAACTTTAGTGTTGTAGAAGGAACAGGAGAAACAACAGGAATAACAAGAGATGCTAATGGTAATGAAAAACATAAATTACAATATAATGTAGATAAAAAAGCATATAAATCAACACTTATAAATAATGGACAATATACTATTAAGGGAAATACAGATGAAACAAAATATAAAATTAAAGATCACTTTGAATGGGGACAAGAAGAAATAAAAAATATAAATTTAGGATTGTATAGAAGAGAGCAACCAGATATATCATTAGTAAAAGACTTAGATAATA
>CAUBRZ010000014.1 GCA_958438515.1 uncultured Clostridium sp. | reverse complement strand
ATATTGGTAATAGCTAATTACAGAGAAATAACAAGAATAAACATTTTTTGACAATTTTATCTAAAAATGCTATAATTTGGCTATCATAAGGGAGTAGGTGATTAGGATGATTTGTAAATCTGACATAACAAATCTAAAAACTGACATCTTAGATAAAGTGGGTCAAAAGATAATAGTAAAAGGTTCTTTAGGAAGAAGTAAAGCCTTTGAGAAAGAAGCTACAATAGAAAAAGCATATCCAAATATTTTTGTTGTAAAATATGAGGAAAATGATAGAAATGTAACATATAGTTACACAGATGTTTTAACAAGAACAGTAGAAGTAGAGGTATTTGATGGAGATTCTTATTCACCATTAATTCCACCATTAACTGATACTAAAGTAAAAAAAGCATCATTATAAAATGAAAATAAAAAACAGGAAGAATTTTTCTTCTTGTTTTTTTGTTGTTTTTTAATATTATTTAAGTCATAAAATTAACTTGGACATAATATACATGTATAAAGAAAAATAAAGGAGGTAAAATAGAATGGTTGTAGATACAATAAAAGAAAATTTATGTGTAAATAAATTAGTAGCAACAAAAAAAGAAGTAATATTTGTAGAAGGGGATATGATAGTACCAGATTCAAAACCAGATATTTTGAATACAATTTGTACAAGTGGGGTAGTATGTGTTTATAAAAAAGAGATTTTAGAAGATAAGGTCAGAATAGATGGAAATATTAATACTTATATAATGTATATGGCAGAGGATGGTCAAGATAAAGTAAGAGGACTTACAACAAGTTTGGATTTTTCAGAAAACATTCAAGTACCAGGTTGTGGCGAAGGTATGAATTGTAGAGTAGAAACAAAATTAAAATCTATTGAGGCAAAAGTTATTAATGGAAGAAAGGTAGGAATTAAAGCAGCAGTTGAAGTAGAATTAAGAATTTATTCAAAAGAGGATGTAGAAATAGTAAATGATATTAAAGATGCTAAAGAAATACAAATGTTAAAAGAAAACTTAAAAGTAAATTCACTAGTTGGTATGGGGGAAACAAAAATCTATGCAAAAGATACAATAAATATTGATAGTGCAGATAATTTAGCAGAAATACTAAAAAACAACATTTGTATCTGTGATAAAGATATAAAAATTAGCTATAATAAAATATTAACAAAATCAGAAGCAGAAGTGAAAATCATGTATTTAACAGAAGATAATAGAATAAATACTATAACAGCAAGAATTCCTGTAGTTGGATTTATAGATATTCCAGATGTTACTGAAGAAAACATATGTGATGTAGATTATGAGATACAAAATATAATAATAAAGCCAAATACTGTAGAAGAACATTCTATTTATGTAGAAATAGAAATAGGAGTAATGGCTACAGTTTTTGAAGAAAAACAAATAAACTTAATTCAAGATTTATATAGCCCAAGTGAGAATATAGAGTTTAATCAAAAAAGGATAACTACTATAACAAATAAAAATACAACAAAAGAAGTAAAACAAATTAGAGAAAAAGTAGTTATAGATGGAATAGAAAATAGAAATATTATAGATGTAGATGTTATGCCAGTTATTGAAAAGGAACATAGTTTAAATAACAAAATGGTATATGAAGGAGAGATAGAATTAAGGTTTATTTTAGCAAATAGTGATTTACAGGTAGATACAAGATCTGCGAAAATACCATTTGATTATTCTGTAGAAAGTTTAGATGACAATGATAACATAAATAGTAATATGGCAATAGAAGTTATGAGCAAAGACTTTATTATTCAAGATGGTGGGGTAATAAGTAGTAATATAGATATTGCAATGAATAGAAATTCTTATAGAAATACAAATATGAATATAATAAATGAGATTCAAACAAGTGGAGAAAGAGAAAAAGAAGATTATAGTATTTTAATGTATATTGTAAAAAAAGATGACACTTTATGGAAAATTGCAAAACGTTTTGGAAGTACTGTAGAAGATATAGTTAGAATAAATGGCATTGAAGATGAAAATAAAATAAATCCAGGGCAGAAGTTATTTATTCCTCATTATACAAGAGTTGCTATGGTAAACTATGAATAAGATATATTCAAGACCAAGAATAAAAATTCCTAGAATTGTAATTCAAGGAGGGAATAAATTAAATTCTCCTAAAGGTAAAAAGACAATAAAAATATTTTTGGTATTAGTTATTGCTTTTAGTATAGTAAAATTGGTATTAGATGCTGTATATCCTATATTTGATACTTTATGCGAAAGCAAAGCAAAATCAATTGCAACAATAATATCAAATGAACAAGCAACAAATGTCATGAAACGATATTCTTATGATGATATGTTTATTCTAGAAAAGGATAGTAATAACAATGTAACAATGGTAAGATCAAATGTTATTTCTATAAATGAGATTATTTCTGATGTTGCTAATAAGATTCAAGAAGAAATTAACAAAAAAGGAAGAGATAATATTGAAATTGCTATTCGGAAGCTTCACAGGATTTAAATTACTGGCAGGAAGAGGGCCAAAAGTTAAAATTCAAATTTCGCCAATAGGCAATGTTGAAACTGATTTAAGAAGTGAATTTAAATCACAAGGAATAAACCAGACACTACATAGAGTATATTTAGAAGTTAAATGTAAAATAAATATTTTAACACCTTTTCAAGACATTGAAAAAGAAATAACAAATCAAGTTTTATTAGTTGAAAACGTAATTGTTGGGCATATCCCACAAACTTATTATAATTTAGAGGGCTTAAATGAGAAAAGAGATGTATTAGAAATATTAGAGTAGAATATGTATAAATAGTAAGATATCTATTATTTTCTACAGATGCTACGTGTTACACTAATAGTAGCTAAAGTATCTCCGAAGTTGAGAGAAAATAACAGCAAGTAAAGATAATTCATCATCATCACTATTACAAGCTATAAAATTTGCTATGGAATTAATAAGATTTGTTATTTTAAAAGGATTCATATCATCACCTTATATATATATTATGAATATAAATAGTAGATGTTACTGTATATAGATAATAAAAAAGTTATAAAAATAATAACTATCTTTTTTGTACTAAACCCAAAAAATTGGACATTTTTTGATTAGGTACTAGGTAGCTTGGGAATGAACTCTGTATTGTACAGGTCTCATTCCTTTTTTTAACAACTCTTATTAGATTTTATTATTTAGGAAACAGCCATATAAAAAATAAGATTTATGAATGTATAAACAGAAATAGTTTATAAATTTATTAATATTATAGACAAATTTTAAATAATATTGTAGAATAATTTGCATAGGAAATGATGAGAAACAGATGTGGTTTTGCCACCTTAATTTTACGAATATCGTAGGAGAGGTGGTGATGTTTATGATTAAAGTGATACTATTTTTGATATTATCCTTAATGTTTTCTTTAACATTAAACGTTGCCTTGACAGCAGTTCTGCATAAGAACTGGGTTGACAAGCAACTACATAAATAAAAAAAGCTCACATCTGTAACTTTGGCGAGTTAGGTGTGAGTTTTTTCAAACTTAATTCGGCAAAACCACGTTTGTGGATTTGTCATTTCCTATATTTATTATAAGCTATTTAAAGATAAAAAGTCAAGAAAAAAGATAAAATTATAATAAATAAATGGGGCTAATTATGCAAAAAATAATAGTAGGGCATAATTAGATTTTTGCATGTTTTAGATAAATTAATGGTTATGGAAAATTAAAAAATAAATTTGTATATTACTAGCATATTACTTGTATATTACAAATTTAGAAGGCAAACAAATTCAAAAATACAAGCATTGAAAATCAATGCTTGTAGACGTTTAATGGTAAAAATTACCGAACAGCAATAAAAAACCTCGGAAGTTTTAATATTTCCGAGGTTTGATATATTTTTGCATAAAAGCATATTATCTTTTTGAAAATTGAGGTGCTTTTCTTGCTTTTTTAAGACCATATTTCTTTCTTTCTTTCATACGAGAATCTCTTGTTAAGAATCCATTTTGTTTTAGGGCTGGTCTGTATTCAGAATTTGCTTCATTTAAAGCTCTTGCAATACCATGACGAATTGCTCCTGCTTGACCTGTAAATCCTCCACCTTTTACACTTGCTATTACATCATATTTAGCAGTTGTGTTTGTAACTGTAAGTGGTTGTCTAACAATAACTTTTAAAGTTTCTAATCCAAAGAATTCATCAATATCTTTACCATTAATTGTTATTTTTCCAGTTCCTTCTACTAATCTAACTCTAGCAATTGAACTTTTTCTTCTACCTGTACCATAGAAAGTGATATTTTCTTTTTTTGCCATTTTACTTTACCTCCCATACTTCTGGTTTTTGTGCTTGGTTTTCATGTTCACTACCTGCATATACTCTTAATTTTTTTGCCATTTGTCTACCTAAAGAGTTGTGAGGTAACATTCCTTTTACAGCTAAAGTCATAGCTTTTTCTGGATTTTTTTCAAGCATTACATTTGCAGGAACTTCTTTCATTCCTCCAATATATCCTGAATGATGTCTATAAATTTTTTGATTTAATTTGTTTCCTGTTAAAATTACATCTTTACAATTTAAAATTATAACATGGTCTCCCATATCAATATTTGGTGTAAATGTTGGTTTGTGTTTTCCTCTTAATAATTTAGCAGCTTCTGTTGCAACTCTACCAAGTGGTTTGTTTGCTGCATCAATTATATACCATTTACTTTCTACTTCACCTTTTTTTGCACTATATGTTGTATTATTCATGGTAATATATACCCTCCTATTATATTTATTTTTTATATATGAAATTTAAAACTAAAACTACCGGGGAGAAGTTTTAAGTTTAAATCATATTTTCAAAAATTATTAAAATATTATGCAAATAACATAATTGCTCAATTATTCTATTACAAAAAAGCGAATTTGTCAATACATAAAGCCCAAAAAGTTAGAAAACTTGACAAAAAAGTTTTTTATGTGTATACTAGTAACGTTGAAAAACAGGATGTAATATATTATTGTTAAGGAGTAATATGAAAATGAAGATAAAAAATAAAATAAAATATGTAGTAGCATTTATATTTTTAAGTATATCAATATTATTTTTTGCAAATATAAGCTTAGCTGCTAATACTGCAAGAGTAAATGTAGAAACAGCAAATTTAAGAGAAAAAGCAGAAGGCAGTGGGAAGATTTTAGAGCAACTTTCTTTAAATCAAAAAGTAGAAGTATTAGAAAAATCAGGAGATTTTTACAAAGTTAAATCAAATGGAATTACAGGCTATGTAAGACAAGATTTAATTGTATTAGATAACAAAGAAGAAAGTACAGAATCTAAAGATGCAAATACGCAAGAAAATGTTCAAGAAGAAAATGCAGAAAATGAAGAAAATAATCAAACAATTGAACAACAACAAGAAGAGAATCCAAATGTTGTAAACAAAATTGTTAGTGATACAAAATTAAAAATAGTACCATCAGTAAATGCAACTGATATCATTGAAATAAAAAAGGGAGAAGAAGTAAATATTATAGAAACTTTAAATGATTGGGTATGCATTGAAAAAGGAACGACAAAAGGTTGGATTAGAAAAGACAAGATAGAACAAGTAGATAATAATAAAAAACAAGAAGAAAATACTCAAGAAGTACAAAAACAAACAAATGAAGTAAATGAGGAAAAAGTAATAAAAACTTTATTTGTTAACACTGATACTGTTAATGTAAGAAAAGAAGCAAATACAAGTTCAGAAGTTGTAACAAAAATATCTTTAAACACATCTGTGGATGTATATAAAGAAGATGGTGGATGGAGTAAAGTAAAAGTAAATGGAAAAGAAGGGTATATATCTTCTAATCTATTATCAGACAAAAAAACAGAAACATCAAGAAGTTCTAGTGAATCAAGGAAAAGTGAAAAACAAGAAAGTGTAGTTACTACTGAAGAAAGTAAAAAGGAATCATCAAATAATACAGTAGTAACATCAGATAATAAAAGAACAGATGTTGTATCAACTGCAAAAGGTTATATTGGTAGTAAATATAGATATGGAGCATCAGGACCAAATAGTTTTGACTGTTCAGGATTTACTCAATATGTATTTAAAAAATATGGAGTAAGTTTAAATAGAACAGCATTAGCTCAATATGGAAATGGTACATATGTTGAAAAAAGTAACTTACAACCAGGTGATTTAGTTATGTTCGGACCATCAGCAACAAAAATTAACCATGTCGGAATATATATTGGTGGAGGAAGAATGGTTCATGCAGCTAATGCTTCAAGAGGAGTAACAACAGATACAATAAATTCAGGATATTACCATACTAATTATGTTGGTGCGAGAAGAGTTATGTAAGAAGTAGCAATTAAGAAAGGAGAATTACAATTAAAAGACCTATTTTAATTGCAATTATAGGATATATTATAGGTATAATAATGGGGCTATACTTTAAAATTAGTATAGTCTTTTTTTATATTCCTATTTTTGCAATATATTTAATAATAAAAAATATAATTTCTAGTAATCATAAGAAAGATAAAATAAAAGTATTTGACATTAAGAGATATTTTAAATATTTAAATATAGTTATAAATAAACAAGTTATTTCATGTATAGTAATTTTTTCAATTATTTCAAATTCAATTGTAATCATTCAAAATTATAAATATGATAATATGTATAAAGGAAAAACAAATTTAAATGGACAAGCAATTATCTGTAGTAATTGTAAAGAAAAAGAATATTATTATGTATATAAAATAAAAATAGTATCTGTAGATAATATGAAAAATAAGAATCAATTAAAAAATACATACCTTTATTTAAATGTTAATAAAAAAGATTTTAAAGATTTATATTATGGAGATAAAATATATTTTTCAGGAGAATTTATTGAACCAACTGAAGAAAAAAATTTTGGAGGATTTAATTATAAACAATATTTAAAAACTTTGAAGATTTATGGAACTGTTAAATCAAAAAAAATTGAAGTATTAAGTAGTAAAAATGTAAATACGATTTTTTATTGTATTAACAAAGTATCTATAAAATTAAAGAATATAATAAATAGTCTTTTTCAAGAAGAACAGGCATCTTTACTAAATGGTATATTACTAGGTGATAATTCTAAAATAGGAGAAGAAACAAAAGAAAATTTTAGAATCGGTAATATTTCACATGTTTTAGCTGTTTCTGGAATGCATGTTACATATTTAATAATTGGAATTAATTTGATTTTTACGTCAATAATAGGAAAAAGAAAATCAAAAGTTGTTATAATAATATTTTTAATTTTTTATTCTTTTTTAACTGGGTTTTCACCTTCTATTTTAAGAGCAAGTATTACAGGAATTTTAGTAATGATAGCAGGTTTAATATATCAAAAGAATGATATCTGGAATTCTTTGAGTATATCTTTATTTTTTATTCTTATTTATAATCCTTTTCTAATAGTTAATATTGGGCTACAGCTTTCTTATTTAGGAACAATAGGTATTCTAGTATTTAGTAAAACGATTTCAAAGATTCTGGATAATATAAGAATAAAAAATCCTAAATATAAGTATAAAATAAATAAAAAAATAGTAACAGCAATAGAAAAGATTAAAGAAATATTAGCCGTTACTATTTCAGCTCAATTAATGATTTTACCCATAATTATTTATAATTTTAATTTTTTTGGAACTTATTTTATTTTAACAAATATATTGGTAAGTTTCATTACTGGCCCTATTATTATACTACGGAATGATAGTTATTTTCTTATATTTTATTTCTCCATATTTATCAAAAATAATAGTTCCTATTCTTGAAGTTTTAATTAAATGTATAATTATGATTTCTAATTTCGGTAATTTCCCATTATCAAAAGTATATTTACCAACACCTAAGATTTGGCAGATATTAATTTATTATTTCATGATTTATTTGCTCTTATTTTTATATCAAATTTATAACTCTAAACATAAAAGTAATACAAATATAAGGATAAGGAATTTTATTGCACTAATAAAATATAAATTTAGAGAAAAAAAGAAGATATATCTAAAAAGGATTCTTGTTATAGTATTAATGTTAATCTTTGTAAATTCAACTAAACAAGGACAACTAAAAATAAATTTTATTGATGTAGGGCAAGGTGATAGTACTTTTATAGTAACACCAGAAAATAAGACAATTTTAATAGATGGAGGAGGGACAACCTCAAATGAGTTTGATGTAGGAAAAAGTATATTATTACCATATGTTTTGGATAGAGGATATAACAAGATAGACTATATATTTATTAGTCATTTTGATCAAGATCATTGTGCTGGATTATTGTATCTAATGGAAGAAATAAAAGTCAAAAATATAATTATAGGAAAGCAATATCAAGCTTGTGATAATTATAAAAAATTTATTCAAATTATTAATAACAAAAACATAAATGTGAAAGTGGTAGAAGCTGGCGATAGAATAGAAATAGAAAAAGAAGTATATTTTGACATAATATGGCCATGCTCTGATATTGTTATATCGGAAAATGCTATAAATAATAATTCATTAGTATGTAAGCTTGTGTTTAAGAAATTTTCAATGCTCTATACAGGAGATATAGAAGAAATAGCAGAAAAAGCAATTATTTCAAAGTATAAAAAGACAGGGACTAATATGTTAAAATCTAATATTTTAAAGGTTGCACATCATGGATCAAAGACATCATCAACACAAGAGTTCTTAAAACTTGTAAAGCCCCAATATGCACTAATTGGTGTTGGTAAAGATAATAAATTCGGACATCCTTCTGATATTACAATTGAAAATTTAAAATTAAATAGTATTAAAATTTTTAGAACCGATGAAATGGGTGAGATAAGTATAAAATCAAATGGAAAAAAAGTACTTTTTAAATAGTTTGATATATATTTAAATAAAAAATAACAATTGTATAAATTTAGCAAAAAAGATAATAATAGTTATAAGAATATTTATAAAGGAGAAGAGGGTAATGAATAAAACATTAACAACAATAGTTTGTGTAATTGTAGTAATAGGTGCTATGATATTAGCAGTTGTTATATATACTCCAAAAGAAGATAAAGAAAGTAAGAAACTTGCAACAAAAATAGAACAAGAAAATATTATAGATGACTGTACTGAAGAGTATGAATATATTCAAAATAAAGTGTTACAAGCGAATTCAGAAGATGAGAAAATATCACCAAATTGCTCAATTATTTTAAAAAAGCATTATAAAAAATGTGGTCATTCTACAAGTGAATATCTAGATATTCCAGAGGAACTTGTAAATAAGACAAAAGTTGATTTACAAAAGGCATATGATGGATGGACAATAGAGAAATTCTCTGATACGAAAATTATTTTAAGCAAAGAGGAAGAAGGGGAGTGCAAGGAACATTATATTATAAAAGATAATGATGGAAAAGTTACTATATATGAAATATTAGAAGATGGTTCTAATAAAGAATATGAAGTAACTGATATTTCAACAGAATATTTACCAGAAACAGATAAAATGAATATAAAAAATGGAATACAAGTTAATGGAAAACAAAATTTGAATCAGCTAATAGAAGATTTTGAATAAAAAAGAAGAATTAAATAAAACATTTAAAGCTTTATTTAATTCTTTTTTATATTATTTATTTAGTTTGTTTTTCTTTTCTTTTTTATCTATAGTTACTTCTTTATTTAAATCTTGTTTGTCAATAAAACCTTTTTTATATAAATCTTTAACATACATAATAAGTGCAAATATGGTAGCAAATACTGCTAAATAATATATAAATAAAGTAACTTCATTCCAAATGTTGTTTAAATTAAATTGTTTTAAAATAAGAGATAATACAATTGCAAGATAGAATAAAACTGTTGCTAATTTCCCATACCATCTACTATATACAACGACATCTTTTCCATAAAGAAAAGAAGCACCAACAATCATAATAAACTCTTTTAGTAATACAATTAATAAAATCCAGATAGGAATAATATCGGTTATTACTAGTGAAGTAAGAACAGCAATTTGTGTTGACTTATCTGCTAGAGGATCCATCAATTTTCCAAAATTAGATATAAGATTAAATTTTCTAGCTATAACTCCATCAGCAATGTCAGTTAGGGCAGAAATAGTAAATATTACAAAAGCTAATATATAATTGCCAGTAAAAATATAAAATAGTATAAAAGGTATTAGCAAAAATCTTATGATTGTTAAGGTATTTGGAATATATTTTAACATAATTTTCTCCTATATAATTTTAAATTTCAATTTATCATCTTCAAAATCTATTTTTACAGTCTGACCATCAGTTAATTCACCTTTTAAAATCATTTCAGACAATTCATCTTCTATATACCTTTGAATTGCTCTTCTTAAAGGTCTTGCACCAAATTTAATATCTGTACCTTTGTCTAAAAGATAATCTTTTGCATTTTTTGTGATATTCATTTTTATATCTTTTTCATTTAAGGCTTTTACTGTATCTTTTAACATTAGATCAATAATTTGTAACAATTGTTCTTTTGTTAAAGAATCAAAACTAATTATTTCATCTACTCTGTTTAAAAATTCAGGTCTAAAAACTTCTTTTAAAGAATCAATTACTTTATTCTTATCTACTGTTTGTTTTCCAAAACCAATAGAGTTTGTATTTAAGTTAGAACCAGCGTTAGATGTCATAATTATAATAGTGTTAGAAAAGCTTACTGTGTTTCCTTGACTGTCTGTTAATTTTCCATCATCTAATACTTGTAATAAAATATTAAATACATCAGGATGAGCTTTTTCTATTTCATCTAATAATATAATAGAATATGGTTTCCTTTTTACTTTATCAGTCAATTGACCAGCATCATCATATCCAACATATCCTGGAGGTGCGCCTATCAATTTAGATGTAGAATGACTTTCCATGTATTCTGACATATCAACTCTAATTATAGAATCTTCGCTACCAAACATTTCGTAAGCTAAGCTTTTGGCAAGTTCTGTTTTTCCAACACCTGTTGGACCAACAAATATAAAAGATGGTGGCCTTTTAGTGCTTTTTAGTCCAGCACGGTTTCTCCTAATAGCTCTTGATACACTATTTACGGCGTCTTCTTGACCAATAATTCTTTTGTGAAGGTTTGTTTCTAAATTTAATAATTTTTTAGTTTCTTCTTCTGTTATTTTTTTAACAGGTATTTTAGTCCAGCTTTCAATAACATTTGCAATATCTTGAACTGTTAATTGACGAGGTTTTAGTCTTTTGTTTAGCTTATCAATTTCTTCTATTAGTTGGCACTCACGTGTTTTTAAATCTGCAGCTTTTTGATAATCTTCTGTTGAATCTGCTGCAACTACTTCTTCTTTTTCAGCTTGAACTTGATTTAGTTCTTGCTTTAACATTTCTAACCTGTATAATTCCTTATTTTCTAAGTTGATTTTAGAACATGCTTCATCTAAAATATCAATTGCTTTATCAGGTAAAAATCTATCATGTATATATTTTTCAGACATTATTACAGTTTGTCTGATTACGTCAGAAGAAATTTTTACTTTGTGATATTCTTCATAATATTTTTTTATACCTTCCAAGATAACTATTGAATCATCAACATTAGGTTCCTCAACTAATACTTGTTGAAATCTTCTTTCTAATGCAGAATCTTTTTCAATATATTTTCTATATTCTTTTAATGTAGTAGTACCAATTAATTGGATTTCTCCATTTGATAGAGCAGGTTTTAGAATATTTGCAGCATTCATAGAATGCTCTCCATCTCCTGCACCAATTATATTATGAATTTCATCAATTACTAAGATAATATTACCATATTCTTTACATTCATCTATAATACCTTTCATTCTAGATTCGAATTGCCCTCTAAATTGTGTTCCAGCTATTACAGCTGTCATATCTAATAAATAAACTTCTTTATCTAAAAGTTTAGCAGGTACATTTTTATTTGCAATTTTAATAGATAAACCTTGAGCTATAGCAGTTTTACCAACTCCTGGTTCACCAATTAAGCAAGGATTATTTTTAGAACGTCTATTTAAGATTTGTACAATTCTTTGAATTTCCTTTTCTCTACCTATTACTAAATCTAATTCATTATTTTTAGCTTTATCTGTTAAATTAGTACCATAAGTGTCTAAAAACTTTTTCTTTTTATTTTGTTTTTTGTTTTTCTTTTTTTCGATTTTTACTTTTTTTCTAGAACTACTTGTTTCTTCAGGTTCTTCTTTAGAAGACTTCCCTTGAAACATGTTTGAAAATATTGAACCGAAGTGGAATGGCTGTACCAGATATTTTTGGTGTTTGTTCGTCGTCAGCATTTTCGTCTAGATTCTCAAAAGCAATTGCTCCTTCCATATTTTCTAAATCTTCTAAATTAATATTTTCAGCTAAATCTTTAAATATAGTTTCAAATTGCTTTGTCATATCACCTAAATTTAGCTTATCTTTTGAAAGTATATCATTTTGTTTTGCTAATACTTCAGTTGGGTTTATTCCTTTCTTTTTAGCACAATCATAACAATAGCCTTCTAAAGAATCTTTGCCATTTTCTATTTTTTTATAAAAAAGTATTGCTGGTTTTTCATTACATTCTGAACATAACATACTTTAAATTCCTCATTTCTAAATAAATTTAATATATATTATAATAACGCAAAAATAGGGAATAGTCAACAATTTAGACAACATTAGTGAAAAATTAATGTTGATAAAAAAATAAATAAATGTTATAATAAAAAAGTAAATTTGCAAATAAAATGTGAGGAAAAAAATGAATTTAGAATTACCAGAAAATAACAATAAATTAAAGAAAAAACAATTAATTATATATGTTGTAGTTGCATTTATATGCATAATTTCTCTTATTATAGCCTTTTATATTCAATTTTATGCTAGAATAGATATTGGAAGACTAATAGGAATTAGTCCAGAAGGAGAATTTGGAAATAAAACAGAAGAACAAACAGAATTATTGAAATCCGAATTTAATAAAGTTTTTAATAATACAATTGAAAATGATGATGGGCAAAATAATAACAAAAAAGAAAACGAACAAGAAGACTTAGTATATACACAATATGAGAAAAAAGAAAGTAAGATAAATAGTTATGATTTAGAAATACATATACCACATATAAATGTAAAAAATGAGATAATAAATAAATATAACAAAGAGATTGAAGAAATTTTTGTAAATAAAACAAAAAATATTTTAGAAAGTGAGAATAAGAATATTATTTATAATATAGATTATGCAGCAAATGTGCAAGATGGAATTTTATCTGTTATGGTTAAGTCAAACTTAAAAGAAGGTGCTAATGCACAAAAGGTAATTATACAGACATATAATTATGATTTAAGAAATAACAAAGAGGTTACATTGGAAGAAGTATTAAAAATAGAACAATTAAATAAAAATGACATTCAAGAGAGAATAAAAAAGCAGATTCAAGAAGAACAAGAAAAAGTGGAAAGTCTAAAACAAGTAGGATATAATATTTACAATAGAGATATAACAAATAATATGTATGAGTTAAAAAATTCTACAGAATTTTATCTAACTGACAATACTTTGTATATTATATATGCTTATGGAAATACAACATCAACTAGTGAAATGGATTTAATTATTATATAATATAAAAAGATGGTAATTTATAGTTACCATCTTTTTTTTAAAATAAAAGGGGATGTTTTTTATTTTAAATCAGTACTTATTACTGACTATGTTTGTATTTTAACAATGAATTTTGTCCATTGTGTGAACTTAAAGTGAAATTATGGTTGTTCTCCTAAAGTAATTGTTAAATCTTTTTCTTGACCATTACGGTTTACTTTTATTTTTAGTTCATCACCGATTTTATGAGAGTTTTTAATTTCATTTAATTTATCCATATTAGAGATTTTTTGACCATCAGCTTCTATAATTACATCTCCTATTTTAATACCTGCTTTTTCTCCAGCTGAAAAATCTTCTACAGATTTTACATATATTCCAGATACTAAATTATTTGCTTTAGCTGTTTTTTCATCTAGATCCATACCAGATATTCCAATATAAGGTCTTTTAACTTTACTATATTGAATTAGCTGAGATGTAATATCTGTTGTAGAATTAATTGGAATTGCAAATCCCATTCCCTCGATACCTGTTCCAGAAAGTTTTAAAGTATTGATTCCGATAACTTTACCTTCACTATTTACTAATGCTCCACCACTATTACCAGAGTTTATTGCTGCATCTGTTTGAATTAAAGTAAAATTCTTGCCATCACTATCTGTAACTTCTCTATTTACTGCGCTGACTACTCCACAAGTAATGCTACTTTGCATACCTAAAGGATTACCTACTGCCATAGCAAATTCTCCAACTTTTATATTATCAGAATCAGCGAATTCTGCTTTAGATAATCCTGATTTTTCAATTTTAATTACTGCTAAATCTGTTTGTTCATCTTTACCAATAATTTTTGCTTCATATTCTGTCTCATCATTAAATAAAGTTACTGTAACTTTTGTTGCATCTGATACTTCATAATAAGATTCAGAAGAAGAGGTAGATACAATATGATTATTTGTCAAGATATATCCGTCTTCACTAATAATTATACCAGAACCACTTGCTGTAGCAGCTGAAACTTTTGACTGTTTACCAAATATAGACATGTAAGAATTAACATTATATTCTACTTTAATTCCTACAATAGATGGTAAAATCTTATTAGCAACATATATTGAAGTATCTGAATAATTAGATAATGAAGACTGATCTACATATCCATTATTTCCTGTGTTATTTGAATTATTATCTTGAACATCAATTAATTTAGATCTAATTGAAGGAACTCCAAAACATGTTCCAATAACAACTAAACATCCTAAGATACCACTTATAAATGGTACAAAAACTCCACGACCAAATCCTATAGAGTGTTTTTTAGTATTATCTGATTGATAAGATGACTTATAAGAGTTAGGATTTTGTACTGCTCTGAAATTTGGAGTTTTTTCTTTTTCTACTTTTTCCTTTTCTTCTTTTTTGTTTTTTTCTTCCATTTTTATACCTCCCGAAAATGTATATTATTAATATATTAACCTATTTCAAATATATAATACAATAGGTTTGTGAAGGTTTTGTGAAAAAAATTAAAAAATTTAATTTTAAATATCTATTGAAAAAAATATATTAAAAATATATAATTAGTTTGAGAAAAAAATGAGGAGATATAAATGAAAATAAGAAAAGAAAATGCAATAACACTAATAAGTTTAGCGATAACTGTTATTGTTATATTAATAATATCAAGTGTAGCAACATATAGTGGGAAAGAGATAATAAGAAAAGGAAAATTAGAGGAATTAAGAACAAACATGTTATTAATTCAAGCAAAGGCAAAAGAGTATGTTGAAGATGCAAATTTTAAAATGGGTTTGGCACCTGATGAGACTAGAAAAGAAAAGGTAAGAAAAAGTGTATATGTAGATGGTGCAAAACTAGAAAAAGTTAATGCACAAGAGTATGGAATTGATAATTCATCAGTATGCTATAAAGTAACAAAAGAAACATTAAATATTTGGGGATTAGACAAGATAGAGTTAAAAGATAATGAGGATTATTTAATAGCTTTTGATGATGAACATGCTACAGTTGAAATATATAATACAAAAGGATTTGTAGATGATAATGGAGATACTAGAAATTCACTAACAGATATAGAAGAAATAAGATAATATTTTATAGTAGTAAAAGGAAAATAAATATGAAGGAAAAGGAAGAACAAAGACTAATAAAGTTAAAAGAAATAGAGAAAGATTTATATCAAAAAGGATTTAAAAATATATGTGGAATTGATGAGGCAGGAAGAGGACCTTTAGCAGGACCAGTAGTAGTAGCAGGGGTTATTATGCCAAAAGATTCAATGATAGAAGGTGTAAATGATTCAAAAAAAGTTACGGAAAAAAGAAGAGAGAAGTTATATGATTTAATTATAGAAGAAGCAATTAGTTATTCAATTTCAATTATAGGACAAGATATAATAGATGATATTAATATTCTAAATGCAACAAAAATGGGAGTAACAGAAGTGGTAGATAAATTAGAACTAAAGCCAGACTTAATTGTTATAGATGCTCTTAATCATATAAATACTAGACAAATTCCATATGAATCTATAATTAAAGGAGATGCGAAGTGTTATAATATTGCTGCTGCATCTATTTTAGCTAAAGTGACAAGAGATAGAATTATGAGGCAATGGGATGAAGTTTATCCTCAATATGGTTTTACATCACATAAGGGGTATGGAACGGCAAAACACATACAAGCGATTAAAGAATATGGGCTTTGTCCTATACATAGAAGAACATTCACAAAAAATTTTATTTAAACTAAAAAATACTTTTTACTATTTAATGAATGGAGTGAAATTCTAATGACAATATTAGATATAATAGAAAAGAAGAGAGATAAACAAGAGTTAACAAAAGAAGAAATAGAATTTTTTATAGAGGGATATACCAAAGGAATAATTATGGATTATCAAGCAGCAGCTTTAATTATGGCAATTTATTTAAATGGTATGACTAAACAAGAAACAACAAATTTAACTTTGGCTATGGCAAATTCTGGAGAAATGTTAGATTTATCAAAATTAAATAAAATAATTGTAGATAAACATTCAACAGGAGGAGTGGGAGATAAAGTATCTTTAGTGTTGTTACCATTAGTAGCGTCTTGTAATGTTCCTGTTGCAAAAATGTCTGGAAGGGGATTAGGCTTTACAGGAGGAACTGTTGATAAATTAGAAGCTATACCAGGATATAAAACAAATATAGATATCCACAATTTTGTAAAAAATGTGGAAAATATAGGAATTAGTATGATTTCTCAGACACTAAACTTAGCACCAGCAGATAAAAAAATATATGCTTTAAGAGATAGCATATCATGTGTAGAAAGTATACCACTTATTGCATCAAGTATTATGAGTAAAAAAATCGCAAGTGGTGCACAAAAAATTGTAATAGATGTAACAGTTGGAAGTGGTGCATTTATGAAAAATCTTGAAGATGCAAAAAAATTAGCAAAAGAAATGATTGATATAGGCAAATTAGCTAATAGACAAACAATATGTGTATTAACTAATATGGAAGAACCATTAGGTTATAATATAGGAAATTCATTAGAAGTAAAAGAAGCAGTAAAAGCCTTAAAAGGTAATATGCCAGAAGATTTAGAAAAAGTAGTAATGACATTAGGAGCATATATGGTTCAATTAGCAGGTATAAAAGAAAACATTGATGATGCAAAAAAACTTTTAAAGAAAAATATTGAAAATGGAAAGGCATATGATAAGTTTATAGAGTTAGTAAAAAATCAAGGAGGAGATATATCTTATATATCAGATTTAGAAAATTTTGAAGAATCAAAATATATTGAGCCAGTATATTGTAAAAAAACAGGTTATATACATGAGATGAATGCAAAAAAAATAGGAAAAATAGCATGTGATTTAGGAGCTGGAAGAATAACAAAAGAGGATAAGATAGATACTTCAGTTGGGATTGTATTAACTAAAAAAATAGGAGATTTTGCCAAGAAAGACGAAATATTAGCATATATACATTCTAATTCTATGGAAAAAATGAAAAAAGCGAAAAGTGAGTTAGAAGAAATAATTAAAATAAAAACAGAAAATACAAATAAATTAGATACTATAATTACTATAATTGAATAAATAGAAACTTATGGAAAAAACAGAAAAATAATTGAAAAAAATATATAATATGCTATAATAATATTTGAGAGTATGGAAAGGAAGATAAAAAGATGAACAAGAAACAAGAAAAAATAGAAAAGAAACATAAACGTGACAAAGGACAGATATTTGTAAAAGTTATGGCAGGATTTTTAGCATTATTAATGGTAGTAGGGACAATAGCTACACTTATTTATGCATTAATATAGGGAATAATTAATATAGAAAAAGAATAGGAGAAATAAATGGTAATTAATTTAGGAATGAATTGGGAGAACTTCTACAAAGATAACATAGTTACATATGTAAAATCATTACAAACAAATCCATTTGAATTAATCACTTTAATTATTGATTTAACATTAGTTGTATTTCTATTATATTGCTTTTTTAAAATTGTTAAAGGTTCTAGAGCTTGGCAATTAATAAAGGGGATAGCTCTTTTAATAGTTGCAACTTGGATTAGTGGATTATTTAATTTAAAAATTTTAAACTGGATTTTAACAGGAATAATGAATGTGGGTGTAATAGCAATTATTGTTATTTTCCAACCAGAATTAAGACGTGGATTAGAGCAATTAGGAACAAATAAATTAACAAAGTTTTTTGGTATTGATAAAGATTTATCAACAAAAACAAAAGAGGACATTTATAAAGTAGTTATAGCAGCAACTGAACTTTCAAAAACAAAAACAGGAGCTTTAATAGTAATAGAAAGAGATATAAAGATACAAGATATAATTGCTACAGGTATTCCAATGAATGCAGAAGTATCACCTCAATTATTAGTAAATATATTTGAACCTAAAACACCTTTACATGATGGAGCAGTAGTAATATCAGGAAACAAAATAGCAGCTGCAGCATGTGTTTTACCATTAGCAGATGATAAAGATATAGCAAAAGAATTAGGAACTAGACATAGAGCAGCAATTGGAATTTCAAAAGAATCAGATAGTATTGTAGTAGTAGTCTCAGAAGAAACTGGTAAAATTTCAGTAGCAAAAGATGGAACACTAATTGCAGATATAAGAGAAGACGTTTTAAAGAAAATATTGATTAGCAATATAGTAACAAAGCGATTTACAGCTGAAAAGAAGGAAAGAAAAAACAGAATAAAGAAATTAAAAAGTAAAATGCAGAAACAAAAAGATGAAAAGAGAAAAGAACAAGAAAACGAGCAGATGACGGAAAACAAAGAAAATAAGGAATAATTATAAATAAAAAAGGTCGCAATTTGCGACTTTTACTAGTTAGAAGGAGTAAAGAATATGAGAAATATAAAACTTGTAATAGAATATGATGGAAAGGACTTCAATGGATGGCAAAAACAACCATCTAAATTAAATATACAAGGAGAAATAGAAAAGGCAATAGAAACTATAACTGGTGAAAAAGTAGATTTAGTAGCATCTGGAAGAACAGATAGAGGAGTACATAGTCTTCGGACAAGTAGCAAATTTTAAAACAAATTCTGCTTTACCAATAGAAAAATTCCCGATTGCATTAAATAGTAATTTAAAACAATCAATTAGAATAAAAAGTGCACAAGAAGTCGATGAAAAATTTCATAGCAGAATTACATGTAAAAAGAAAACATATCGTTATATTATAAATAATTCAGAATATGCATCTGCAATTTATAGAAATCTAGAAACACACATACCAATAAAATTGGATATTGACAAAATGAAAATGGCAATTAAGTATTTTGAAGGGGAACATGATTTTAAAGCTTTTAGAGCAAGTGGAACTAGTAGTAAAAGTAGTGTGAGAACAATTTACAAAGCTGAAATAAAAAAGATGCCAGATGAAAGAATATGGATTGAATTAACAGGAAACGGTTTTTTGTATAACATGGTAAGAATTATAGTGGGAACATTAGTAGAAGTTGGAGAATCAAAGATTAGCCCAGAATCTATAAGAGATATAATAGAATCAAAAAAGAGAGAAAATGCAGGGAAGACTATGCCACCACAAGGGTTATATTTAGTAAATGTAGAATATGAATAATATTTTGTTAACCAAATAAAAAAGTAAAGCATAATATATAGTAAAAAAAGAAGGAGAGAAAACTATGAATACTTTACTTTTATTTTTTGCTTTACCAATAGCAACAATTATAATTTCAATAGCTCTACAAAAAATATTAAAATGTCCATTGCTTGTTGCTGCAATTATATTTGCCGTTTTTCTAATTGTAACATTTGTTATTGATGATTTAAATTTTTTAATTGCTACTATAGTTTATACTATAATTAGTTTTATAACAGCATTTTTAACTTGGCTTATCTGTAGACTAATTAGACGTTTTAGTTGTAATGATTCTAGATGGTGTTGTGGAACAAACCAAGACCGTGATTGTAGTTCTCAAGATAATGATCCTAATAATTTACTTACAATAAGTAGTCAATGTGGTGATTCCGAGAGTGGAAACTTACTTACTATATATAGCAATGGATGCAATGGAACAAATAATGATTTATTAACTATAAATTCAAATAATATAAGTAGTGATGATTCACAATGTAATTGTGGGTGTCGGATCTACTAATGATGATAGTTGTGGCTGTAGTAGATCAACAAATTATAACTATAGGAGCTATAGAAGAAGATAGAAACATAATTAAATTTAATCAAAAGTTAAAGGGTAACTAATTATAAAAAGTTACTCTTTACTTTTGCATAAAATTATGTTATTATGAAAAAACAAAAAAGAGGAGAAAATTGATGATAGAAGTTATTGAGGATGCTTTAATAGATAGTATTAAATTATTACCATTTCTATTTATCACATATTTAATTATGGAATATATAGAACATAAAATGGGGGAAAAGTCTAAGGAAACAATAAAAAAATCTGGAAAATTTGGACCAGCAATTGGTGCTGTATTAGGAATATTTCCACAATGTGGATTTTCAGTATCTGCAACAAATTTATATGCAGGAAGAGTGATTACACTTGGAACACTAATTGCAGTATATTTATCTACATCTGATGAAATGCTTCCAATTTTTATTTCAGAATCTGTACCACCAATTACAATTTTTAAAATACTAGCTGTAAAATTAGTAATTGGTATAATTGCAGGTTTTACAATTGATTTTATTGTAAGAATGAAAAACAAAACTAAGCAAACGGAAGAAAAAATTGAAAATCTTTGTGAAAAAGAACATTGTGATTGTGAACATGGAATTTTTAAATCAGCTTTAAGACATACTTTAAATATATTCTTATTTATCTTAATAATAACAGTAATAATAAATGTATTAATATATTTTATTGGAGAAGAAAAAATAACTTCATTAATACAATATAATACATTTTTAGGACCACTACTTGCAGGACTGATAGGATTAATACCAAATTGTGCATCTTCTGTAATATTAACTCAATTATATTTAAAAGATGTAATTACTGCAGCTAGCATGATTACTGGATTATTAGTAGGGGCAGGAGTAGGACTTGCAGTATTGTTTAAGGTAAATAATAAATTTAAAGAGAATATTAAAATAACAGTATTATTATATCTTATTGGTGTTATATCAGGAATAATAATTCAATTTATAGGAATAACTTTTTAAAATAAAAAAACATAAAAGACTTCAAAATAAAGTTTTTTATGTTTTTTTATATTTTTTACTAACTATAAGTTTATATGCTTATTTTTTTCTAGACCTTTTTTTTAGGTTAACTATAATTGCATCTTCATTATCGAATAAATATTTAGAATCTGTTGTATCTGTTTGTACAGGATTTATCTCATTTCTGAAGTCTTTAAAGTCTATATTTTTCAAGTTAAATTTTTTAGAGGAAGTATCTTCATCTTCAGTTGTTGTTGTAACTCCATCAGAGTATTTTCCGAAATCATAAGTTTTAATTTTATGTGGCTCTTTATATTTTGACTCTAAATATCCTAATCTACCAGGACCAACAAGAGGTTTTCCATTTGTACCTTTGATTTTATAAGCACAATCTTTTGCTGGTAATGTTTGTAATTTTCCAGCTTTGAAATATTTTACAAATTCCCATTTTACATTTGTAAATTTAGAATCATATTCCATTTTATTCATATCCATTGAGTTTGAATAAGTCCATTCCCTTCTAGTACCAAATTCATCAGACCACCATTCTAATTCATCTACAACACCATTACCTGTATAAATTTTATTTGCACAGTTAGATAGAATTGTGTTTTTATAGTTAACTGGTAATGTAGGTGTTTCTAATTGTTGTAAACTTTGAGTTGAGATAATATTACCTACTTTATATTTTCTATACATTGTAAACATTCCTTCAAGATCTCTACAAATAAAGTCTGTAAATTCATCAATATATAGGAAATGTGGTACTCTTGAGTTCTCGATTCCTGGTCTTCTTAAAACTGCATTTTGCATTGCCATTAAGAAGAATAATCCAAATGCTTTATGCCCAGCTGCACCTAAGTCTCCACGTCTAGTACAAATAAAAGTAATATCTGCATCAGAAAGCATTTTATCAAAATTTAAGTTTTCATTTCTATTACATAAAATACTCTTAATACCTGGAATTCTAAGTAAATTATCTAATTGACTAACAATAGAATATGTATATTTTTCAATATTTGATTTACCAGGAGAATCATGATAAAAGTTCTTTCTGAAATATGCTAATTGTATGCTATATTTTTCTTTTAATTTTTCATCATTTGCTAATATTTCACACATTTTTTCAATTAATTCAAAATTTGAGAACATTTTTAACATGTCTTCCATATTAGGAAGTTTTCCGGTCATTCATTCTTGGATACATCTCTTTTAAAAGAATTGCTAAATTTTCAATTGCTGTAATTGCAATATCTTCTTTGTATGCTTCATCAACATCACTGTGTGCAGTATTATACATTGCTTTTAATACTGAAGAGATACTAACAGCGATTTTTGAAGAGTCATTATATACAAAAGGGTTTAGACCAATTGAATTTGGATTATTTGGATCTATCATATTGTATTTGATTCCAAAATTATCACATACATTAGTCATATGACTAATTACTTCATAATCAGGAGCCATTAATGTAAGTCCAATATTTTTATAAGTAATTTCATTTCCCATTTTGCTTAAAATCATTTTTTTCATATAGTTTTCATATATTGTTTGTTTATTTTCTACAGGTGTTAGCATATTTAGATTAAAATTTTCATTCAAGTAATCATTATCATATGGAGCATTTAGAACTGCTATATGAGTTCTTAAAGCAGTAAATCCCATTTCTTTAGAAACTTCCTTAAAGAAATATTTTCTTTCTAAATCTCTAGCTATTAAAGGTTCATATATCATTGATGTTTTTCCAGAACCAGAACCACCACAGACAAATAATGATTGAAATCTAACAGATTCTGATATCGTAATTGATTTTCCTGTTTCAGAGTCATAACATAAATATACTTCACAGGTATAAGGACCAGTTCCTTCTTTTTTATTAGATAAGTTAATTCCTCCATAATCCCAAATTGAACGTGTTAAGTCTTTACTATCATTTACACCAAAGAATAACCATTTAAATAATGGGAATATAGTTGCAAGTGGTAAATATAATGAAATGCTAACCATAGCAGGAGTTACTAAATCTGAAAAATCTGTAATCAATTCTGCATAATTTGGAACAGATAATAACAGCAACCAAGCTCCCATATTTAGCCATTGAGTAAACATAGAAATAGCTATAATATATAATCCAATTATGTAGATATAAAACAATGTAACCTTTTTTGCTTTTGAAGTTGAAAACTTAGAAGCACCAGAAAACAAATAAGCAAATACAGGACATGCTAAAGCTATGGTATATTGTATAGGTCCCCAATATGAATATGAGACACCTGTAAATATCATAAGTAACATCTCAACAATTCTATCTACTGCGAGATATACAGTAACTAATGTTAATACATATGTCGCAAAGGTATTCCTATCTGTATTTAATATTTTCAAAAATTTGTCTATATATTTCATTTAAAAAATCCTTTCACTAAATTAAAATCATACATATATATTATCCTATAAATTCGGCAAAAAAACAAGTAGTTTAGCGAAAATAATAGTATTTTTTAGAAGAAAACATATTGTTTAGTCTTAATTTTAAATAGCAAATTAAAAACAGCATAGTAATTGTATAAAAAATCACATATAATTTAAGTGTAATGAATAAAATACATAATTTGGAATATAATAAAAATAAAAAATATAAAAGGTGGTATTTATGCAAGAAATTTATCTAAAAGAAAGTGAAATTTTAGGAAAAACAGAAATGGATAAAGAAAGAGAATTAATACGTACCATTATAAAAACAAGAGAAGAATTAAAATGTAATAATAGAAATTTTGAATATGCAAAAAGTGGTGAATTAGTAGATTATTATACCTATGAAATTAAGGCTAACCAAGCAAAGTTAGATTATTTAATAAAACTTGCAAAGACAAAAGGAATAAAAGTTGATATGATAAATGATAAGAAATTTTCAATATTAGAAGATGATGAAGAAGCAGTTTAAAGTAAAAGTAATATTTGTCCATTAATTAACATACAAATGGTAATAAGAAATTATTATCATTTTTTATTTGGAGTTGAGAGAAAATGGATATAAATATTATTACTTATTTAGCTTGCATATGTTTTATTTTTATATTTGGAAAAATATTTATTGTTCCGATAAAGAAAATATTAAAATTAGTTATTAATTCGATACTTGGAGGAATAACAATTTATATTATTAATTTTATTGGAGCATATTTAAATTTTCATATAGGGCTAAATTTTCTTACAAGTGTTTTAATTCGGATTATTAGGATTACCAGGAGTTGTATGCTTAATTGTTGTACGTCTTTTGGTTGGTTAAAAAAGAAAAAACTCCTAATTAAAGTTTTTTCTTTTTTAAATAATATTTGTAATATATTTTTTTACTATTCAACTGTAACTGATTTTGCCAAGTTTCTTGGTTTATCAACATCTAATCCTTTTTCCTTTGAGATATAGTATGATAACAACTGTAAAGGAATAACAGATAAGATAGGAGAAATAAGAGTATTTGTTTTAGGAATATGTATTACAACATCAAACATAGTATCATCAATATCTTGATTAGTAACAACTAGAGTTTTAGCACCTCTTGTTATAACTTCTTGTATATTGCTTACAGTTTTTTCAACTAGTGTTGGATCTGTCATAATACTAATAACAGTTATTCCATTTTCAATTAAAGCAATTGGACCATGTTTTAATTCCCCAGCAGGATAGCTATCTGCATGGATATATGATATTTCTTTTAATTTTAAAGCAGATTCTTTTGCGACTGTTTCATCAATTCCTCTACCTAAGAAAAATACATCTTTTTCTTGATATATATCATGTCCAAATTGTTTTATTTGATCTTTACAATTAAGAGTTTCTTCTATTTTTTTAGGCAATTCTAATATGTCCTTTTTTAGAGAAGACACAAGAGTTTGTGAAGTTCCTAAGGTTTCTGCAAAATAAATAGCAAGTATTGCTAATAACATAACTTGAGATGTATATGCTTTTGTTGATGCTACTGCAATTTCTGGACCAGCGTGTGTATAAATTGAATAATCAGCTTCTCTAGTAATAGAACTTCCAATTACATTACTAATTGCTAAAGTTTTTGCCTTTTTTTCTTTTGATAGTTTTAATGCAGCTATAGTATCTGCAGTTTCTCCTGATTGAGAAATAAAAATGCATAATGTTTTATCATCAATAATTGGATTTCGATATCTAAATTCTGATGCTATATCTACTTGACAAGGAATATTACAAAGGTGCTCTATCATATTTTTTCCTGCTAATCCAGCATGCATTGCTGTACCACATGCAACAAAATAAATTTGATTTATACTCTCCAAATATTCTTTACTGAATTTTAATTCATCAAAATCACACTTAGAATTTTCATTTAATCTAGCGCCAATAGTTTCACGGATAGCAGTTGGTTGCTCGTAAATTTCTTTTAGCATATAATCTTCATATCCATCTTTTTCAGCACTAGATGCATTCCATTCGATTGTTTCTACTTTTTTGTCGATAGGATTTAAATTTTTGTCATAAAATTTAACATCATCTCTTGATAATAAAGCAAATTCAAGATCATTTAAAAGATAAAAATTTCTTGTAAATGAAAGAATCGCTGGAATATCAGAAGAAATGTAATTTTCATTTTCACCTTTTCCAATAACAAGAGGACTATCTTTTCTTATTACAATCATATTATCTGGATAATCTTTGCAGATAATTTCTAATGCAAAGCTTCCTTTTAAATCAGAACATGCACATTTCACAGCTCTTAAAAATTTTGATTCATCATTATTAGTATCTTTTTGATAATAATAATAAATCAAATTAGGTATAATTTCTGTATCTGTTTGAGAATAAAAAGTATATCCTTTATCTTCTAAAAATTTTCTTAATTCATTATAATTTTCAATAATTCCATTATGAACAACACTAAAGCTTTTAGAATTATCCATATGAGGATGAGAATTTTCTTTAGATGGTTTTCCGTGAGTTGCCCATCTTGTGTGAGCAATACCAATAGTTCCTTCCAAATCATCAATTCCTGGTATATTATATAGATTTTTAACTCTTCCTTTATCTTTCATAATAGAAAGTCCATTTTTTTCAATAGTTGAAATACCGGCTAGAGTCATAACCTCTATACTCTAGTCTTAAAAGCCCATTAATAAGGATGGGACTAGCCTTTTTTGTTCCTATGTAACCTACAATTCCACACATAGTAAAACCTCCTTAAAATAAAAATTGGAATTGAAATGATGCAAAAACAGCTTAAATATATTAATTTTTGTTACAATATTGCTATTGCTTTTTAGACTAATAATGTGACCTTAAGCTAAAGCCACTAGAGCATCCGCCGAAAAATTCGATAACTCTAGACCTCGTCAACATCAGCTAGTAAATCTAGGTAATGTTCAGGCGCTATATAAATAATTGTAAAACTCCTTTCTAATAAAATATCTTTTGCATTTATTTCAATATATGATATTATATTAACCTAAAAAACAAAATGTGGCAAGTACATTTAAATAAAAATTAAAAAAAATCTTTACTAAAAAAAAAATATAATATATAATTTTCGTAAAGAGGTGAGAAAAAATGAAAAAAATAGGAATTGTAGTAGCAATGCAAGAAGAACATGAAGCAATTAAAGCCATTATGACAGATATAGAAGTGAAACAAATATGGGATTTACGTTTCTTAGTGGGAAAAGTACAAGGAAAACAATGTGTTTTAGTACAAAGTGGGATAGGAAAAGTAAATGCTGCAAGAACAACGCAAGTAATGATAGACAATTTTGATATTAATTATGTAGTAAATTTAGGATCAGCAGGATCAGTAAACAGCATGCTAAAAATAGGAGATATTGTAATAGGAGAACATGTAGTACAACATGACTTTGACATTACAGCATTTGGACATAGTAAAGGATACATAACAGGTATTGGAAATTATGTAGAATGTGATAGACAACTAGTTGATGAATTTGAAAATGTAATAAAAGGTATGCCAGAAATGAATTACAATATAAAATTGGGAGTAGTGGCAACTGGAGATATATTCTGCACAGAAATATATATGAAAGATAAAATAAGAGCAAAATTTGATGCAGATGTAGTGGATATGGAATGTGGAGCAATAGCTCAAGTATGTTATTTAGACAATATACCATTTATAGTAATCAGAAGTGTATCTGATACACCAAACGGAAAAAATGCATCAACATTTGATGAAAACTTAAAACTAGCATCAAAGAGATGTGCAAATATTTTAAAAGAATTTTTGGTATAGATAATAAAAAATATTAGAATTAATAATAAATAAGTTACTAAAAAACAAATTGTATAAACTTTAATGTTTTAGTATATAATTTATATAATTGAAAGGAGTGATTGTTTTGAGTGAAAAAACAAGAGTAGTTCAATATGGAACAGGAAAGATGAGTGTATATACAATGAGATATGTATATGAAAAGGGAGGAGAAATTGTAGGTGCAATAGATATAAACCCTTCTGTTATAGGTAAAGACATTGGGGAAATCATAGGAACAGAAAACAAAGGAATAAAGGTAGTATCAATCGAGGATGCAGAAAGCATGATAAAACAAACTAAACCAGATATTGTAATAGTAACAACTATGAGTTTGATTCGTGATGTAGAAGATGCATTAATGTTATGTGCTAGATTAGGAGTAAATGCTATTACAACATGTGAAGAAGCATTTTATCCAATAAATTCAAATCCAGTAATAACATCTAGAATAGATGAAATGGCAAAAAAGACAGGATGTACAATTACAGGAAGTGGATATCAAGATATATATTGGGGACAATTAATATCTAGTATAGCAGCATCAACACAAACAATAACTAAAATAAAAGGAAGTTCAAGCTATAATGTAGAAGACTATGGTATTGCATTAGCAAAGGCACATGGTGCAGGATTAACTTTAGAAGAATTTGATAAACAAGTAGCATCTGTAGATATGATATCACAAGAAGAGAGACAAGCAATGATAGACAAAGGAGAATACCTACCATCATATATGTGGAATGTAAATGGATGGCTATGTGATAAACTGGGATTAACAGTAAAATCACAAACTCAAAAAACAGTACCACAAACACATAAAGAAGATATATACTCTAGTACTTTACAAATGACAGTAAAAGCAGGAGATGCAACAGGAATGAGTGCTGTCGTTACAACACAGACAGAAGAAGGAATAACAATAGAAAGTGAATGTATAGGAAAAGTATATTCAAAAGATGACTTTGACAAAAATGAGTGGACTGTAATAGGAGAACCAGAAACAACATTAATAATAAATAGACCATCAACAGTAGAACTAACATGTGCAACAATAGTAAATAGAATACCAGATGTAATAAAATCAAAACCGGGATATGTACCAACAGAAGAAATGGGTGACTTACAATATAGAATGAAAATATAGGGGGACAGGACTTATTTTGTGCAATAATTATGTCGAATAGTGTAACTTGAAATTAAGTGGTTTTACAAATATTGTAAGGCTACTTGATTTTTACTCTTTTTTATGTTAAAATAGATATGTATTTGATAAAGAAAGAGGTGAGAACTTAAAGGAAACTTTAAGAGTAATATGGAAAAATCAAGTATAAAACAAGTAAGTAAAAAAGAAAAGATGATTGATATAAAAGGAATTTTAAAAGATCTTTTTGGAACTGAATCTATAAAAATTGTTGAACAAAATGATAGAGAACAAAAACAATGGGAGGCAGAAAATAAAGAAATTTTGGACAATGCTAAGGATGATATTCATAATTTAGAGATGCTGTTTAATTATCCTGATAAAAAGAAAAAGGGTGCAAAAAGAAAAGAGCAAATAAAAACTAATAATGCTAGTGTAAAAATAATAGACAAACAGAATGGCAACATAGAGGAGTTTAGAAAAAAAGAAGAAGAAAGAGAAATAGGATGAAATACAAGAAATTAAATTTTCTTGTATTTTTGTCTTGACAAATGGTAAAACTACAAGTATAATAAATATCGTTGATATGGCGAAGTAGCTCAGTTGGCTAGAGCATTCGGTTCATACCCGAAGGGTCATGTGTTCGAATCACATCTTCGCTACCAAATATGTTAAAATAGCTAAAAATAAGATGTTTCAAAAGTTTTGAGACATCTTATTTTTAAATTTAGCCACTATTTAGCCACTCAGTTTAATATAGAATTTAATTTATTAACGGATTTATTCTTTGAAGAATAAGAAGAATGTAAATAAATTTGTGTAATACTTATAGCAGAATGTCCCATTAATTCGGCTACTGTTTCAATGTCAACACCTTTTGATAATAATATAGAAGCATAAGTATGCCTGATAGAATGAAATTTTTTGTGTGGTATATTACATTCTTTCAAAATTTTCGTCCATTTAGCTGAAACATTTTTTCCTTTTAGTGGATTCCCATTCGTATCGCTAAATAATAAACCTTTTTTATTTTCTATTTTTAGTAAAATATCGATCATAGTACTTGGAATAGGAACAGTCCTGAAAGAGTTAATAGTTTTTGGGGTTTGGAAAATAGTTTCTATATGCTTAGTGTTCTCATCGTCATATACATAAACTTCTTTAACACTTCTTTCTACTTTTAAAGTATTATCTTCTAAATTAATATGTTTCCAGTCTAAAGCTAGTAGTTCTCCTTGCCTTAATCCGGTAACCAAATCTAGCAAAAATAATAATTCAAAATCTGTATTTTTTAAATATTCTTTTATAATATTTATTTCTGTTTCTGACAGTATTTCTACTTCTTTTCTTTTATTTTTTATAATTTCATTTTTGTTGCCTTTTATATTAACTTTTGTACATGGATTTTTTACAATATAGTCATTGTCAATACACCAGTTAAAAAATACTTTTAAGACAGTGTTTAAAGTATTTATTTGTGAGTAAGAGCAACCTTTTTTTGATAAATTATTATAAAATTTTTGTAAATGTATTGTTCTTATATTAATTAATTTATTTCCTGCTATTTCAGATTCTTTTATATAGTTTCTGTATAGACTTTCATATCTTTGAAATGTAGAAGGTTTTATTTTTGATGAATTATGAAGAAAGTCAAATAACCATGTATGCATTAATTCGGATAAAGTAAAGTTCTCAAAATTAATTATTAATCCATTTTCTATGTTATTAATATATTCACTTGCTTTTTGTTCTGCTTCTTTTTTGCTTTCGCCATAGAAGTTTTTTAGAATCTTTTTACCACTAGCAGTATGACCTACTACTTTTCTAATTCTATAATATTCTTTTCCATTTATTTTTGAATTAGTTTTTTTAGCCATGATTTCCCTCCAGGTAATAGTTATATGCTTTTTTTACTAAATCTTCTGTAACTCCTAATTCTTCTGCTATTTGATAATAGTATGCATATCCTTTGTTTACCATTTCTTCTAGTTTATAATAAGGTATTAATGTTTTAAAAGCCCATTTAGTTGCTCTAAATTCCCTTTTTTCAATTTCTTTTTTTGAATTATTAGTATTATAAAAGGCATTGCAATAATAATGACCGTAATTCTTCTGCTAATATGGTCTTTTCTTCACTAGAATTGTCTATAATCGAATAATTAATTCCAATGGTATAATTATCGCCTATGCACCCAATAATTGCTTTATTTTTCATTTTAAAATCAATTACATCTATATTTTCTTTAGTTGCAATATCATACAATTTATTTAATTCCATTTTAGCCTCCACTAAAATCATTTGCTATATTTCTTTTTCATTTCTTTGTAAAATCTTAATGCATCTGCAATTTCTTCATCAGTAAGTCCTTCCATTTCTTTGTGATATGCAAATTTAAATTCTTGTTCATCTTTGTCGTAATTTTTGATATCAGATTTACACATTAAATAATCTAATGAACAATTAAAAATTTCACACATTTTTAATTTTACTTCGTCACTTGGTAAGTTTGAACCGTTTTCGTAATTAGCAATGCTACTTTTTCCTTTTACAGTAGCTAATTTATTTGCAAGTTGTTCTTGAGTAAGTCCTAATTCGGTACGCAAAGACTTTATTCTTGTTCCAATTTTAATTTTTATATTATTTTCATTTTCCATATATACAACACTCCGTTCAATATTTATAAACATTATAACACAATGTTCAAAATAAGTAAACACTTGTAAATTTTTTTTCTTAGAGTTTCAATGTTTGTACAGTTATTTAAAACTTTTTTTTAAAAAAGTATTGACAAGTTCAGTAATACTGTATATAATAGGTTCAACAAAAATGAACAGAAGGGAGATGAACAAATGCAAAATAAATATAGTAAATTTGTAAATACAGAAGAATTAAGAAAAACAAGAGAAAACAAAGGGTTTTCAATTAGAGATATGTCTAAATTTATGGGATTTAAAAGTCCAGCAACTTATTATAATATTGAAAATGGAATTGCTGAACCTAAAATTTCTCACATTAATAGCATATCCAAAATTTTAAAGGCTCCAGGTTCAAAATTTTTTAACTTTAAAGTACAGTAAAACTGAACAAAAAAGGAGGGCAAAAATGGAACAAGAATGGATTAGTCTAAATCAATTTATGAAACGAAACCATATAGGATATGAAACAGCACTAAGATTAATAAGCAGTGGAAAAGTAGAGTACGAAAAAACGGGAAAAAATAAATATAAAATTAAGGTTTCTAAAAGTGAGCAAATTGATGAAACAATGGAAAAATTGATTAGAGAAAATGAAGAATTAAAATCGTACATAAGAACAATACAGAATATATCGAATCAAATAAAAGTTTAGAAAGAAGGAGGAAACAAATGAAGAGAAGTTGGAAGAATTTTAGAATAGACAAAAACAAAGTTTACATGAGAATAAGACGAGCAGTAGTATATAGCAGTTTATACATAGCAACAGTAGCGTTTTCAGTATGGGCATTTTGCCAAAATACTATTTATTAGGAGGAGAAAAATGGAAGAAAATAAAAAGCCTAATGGACTTCAATGGTTTGCATTAGGATTTTCAGTAGCAAGTTTAATAGTAGCATTACTTAAATAAAGCAATTATAGAAATTATTATAGCAATTATTGCTAAAGCATTGTTAGATATCCATTTTATAAATAATGTTTTTAAAAGGGATTTTCCTTTACTAGAAGATTTGTAATAAATATTACCAATATAAGTTATATAGCCATTATCTTTAAGGAAATTTATAACTGTTCGACATTCATTAGGTGTCAAATTGAAATGTTTTTGAATGTCATTTTTGGTAAATTTTTTTAAGGTATTACAATATAACAATATTTTTATAGAAGATAAATCCATAATAATTACCTCACTTTCGAGGAAATTATACAATAAATTACAAAATTTTACAAGGAAAGGAGTGAAGAGAGATGTTTAAACAAATTGATTTAATAATAAAAAACAATGAACTAAAAAAAGAAAGCTTAGCAGTAAGCAAAATAAATCAAAACTTAAATCAAGAATTACAAAGAACTAAATTTTGTAAACAAGAGTCAATTAACTTTTTAAATAATACAATAAGAGATTTACTAAATTTACAAGATGTAAACAACTTGGGTGTATCAGAAGAAGATAAAAATAAACATAGAAACATTATTATAAATGCTTTAGTAGAAAATTGTTTAGACAAAATAAACGAGCTATCTAACACCGACAAAAGCTTTAGATAACTCAAAAATAAGAATATATATAAACTCATATCTGTTTCTATTTTATCACAAAGAAGCAGATATGTAAAGGAGAATTATGGAAGATTACATAGAAAACGATGAAGAAGGAAATATATTCGAATTAATAGCAGAAGAATGCTATTACGATGATTTAAGGGAGGAAAGATAATGCAAGAATTAATTAAAAAGCCACAATTTGAAGGCGAGATAAAAGCACAAATTAAAAGTGTTGGAGAAATAGAATCTAATATGAAAGAAGTAAAAGGATATGTTGAAAATCTTAATAATTACTATAAAAATATATCTTTTACAGAAGAAACAATGAAAGAGGCTAAAGATGAAAAATCTAAAGTAAATAAATTTAAAAAACAAGTTTCTGATTATAGGAAAAATATTATTGCAGAATACAACAAACCAATAAAGGCTTTTGAAGATACAGCAAAAGAAACAGAAAGACTTTTAACGGAAACATACAACACTATAAATCAACAAGTTGCTAATTATGAAAACAAACAAAAAGAAATAAAAGAACAAGAAATAAAAGATTACTTTGAAGAATATAGAAAAGCTAATAACATTGATTTTATTACATATGAACAAGCAAAAATAAATGTAACATTGTCAGCGAGTATGAAAAGTTTGAAAGAACAAGCTAAAAGTTTTATAGACAAAATAGCAGATGATTTAAAATTAATTGAAACACAAGAGCATAAAGCAGAGATATCAGTTGAATACAAACAAACATTAAATGTATCGCAGGCAATAACAATGGTAACAAATAGATTTAAAGCTATTGAAGAAGAAAAGAAAAGACAAGAAGAAATAAAAAAACAGAAACTAGAAGATTTGTCAAATCCAGTAGAATTAAAAAACGAAGAAAGAAAAAATGATGAGTTTGTTATTGTTCCAACAAAAAAAGAGATAACAATGAAATTCAATATATATGACAAACAATTAGAACAACTAATCAATTTCTTAGAATTGTCAAAAATTGAATATGAAAGAGAGGTTTTTTAAATGAATATATATGAAAAATTACTTAATATACAAGCAGAACTTAAAGCCCCAAAAGGACAAGAAAATAAATTTGGACATTATAAATATAGAAGTTGTGAAGATATTTTAGAGGCAGTAAAACCATTGCTAGCAAAAAATAAGGTAATATTGCAACTTACAGACAAAATAGAATGTTTAGGGAACAGATATTATATAAAAGCAACAGCTATATTAATTGATACAGAAGATACTAAAAATGAAGAAATAGCCTATATTGAAAATACTGCATATGCAAGAGAAAGCGAAGAAAAGAAAGGAATGGATGACAGTCAAATAACAGGAACAGCAAGCAGTTATGCAAGAAAATATGCTTTGAATGGCTTGTTTTGTATTGATGATACTAAAGACGCAGATACAAATGAATTTAAAGAGCAACAGGACAAAGTAACTAAACAAGATAAAGAACAAATATTAGAAGAAAATATAGATGAATTAGTAACAGAGCAACAAGCAAAAACAATATATGCAATTATGAGACAAAAGGGATTAGATGTAGAAAAACAATTATTAACAAATTACAGCATAACAAATACAAAAGATCTAACTAAAAGGCAATATGCAAGTATTTTAAATAAAATAAAAGCTATGCCAAACGTAAAGTAGGTGGTTAAATGCAAACTACAGGAACATTAGAAGAAATAAATATAGATTACAACACAGGAAAACCTAAAATAAGCTTTTTGATTAATGATAAGGACAAGTTATCAGACATAGAGCAATTAAAAGGCTTAAAACTAAAAATAGAAGCAAAGAGGTACATAAAGAAAAGAACAACTAATGCAAATAATTATTTTTGGAAACTTTTGCAAGAGTTATGCGATTTAGCAGAAAGGGAAACAATTGAAGAATATAAAAGAAGAGTTAAAGAATTAGGAATATTTAGAAGATTTAAGATAGAAACAGAAAATATAAAAACTTTTGAAAAAATGTGGACATCACAAGGGATAGCTTGGTTTTGTGAAATAGCAGATACAACATACATAGGGGGTACAGAGTTTAAAATAATTAATGCTTACTATGGCTCAAGTTCGTTTAATAGTAAGCAAATGGCAAGACTTATAGACGGAGTAGTACAAGATTGTAAAGTTTATGGAATAGAAACAAAACCAAAAAATGAGATTGATTCATTGTTGAGGAGTTGGGAAAAAGATGGTTGAAATATGGAAAGATATAAAAGGATATGAGGGATTATATCAAGTAAGCAATATAGGAAGAGTTAGAAGCTTAAAGAGAAATAATACTAATGGAAAAATCTTAAAACAATGCATAAATAAAGACGGTTATTTAAGAGTAGATTTATCAAAAAATAACATAAAAAGTACAAAGAGAGTTCATAGATTAGTAGCAGAAACTTTTATAGATAATGATAAAAATTTACCAGTAATAAATCATAAAGACGAAAACAAAACAAACAATAAAGTTTCAAATTTAGAATTTTGTACACATCAATACAATTCTACATATAAAAAAATTAATACTAGAAAAGGGTTAGTACAAAGGAAACCAATAGTTCAATTAAAGAATAACATTCAGATTAAAATATGGGATAGTGCAACATCTGCAAGTAAAGAATTAAGAATTTCAAGAGGCAATATTGTTAGTGTATTAAAAGGAAAAAGAAAAAGAGCAGGTAACTTTGAATGGAAATATGCCTATTGAAAGAATGGGATAAGAAATGATAGTAACAGATTTAAGCAATAGTTTTAATCCTTATCCAAAAAAAATACAGAAAAAATCAAAAAGAAATGCACAAAAAAGAGAAGAAGAATTTTGTATTATGCCAAAAAGCAAATTGTACAGTACAAAAAGAACAGAAATATATTGCGAAAGACATGAGGTTTATTTTTCAAAGGCTTACAGACAAAAGAGTATAAATGATGGCTTGATAGTATTTTTGATGAGAAAAGACCATCGTGGAACGAATGGAGTACATGGCAAAAATGGAGACAAGCTTAACAGACAATTAAAGAAATTAGCACAAAAAGCTTGGTGCAAATATTACAACAAAACAAAAGAAGAATTTATTAAAGAATATGGAAAAGCAAACAACTGAGGGGTAAGACATAAGTTTTATCCCTTATATTTTACTAAGAAGGTGGGAGAGATACTTGGAAGATGAAACATGGATAAAGTTATATAGAAAAATATTAAAGTCTCCCATTTGGGAAAATGAAAAGGCATTAAAAGTTTGGATTTGGTGTTTAGTAAAAGCAACACATATAGAAAGAACGCAATTAGTTGGACAACAAAGCGTTTTATTAGAAAAAGGACAATTTGTATTTCGGTAGAAAGAAGGCAAGCCAAGAGTTACAGATGTCGGAGAGCATGGTTTATAGGTATATAAATGTGCTAAAAGAGCTAAAAATGCTAAACATCAAACCGAACAACAAATTTTCAATTGTAACTGTTGAAAAATGGGAAGATTACCAAATTAAAAAAGAAGAAATGAACAGCGAATTAAACAACAAACGAACAACAAGCGAACACAAACAAGAATGTAAAGAAATTTATATTACTTTATTTAATAAATATAAAGAGCAAATCGAAAAAGATTTTACTAAAAAAACAAGAATCATATCAAAATGTAAAGAATGTTCAGATTATGCTTTACTAACACAAGAAGAACAAGACGATTTATTTTACGATTTAATGAGTGTAGATATGGATAAGAAATTTAAGTAAGGAAGTGATAAACAAATGAGTATATTAACAATGCAAACAAGACATGAAAGTAATGAAAAAACAGAAGAAGTAAGACCAATCTTATATACAAGAGTACTCGCAATATTAAGTACAGGAGAAACGCTAACAGCTAATGAAATAGCAAAGAGAATAAATAAGAGTTGGAAAAGACAAGATATACAACCAAGATTAAATGAATTAAGAGATAAGTATCACTTGATAGAAGAAGATGGAAAGAAATTTGATGAAGAAACTCAAAGAAATGTAACAGCTTATAGATTAATAGAAAAAAATTAGGAGGTAGTTATGATAATAGTAAGTCAAGATAAAAATAAAATAGTTAATTTTAATAATATAAAAACTATCGAATTAGATAGAGAAACAGATTTTAAATCAATAATAATATTTAGAGAAACGAACGAGACAGAAACAGGAGTGTGTGGTTTATTTATTGGACATTATGCAACAAAAGAAAGAGCAAAAGAAGTATTACAAGAAATAATAAAATCTTATAGAAATTATAGAACAGCTGAATGCGATGGATATACTAATGTATTACAAGAAACAACAGTTTTTGAAATGCCAGAGGACTAGCCTATGAAATATCAACAATTAGAACGGAATATGTGCTAAAGCTATCGAGAAAGGCTGGTGTGGAGGATGTCAGCAATTAGAAAATTCTTATTTTGAAGGAGTAAAGACTTGTAAGTATGTAGACATACCAACTGCTGAAGATAGCATAGCAAAGATAAAAGAAAATTTAGGAATACAGGAGAAATTAGAGTTATGAAATTTGAAGATATGTTAAACACAATAACATTAGGAGATAGTTATAAATTAATAAAAGATATTCCTGATAAAAGCATTGATTGTATATATACAGATATTCCATATTTAATAACACATGGAGGAAAAGGAAATAGTCCTTTGGCTAGAAGAATAGATAAAGTTCATAATACATATTTAAAAGACATTAAAGATGGAATTGATTATAAAATACTGGAGGAATTTATAAGAATATCTAAAAAAATAAATTGTTTTATTTGGTGCAGTAAAGAACAAATATATGAAATACTAAAATTTTTCAAAGAAAAAGGATATATGTTTGAAATCTTAGTATGGACTAAAACTAATCCGACACCAGCTACAAATAATGTATGGTTACCTGACATTGAATATTGTTTGTATTTTAGAGAAAGTGGAGTTCAACTTAATAATGGATATGAATACAAAAGCAAATGGTATTCTAGTGCGATAAATAAAAGAGATAAAGACAAATATAAACATCCTACAATAAAGCCTATTGAATTAGTTGGAAGACATTTACAACATACTACACAAAAGGACGATATAGTACTAGATTGTTTTAGTGGAAGTGGGACAACCTGTGTTGCTGCAAAAGAACTAAACAGGCAATTTATAGGCATAGAAATAGATCCCAAATATCATAAAATTAGTTTAGACAGGCTCAATGGAATATTGGCAAACGGACAAATAAGTTTTGACACAGACATAAATAAAATTTAGGGGGGCAAAAGATGAACAAATACAGAAATAAAAAAGTAATAGTAGATGGAGAAGAATTTGATAGCAAGAAAGAAGGAAATAGATATAAAGAATTAAAACTATTACTAAAAGCAGGGAAAATAAGCAACTTAGAATTACAACCACGATTTTTGCTACAAGATGGTTTTAAGAAAAACGGAAGAACTTTCAGAAAAATTGAGTATATAGCAGACTTTAAGTACATAGAAAAACGGTAAAACAATAGTTGAAGATGTAAAAGGAATACAGACAGATGTATTCAAATTAAAACATAAAATATTTGAAAAAGTTTATCCAGATTTGGAATTAAGAATAATTAAATAGAATAGTACAGGAGAAAACTATGAAGAGAAAATGTAGTATGTGTGGAGCATATAAAGAAGAGACAGAATTTAGATATATGAAAAAGCAAGACAGATATAACTGTTATTGCAAAGACTGTGAGAAATTATACAACAAGGAATATCAGAGAATTTACAGAGAAAGAAAAATGGCTAATTGCTATAAAGTAGGAGGAGAAGATGAATAGAGAGATAAAGTTTAGAGCATGGAATAAAAAAGAGAAATACATGGAAATAGTAGATGATTTACAAATGTTTAGTAACGACTTAAGTATAGGAATACCCAGCAAAGATTATTTTTTGAGAAAAGATGATGTTGAATTAATGCAATACACAGGACTACACGATAAAAACGGAAAAGAAATATATGAACGGAGATATAATAGAGTTTTCTTATGATGTATTTACTGGAAACTTTGATACAAAAGTTGGAAGAGGAACAGTTGAATTTATAGATGGAGCTTTTTATATAAAACCTTTTGAAATTGAAGGCAAAAAAATAAAAGATATAGATAATGAAGAATGGTTTTTAATATATACAGTAAATATAGATACTTTAAAAGTAATAGGTAATATATATAATAATCCAGAGTTATTAGGAGGAGAATAGATATGTTAAAAAGATATTGTGATATATGTAAAGTTGAATTAGATAAAGATGAAGAAGTAAAAAAAGTTAAATTGCCTAATAAGAATTTAAAAGTATGTATAAGTTGTTTGAAGGCATTAGAACAACACATAGAAACTGAAAGCAATAATTTTAAAATCGAAACTATTAGATATGAAAAAGGCTATGCAGACAAATGGAAGGAGATATGTTAAAAAATAAGATGTGTTATACGATTTAATCAAAGCAGATTTAGTAGTAAAGGAGTAACTATGAGTGAAGAAGAGAAAATGAAAATTGCAGTAGATTTAGCAAAACAAGGAATAGACCTAGAAGAAGTTGAAAGAATAGGCTGTGAATTAGCTAAATTGCTACAACCTGTTGTTGATTTAGCAATGAAAAATAAAAAGATATTGGATAAATATGATAAAAAGGAGTAAATAAGATATGTTTAATACTTATAATGCAGGAGATACAAATTTAAAAATAAATGCTTGTAGTGGTGGAATATATAAAACATATAAAGAAAGTTGGTTTGCACATTTAAGGTTAGATGGTTCAGCGATGGAAACAATGTTTAGACATTATAAATACGAATCAGATGAAAATATATATTATAGAGATGTAATAATACTTCAAATGATTTTAACAAGCAAAGAAGACTATGTTATAGCAGAATTAATAAAGAAAGAAGATTTTGAAAAATATTTTGAGAGGAGTAAATAAGATATGGAAAAATATAATTTAAAAAATAAAACAGATATAAAAATGCATAATGTATTATTTGCAACAACAAGTGAAAGAGATTATAACATGGAAAGGTTATTATTGCTAGAATATATGCCTGATACAGAATATAATGAATTTGTTTTAGTAGAAGGATCTCATTGTAGTTGTTATGATTTTGATGAGACTAACTGGGATTGCACAAAATTAACCAAAGATGAATTAAATAAATTGCTAGAAAAAATAGAAGATTGGGAAGCATTAAGAAAAGAATTAAAAGAATTTTTAGCGAGATATTAAAGGAGTGATACATAATGAAAGAAAACACAGCAGATGAGATGTTGAATGATATAGGATATATAAAATATTTAGATAATGAAGAAACAATTATTTATAAATATGAAAGAGAAACATTTAGTGTAAGCTTAACTTTTGATAAAAGAGAATTTAAGAAGACATTTCATGCAACAGAAGCTATGTGGGTAGCGAATAATGAAAGTTGGCATACACAAGAATTTAAAAATGAATGGGATAAGTATTGTGCAGCACAAGGTTATTGGTCTAGTATTTGGCACGAATTTTCAATAGAAGAACTACAAGCAATAAATTTAAAGTATAAAGAATTGGGGTGGATAAAATGATGACACCAGGGGATATAGATAAATTACAAAAAGAATGTGATTTTGAATATATGAAAGAAATGATAGATAAACAACAAACACAAATAAGAGAGTTAACAGATAAAAAGAATGTTGTTGATTTAGACTATAAAAAAGAATATTACAACTTGCAAAAAGAAAATCATGAGTTGAAAAAGAAAATAGAAGCATATCAAGAAGCATTATTAAATATATGCTCAAAATAGGAGGTGTTTTAAGTGAAAGAAAATAAAATAGAAATATCAACTGATACAAATTATGGAACGATATCTTTGAGAAAACGAGGAAAATCAATTATAAAAATAGGAAATATGGAATTAGGTGGAACGGATGTAAAAATAGAGGTTTCTACAAAATTTAATTGGTTACAAAAGAAGTTGTGGAAATATTTATTGAATATGGACATTGAAGATATTGAGGAGGACGAGTAGTGGAAAATAGTATAGAAGAAGATATGAAAATATTAGAAGGAATAATAAAAGGAAATGAAGATTGTATTAATGCAATATACAGTCAAATGAAAGTAAAAAATGACAATGATGAAGATATACAATATTATAAAAAAGAAATACAAAGCATTAAAAATATAGTAGATAAGTATTTAAAAGAAAAAGCAAGAGCAGATAAATTAGAAAAAGAATATAGCAAAATGCTAACAAAAATAGATGAATATGAAGTTAATTACATACCAGTTTCTTTAGTAGAAGAAAAGATAGAAGAATTAAATAAACAACTTGAAGAAGATTTACAAGATGAAATAAAGGTAAATAGTAATAGATTTATAATAATTTGTCAATGTAAAAATTGTTTACAAGAACTATTAGAAAAGGAGAAATAATATGAGTGAAAAATTAGAAGAGTTAATAAGTTTATTATATCAAGATAAATTAACTCAATATGGTAAAAGGTTACTAGTAAAAAATATAGAAAAACTACAAAAAGAGAATGAAAAATTAAAAAATAAATTATTAGACAATCTAGAGGGACAAAAGGTAATCAAGGAAGAGACACCACAATACATTAAAGAAAATTATATTCCAGTTCAAAAAGTAAAAGACAAGATAGAAGAATATAAAAACATGTTAAAAACATGTAATAAAGCAAAATATATAGACAGAATAAAAGCAATTAATGAGAGAATATTAGAGTTAGAAGAACTACTAGAAGGGAGAAAATAAAATGAAAGTAATT
>CAUBRZ010000013.1 GCA_958438515.1 uncultured Clostridium sp. | reverse complement strand
AAATAAAGAATATACATTAAAAATGAAAGCAGTAGATAAAGCAGGAAATGAAGTAGTAACAAATGCAATAACAAAGACAACAGGAAAAGTAGAGGGATTAACAGAAAGTAATGTTAAATTCCAATATACACCAAGTACACCAACAAAAGGGTCAGTAAAAGTAAAAATAACAACAGATATAACAGGATATACATTAAGATATTCAACAGATGGAAAGCAATGGACAAATTATACACAAGAAGTAACAATGACAGACAATGGAGATATATATGCACAATTATGGGATGGAACAAATGCAGGAGGATATGCAACAGGAAATGTAGCAAATATAGATAGATTAGCACCAAAACAATTTGTACCAACAGCAACATCAACAACAAAAAGTATAACTTTAACAGGTAGTACAACAGATGCACCAAAGACAGAAAAAGATGGATGTAGTGGAATAAAAGAATATTACTTTAGTAATGATAATGGAGCAACATGGAAACAAAATAGCAATAAACTAGCAACAAGTTATACATTTAATAGCTTAACACAAAATAAAGAATATACATTAAAAATGAAAGCAGTAGATAAAGCAGGAAATGAAGTAGTAACAAATGCAATAACAAAAACAACAGGCAAAGTAGAAGGTGCAAAAGGAGCAACATATTCACCAACAACATGGACAAATACAGATGTAACAGTAACACTACCAACAAAAACAGGATATACAACAAGATATGTAACAAATGGAGGAACACCAACAAAAGATAGCATAGAATATAAAGGACCATTTAAAGTAAGTGGAAATTGTGTAATAAATTATTGTTATAGTGATGGAACAAATATAGGAGGAAATGGAACAGCAAATATAACAATAATAGATAAATTAGCACCTAAAAATGCAACAATAAAACTTAGTGGAACAAGTACAAATACAAATAGTTCTGTAACTGCAACAGTAACACATACAGACGAACAAGCAGATAGTAAAAATGCACACAGTGGAATAAAAATATCAAAATGTAAATGGGTGTATAATACAACAAGTACAGCAATAGGAGTAAACGAGAGTAGTTATACAGGAGGAACATTTACAAGTAACGGACAACAAATAACATTAAAAACAACAACAGAAGGAACATATTATTTACATGTATTAACAACAGATAATGCAGGAAATAAAAAGGAAACAATATCAGAAGCAGTAACAGTACAAGAATTGTCATTAGTAAAGAGAGTAAATGTAGGAGATTATGTAGCATATAAAGCAGGAACACATTCGTATTCATCAAAAAAGGGGACGGGAACAGCTGGTGGAAATGGATATGATACGCAAACATTTACATCAAATGATAATATAAAATGGAGAGTATTAAGTAAAGAAAATAATGAAGTAGTATTAATAAGTGAAGAACCAATAAAAACAGATGCAAGTAAGAATTTTTATTTACAAGGTGCAATAGGATACTTATATGCAGAAGAAGAACTAAATAAAATATGTAGTATATATGGACATGGAGTAGGAGCAAATACAAGTAAAATATTTAGTTATGAAGTAGGAGATGTAGTAGAAGGAGTAGAAAAAAGAACATTGACAGGAAGTGGAGCAAGAAGTATAACAGTAGAGGATATAAATAAAATAATAGGATATACACCAAGCGAACCAACTACACCATATACAAAATCAATATATTATCCAACAAGAAGAACAGAAACAGGATATTCAACATCAGCAGCAAGTAGAACAGACAAAAATACAGTCTATAGTTATACGGGTTCAGAAAAAATAGCAACAACAAGTAATGAATATAAAATGTTATTTGAAAATAAATTATATTGGTTGGCATCTCGCTGTGTTTACAGTGACTCTAACTATAGCGAATTCCATGTGCGCCGTGTGGTTAGTGGCAGTGTGTACGGCGCTCGCGGTGGCCTTGGTTATAGCGGCGGCTTCGATGAGATCTCTATTAGTAGTGGTGTCTGTCCGATAGTTTATCTAAAATCTGATATCCAGACAAGTGGAAAAGATTCAAGCGGAGCATGGAAAATAGAATAAAGAAAAATAAGGAGCGTAAGTGTTGCGAGAAGGCTACTGGTCTTCTTGCAACGGCTCGAAAATTTAGAATTATAGTATATAATCAAGGAGGCAGAAAATGAAACTAGAAAACACAATAAAAGTAATAAAAAGAATACACCCAGGAGATACAGTGTTATTAAAAGTTGAAACTTTTTATCATACATATAGTAAAGATGCATATATAATTTCATACTTGTTTAATTATCAAATAAAAAAAGTAGAAAAAATTATAGTACATGAAGGTTTCAAAAAAGTCTAATAAATAAAGTTAAATAATCTAATTTCAACAATAAACTATTATAATAATATAAACAAAGCTCCTAATTATTAAAAACATAATCAATACATGGTAACAAACTATTAATTTGTTGCTATATATAGCCAAAATAAAACACAATGAATAAAAACTAAAAAGTATTTGCATTTTAGTAAAATATATGGTACAATACGTAAGTAATTAAAACCGTTAGGAGGAGCAAATAAAATGGAAATAGTAAAGGGAATATTAATAGCAATTTATCTTATTATAGCATTAATTGTTATAATATTAACATTAATACAAACAAAAGAAGATGCAGGATTATCTTCTACTATAACAGGTTCATCAACAAATAATTTCTTTGAAAAAAATAAAGGTAAGACTAAAGAAGGAAAACAAAAAAAGTGGACAATTATTTTATCAATTGTATTTGCTATATTAACAATTGTATTAGGAATTATATATTTAGTATAGAAGAAATATAAAGGGCGGTTTTATTTGAAACTGGCCTTTTTTCATAAAATAATGAAAAATATGTAGAAATTTGTAGAAAATGCCTAAAAAATTATTTTTATATTAGGAAAAGGAAGGAATTGAAGTAAAAATAATGAAAGAAAAAGAACAGAAAATCTTAGAATTTATGCAAGAAGACGATTATGTGCCGATGAGGGCAAAAGAAATTGCAATGCTTATGAGAGTACCAAAAAATGAATATAATGAGTTTCTAGAATTAATTGGAAAACTAGAAATGGAATTAAAAATTCAAAAAAACAGAAAAAATAGATATAAAGTTAGTGAAAAAGTTTACTATGATGGAATATATAAGAAAAACCAAAAAGGATTTGGTTTTGTAAAAATAGAAGAAAGAGAAGAGGAAGTATATATTTCAAAAGAGAACTCTTTAAATGCGTTAAATGGAGACAGAGTATTAATTGAAATAATTGAAGAGAAAAACAAAGTAAAAAAAGCAGAAGGCAAAATCGTAAGAATATTGAAACGTGAAAAAGATACAGTTGTTGGAGTATTTCAAAATAACAAAACATTTGGATTTGTAGTACCAGATGACAAAAACTTTGGTAGTGACATATATATATCAAAGAAAAACTTTGGAAAAGCAAAAGACAATCATAAAGTACTTGTGAAAATAACAAAATATCCTCAAAAAGATAAAAATGCAGAAGGAAAGGTTATAGAAGTTTTAGGAAATATAAATGATGCAGGGGTGGATATGTTATCTTTAATAAAAGAGCATAGCTTACCAGCAAAATTTCCTGAACAAGTAATAGAAGAAGCTAAAAAATGTGGAAATAAAATAGATGAAAAAAATATATCATCTCGTATAGATTTAAGAGATAAAATAATATTTACAATTGATGGTGAAGATGCAAAAGACTTAGATGATGCTGTAAGAGTACAAAAGTTAGAAAATGGAAACTATAAACTAGATGTTCACATAGCAGATGTTAGCTATTATGTAAGAGAAAAGAGTTTGTTAGACCAAGAAGCTCTTCTAAGAGGAACAAGTATCTACATGTTAGGAAAAGTTATACCAATGTTACCAAAAGAATTATCTAATGGTATATGTAGTCTAAATGAAGGAGAAGATAGATTTACATTATCTTGTACAATGGAAATTGACAAGAAAGGAAAAGTTATTTCTAATGAAATTTATAAAGCAGTAATAAAAGTAACAAAAAGAATGAATTATACAGATGTTCAAAGTATTTTAGATGGAAGTAATGATAAAATATTAGAAAAATATAAGCCATATATCCAAGAATTTAAGAATATGGAAGAACTAGCTATTATCTTGAAAAACAGAAGAATAGAAAATGGATACTTAAATTTAGATATTCCAGAAAGTAAAATAGATTTAGATATAGATGGAAAAGTTACAAACATTAGTAAATATGAAAGAACATTTGCGCATGAGATTATTGAACAATTCATGTTAACAGCAAATGAAACTATAGCAGAAAAGTTCTTTTGGCTAGATGCACCATTTATATACCGTGTACATGAAAAACCAGACTTAGAAAAAATACAAGAATTAAACAAATTCCTATTTAATTTAGGGTTAAAAATTAAGGCAAATAAAGATAATATTTATCCAAAAGAATTTGCGAAAATTCTAACAGAAGTACAAGGAAAGCCAGAAGAAAAAGTAGTATCAAACTTACTTTTAAGAACACTAAAAGTAGCAAGATATGAAGCCGAAAACAAGGGACATTTTGGAATATCAAGTAAATATTATTGTCACTTTACTTCACCAATAAGAAGATATCCAGATCTATTCATACATAGAATAATTTCTAAATATTTGGAAGAAAATTATGACTTAAATCAAAAAACAGTAGAAGAATATAAGAAAATAGCAGAAGACAGAGCAAAGCAATCTTCAGAAAGAGAAAAAGTTGCAACATTAGTAGAAAGAGAAGCAGAAGATATGAAAAAAGCAGAATATATGGAATCAAAAATTGGTGAAGAATATGAAGGGGTTGTATCTTCAATTACACAATTTGGAATGTTTGTAGAATTAGAAAATACTGTAGAAGGATTAATAAGATTCGAAAACTTAGGAGAAGAATACTATATATATGATGAAGAAAGAAAAATGCTAATCGGAGAAAAAACTAATAAAACATATAAAATAGGTGATAAGGTTAAAATAAAAGTTATAGGCAGTAGTAAACTCTTAAGAAGAATTGATTTTGAGCTAATATAAATAAAACTTAGAAAATAAGTTAAGATAGAAAACTAAAAAGCAACATGAAAAGTTTCATGTTGCTTTTTACTGTAAAAATACCAATATATTTATAAAGACAACAACTACAGAAGAAAAAGCAATAATGGCAATTCCTCCAGATTTATTATGCAAAGTTTTTATTTCATAAATACCATAACCAATAACTTTAAGCAAAGAATACAAAGTAAATGATAAAAAAATTAAATCATAAATTAAATTTGTCATATAATAATCTCCTATATAATTAAAATAATTTTAAGTTTCAGTAATTAACATACCTGATTGAATATTCGTATGAACATTTACTTTAAAAAATGCATTTTGGTAACTTTCATTCCAATTATAGTTTTTAGATTCAGCTAAAGTGAAGAAATTCTGAAGGGCATGTTTACCGTATACCATTAATATCAGATTTTAGTATTTTAGATGTTCTATATAAGTAATCTGTAAAAATTGACTCTAGATAACTATTACAAGAATTCGAAATAGAATTTATTACTTCATTTGATAAATATTTAGAATTTTGTGACATAGAGTAAATTCTACCCGAAAATCTAGAATCTAATTTTATATATGGTGTTTTAGTAGAAGAATCTACTTTTATAGAAGTTTTTTTAAGTGGAGTCATATAAATATCTAGATAATTGTTTGCATTTTGAGGGTCAGGTACAGATATTAAAAACCTATCTAATTTGTCTGAGATATTTAAAAAAGAAATAGATTCTAAAGCATTTAATTCTCCGACTAATTTATCTCCTTTAAAAACAGCAACACCGATGTTTTCAGCACCGTTTTCTCCAATAACCGGAGATTGATTAGACTTAATAGTATAATCTTTTTGAGAGTCAAATTCATTGCCTTCTTCAGAAGAACCCTTATTTACACCACCTAGTATTGCATGAGGTTCGCAATTTTCACATACTAAACTGTTAAAAAAATCACCAATTGTAGTTTCTGGCATATAACCTGTATATTTACTAGAACTTGAAAAAATTTCGTAATATTTAGAAATTAAATTTTCAAATTCAGGTTTTGTCTGTTCAATATAATATTTTGCAGTACATTTGCTAATGACAATATTTGAAGAAGTTCTTATTTGAGTATTGTTAATTAAAGTATAAATTTCTTCTGAAATTCCTTTCATTGCAAGTTCTTCAGAAAATATTATTACCTTGCAATGTGACATATTTATTGGTTTTCCTAAATAGCCATTTAATAAATTAATGGCATTAGTAAGAGAAGAAGCAGACACAGTATTTATTATAGAACTAGCTTTATCATTAGCTCCAGATTCAGATGCAGGCACATTTGTAGAAAACTGAAATGTTACATCTAATTTATTAGAATCAGAAGAATCAATTCCAATGGCTAAAACATATGCTAGATTATCAATACTAAGAGCATGATATGATGTAGAAAAAGCAGGAATAAATATAATAGTAACTAGCACAATAAATAAATTTTTTGCAAGTTTCCTCATTTTTGACTCCTTTCTGTATAAAAACAAAATTAATTATTTAGTACTGTTTTGTGTTTTTGCCTTAGAATATTAGCTATGACTAAAATACCTAAACCTAAACAAATTACTATACCAATTACTAAATGTGGATATACAGAAGTTTCTATTTCTTGAGATATAGCGTAATTTTTAGGAAATAATGCTATAGCAAAAACTAATAGTCCGAAGGTATCTATTAAAGGACTTGTTGTTTCAATGTTGACTACTTTTTTTAATATAATCATAGCAAATTTAGTAACAATACTTAAATAACAAGCAAAAACTAAAATCCAAACTAATAAAAATATTGATTCTAATCTTTGGAAAAAGGTACCAAATTCTATATATCTAGTGGCACTATATAAAGGAGTAATTTCATTTATTGATACAAAAAATGAGAACATAAACAGTAAAGTAGCAACACTTAAAATTAAATATATAACAGTAATTCCAATAGATATTAAAGAAATTTTTTTAAACTTATCAGGTTCTTGTAAAAGAGGAGGAAGAAAATATAAATATGCAATACCTCCAAAAGCTCCTAAATTACTTAGACCTAAAACAAAAGTATTAAAAGCTCCTTCACCTAGAATAGGAAAAGCTCTTTGTGGTACAAATTTATTAATATTTGTAAAAAATAAAAAAATCATACTAGCCAAAAGAAATGGAATAACTATTAAATTTGTTTTTAAAGTAGCACTAAAATCAAATCTATTTGCTATACAAATAGCTATAACAAAAATAGCTAAAATATAGCTTATATTTGTCATAGGATAGTAAATAATTTTGATACTTTCACAAAAATTACGAAGGAGAATGCTAGAAGTTATAATAAAAAAGGCAATAAACAAAACACCTATGATATTTTTAAATACTTTTCCTCCAATAATTTCTGAAATATCTAAAATATCTAAACCAGGAAAATTTTTAAATAACTTAAAAATCAAATATGCAATAAAGATGGCAAAAATACCAACATAAATTAAATTAAGAATACTTGCTGATTTTTGAGTAGATAAAATATTTCTTGGTAAAGACAAAATAGTATGTGTAACTATATTTGTAAGAATTAGCATAATAGCTTCAACTGTACCAATTCTTGAGTTTAACATAATAGTACTCCTTTCTATTTATTTGGGTTTTGATTAAACTTCCACTTCATGGAGATTTTATCCTGACTTTTAGCTTTTTGTGTTGCCAAATAATTAGGTCTATATTCTCTTTTCCAAATTTTTGGCAATAAATAACCATTTCCCTTTGAATCACTAGCTGGTGCAAAAGGAGAAGTATAAGTAACTCCAAAAGATTTTAAACTACAAAGTATAGAAATATATACAAATAGACCAAGTGAAATTCCTAAAAAACCAGCTGCAAAGCCAAGTAAAACAAATAAAAATCTAAAATATCTTAAATGAAATCCAAAAGAAAAATCTGGAATCGCAAAAGATGCTATACCTGTAATGGCAACAATAATAATCAAAATAGGACTTACTATTCCTGCACTAACAGCAGCTTGACCTAATACTAATGCACCAACAATTCCGAATAGTAGGACCAATTGGAGAAGGAACTCTTAAACCAGCCTCTCTAATTAATTCAAATGAAAATTCCATAATTAAAATTTCTACGATAATTGGAAATGGTACATTTGATCTAGATGCTAAGATAGAGAAGAGTAAACTTGTTGGCAAAATTTCCTGATGAAAACTAGTAATAGCGACATAAAGACCAGGGAGTAATAAAGTAATTGCACATGCGAAAACTCTAAGTATTCTAAGAAAATTACCAAAATTTGCTTTAATATTAGTGTCTTCAGGCGAAACTAGAAAATCAATTAAAATTGCAGGCATAATAAGACCATAAGGAGTACCATTAACAATAACCACAACCCTACCACCTAATAAATACTTACAAGCTTTATCAGGTCTTTCAGTTGCTAAAATTTCTGGAATTCCTAATGCATTTGAATCTGATATTAGTTGTTCTAATTCACCAGCAGAAAGTAAAGAATCTATACATAAATTGTTTAGTCGATATTTCACCTCATTTATTAAATCGGAATTTGTTATATTTTGTATATAACAAACAGCACATTTTGTTTTAGTGATTTTACCTACTTCTATATTTTCAATAATTAAATTTTCATTGTTAACAATTCTTCTTAATATTGAAGTATTTGTTCTTATATTTTCTACAAAAGATTCATGAGATCCTTTAATTATAATTTCATTTTTAGGACTATCAATACTTCTTTGTTTAAAACCTTTTACATCTATATCAAATGCAAGAGATAATGTATCAACAAATAAAACACAGTTTCCAGAATTAACTCCTTTAGATACAGCATCAAAATCAGAAACTTCTTGAATATCATTTTGTGGCATAAGACAACCCATTAGATAATTTGATAAATCAAATTTTTTTACTTTTCTAACAGTAATGTTATTTGCAACAGCTTCTGATATAACTTTATTTTGTGATCCATCATATAAATTATTTTTATTTCTTAACATTAAAGGTTTTAAAATAAAATCATCTATTATTTGTGAATCTGCCATTCCATCAATATATATAATAAAAGCATTATATTGTTTGCCACGAGCATTTAATGTGAATTCACGCAAAACAATATCACTATTAATTAGAAGGCTATATTTTGATGTTATATATTCTCTATTAACACTTAAACTTGGAAATATATCAACTTTTTCTGTATTAGAAAAAACATTTTCATTAGTTTCTTGATTACTTTTAACTTGTACACTATTAGGTAGACGAAATTCATAATCTTTTGTTGGTGTATAAGAAAATAATTGATTAAACATATTTTTAAAACTCATAATTTTCTCCTAATTTGTTTATTTATTACAGGATTTTTGTTTTTAGATAGTATAACTAAAAAAAGCTTAAAATATACTAGTTTTAAAAATAAAAAAATGTTATAATAAATTTGTAAATATATTATACAAGGAGATTAACTATGAAAAGTAAATTTTCAGCCATAATTATGGGTGTTATTATATTTTTAATTATATGTGTAATATTTATTTTTGGAGTAATTATAGTTAAAGAAGTAGGTCAATCATTAAGCGATTTGCAAACATCTGGAGAACCAGAAAACTTTAAAACAGTTATTTCTGATACGCTAAATACCATAGATAATAATATAGAAGCACCTGAAATAATAGAAAATCCATTAAATAAAATTACAGATAATAGCCAAAAAGAAAATACTATAGATTATAGCAGTATAAATATAGACAAATACTTTTATAATCAATTAGAAGAATCATCTAAGTTTATTTATAAAGCCTTTGAAAGTAACAAAGAAGAAATGAAAACAGGAACACATCAAATAAATTTAGGAAATAAATTTTCAGACTTATTAGAACAAGAAGATGGTCAAAAAAAATTAGGAGATTACTACCAATCAGCAATAGAAGCTTATACTTATGATAATCCAGAGGTATTTTATTTAAGCCCTAATAAAATGTATTTAAATATTGAAACAACAACATTTAAAAATAGTAAGACATATAATGTTTATATTAGTAATGGAAAAGAGAATAATTATTTAATTGATGAATACTTATCAAAAGAACAAGTACAAAATGATATAAATAAAATAGAACAAGTTAAAAATAATATTATTTCAAATAAGACTGCAAGTACATATGATAATATTAAAATGGTACATGACTACTTAGTTAATAATGTAGAATATGACTCTAGTGTAAGTAAAGAAAATATATATAATGTATATGGGGCACTTGTAAATAATATAGCTGTATGTGAGGGATATGCTAGATCTTTTAAATATATAATGGATAATATGCAAATACCATGTGTATTAGTAATTGGAAAAGGGACTAATTCACAAGGACAAACTGAAAACCATGCATGGAATTATGTCATGTTAAACAATGTTTGGTATGCAGTTGACACAACATGGGATGATCCAATTATTTCTGGGAATGGTATTATTAGTAAATCATTAAAATATAAGTATTTTCTAAAAGGTAATAATACATTTTCAAAAGATCATATACCAAGTGGACAGTTTACACCAAATGGAAAGATATTTAAATATCCTTTACTTAATGAACAAGATTATTAAATACTTAAATTTGTAATAAAATACACAATTTGTAAATATAATGAGTATAAAAAGCGACACAATACTTTATTCAAAGCATATGTGTCGTTTTATTATATATTAAAAAATCTCTAAGTTTATAAAATAATGCAAATTAATCCTCCACTACCTTCATTTACAATTCTTTCTAATGTTTCTTGTAATTTTAGCTGAGCATCTTCAGGCATTTTAGATAGTTTTGTTTGTAAACCTTCATTAACTAATTCATGTAGGCTTTTTCCAAAAATATTAGATTCCCAGATTTTTTTAGGGTCACTTTCAAATTCAGAAAGTAAATAATTAACCAATTCTTCTGATTGTTTTTCAGAACCAACAATAGGAGAAACCTCTGTTTCAACGTTAGTTTTAATAAGATGTATGACAGGCTCTAAACAGACACATATATTTAAAAGGAAAAGTGGAAAGCTTGTGACTGGAAGAGTGCATGGGACAACTGAAATAAAGTATGATATAGATTTTGGGATAGATGATATGGAATTTTAGAAAATTTTAAAATTTAGAATTTTAGAAATAAGTTTTAGATTTATAGTCTAAGGCTTATTTTTTATATATGAAATTATTTATAACAAAGTTATTAAAATTAAAACTGAAAAAATTAATATAAATAGGGATTCGAGTAATTTATTATTTTTTAAATTTAAACGCCACAAAATCGATTTTGGGGCGAGAAAGTAGGGAGTAAATGTTTAGATAAAAATAATAATCTATATGAAAAATAAGAAAGGAGAGATTTGTAAAAATATGAAAAAATACAAACATTATTATTTAACAAGTGAAAGTGTTACAGAAGGACATCCTGATAAAGTAGCTGATTTAATATCAGATGCAATATTGGATGAATGCTTAAAACAAGACAAAGAATCAAGAGTAGCAGTTGAAACTCTTATATCAAAAGATAAAGTAGTTGTTGCAGGACAAATAACATCAAATGCAACAATTGATATAGAAAAAATAGTAAGAGAAAAATTAAAAGAAGTAGGTTATACAGATTCAAAAATAAATATGGATTATAAAACTTGCGATGTAGAAATAAATATTACAAAACAAAGTAATGATATAGCAATGGGAGTTGATTATGGAGGAGCAGGTGATCAAGGAATTATGTTTGGCTATGCTACAGATGAATCAGAAGATTATATGCCATATCCAATAAGCATTGCAAATAGACTTGCAAAACAGTTGTCAGAAGTTAGAAAAAACGGAAAAATTCCATGTTTAAAATCAGATGGAAAAGTACAGGTGACTGTTGAATATGTTAATGATGAGCCATTTAGAATTGATACGATATTAATATCAACACAACATTCAGAAAATGTGGACATTGAAATTTTACAAAAGGATATATTAAAAAAAGTAATAATGCCAATAGTAAAAGAAGATATGATTGATGTGGAAACAAAATTTTATATTAATCCGACAGGAAAATTTGTTTTAGGAGGAGCCATTGCAGATACAGGATTAACAGGAAGAAAAATAATGGTAGATACTTATGGAGGAATGGCACATCATGGAGGTGGTGCTTTTTCTGGTAAAGATGGAACAAAAGTGGACAGATCAGCATCATATATGTTAAGACATATTGCTAAAAATGTTGTTGCTAATGGTCTCGCAAGAAAATGCGAAATACAACTTTCTTATGCAATAGGAGTAAGAGAGCCGATATCAATTTATATAGATTGCTTTAATACAAATAGAGTACCAGAGTGGTTAATAATAAAATTGATAAAATCAAAATTTGATTTAACTCCACAAGGTATAATTGAATATTTGAAATTAAAAGAGCCAATATTTTCTAAAACTACAAATTATGGTCATTTCGGTAGAGAAGGCTTTACATGGGAAGAATTTGTACAAATGTAAAAAGACTTGAATAGTATGTAAAGAAGAGTTAAGATAAGACAAATTTTTAGAGATATTATTTAGGAAGTGATTAAGTTGAATACAACAGATTTAATTGGAAAAAAATTCGGAAAATTAATTGTTATAAGATTTGACCATATAGAACATAAGAGAGATAAAAATGGAAAAAATAGAGATAAAGGATTTTGGCTATGTAAATGTGATTGTGGTAATGAAGTAACTGTTAGTAGAAATGTACTGGTAACAGGAGATAAGAAAAGTTGTGGATGTTTGCATAAGGAAATGTTCAAAAAAAATGCAAGAAATAAAGTAATTGATTTAACAGGAAAAAAAATAAATAAACTTTTTGTTATGGGATTAGAAAAAATTGAATGTAAAAAGACGAAAAATGGAGAAAATAAAAACATTTATTATTGGAGATGTAGATGTGATTGTGGACAAGAAGTAGTTGTCAATGGAAATAGATTGAGAGAAGGTAAAGTAAAAGATTGTAAAGAGGTGATAAATAATCAGACTAAAAGTTATACTCGAATAGGTAATGAATACAAAAAAGAAAATATATTAAAAGAAGGGACAAGACTTGATTTTTTAAATAATAAAATTAGTCGAGCTAATACAAGTGGTGTAAGAGGAGTATCTTTTAAAAAAGATAAAATGAAATATAAAGCTACAATTGGATTTAAAGGAAAAACTTATTTTTTAGGATATTTTAGTAATATTGAAGATGCAAAAAAAGCAAGGGAAAAAGCAGAAGAAAAATATTATAAACCTATTTTAGAAAAATATAGTTATAATAAAATAATTGAAGAAAGTGAAGAAGAATTTGAATAAGACTTGTATAAAGTGAGTGTAAGAGTTAAGATACAACACAAACTTTATATAAGCTCTTTTTTTATAAAAAATGGAGGAATTAAAGTGTATATTTTAATATTAATAGGTGTAGCAATGATAAGTTCTTTTTTAACATTGTTACTACATTGTTGTTTAATCGTAGGAAAGGAAAGTGATAGAAGATGGGAGGAAGAAGTGATTACGAAGAAAGAAGAAAAAGAAGAATAGAAAGGTATAAGGAATTATCTCTAAAAGCACAAGAAAGATCTAGCCAATATAGTAATTCAAACGCCAATAGAATACTACAAATTGTACCTGGACAACCAATATTGGTAGGACATCATTCTGAAAAAAGACATAGGAAATTAATCAAAAAGGCACAAGATGATATTAGGAAATCAATAGAAGAAGATAATAAAAGTAACTTTTATAAGGAAAGGGCAGAAAATGCTGAAAATAGTAAAGTAATATATAGTGATGATCCACAAGCAATAATTAAACTAAAAGAAAAATTGGAAAGATTAGAAAATGAAAAAGCTAGTATAAAAGCAAGAGAACATAGTACATGGGAACTTACTAATATAGGAGCAACAATAAGAGAAACTAAAAAAAGAATTGAAAGACTTGAAAAATTAGAGAATATAGAATTTCAAGAAATTAATTTTGAAAATGGAAAAGTTATTCATAATGAAGAAATAAATAGAATTCAATTTTTATTTGACAATATTCCAGATGAAGACACGAGAAAAATATTAAAGTCTTATGGATTTAGATGGTCTAGATATGAAAAAGCATGGCAGAGAGTGTTTAATCTGAACTGTATAAGGGCAACTAATATTATAGTAAAAGAAATTGCTGAAAAATCAAAAGAAAAAGAGGAGGACGAAGAATTTGAATAAGGTAGAATTATTAGAAGAAATGTATGAAATGGAAGTACACAATTGGATATGCTATTCAAAAGATTTATCATTAACAGAGGCGAAAAAAGGATTTTCAAAGGAATGGGAAAAAAGCAAAAAAAAAAATAGGTTTATTACAAGAAATGATAGATGAACAAAAAAGTGAAGAAAAAGTTAATCATCCAAAAAGACAAATAAATGAAGAAGAATTTGAGTAACACAAGTTAGGAGATGAAGAAAATTGTTAATTGCTAAAATTGATATGGTAAATAAAAAAGAATATGAAGAATCAGAAATATATAAGGAAATAAAAATTATAATTCCCAGAAGTAGAGAAGAGTTAGAAAAAGATTTTGAATATCTTGGATTAAATTACAACAAGTATACAACACAAGATACACATATAAAAGAATGTATATTTATGGATAAAGAAGATGAAGATTTTGCTGTTGATATTTCTAGCTATGTTAATGATATGATTTGTAAAGCAAATAGATCAGGATATACTACTCCATTTAAAGATATAAAAAAGTTTTACAATATTGTTAAAAATTTTAAGGAATATGATAAATATAAAATACTTGCAATAATGGAAGCAGAAGAAGATAACATTAGAAATATTAAAGATGTTTTAAAATATGCAAAAAATATTGAGTCTTTTGATTTAACTGAAGCATATGATGACAAAGAACTTGGAAGGAGATTAGTATATGATGGAAAAATTGATGTAGAAGATTTAATAGAATATACTGATATGAGAAGATTAGGCAAGGAATATGCTGAAGATAAAAACATGAAGCATACTTCATACGGTTATTTAAAACAAGAAAGAGATTTAATAGATTATATTGAACAAGATAACGAGGAAGAATTCGAATAAAGAAAGAACAGGTGATTATGATGAAAATTAAATTAAGTGATATAAGAGAAGCAACATATGATGCTAATTTAGATACCGAATATAGAGAAGCTTTAGCTCATAGTTTAATGGGATTAGGATATGTAAGTGATTCACCACTAAACTTGTCTATGGGAACACAAAAAGAAAAAGAAGAAATTGAAAGAGTCGAAAGAAAAGCATTAAGCTCAAATCAGATAAGTGAAATTATACATTTAATGATGTATGAGATGAGAAATGATTTTCAATATGGAAAATTTAAACAAATCGCATTGGAATTTTTAAATATTTCAGAAAAGATGAGAAAGACAGAAGAAAAAAATAAGATAAATAATGAAATAAAAGAAAAGCCAAAATGTAATATTGATAATGAACGAGGTGTAATGTACGATATCATTTGTGAAGTTTCAAAAACATTAAAAGACAATAAGCTATTTAATGAATCAAGAGAAATGATTGAAAGAGCAACAACAACTTACAGTTATGACGAAGCATTTGATATCATAAATGAATATGTTGAAATTGTTGAAGAAAGAGAAAATGAGGAGGATGAAGAATTTGAATAAATCTGAAAAACCAAAGTGCAAATTATTAGGAGAAGACGGAAATATTTATAACTTAATGGGAATTGCATCTAGAACATTAAAGAAAAATGGACTAGAAGAAGAGGCAAAAGAAATGTTTAATAAGATAACTACAGAAGCAAAAAGTTATGATGAAGCGTTATGTATTATAATGGATTATGTAGATGTTACAGGAGAAGAAATATCAGAAGATGAAGAATATTGATAAAAATTAAGAAAATTTGAGGATGTCTAAATGACTACCTCTATTTTTTAAAGCACCCAGCTAAAAGCCACGCTTTTAGGCAGTTTTGGGGTGACAGTAGGTCGCCCTGATCCTGCAAAATTGCTTGAAGGCAATTTTGATTGAGAAAGTGGGAGCAAGGAGGAAGTTTGGAAAATAAAAAATCAAGTGAAAAATTAGAAAAATTAACTATAAGAATTTCAAAAAGTAAAAAAGAAATGCTAAAAAAGATGGTAGAAAAAAGTTCATATAATAGTCTTTCTGAAATAGCAAGGGCAGGGATTGAAAAAGAACTAAATGTTGAAATGTATAAAGAAAGTTTGGATTTTATAGTAAAAGCATTAGATCAAATGTTAGATGAAAAGTTAAAACCATTTATAGCAAGTCAAAGAAAAATAAATGCAAAATATTTAAGAACATCAGTAATAAACACATATTTGCAGGGAGAAGTAATGTATAAATTACTAGGAGATGATATGCATAAGGAGTTCATAAATATGTTAAATAATGCTCGTAAAAAAGCAAATTATTATATATCACGAGACACAGAAAAAATGAACAAACAGGATTTATATGATTTTTATACAATAGGAGAATTATATAGAAATGAATAATATAATTTTCTTATTTGAAACATTTAATCCAAATAAAAGAACTACATTTTTTAAACATAAAAATTATACAAATTATTTGGCATATAGTGAATATGCTATAAAAAATAAAAATACTGAACATGGATTATTTGGAAAGATTGCAGATTTTCCAGATATAGAAAAAATGAAAGATATAGAGCCAGTAAATTCATATATAACTAATTTAGCATATAACAAAATGCCAATATTCAGATGTACGATATCATTAGATGAATATGATGCAATAAGATTGGGGTATGATTCAAAAGAAAAATGGAAAGAACTTTTTGAAAGTAAGTTAATAAGTTTTGCTAAAAAAATGAATATAAAATATGAAGATTTACAATATGCAGGTGCTGTTCATTTAGAAAGTGGACATCCACATTTACAAGTAATGATGTGGAGTAAGCAAAAAGAAAAAATGAATTATTTTATAAAATATAATGTAATAAATAAAATGAAAGATGAATTTACTAATAGCATTTTTAGAGATGATTTATTACAATTATATAAGGAAAAGGATATTGCTAAAAAGAAAATAATACAAGAAAATATAACATTACAAAATTTGAAAAAAATAAGTAGTGATAGTAAATTTTTAAAAGACATGATGAGATATGAAAAAGATTATCAAAATAAGAAAATTATTCCACAAAGACTTAAATATAGAAATATAAAAAATATTGCATTAGATTTATTAGAATTAAGAAAATTATTAAAAGAAACAAGTGGAAGTATAAAATATCAATATTTAAAGAAGTATCCTGAAGTTATAAAAAAAGTAGATGATTTATCACAAAAAATTATTGAGAAGTCATTAGATACACAAAAGCAAATTAATGAATATATATTGGCAAAACAGAAAATTATTACTTTTAAGTATAGTGATAAAAATAAAATTGAAGAAGCACAAAAATTGGAAAAAGAAAAAGCAGAAGAAGAAATAAAAAAGATAATAGGAAATCAAATTTTGAATTTTGAGAGAGCCTTATTAAATCAAAAAATAGAAGATGATAAAACAATGTACTATAATGAAACTGAAAGTTTGATATGGAGAATATTTAATTGTGTTTATTTTTCAGCAAGACAAGAGGAAAAGTATGTGAAAAATTTTGAAATAAAATATAAAAAACAATTATCTAAACAAGCAAAAAAAGATATTGCAATTAATAAAATAAATGCATCTAGTTTTAACTGGGAAAAATAACAATGAACATTTATTATAAAGTAGATGTTCTTTTAATTTACATGAAAAGGAGGAATGTGGAGTTCCAAAAAAGGAGAAAAAACATAAATAGAAAAATTTTACTTATAATAGCGATAATATTTAGTATAGGAATATGTGCTTACACATCTGTAAATCTACATTTTTTATTAAGCAAAGATTTTGAAAGTATGCTAAATTTGAATTTACAAGATATAATAAAAACACTATTCGCAGACAAAAGAATATTACTTATATTTATAATATTAGAAACAATAGTAATAACATTTTTATTATTATTTACTAATAAAACTAAAAATATATATCATAGCAAAACAATAAAATTAACAGATAAAATAGAAGTACCAGTACCAGCAGGAGATGGACAATACGGAACAGCTTGGTGGTTACAAAAGAAGGACTATGATAAAATATTTAGTTACAATATAATTGATAGAAACAAAGAATATAAAGAAAGTTGTTTTGATTCAGGTGGAATAATAACTAATTTTGAAAGAAATGGAAATCTAGAAAAAATACATTTCATTGGAGATAATTTACATACGATTTTAATAGGTAGCTCAGGATCAGGAAAGTCAAGGTCAATTTTAATTCCAAGTATAACAATGCTTGGGTTAGCATCAGAAAATATGTTAATTAGTGATGTAAAAGGTGAATTATATTTATATACAGCACCAAAATTAAAAGAACTTGGATATAATGTAATTGCATTAGATTTTATAAATTTTTTAAAAAGTAATCATTATAATTTTTTAGATTTAGTTATAAATGCAGTAGAAGATGATAATATTCCACTTGCTGAAAGTCTTGTAAATGATATTGTAAATATATTAGTAGAAAAAAATGATAAGACAGAGCCTATCTGGGTTAATGGAGAACAGAGTGTAATAAAAACAGCAATTATGGCTGTGGTACTTGAAAATAAAGGCAGAAGAGAATATCAAACTTTAACAAATGCTTATTATTTTGTGGCTGAAATGTTTAAAACAGCAGATGATGGTGAAATGTTAATTGACAAATATATGAAAAATAAAACAGCAGAAGATCCTATAAAAAAGTTTTTTGCAGTAGCAGGTACAGCACCATCAAAAACAAGAGGAAGTTTTGTGGCGGCAGCACTTTCTACTTTACAAATGTTTGTAAGTGAATATGTTGCAGATACAATACAAAAATCGGATTTTGATTTAAGAGATTTTGCAACAAAGAAAACAGTAATATATATTTTATTGAGTGATGATAAATTAACATATCATAAATTACGGTAGTCTATTAGTACAACAGTTATATACAGCAATTGTAGATAGCAGTAGAAATTCGGGAGGAGAGCTACCTATAAGAATGAATTTTATATTGGATGAATTTGCTAACTTTACAAAAATTGATACATTTCAGTCAATGCTAACAGTTTCAAGACGGTAGAAATTGCAGATTTACAATTGCAATTCAAAGTTTTGGACAACTAGAAGAAAAATACGGAAAAGAAGGAGCACAGAATATTTTAGACAATGCTACTCTAATATATTTAAAATCAAATAGTGTTGAAACAGCAACTAAAATATCAGACAAATTACGGAGTATATTCAGCACAAAGTTATGGTGAAAGTAGTAACACGAATATTAAATATGATAATAGTAGTAGCAGTATGAGTTTAATTTCTAGAAAGATGTTAACAGCAGATGAAGTGCTAAGAATACAAAGCCCAATTATTTTAGTAATGATTGCAGGTGAATATTCAGCTATATTATATGTTCCAGATATATCAAAAATGTATTTTAATAAATTAAATGGAATGGGAACAAAAGAAGAAAATAAAAAATTAAGAATCAAAAGAGAGGAAGAAAGACCAATAAGAGAAATTCAAAAGGTTAAAATATGGAACATTTGGGATGAAATAAATAATATGGATGAAGAAGATTTTGAAGAAAGACAGAATTTAAAAGAACTTCGTGAAAACTGGAGAGTAAGTAGGAAGAGAAAGGACAATGATGAATAAAAATAAAGAAAAAATAAAAACAGCAATTAAGATTGGTTTAAGAATAATCTTATTTGTTGTTTTATTATTTGCAATGCAACAGATAGTTCATGCAGCAAGTTTTGAAGAAACTAAATTAGTTATAGGAACACAAAATTTAGTTAATGCAGTAATTAAATGGCTAACTGGTATAGGAATAACAATTTGTGGTGGTTATTTCATTTACTATGTTTATTGCCTAAAAACAAATGATGAGGGAGAAAGAAGAAGAAATATGCAAAATATTAAAACTACTTTAATATCAATGGTATTAATTACTTGTGGTTTGGCACTTATAGATGTAATTCTTGGATTCTACAGATAAATAAAATTATTGAATTTTCTTTGAATAGAGGTGATAAAAAATGGCAGATATGCTTGTAGAATTAATTCAAAAATTTATTGATGGATCAGAGGCAACACTAAATTCATTATTTAAAAGTATGGTGAATTTGGTGTTTTTTATAGAAAGAGAATTAAATAGCATACAAGTGCAGGGTGGCAGTAAAATAGATTTCAATGGAATATATCAAGTTGTATTTAATTACGCTTGTTTTATTTTAGTAATTGTATTTATTGCAAAATTAATAAAGATATATTTTTTACAAAATGATGGGGATGCAGAAAAAAATCCAATCCATTTAATTGTTGGAATGTTAAAAGCAGTAATAATTATGATTTGTTGTAAAGAAATTTATGATATATTTGTCGGAATCACAAGTAGTTTTCTAAATAGCATTTTAGGTGCTATGCCTGTTAAAACGGTAAGTTTATCTGAAGTGTTAAGTGGAAATATTGCAGGAGGTATTTTTACAGCAGTAGCATGTTTAGTATTACTGATAACTTGGCTAGTTTTAATTTGCCAATTTATTATGAAGGGAATTGAAATGTTACTAATGAGAATGGGAATACCATTTGCAAGTATTCGGACTTTTAAATTCAGATGGAGGAGTATTTCCTGAATATATAAGAGGCTTTTTAATGACATCATTTACATTGGTAATACAATTAACGCTTATGAATTTGTCAATTTTAGTAACAATAAATGGACATTTAATTTATGCTATTGCAATAGCAGTAATATCAGTAAATACACCAATGATACTATCAAAATATTTGGTAAAACCAAATGGAAGTATTATAAATTCAGCAGGAAATACAGCACGTAATTTAAGGGCATTGACACCTAGATTAAGAAGGAGGAGATAAAAATCGAAACTTTACAAGAAATAATACGAGTTTTAAGAAACATTGGCATCGCTATTGGGGGTGTAACATTTATTATCTTATTAATAAAAATTAGTGTAGAGCCTGATAACAAAATGAAATATATAAAATTAGCAAAAAATACAGTTATAGCAAGTATATTAATAACATTGTCACTAAGCCTTTTAGAAATCCCTAAAAGTTATTTTGGAACACCTACTGGAATTGCAGATGATGAAACAAGTGATATTACATTTGCTAAAATAGAAGATAAAGATTGTCAAAATAGAGAAGTTGTAAATATAGATGGAAAAAGATATGTTATAACAGATTCAAATAAAACAATTGCAGCATTAACTGACAATGAAGAATTGCATGAAGCCTTTGGACTATATTCTTCAGCCAAAGTAGTAGAAAATGTAAGTTATTTAAGACTATTTAATGACTGTCAAGGGTTTTGGAAAGGATATTATGCAGATATAGCATATTATAGAGATTCAGATGGGTTTATTTTTCCTTCTAACTTTACATATCAAGATTATATAAATCATAAGGAAAATAATTCATTTGGTCGGAGGAGCAGGTGGAGGTGGTAGTAGATGAAAAAAACTGTAAAAATACCATCGCAAATTAAATTGCAAACTGAATTTTTTGAAGGATATGGTATGGCTGAATTAATAAAAAGTATTATTGTTTTGGCTATATCAAGTATAATTGCATATTGCATATATAAAATAACGAAAACCACTTTATTAGCAACATTCTTAGTTATAGGAAGTACAGCAATTTCAGTTGTATTTGTTACTAAAAATAGAAGTGGTTTTTCTTTAATGGATAATATAAAAAATATCGTAAAATATGAACTTATGCAAAAAGGGTATAAGTATGAAAGAGGGAATTTCAATAAAAGAGAATAAATCATTAAATGAATTTTTAAATATTAGAAAAATTGAAGATAACTTTTTATATACATTAGATAAACAAGTAATTTCTTTTATAAGAGTACAACCAATAAATACGGAATTATTTTCAGAAGAGGAACTTATACAAAAAATGAATAGTTCAAGTGTTGAGTTTAGTAATGAACAACAACCATATACTATTTTTATAATTCCTAGAAAGGTAGATATTGCAGATTTTATAAAAGAACAAGAAGATCTAAAGAAAAAATTAAAAGATGAGGCAAGTATAAGAATTGTTGAAAAAAGAATTATAGCAACACATGAAATGGTTGCAAATAAAAACATTATTGAAAATGAATTTTATCTATGTATATGGGAAAATGCATCAGAGGATGTTGAAGAAAAATTAGAAAAAAGAGCAATAAACTGGAAAAATAGATTAAAACAATGTGATTTGGAATCTGAAATATTAGAGAAGACAGAAATTATATTATTAATTAAAAGTTTTACAATTCCAGAATTTGCTCGAAAGGAGAGTGTGGATTATGATGATAGCATCATAAAAATAAGGAGAAGTAGTGTTAGAAATAAATAATGTTTACAATATGGATTGTATGGAAGGAATAAAACTATTAGATGATAAAAGTATCGATTTAGTGATAATAGATCCACCATATAAATTAAATTTAAGCAAATTAAAACATCCATCAAGTTTTAATAGTTATGCAAATGAATTATTAGATTTAAAGGATGGATTTGATTTAAAAGTATTAGATTTATTAGTACAAAAAATGAAAAAGATAAATATATATATTTACTGTTCTAAAAGGCAGGTAAAGGAACTACTAGAATATTTTATGAATAAAAATTGTAATTATGAAATATTAACTTGGCATAAAATGAATCCTAGTCCATTAACAAATAATAATTATTTGCCTGATACAGAATATGTAGTATTTGCAAGAGAAAAGGGAGTAAGACTATATGGAAATTATCATACTAAAAGAAAATATTATATTTCAGGAGTAAATCAAGTCGATAAGAAAAAATGGAAACATCCAACCATAAAGCCATTACCTTTTATAGAAAATCATATTATAAATTCAAGTAACGAGGGAGATTTAATATTAGATTGTTTTGCAGGAAGTGGGACAACTCTAGTTGGAGCAATAAATCAAAATAGAAATTTTATAGGTTTTGAAATAAATAACCAATATTATGAAATAGCAAAACAAAGAATAAAAGAAGCATTAGAAACAAAGGCAGGTGATAAAAAATAAAAAAGCAAGAAGCGGATTATAATTTAATAGATTTAATTACACCAACTGGAGGACTAACATTTGAAAGAAATAAAATATATTTCGGAAGTAGATATTGTAAAGTATATACAATTGTTCATTATCCATCAAATGTAGAATTGAAATGGTTAGGAAATTTAGTTAGAAATATTGGAACAATATTTTCTATAAATATTGAGCCTACTGACAATGCAGAATTAATTGATTCATTAGATGCAAGAATCAGAGATGCTTCAGGATTATTACAAATATCAAAAAATGAATCAAGTAGACAAATTAGAGAAAAAGAAATAAATGAGGCAAGTGAAATTATAAATAGAATGATACAGAATAATGAAGTTGTATCATATTTAACAATATACATTTTAGTTTCAGCAGATGAGAAAGAAGAATTAAAACAAAAATGTAAAGAAGTTGAAAATGAAGTACAACATCAAAAATTGAAAATAAGGAATCTTACAAATTATTTGCAATTTGATGGTTTTAAAGCAGTAGCACCTTTTTTTACAATTCAAACTGAGTTAAGTAAAAAATTTAAAAGAAATATATTAACAAGTTCTTTTACAGGAGGATTTCTATTTAATACAGAAACTTTTATTGATAAAAACGGATATTATTGGGGAATAAATCAAAATGGTGGTATTATTATTTTTAATTTATGGCAGCAAGATATAATGAGAGGCAACAGCAATATGTTTGTAGTAGGAAGTTCAGGCTCTCGGAAAAAGTATGGCAGTAAAGCATATGATATTAAATGAAATTCCTACAACCAAAATTTTAATAATAGATGTAGAAAATGAATATAATCATTTATGTAAAAAATTAAATGGCAAAGTAATAGAATGTGATGGAATAGATAGTGGAGGAGTTTTAAATCCATTACAAGTAAGAATAAATAGAGATGATGAAATAGGAAAAAATGCTTTATCATTGCATTTTCAATTTTTAGAAACATTTTTTCAAATATTATATCCATCATTAACAGAAATAGAGTTTTCAAAATTAGATTTAATATTTGAGAAACTATACACTAAATTTAATATTACGAAAGAAACAGATATTTCAAAATTAAAAAATACAGATTTTCCAATTTTAGAAGATTTGTATTTTTTTATTGATAATGAAAATAAAAAACATCAAGATACAGTATATGAAAAATTATTAGCTTTAATTAGACCAATATGCATCGGACAAGCATCTAGTATATGGAATGGATATACAAACATTGAAGTAGATACTAGAATAACAACATTTAATACATCAACAATGCAAAAGTTTCAAATTCAATATAAAAGAGCGCAGTATTATAATATTTTGTCTTATGCTTGGGATATTTTAAGTAAAGATGTTAATGAAAGAACAATGCTTGTAGCTGATGAATGTCATATTCTAATAGATCCTAACATTCCACAAACATTGGAATATGTGAGATACATTAGCAAAATGGCAAGAAAGCATAATTCTTCAATTTGTGTAATTTCACAAAGTATTGAAGATTATCTAAATGAAAAAATTAGATTATATGGTCAAAGTTTATTGGCAAATTCAACCAATAAACTATTTTTTAAATGTGATGGAAAGGACTTAAAAGACATAGTAAACATATTTAATTTGACTGAACAGGAAGAAAAAATGATACTAAATGCAAAAGTAGGAGAGTGTTTATTTATGTGTGGTACAAGAAAATTATATATGATTTTTAAGTTATTTGATTACGAATTAGAAATGATAGATTCAAAATTTGCAAAGAGTGATGTATATGAGTAAAAAAATATATTTAATAATTGGAATAATAATATTTATATTAATAATAGGCTCATATTTTCAAATAACAAGTTCAAATTCAAAATCAACTAATAATACAGAAAAAGGTAATATAGAAAATGAAACAGAAATAGGAGAAATTGTATATAATGGCAAGTTTGCTATGCCAATTGAAAATTTTATTCAAGTTACAAGTAAATTTGGGTATAGAGAATCACATGGAGTAGTACATTCAAATCATACAGGAATAGATTTATGTGGAAGTCTTGGCAGTAAAGTTATGGCTGTTGACAATGGAGAAGTAACACATTCAGGGTGGCAAAATGGATATGGGAATTGTGTAGAAATAAAACATATAGATGAACAAGGAAATATATTTTATACATTCTATGGGCACATGAGAGATAATTCATTACAAGTTACTAAAGGTCAGCAAGTTGTGGTAGGACAAGTAATTGGAATACAAGGCTCTACTGGAAATTCTACAGGAGATCATTTACATTTTGAGGTAAGAAAAAGTAGTGGTACTAATAAAGATACCATTGATCCTGCACCATATTTATTTGGTGAGAAAGAGAGGGAATAATGCAAAGAAAAAAATATTATGATTTATACGAATTATATACAAGAGAAGAAATGTCTGAAATTGCCAATAAAGAAGGTTTTTTATTTGTCGAAACTTCAAATGGAGATAATTATGAAATTAGAAAAAGTGATGTTGCAGATTTTATTGTTTTAGAAGCAGAGCGATGTGGACATGCAGTTGATATAAAAATGTATGTACCTAATTCTGAAATAGAAGAGCCATTTGTAGCCACTTATGGATGCTTTTTAAATAAGATAAATTCAACATTTAGAGAAGAAATTATTGAAAGACTTATTAAATTACAAACGACAAATACAAAACCAAGAAAGGTAAAGGTTTTTGACAACAGTATTTTTGAGAAAATGACATTAGAAGAATTAGGAGAGAAAGAAGGGAAAACATTGCAATATGATAAATTTTATAAAAAATATTATCAACAACACAAAATAGAGAATATCGATGAATTGGAGGTAGAATGATGAACAGAGATAAGAAGGAAATGTTTTGCTATTTGGCTATATTTATTATTTTACTGGTAATTGTAGTATTAAATAATGTATTCTGGAAACTAGGCAAAAATACTGGAGATACTACCAATAATACTGAATACTTGAAATCTAACAATGTAATATATAATGTACCGTATGAAGAGAGGGTACTTGATTAGGAGGGGAGTATGATGTTAAGTTACATTGCAAGTAATCCTATGGAAGATTTAATAAAGGATGTTTGTGAAGAATTGAATATCACGATATTAAGTAAAATAGGAGAAATAGATTTTTTACAATATATAAAAGAAACAAAAGTAAACTTTAAATTGATAAAATATATTATTATTGAATTAAAAAGTTTAAAGGGAACAGAAGAAAATATTATAAATGGTATAAGGTATTTTTATGAAGTATATCCAAATATAAGAATAATAATTTTAGCAAGTGGATATGATGATCAAAATGATATTTTAACTAATTTGTATGAAAAAGGTATCTATAATATTATAAATTCGGTTGAATTAGAAAAAATAAAATCTGAATTAAAAAAATCATTAATATCAGATGGATTGTCGAAAAAAGATAGTAAAAAATTTAAAAAGGCTGAAATTATAAAGAAACAAAAAGAAAATAATTTAAAAAAATACATTATAAGTATGAAGAAAAATAAAAAATTGAAAAGTGAGGGTATAGAAAAAACACAAGTAAATAATACAAGTGTTTATTTTTTTACACTTTTAATTCAGGCAGTAGATAAATTATTAGAACTTTTAGGAACAGCTATTATATTTGGATTAACATCACTAGGACTTACGATTATTTTTAATGAATCATTAAGAAACATTGTATTTCAAATGTTAGGTTTGAAATAGGAAAGGAAAAAATATGGGATATTATAGTGAAGTAATGATTGCAGTAACGAAAAAAGATTTTAAGAAGGTAGAAGATGCACAAGCTAAAATGACAGAAAATTTGTTAGACTATGTTAATAAACACGACTATAAAGAAAATAATAAAGATTGTGTATTTATGTATTGGGATTCTCTAAAATACTATAAAGAATTTGAAGAAGTTCAAGCACTTGAAAAAAGTTTAAGTAAATTAAAAGATGGATATGTTTTTTGTAGACTTGGAGAAGAAAGTGGAGATATAGAATTTAGAAAAAGAACAAAAATCCCTGAATTAATGAAGGAATTTCAATTTATAAGAGACATAAGAAAAAAATTAAATGAAGAATTGAAAGAGGAGGAGGAAGAAGAATTTGAATAGATCAAGAATTATAGGATTGAGTATGTTAATACTAGCACTTTTTTCAACAAATTGTTTTGCATCAAATAGTGAATTAAAAGATTATGAAATAAATGAAACAATATCAATAGAGAATGCTGAAGAATTTGAAAAAAATATTCAAAAAAATATTAATATTGATAATGTTAAATATGAATTACAAGATGTGTCAAAACAAGAAAATAAACAAAATATTAATAAAGAAGAAACTCAAACAAAACAAAAAATAGTATATACGAATAACAAATACGATGTGTTAAATATGTTTGAAAATAAAATTGAAATGACAAAGGATGGAATGTTAGGAATTTTAGAATTACAAAATAATTCATTAGATATAAAAACAAATGATAGTTATATAGAGCAATACAAAGTATCATTAACAAAAAAATATGAAAATGTACCAACTAATGAATTAAACGATATTCCAAAGAGTATTGAAGAAAATGGAGTTACTTATTATTTAGTAAATCCAATTTGGAATATTTCACAAGTAGAAAAGATTGAAGGTCAAGATGTTCCAATAGCATATGATGGAGAGATGCAATATGAAGGAATAAAAGAAAGGAAAATAGTAAAAAGCTATTTGGCAACTGTAACATATATAGGAACATTGGAAAAAGAAGAAATAGAGTCAATAACCTTTAATATAAAATATAAAGAAATGCCTCAAGAAGATATAGAAGAAAAAACAAATTATACACCAATAGTAGTAGCAACAGCAGGAACTGGTATTTTAGTAATAAGTGGAATATTTCTTTGGAAAAGAAAAAAGAAAGATAAAATTGCACAGTAGGAGGATTGAATGAAAAATAAAATTGTTATAATAAGTATTTGCATTTTATTGGTTATAATAATTGGTAGTGCTTTGTATTATTGCATTGTATATGATAAAAATTTAGTTGATCCCAATAATATAACAACAGATTCTAAATTTGAAAATATTACATATAATCAAGCAGACGATTCAGACATATTAAAAGATGGAATATTAGGAATAATTAGTATTGAAAAAATACGGCTTAAAAGCTGAGGTAAAAGAAGGTAGTAGTAATGAAATATTAAACGAATACATAGGGCATATAGAAAATACATCAATTTATGATGGTAATGTTGGACTTGCAGGACATAATAGAGGTAATAAAAATTCGTATTTTGCTAGATTAAATGAATTGAAGAAAGGTGATATAATTACATATAAAACAAATTTTTTTACAAGAAAGTATAAAGTTGATAATATACAAACAATACTAGAAACAGACTGGAATTTATTAAAAGAAACAGATCAAAATAAATTAACATTAATAACTTGTATTGCAAATAAGAAATTGCAAAGGTTATGTGTGCAAGCAACAGAAATTGTGGAAAATAACTTGAAATAAAAGTGAAAATGGGTTACAATAAGCACAAAGAAGAGGATGTGGTTTATATGAAAAAAGAGAAAGACAAAGTTTATAAAGTCGAAATAAAACCAAAATGGGAACTAAATTTTGCAGCAAAATTTTATCTTGTTTGCATCATAGTTTTTGTGCTTTTAGTAGCTTATATTCAAATATATAGACATATACATAGAGATGAAATAATACAAAATATAATTGAAAGAGAAAATAAAGTAGTTGTAGAAAATGAAATTAAATAAAAAATAATAGAACACCTTTTAGGGTGTTTTTTTAATGGAGGTAAAAAATGAAATTAAAAAAATTAGTTAGTATAATATTACTAATTTTAATATTAGTAAATTCAATGTCAGGCATTGCAAATGCTTTTGAAGTTAATTCTGCATATGTAGAAAATTTAGGAGATTGTGGTCAACATTTGCAATTTAAAACTACATCAGGAATATGGAGTTATGTTATTACAACAATGGTTGGATATAGAAATAATGGGGTATTACATTATGCATATTGCTTAAATGTTGATAAACATGGTGTTGGAGAAGAACAAAATTATAGTGTAAATGTAACAGAAATATTATCAGATGTTCAAGTGTGGAGAGCAATAGTAAATGGATTTCCATACAAAAGTGCTTCAGAACTTGGAGTAGAAAATGATCAAGATGCATTTGTAGCAACAAAACAAGCAGTATATTCAGTTATATATAACAGAGATGTAGATAGTTTTTATCGTGGTGGAGATGCAAGAGGAACAAAAATATTTAATGCAATAAAAAACATTGTAAATCAAGCAAGATATGGATCAGAAACACCATCAGTAAACAGTGTACTAAATGCAAATAAAATAGGAGGCTTTAAAGCAGATGGAAGTAACTATTATTCACAAGAGTACAGTGTTACAAGTAATGTAAATGTATCTAATTATACAGTTACATCAATTAATAATTTCCCAGAAGGAAGTTATATTGCTGATTTAAGTGGTAATGCCAAAACTACATTTAATGGAAATGAACATTTTAAAGTTGTAGTTCCTAAAGATAAAATTTTAGATAATTTTGATGGAAAAATATTATTAAATGGTAAAGTTAAAAGCTATCCAGTATTTTTTGGACAAAGTCCAAATTCTAATTGGCAAAATTATGCATTAACTTATGATGCATATTACACAGCAGGTGGTGAGGCAACTTTATCAGTAGATGCATATAAATCAAAAATAAAAGTTATAAAAATAGATAATGAAACTAAAAAATCAATAGAAGGAGTAGAATTTAATTTTAGATATAGTGATGGACAAAATATCGGAAATTATAAAACAAATGCACAAGGTTGTATTGAACTAAATAAATTAAGACAAGGAAAAGTAATTGCCACAGAAATAGCAACAAAATCTGAATATATTTTAGATGATAAAGAAAATGAAATTCTTTTAGACTATGATACATATAAAGAATTAACAATTGGAAATGAACACAAAAGAGGAGATTTAAGTGTATATAAAGTAGATAGTGACAATAAAAAAATAACTTTGGGTGGAGTTAAATTCGCATTATATTCACACGAATTTCAAAAAGTAACAGGGCATTATACAACAGATGCAAATGGTGAAATTCATATTAAAGGTTTAAGAACAGGAAAATGGTCATTAATTGAAGAAGAAACAGGAAAATGGTATAATCTTAATGAGAATCCAATTGAAATTAAAATTAATTGGAATGAAACTACTAACACAACAGTAGAAAATGAATTAAAAAAATCACAAATAAAAATTATTAAAGTTGATAAAGAAAATCATGAAGTTAAATTAAAAGATGTTGAACTTGAAGTTTTAGACAAAGATGGGAATGTTTTAGAAAAATTAAAAACAGATAAAAATGGAGAATGTTATACAAAAAGATATGCAGTAAGAGATTACCCTGAATTATATATAAGAGAAACAAAAACAAATGAAAAATATATATTAGATACAGAAATGAAGAAAATCATATTAAAAGAAAATGAGATTGTTAATTATACATTTGAAAATCAAAAAATATATGGACAAATTAAAGTAATAAAAACATCAGAAGAAGACAACAAAATAAATGGAGATAAAAAAGGAACACCAATTCCAAATGTATCTTTTGGAGTATATGATGAAAATAAAAACTTTATAGAGAAAATTACAACTGGATCAGATGGAACTGCAATTACAAGTAAATTGGAAAAAGGCATAAAATACATAAAAGAGATAGAAGGGGAATCTGGAGAATGGTATCAATTAAATGAAAACGAATACTTAGCAGAAATTGTAAAACATGGAGAAATTGTAGAATTAAACATTACCAATAAACCTGATAATCCAGACATAGATGTTGAAAAAGATGGAATAATTCAAACAACAGCAAATCAAGAAATTAAATATGACTTTACAATAAAAAATACAGGTAATGTACCATTAAAAGATTTTACTTGGTATGATTATTTACCAACAGACTATGTAACTGCAACAAAACTTGTAACTGGAACATATAATCAAGATTTAAATTATGCTATATATTATAAAACAAATAAAAATGATTATAGATTATTAAGAGATAATTTGAATACACAAACAAATAATTATATTAACTTTACAGATCTAGATTTAGAAGCGGATGAATATGTAACAGAATTTAAATCAGAATTTGGAAAAGTAGATGTTGGATTTTCTTCAGTAGAGAAACCACAATTGTTTGTAAAAGTTAAAGAATCTGTAAAAGCTGATGATATATTTACAAACAAAACAAAAGTTGAAGGTTATCACAAAACATATTATGTATTTGATGAAGATGATCATACAACAAAAGTATATGAGAAAAAATTAGAAATAAAATTGCCAAAAACAGGTTGCTAATCTAGAGAGCTCGATAGAGCTCTCTTTTTAAAAATGAAAGAAAGGATTGATAAAATGAAAAATACAAAATTAAAACAAATGGAAGAATTAGATGCTAAAATTGAAAAGACAAATTATGACTTATCAGGGTTGGAATCAAGAAAAAAAGAAATGGAAGATAGTAAATTTGATAAACAACAAAATATAGAAAAATTAGAAGAAGAGAAAAGGACAATATTAGCCAAAACAGATAAAATGAACAGATTAGAAAAAATAATTTATATAGCATTTGCATCAAAAAATGATTTGAAACAGGTAGATTTATTAAATGCGAAAATTACAGAATTAAGAAATGAAAAAGATAGCATTCAAGATAAAATTGATATTCAAAATAAATTATATGCAGATACGATTAAAGAAAAAGACAATTATATAGAACAGAGAAAACAACTTTACATAGAGAATACAAATGTTAATATACAGGAAAATACTATAAAAACAACTCATGTACAAGATTTGGCTAAAATTCATAAGATTGCAAAACAATATGAAGGAAGTGAAATTATGAAAAAGTTATCACAGACAATAGAAAAATATGTTGATAGGCTATTGGAAAATACAGGGGAAAATGAAAAAGATGTAGTAGAAAAAGAAGATGAGGCAGAAGCATAAAAGGAGAAATTGTGAAAGAAGTAATAGTAAAGAAAATAAAAAAAGGAAAGGCAGGATATAAAAAGATTTATTCTGCAATAACTTATAATATAAAAAATAAGAAAAAATCAAAAAAACAAAGAAGGTGATTAATGTAGAGGAGAAAGTACAAGAATTAATAAACAGTACAGATAAAATAGCAAAGGAAATATTTGAAAATCCGAATAAAATGAGAGATTTTTTAAAAACATTAGGCAAAATGTACAATACAAGTTATAATAATATTTTGCTATTGAAATCACAAAAAGAGAATGTATCATTTGTAGCAACCAAAGAAGAATATCAAAAATATAAATATAAAATCAAAGATGATGAAAAATCACTTGAAATAATAAAAAGAATAAAAATGAATAATGATGTTAAATTTAAAGTGGTGGAAGTTTATGATATATCACAAACAAATGCTATAAAAAAAAAGAAAGAATATAAAAAGGAATATGTAGATGTAATTTTAAAAGGAATGTGTGAGAGAAGAAATCTATATTATGATCCTAATAATCAAATGGAAAATATCGAATCAATTGTAAGTGATATAAGTAATAATACAAGAAGTTCAAATGCATCATATTTTGATGTTGACAGATATGCAAGTCAAAGCCAAGCAGAAGTTATTGCAACAATTTTTGCAGTAGCAAAGAAATTGGGGATTAATACAAGAAATTACAATTTAACAGAGGTATGCAAATGGGGAGTAGAGAAAGAAAATAGAAGTTTAAAAGAAAGTTTAAAATATATGCAAAAATTTGTTAATTATTTTGTTAAAGATTTTGAGGCACAAGAAAAAATATATAGAATAGAACATCAAAAAGAAGATGAAGAAGAAATGGAATAAGGAATTCATTCAAGAAAGGGTATTATGGAAGAAAAATTTTCAATAAAAATGAATAAAGATGAAATTTTAAGATACTACGAAAATAAAATTGTAGAAGATGGAATAAAAAGTTGTACCGAATTTAATACAATAGTGAATCTAAGAGATTATAACACTAATGAAATAAAGTTAGAAAAATATAAAAATCAAATATTGCAATTATTATATCGAGATGAAAGAGTAGCCGATGTATTGATTGATGATGAATTTAATGTAGATATGGTTTTTTATACTGATTATTGTCCATTTTATTATGATGACGAAAAAAATGTTATATATAATGAAATAATGGATAGTCCAACTTATCAGGGAATAGAATTGGCGGAATTTGTTGGATATATGGGAAAAAGAATAATAGAAGATTCTTATATAAGTACAAGAAATTTAATTAATAACTATGTTCAAACTAAAAATTTAAAAGATACAGATAAAGAAATTTTAGCAAATTTTCTGAAAAAAAGTATTATAGAAACAGGATTTACAGAAAAGTATATTGATAATATAAATGTATTTGTAACTTATAAAAATTTCCAAGAATTAGAAAAAGGATTAATGGAAATTGTAAAACAAAAGAATAATGAATCACTAAAAAAAATTGAAGAGGAAGAATTTGAATAATAAAAATAAAGGCTCTAGCTTATAAAACGGCTAGAGTTTTTTATTTACTAAAAAAGAATAAGAGAACGAGAGATGCCATAAACTCGTTGTAAAATAAAAAAGTGATAGCTCTGGTGGAGGCGATGCTATAAAATCCATTCGTATGATTACAAAAAATCTATTTGTAAGAAATGCGTCAGTGAGATTTTGTAACACATACTCACAATAACTAAAGAGTTTCAGGAGGCAAAACTTGTAAGAGGGATACACAAGTGTAAAAAGTTTGGGCAAGGATGGACAATGTTATTTTATATAACAGCATTTGTGGTAAATATTATTATTTACATACTAGATTATCATAAACGAAGTGATGGGATGAGGGGTTTCGTTTATGGTGTATTATTTTTTTGAATATAAGGGGATAATACATCATTTTACTCGTTCAAGGATTTCAGGGTTTCAAATTTTTATAAATTTGTGAAGATAAGTTGACAATTGGTTTAAACAGAGTTAATATCACATATAATATAACGAGATGTTATCAAATTTATTAAAAAATTCTAGGGATACGATTAGGAGGAGAACATGGATAGAAAATGTGCAATTTATAATAGAATTAGTGTTGAAAATAAAACACAATTAGAAAAAATAAGAAATATACTGATAGAATATTGTCAAAAAGCTCTTGGTATAAAGGATTATATTTTGTTTGAAGAAATTGGCTCTGTCGATGGAAAAAGAAAAGAATTTGAAGATATGATTGATAGAATACATAAAGGAGAATTTACTGATTTATTAGTTTATCATCCAAATAGAATATATAGAGCAGAGTATAATAAAGAAAAATTTGATAATATTATAAATGATATTGATAAATATGCAGTCTTACATAGTGTTGTCTTTGAATATGAAAGTAGTCCAGTAATAGATAAATACTTAGCAGTATTAAAGAAAGAAAATGAATATTTTGAAAAATATTTAAATAATAAAATAAATCTTAATGATTCGTTTGAAAATCCAATAGAATCAAAGATAAATGGCGAAATACTTAACTTCTTGAACAATGCATTTATTTGGAGAAAAATAAAAACAAAAATAGATATGCATAATGCAATGAATAGTCAATATAAATATGATTTACTAAAACTAAGTGATTTTTATTATGATGAACTTTGTGATTTATTTGCAGATTTTTATAATATAGAAGATTACTCAGAAATGGAAGATGAAAAAATAGATGAATTGTTTTCGATAGAAAATTATAAGAAAATACTAGAAAATAAGGAAGTACCAAAGAGGATTAAAGAGTGTATTGAATTATATTTAGAATGTAATAAAGTATGCAAAGAATTAGAAACAATTATAATAAAAAAAGATTGATGAAATAAGTTGACAAGAACTTTAAACAGAGTTAACATCACACACAACTTAAGAGAGAGGAGGAGTTGTGATGAGAAGACTTGTCATTATTGATCAAGATGGAAATTCAATTAAAAATGATATCTTTGAAAAATTATTTGATATTAGAGAAAGTGAAATTGAAAGAAAATTAGAAGTAAGAGAAAGCTTCATAAAAGAAAATAATTTAAAAGATATAACACATGATGATGTAATTGCGGAAATTCAAGCAATATCAAATATTGATTCAATGCAAAAAGAAAAAATACTTGATATGATAGATAAGTTATTAGAAAATAGATCAAGGATTCAAAGTTTTGATTGTAAGTTATATTATGAGTCAGGAATCCAAGATGTTATAGGTATATTATTTAGAGAAAAAAGTTATTAAACTAGGACATTATTGTAATGAGAGTGTTATTAAAAAATAAGTGGTAAGAAAACCACTTATTTTTTAATGAAAATTTTTAGTTTTTAAATAAAAATATCTTATACGAAAAATGTAACAATAGTTGATAATTATATGTTTTTGTGATATAAAAAAGTAAACTTATGTAAAAAAATAGAAGAGGTAACAAACAATGCAATTTTCAAATAAAGATATTCAATTATTTAATGAAGCAGGAATAAATGTAGAAAATAAAAATTATACAAATGATGAAGTTGAAAGATTAAAAATTAAGATAACAGATTATATTGTTAGTCAAAGTACAAAAGATATTGATAAATATAGTAAAAAATTTAGTAGTTTATTATAAGGATTAGATATGGATAAAGAAGAAATAATTAAATATTGTTTAACATTAGAAGATACATTTAAAGATTGTCCATTCCCAGATGATTTTGAATCAGTAACAATGAAACATTGTAAAAATAAAAAGTGGTTTGCACTAATTATGAATGTTAATAATAAGTTATATCTTAATGTAAAAACAGATCCGAATTATTCTGATATATTAAGAAATACTTATGATTATATAATACCTGCTTATCACATGAATAAGGAACATTGGAATACAATTATTATTGACGGAAAAGTGGACAAGGTGTTAGTAAAAGAATTGATAAAAGAAAGTTATAAATTGACAAAGTAAAAATAAAATAGTAATTTGTTAAATAGATTGGAGATGTAATTATGGCTTATATAGAATTTAAAAAAGTAGATAAAATTTATCAAATGGGAGAAGTAGAAATAAAAGCATTAAAGGATACTTCATTTGAAATTGAAAAAGGAGAATTAGTTTGTATATTAGGTCCAAGTGGTGCAGGGAAAACAACTTGTCTTAATATTTTAGGAGGAATGGATACATTAACTGGTGGTAAAGTTATAGTTGATGGAGTTAGAATAGATAAGTTAAAAGAAAAAGAACTCATTAAATATAGAAGAAATGATATAGGTTTTGTCTTTCAATTTTATAATCTTATTCAAAATATGACAGTATTAGAAAATGTGGAACTTGCAGTTCAATTATGCAAAGATTATTTAGATCCTATCACTATTTTAAATAAGGTGGGATTAGGAAAAAGAAAGGACAATTTTCCTGCTCAATTATCTGGGGGAGAACAACAAAGAGTCGCTATAGCGCGAGCAATCGCTAAAAATCCTAAATTACTTTTATGTGATGAGCCAACAGGTGCTTTAGATTATAAAACTGGAAAACAAATTTTAAAACTATTAGAAGATACTTGCCGAAAGGAAAAAATGACAGTAATCATTATAACACATAATGCTGCTATTTCTTTGATTGCTGATAAAATAATTAAGTTTAAAAATGGTGGCGTAGATGAAATTATCATAAACAAAAATCCTAAAAGAGTGGAGGATGTTGAGTGGTAAGATGAAAAATAAACTATTAAAACATATTTTTAAGAAAATAAAAGATAATAATAAAAGGTTTCTTTCCTTGTTTTGTATGGCTTTTTTAGGAGTAGGTTTTTTTACGGGGATTCAGTCTTGTGGACCTGATATGTTAAAAACATTAGACAATTATTATGACGAAAATAATGTTTATGATATCGAAATTATTTCTAATTTAGGATTAACTAATAATGATATAGAAGAATTAAAAAAAATAAATGATGTAAAAGAAGTAATAGGAACTTACACCAAAGATACCTATTTAGAACTTGATAATAAGGAGTTTGTTTTAAGAATTATAGGACTTAATAATAATATTAACAAAGTTTATTTGAGTGATGGAAAACTTCCTAGTAACAATAGTGAAATTGTTGTTGATAAATTGCTTTTAGAAGAAAACAATTTAAAAATAAATGATACCATTACAATTATGAATGAGAAAAAGAAAATTGTTGGTACAGTTATTAGTCCAATATATTTTTCAACTGAAAGACCTACAACTACCCTTGGAAATGGCAAAGTTAATTATTATGCTTATGCAAATGAAGAAGTAGTCAAAGAAGAAGCATTTACCAATATCTATATTACAGTAAAACAAGCAAAAAAAATGGTAACAAATAGTGATGAGTATTTGGATACTATTAGTAAAGTAATTGATTCTGTAGAGAATATGAAAGAAGAAAGACAAGATGTTAGGTATAGCGAACTTTATGGTGAAAAAATATTAGAAGCAAATCAATATGGAATACAGTTAGATGAGAGTAATTTTATTAAGCCAAAATGGTACATATTTGATAGAAATGATAATGATTCTTATAAAGACCTTGTGATTGCTAGTGATAATCTAAACAAATTAGGTAATGTATTTCCGATTATATTCTTTTGTGTAGCCATTTTAGTTAGTCTTATTTCTATGATGAGAATGATTGAAGAAGATCGAACTGAAAATGGAACTTTAAAGTCATTAGGCTTTAATAATTTTCATATAACATCTAAATATATTGTATTTTCACTATTGGCGACCATTACTGGTGGTATTTTAGGGATATTGATAGGGTCTGTTTTAATCCCTTATGTTATTTGGAATATTTATAAAAAATTATTTTTTATACCAAAATTTATATATGAATCAAATAATCTTTTTAATTTTATTGGTCTTTTAATATGTGTTTTTTGTATTTGTGGTACAGCAATATTTATATGCATAAAGAATCTAAAAAATGTACCTGCTAATTTAATGCGACCTAAATCTCCAAAGAGTGGTAAGAAAATACTTTTAGAGTATATTCCGTTTATTTGGAAAAGATTAAATTTTTCTAATAAAATAACCGTTAGAAACATATTTAGATATAAAAGCCGAGTAATTACAACACTATTTGGAATTGCCGGATGTACTGCTTTAATATTAGCAGGATTTGGGTTGAAAGATTCCTTAAAAGATGTTACAAATTATCAGTTTGAACATATTTTTAATTATGAAAAAATTGTGATGTTAAAAGAAAATACGAATTATGATGTGGTAAAACAAGAAATAAAAAACGAAAAATCTATTCGTAAAATAGTAGAAACTAACATTGATAATATCACAGTTGGATATAAAGGTAATACTGAGGAAGTGACAATGATTGTTGCAAATAATAATGAAGAATTAAGAGATGTAATAACATTAGATAGTGTAAAAGATAAGGATAATACAAATTTAATTCCTAGCGACAATTCGGTAATTATTAGCGAAAAGACTGCAACTCTTTTAAATATAGATCTAGGAGATAAACTTATACTATTTGATGATGAAAATAATAAATATGAACTTATTGTAGAACATATTATAAAAAACTATATTAACCAGTATTTATATATCAATAAAAATACTTATGAAAATACATTTAAAAATTATAAAATAAATTCTTTTCTAATAGATTTTGATAATTTAAATGAACATGATAGCAATCAATTTGATGAAAAGTATATTAGTAAAAATGAAATAACTTCTATTGTAAATAATGAAGATATAAAAGAAAATATCAATAGTATGCTAGGCTCTATTGATTCTATTGTAGCAATTTTAATTATCTCTGCAGCATTACTAGCCTTTGTCGTTTTATATAATTTATCGAATATCAATATTAGTGAAAGAAAAAGGGAAATTGCAACTTTAAAAGTATTAGGGTTTTATCATAATGAGGTAGATAGATATATTACGAGGGAAAATGTTTTATTAACTATTATTGGAATTGCTATAGGTTTATTGTTTGGGTCATATTTAAGTCATTTCATTATATCTACTTGTGAGCCAGATTATATAATGTTTATTAGGCACGTTGATATATTAAGTTATGTTATATCTGCTTTGATGACTATATTTTTTACTATTATCGTAAATATAGTTACACATTATAATCTAAAAAAGATAAATATGATAGAATCACTTAAAAATGTTGAATAAATAATAACAAAGGAATTATAAATTACAATAAGTAGGGTAGATAACCAGTTGAAATTATCTACCTTTTATTATATAATCCTAACAAGAATTAGTAATTTGAAAGAGAGTTATATAAAAGATAAGAAATAGTATTAGAAAGAAGGGAAAGAATATGTGTACAGCAGCAACTTATAAAACGAAAGATTTTTATTTTGGAAGAACATTGGATTATGAATTTTCATATGGAGATGAAGTAACAATAACACCAAGAAACTTTGAATTTAAATTTAGAGAAGTAGATGACATTAAGAGTCATTATGCGATAATTGGAATGGCATTTGTTACTGAAGATTATCCATTATATTACGATGCAATAAACGAAAAAGGGTTAGCAATAGCAGGTTTAAATTTTGTTGGAAATGCTCATTATAAAGAAAAACAGGAAGGAAAAGATAATGTTGCTCAATTTGAACTGATACCATGGATTTTAAGCCAATGTTCAAATGTAAATGAAGCTAGAAATTTGATTGAAAAAATGAATGTGTTAAATACTCCATTTAGTGATAAATTACCATTAGCTAGCTTACATTGGATTATTTCCGATAGCACACAATCAATAACTGTAGAGTCTGTTATTGATGGAATAAAAATATATGATAATCCAGTAGGGGTATTAACTAATAATCCATCTTTTGATAAGCAAATGTTTGCCTTAAATAATTATATGTATTTATCACCTAAATCTCCAGAGAATAAATTTAGTAAAGAATTAGATCTAAGTTTATATAGTAGAGGAATGGGAGCAATAGGTCTACCAGGTGATTTATCATCGCAATCAAGATTCATAAGAGTAGCGTATACTAAATTAAATTCTTTTTCTAAAGAAGATGAAAAATCAAGTGTTAGTCAATTTTTTCACATTTTAGGTAGCGTTGATCAACAAAGAGGATGCTGTGATTTAGGTGATGATAAATTTGAAATAACAATTTATACATCTTGCTGTAATGTAAATAAGGGAATTTATTATTATACAACATATGATAATCATCAAATAACAGCAGTTGATATGCACAAAGAAAATCTAGATAGTAATGTACTTATTCGTTATCCTTTGATAAAGGAAGAACAGATAAGAACTCAAAATTAATGTTTATTTATAAAGAAGATAAAAGTATTACATATAAAAATGAATTAGTATGAGGAGAAAAAATATGTGGATGGCAGTAAAAAGAGGAATTGTTGTAGCAATAGGTTTATTAATACAAATTCTATTAACATTATTTATATATTTAAAATTTGGAGAATTTATAAGTATTATTCAAGTAGTTTATGGTTTACTTAGTATTATAATTGTTTTAATGATTATCAAGTATAGTAAAAGATTAAGTAGCGATTTAATATGGATATTACTGATTATGCTTTTTCCATTAATTGGAACACTTCTATATATCATACTTAGTAATAATATGAAAAGAAGTAAAGTTTTAAAGAATATTAATGAAAATATAGAAAATGGTCAAAAATACTTAATACAAGATGAATTTATAAAAAAAGAAATCGATACTAAAAATTTAGGACAATTAAAATATATAAGTGAATTTGCAGGATTTCCTGTAACGAAAAACAATGAGATAAACTATTATTCTCTTGGTGATGACGTTTATCCTGTTATGTTAGAAGAACTAAAAAAAGCCAAAAAATTTATTTTTATAGAATATTTCATTATTAATAATGGTACTATGTGGCAAGAAATTTTAGATATATTAAAAGAAAAAGCAAATTCAGGACTAGATGTAAGAGTATTATATGATGATATGGGTTCTTTTGCTATGCTACCTAGTAATTATCCAAAGTTACTGGGAAAATATGGAATAAAATGTATGCAATTTAATAAATTATCGCCATTTGCAGGTATTATTATGAATAATAGAGATCATAGAAAAATGATGATAATTGATGGACATACTGCTTTTTCTGGTGGAATTAATATTTCAGATGAATATATAAATATAAATAGTAAATTAGGAGTATGGAAAGATAATGGAATTAGGATAAAAGGTGAAGCTGTTTGGAATTTTACTGTTATGTTTCTAGAAATGTGGAATTCATTTAAAAAAGAAGATAATGATTATAATAAATACAAATATAATTTTACTGAAAAGTATAAGGAAAATGGTTTCGTTGTACCTTATGGGGAAAGTCCATTAGATGATGTTATAACCGGCGAAGATATTTATCTAAATATTATCAATCAAGCGAAAAAGTATGTTTATATTTATACACCTTATTTAATTATTGATACAGATATGATAAATAGTTTAATCTTAGCTGCAAGAAGAGGAGTAGATGTCAGAATTGTTGTTCCTGGAATACCCGATAAAAAAATTGTATATGATTTAACCTCTTCTTATTTTTATACATTAATTAAAGGTGGAGTAAAAATTTATACTTATACGAATGGTTTTGTACATAGCAAAGTATTTTTATCCGATGATGAAATAGCAACTGTAGGAACAATAAACTTAGATTATAGAAGTTTATATTTACATTTTGAATGTGGTATTTATATGAAGGATACAAATGTAATAAAAGATATCAAAAAAGATTTTGAGGATTCCTTTAAAGAATCACATAAAGTAGATGAAAAAGAAGCAAAAAATGGTTTATTTAAAGGACTATGGCAAGCTATTTTAAGATTATTTGCTCCAATGATGTAAACGATATAATAAAATTAGATAAATAGAAAATTA
>CAUBRZ010000012.1 GCA_958438515.1 uncultured Clostridium sp. | reverse complement strand
TGTCCTGCTAAAAATGCAAAACATTTTGTATCTTCTGATAATAACATTGATGCTAAATTTCCATGTCCTAGTCCTACTTTTCTATCATCTGCAACAGAACCTGGTATACAAAATGCTTGTAATCCTTCACCTATTGCCTTTGCTGCATCTGCCGCCTTTATACATCCTTTTTTTATTGCAATTGCAGCACCTAAAGTGTAAGCCCAAGCTGCATTTTCAAAACAAATTGGTTGAACTCCTTTTACTATTTCATATGGATTAAATCCTTTATCTGTACATATTTTTAATGCATCTTCAAAATCTTTTATTCCGTATTTTTCCATCACTGGTTTAATTTGGTCTATTCTTCTTTCATAACTTTCAAATGTTACTGCCATTTTTATTCCTCCTATTTATTCATAATATTCTTAAATTGTTGTTTTTATCCAAAATATTTTTTATTCTTCTCTTGGATCTATTTTTTTAACAGCTTCATCAAATCTTCCATATGTACCAGAAGCCTTTTCAATAGCTTCTTTAGGATCAATTCCTTTTTTGATGTTATCCATCATTTTTCCTAAATGAACATATTTATATCCTATTATTTGATCGTCTTTATCTAACCCAATTTCAACTATATATCCTTCTGCAAGGTTTAAATATCTTGGACCTTTTAATGTACTTGAATAAATTGTTCCAACTTGTGATGTATGTCCTTTTCCTAAATCTTCAAGTCCTGCTCCAACTGGAAGACCTCCTTCTGAGAATGCTGTTTGTGTTCTACCATATACTATTTGTAAGAATAATTCTCTCATTGCAGTATTAATAGCATCACATACTAAGTCAGTATTTAAAGCCTCAAGAATTGTTTTTCCTGTTAAAATTTCACCTGCCATTGCTGCTGAATGTGTCATACCAGAACATCCAACAGTTTCAATCAATGCTTCTTGAATAATTCCATCCTTTACATTTAAAGTTAATTTACATGCTCCTTGTTGTGGTGCACACCATCCAATACCATGTGTTAATCCAGAAATATCTTTTATTTCCTTTGCTTTTACCCATTTTCCTTCTTCTGGAATTGGTGCTGGTCCATGGTCTACTCCCTTTGCTACTTTACACATTCCTTCTAATTCTTTTGAATAAATCATTTTTGTTTTGCTCCTTTCAATTATTAGTTTTATTTTACATTTATTTATATTGTTTAGGATTTATCCTAAATTTAATAACATTTTTCATTTTTTATTTTCAAACTTCATTTTTTTTAATTCTTCTTCTAATAACAATATTTGATTTTTCTTTTGTTTATGCTCTTTATTTTCCATATATTCTATATCATTTTTATTTTCTTCGGTATTATATCCTATTAGATTTTCAACATCTTTAATATATATTCCTGCTTCATAATGTTCTTTTCTAGATAAAGTTTTGGCTCCAAGTATGTATCTATCTAATATTTCTTTTTCTTTTTTACTTACTTGTGCTCCTCCAATTCCTAAATAATTATATCTCCATATTACATGTCTTTCATAACTATTAAAATCACTACCTACTAAATCTTCATAATTATATTCTACTTTAAATTTCAAATTTTCAATTATTATTGTAATATTAGACCATAGTGATCCTGTTTCCGTCTTTTTGAATTCATCTCTTAGAAGTTTTATTTTATTATACAAGACTTTTACTAACCTTATATATTCATCTTCTTCTAAGTTAAATTTATTTGGAATTTCATAAACATTTACAGGTTTCTTTTTTAATATTCCTTTTGGAATATAATAAAAATATAATTCACCTGTTTGCTGACCATCTGGCATATCTATTACTGAACTATAAAGATATAGTTTATCCCACTTTTCAGGAATCATATAAAATAATCTTTTTTGAATATCCTCATATATTTCTTTTATCTTTTTTGTATGATTCAACATATCCCTTTTATTTCCTATCTAATAAACTTTCACCAGTCATTTCCTCTGGTTTTTCTAAATTCATTAAATCAAGCATTGTTGGTGCTAAATCTGCTAATTTTCCACCTGATTTTAATTTCAAATCTTTATTGCTTGTTACTAATATGACTGGTACAGGATTTGTTGTATGTGCTGTATGTGGTTCTCCTGTTTGATAATCTATCATTTGCTCTGCATTTCCATGATCTGCAGTTATTATTAGATTTCCTTGTTTTTCTTCTACTAGGCTTACTACTTTACCTACACACTCATCAACTGCTTCCACTGCCTTTATTGCTGCTGTTAAACTTCCTGTATGCCCAACCATATCTGTATTTGCATAATTTAATATAATTGCATCATATTTATCTTCTTTTATTGCTTCTAATACTTTATCAGTTACTTCATATGCACTCATTTCTGGTTTTAAATCATATGTTTCTACTTTAGGAGATGGCACTAATATTCTATCTTCTCCTTGATATTGTTTTTCTTCTCCACCATTAAAGAAAAATGTAACATGTGCATATTTCTCAGTTTCAGCTATTCTTAATTGTGTATATCCTTTATTACTTATATATTCTCCAAATGTGTTTTTTATTGGTTCTTTTTTAAATGCAATGTGTACATTTGGCATAGTTTCATCATAATTTGTAAAACATACAAAATACAATCCTAAATCTTTCTTAGTATCAAATTCATTAAACTCTGGATCCACTAAACTTCTAGTAATTTCTCTTGCTCTATCAGGTCTAAAGTTAAAGAAAATAACAGAATCATTTTTTCCAATAGTTGCTACTGGTTCTTTTCCATTACAAATTACAGTTGGTTCTACAAATTCATCAAATACCTCTTTTTGATATGAATCCTCAATAGCTTTTATACTACTTGTAGCTTTATTTCCCTCTCCTTTTACTAGTGCATCATAACATTTTTGCACTCTTTGCCATCTCTTATCTCTATCCATAGCATAAAATCTTCCTGATATACTTGCTATTTTTCCTATTTTCTTTTCTGTCATTTTATCTTGTAATTTTATAATATAACTTTCTGCTGATGCAGGTGGTGTGTCTCTTCCATCTAAAAAGCAATGAACATACACATCTTCAAAATCTCTTCTTTTTGCCATTTCTAATAACCCATATAAATGACGTATATGGCTATGAACTCCTCCATCTGATACTAGTCCTAATATGTGTAATTTAGAATTATTTTTTTTACAATTATCAATAGCAGCAATAAATTCTTTATTTGTAAAGAAATCTCCATCTTCTATTGATTTTGTAATTCTTGTTAATTCTTGATATACTATTCTTCCTGCACCTATATTAGTATGCCCTACTTCTGAATTTCCCATTTGTCCTTCTGGTAATCCTACTGCTAATCCACTTGCATTTATTTCTGTATTTGAATATTTTTTCATTAGTTTATCAATATTAGGTGTCTTAGCTAATTTTATTGCATTTCCGTCTCTATTAGTGTTATCTCCAAAACCATCTAATATCATTAGCATTGTTAATTTATCTTTCATTATTATACCATCCTTTTTATTTATCATAATTTATTATTTTACTAAATTCATCTGGATCTAAGCTGGCTCCACCAACTAATCCTCCATCTATATCAGACATTTCAAATAATTCTTTTGCATTATTGCTTTTTACACTTCCACCATATAGTATTATAACCTTAGATGCTACAGTATGTCCATATATTTTTTCAATTTTATTTCTAATTTCTTTAATAGTATTATTTGCCTCTTCTTTTGTTGCTGTTTTCCCTGTACCGATTGCCCAAATTGGTTCATATGCTATTATTGTATTTTCAACTTGTTGTTCTGTTAGTCCATTCAAAGCAAGTTCTATTTGATTTGTTACTACTTCTAATGTTTTTCCATTTTCCTTTTGTTCTAATGATTCACCTATGCATATAACTGGTTTTAATCCATTTCTTAATGCTGCTTTTAATTTTTTATTAACTATTTCATCTGTTTCAGAAAAATTTTTTCTTCTTTCTGAATGTCCTATAAGAACATATTCTACATTAATAACTTTTAGCATTGGTCCAGAAACTTCTCCTGTATAAGCCCCATTATCTTCGAAATGCATGTTCTGAGCACCTACTTTAATGTTTGTTCCTTGTACTGTTAAAAGAGCATAAAATAAATCTGTATATGGCACAAATAGAATCACTTCTTTTTGTGATTGTTCAACTTTTTTAGCCAATTGATCAATATATTCAATTGTTTTGCCTGGAAGCATATTCATTTTCCAGTTTCCTGCAATTACTTTTTTTCGCATATATTTTCTCCTTTTATTTTTTGTTTTATTTATCTAAAAGACATTCAATACCAGGTAATTTCTTTCCTTCTAAAAACTCTAATGAGGCTCCTCCACCTGTAGAAATATGAGTCATTTTATCTTCTAATCCAGCTTTTTTTACTGCTGCTGCAGAGTCTCCACCACCTATAATTGTTGTTGCATCTATTTGTGATAATACTTTAGCAATTTCATTTGTTCCTATCGCAAATTGATCAAATTCAAATAAGCCTAAAGGACCATTCCATACCACTGTCTTTGCTCTTTTTAATTCTTCTGAAAACATCTTTATTGTTTCTTCTCCAATATCAAAGCCTTCCCATTCTGCTGGTATTTGTGTACATTTTACAGTTTTACTTTCTGTATCTGGCTTAAATTCTTTACCAACTTTTGTATCTATTGGTAATAATAATTTTACATTATTTTTTTCTGCTTTTTGCATTAATTGTGTTGCTAGTTCTAATTTATCTAATTCACAAATTGATTTTCCAACTTCATATCCTTGTGCTTTAAAAAATGTATATGCCATTCCTCCACCAATTATTAATGTATCTACTTTATCTAATAAACTGTCTATTACACCTATTTTATCAGAAACTTTTGCACCTCCGTAATATTGCTACAAATGGTCTTTTAGGGTTATTTATAGCATTTCCTAAAAATTTTAGTTCTTTTTCAATTAAAAATCCTGATACTGCTGGTAAATATGAAGCCACACCTGTTGTTGAACTATGAGCTCTATGTGCTGAACCAAAAGCATCATTCACATACACTTCTGCCATTGATGCTAATTGTTTACTAAATTCTGGATCATTTTCTGTTTCTTCTTTATGAAATCTTACATTTTCAAGTAGCATTATTTGTCCTTGTTTTAAATCTATAGCTTTTGTTTTTGCATCTTCCCCTATTACGTCTTTAGCCATAATAACTTCTTTATTAAGTAATTTTGATAATTCTTTTGCAACTGGTTTTAATGAAAATTCTGGCTTAACTTCTCCTTTTGGTCTTCCCAAATGTGAACAAAGTATTATTGCACAATTTTGTTCTAATAAATATTCTATAGTAGGTAAAGCTGCAACTATTCTAGTATTATCTGTTATATTTTGTTGTTCATCCATTGGAACATTAAAATCGCATCTAACTAAAACTTTTTTTCCTTTTAAATCAATATCTCTAATTGTCTTTTTATTCATTCCGATTTCCTCCTAAAATTTACTTTCTTTTCTTATTTTATACAATTTTTCATTTTTTATAAGATATTCCTATTTTACATCAAAAAAAAACACTTTTCAAGTGTTCTTTTTATATTTTTGCTGTGCTTCTATCCTAATTTTCCCAACCTACTATCTCATTAAATTGTATTTCAATTCCATCAGATGTTGTAAAACTATCAGCATCATTATTAATTGTTCCATAATCTTTTATTATCTGTTTTAATTTTTCTTTATTTGGTTTCTTTCCTGTTTTTACTTTCTCAGTATATAAATCTGCTTCAATTTTTTCAATTATGCTTTCTCTTTTTGCACTCATCGCTTCTTGATTTGTTTTATCTATTAAACTTTCATCACTATTATTCATTGTTCCTAAAGTTATCCCTGCCAATATTAACATTACTGTAATAGTTACTACTAAAGCTAGTATTGTAATTCCATTTTCTTTTTTCATCTTCTTCCTCCTTAGTTTTAATAAATTTATTTTATATTAAAAAAGAATACTTTTCAAGTATTCTTAAGTATTCTTTTTTATTTACTATAATTTATATTTGGTTATTATCTTTATCCTCTTGAAGCAATATAACATGCTAAATCAACTAATTTGTTTGAATATCCCCATTCATTATCATACCAAGCTACTAATTTTACAAATGTATCTGTTAATTGAATTCCTGCTGTACTATCAAATATTGATGTATGTGGATCTGTTTCAAAATCTGATGATACTACTGGATCTTCTACATATTCGATAATTCCTTTAAATTCATTTTCAGATGCATGTTTCATAACTTTGCATATTTCCTCCATAGTTGTAGGTTTCTCTAAATTACATGTTAAATCAACTACTGATACATCTACAGTTGGTACTCTAAACGCCATTCCAGTTAGTTTTCCATTTAAAGATGGTATTACTTTTCCAACTGCTTTTGCAGCTCCTGTTGATGATGGAATAATATTTGCAGCTGCTGCTCTTCCACCTCTCCAGTCTTTTTTAGAAGCTCCATCTACTGTTTTTTGTGTTGCTGTTGTTGCATGTACTGTTGTCATTAACCCTTCTTTAATTCCAAAATTATCATTTATTACTTTTGCAAGTGGTGCTAAACAGTTTGTAGTACATGATGCATTTGATACAATATTCATACTTGGATCATATTCTTCATTATTTACTCCCATAACAAACATTGGAGCATCTTTTGATGGTGCACTTATTATTACTTTTTTAGCTCCTGCATCAATATGAGCCTGTGCTTTTTCTAATGTTGTAAACACACCTGAACATTCTAATACATAATCTACACCTATTTCTCCCCATGGTATGTTATGTGGATCCATTTCATTATATACTTTTATTTCTTTTCCATTAACTTTTAATATTCCATCTTTTCCTTCTACAGTTCCTTCAAATTTTCCATGTACTGTATCATATTTTGTCATATATGCCATATAGTCTGCTGTTATAAATGGGTCATTTATTGCTACAACTTCTACTCCTTCTTTTTTTAACGCTGCTTGGAATGATAAGTTTCCTATTCTTCCAAATCCATTAATTCCTATTTTTACTGACATAAAAATTCCTCCTTAATTTTTGTTTTAGCCTTTTGCTTGGCTTTTATTATTGTATACCAAAAGGTATTACTTTACAAGTACTATTTTTTGTTTTGATATAATTTTTCCAATACAATTATAAACATTGCATGTGACCAACCAAGTCCTATTACCCAGTTTGGTTTTAAAGTGTTATTATCAACTTGTTCTCCAATAAAATAGTGTTTACCCACAGTTTTTACAACAAAATCAAATGTTTCTTTTGCTTTTTTCTTTTCTCCTGTTTCTAAATAGTATAAAGTCATCCAAAGGTTTGCAATTGGCCATGGATTACCATTTAGATATTCATCATTTTCAAATCTTTGATATCCTCCTGTGTATGTTCTTAGGTGTAAATTAATATTTTCTATTGTATTTCTTATTTTCTTTTCTTTTGGTTTAAATACATTAAATGGTGTAATAGCACCTAAAATACTTATGTCCATTTTCTTGTCTTCTGCATTTCTGACATAACATTTTTTATTTTCATCATATAAATTTTCATTTATATATTTCTTTATTTCTGTTTGGATTTTTTCCATTTCTTTTTGGCTTTTTTTAACTTTTTCTTCTTTTAACCTGTTATTTTCAAAGTTTGATATATCTTTACCTAGTATATCATATATTTGAATCATACGGTCTAATGCTGTATAAATACTAGCTAATGAATATAAGTGTATTCCTTCACACATCTCCCATAAATCATAGCTAACGTGATATTTATGTTCTTTTCTAGACATACTATTTTCAATTTCTTCTTTTACTTTATCTTTGTCATGTTCTTCTTTTGCTTGAATTCCTAACCAATCTTCTACGTATTTTTTCAAGAAATCTACTGCTTTTTCACACATTTTTAAATTATCTTTTAAAAATTTTTCTTGTTTTGTATATTTATAATGTTCATATACTCCAAAAACTACACTTGCTGTTTCATCTACTTGATATCCCCATGATGGTGCTAATTTTCCATCTGTGAAAAATCTTTGTTCCCACATTCCATTTTTACTTTGTGTTTTTTTACAAAAGCTTTTATAAAATTTTTCTGTTTCCTTTTCCATTTTTATTATGTCCATTGCTTTTGTTATAAATACTGCGTCTCTTTGCCAACAATATGCATATCTTCCACATTTTGTAAAATTTTCATCAATCTCTGGTGATGCAATTATCCCACCTGTTTCATAATTGGTTAAAAGTGGAAATAGTAATATACTTCTTTTGTAAATTTCAAATATTCTTTCTTCATAACTATTTTTTGGTTCTTTTAAATTTAAACCATTATGATTTTTCACATATTTTCTCCAATATGCTTTTGTGTTTGCATATTCTTTATTTATGTCTATTTTCTTTATTCTATCAATTTCATTTTCCATATCTGACACATTTTTGTTTTCATCAATTAATATACAAATTTCTAAAACTTTTTTGTCTTGTGGCTTTATAATTCCTAAATCATAACTTATACTAGAGTCTTTTGACATTCCTATATAGTCTTTATCTTTTATTTCTCCTCTTTTTATTGTCTCTTTACTTCCATTTATTTGATGATTTAAAATAGGTTGTCCTTTTGCAAACGTAGATACTGCAAAGTCATGTGCATATTGTAACATTCCTCCATCTATTATTTTACAACCAACACAATTATTTTGATCAGATAATAATTCAGAATGAATATAAAATTTTGTGTCCAAATCAATTTTACCTTCATTTAAGAAAATATATTTTTTAACTAAGACATTTTCTTTCATCATAAAAAAGTCTGTTTGTACTACTTTTAAATTAAAATAAGTATTTGTTACCTCTGTATTTAAAATATTTGTGTCTGTATCATAATATTGTTTATATACATTATTAATATCATTATGCAAATAAATTAAGTCTGAATTATTTATTTTTACTCCTGTATGAAAAAAATTTATATATTGTTTGTTGTCTTTACATGGAAAATATAATCTTTGTAATTCACCTTTTCCTGTTAAAGTTGCAAGCATATTTTTATTTCCTATTATAGCTTCATTTAAATATTTGTTTTCCATTTTTTCTCCTTCTTATCCTTCAATAATATTTGCTATTTGTTTTTCTAAGTCTTTTATTTTTTCATTAATTCTATATATATCTACATCTGTTAAGTTTTCATCAGTAACATCTTGTCTTACATATTCATCCATATCTTTTAGTTCTAACTTTAATTTTTCTAGTCTTTCTAATATTTCTGATTTCATAGTTTTTGGAATTTTTCTTTCTATTTTATGTGTCATCTTTATCTCATCACTAATGTCGTAAGTTTCACCAAATTCTGGTATAGTTACTGGTATATTTGTTTCATCTTCTACCTTTTGTTTAAATATATCTTGAGACTCTGGTTCTCCATGTACTAAAAATATATGTTTTGGTTTATTCACAAAAGAATAAATAAAGTTCATTAATCCTTCTTGATCAGCATGACCAGAATATCCCTCAATATACTCTACTCTAGCATTTACAGCAAACTCTTCTCCAAATATCTTAACTTTTTTTGCACCATTTACTATACTATATCCTAATGTTCCTGGTGCTTGATATCCAACAAAAAGAATTGTTGATTTAGGATTCCATATATTGTGTTTTAAATGATGTTTTATCCTTCCCACTTCACACATTCCGGCTAGCAGATATAATGATACTTGGTCTATCATCTTCATTTAATGCTTTAGATTCATCTGCTGTCCTTGTAAATTGTAGCCCTGGAAATTCTAATGGATTATCTCCTTTCATCATTTCTTCTTGTACTTCTGGTTCAAATAGGTTCATATTTTCTCTAAACACTTCTGTTGCAGATATTGCAAGAGGACTATCTACAAAAACTGATGCTTTCATTAATGTTTGATATTTTCTTTTAAAATCTTCATCTTGAATTATATCTTTTAATTTATTTATTTCATATAATATCTCCTGCGTTCTTCCTACTGCAAAAGATGGAATTACAACTGTTCCCCCATTATCTAATGTTTCTGATACTATATCTAAAAATAATTTTGCTTTTTCATCATTTCTTAAATGTAGTCTGCTTCCATATGTTGATTCCATTACTAAATAATCTGTATCTTCTATCATTGTTGGTGAATCTAATAATGGTATATCATTATTTCCTATATCTCCTGTAAATACTGTTTTTGTTTCTTTCCCATCTTCTTTTACCCAAAGTTCAATTATACTAGAACCTAACATATGTCCTGCATCATTAAATCTTACATGAATTTCTGGAGTTATTTCTATAATTTCATCATATTGTACAGGTTCAAATATTTCAAGTGATTTAGCAGCATCTTGAGCAGTATATAAAGGTGGGATTTCTTCTTGACCTTTCCTCTTTCTTTTTCTATTTTTCCATTCATTTTCCATTTCTTGAATATGTCCGGCTATCTGGCAACATTAAGGTACATAAATCACAAGTTGCTTTATGGGCATATATTTTATTTTTAAATCCTTCATTATATAGTTTAGGAATTCTTCCTGAGTGATCAATATGTGCATGTGTTAATAGCATAAAATCAATTTGTGATGGATCAAATTTAAAATCCTCCCCATTTTGTTCTTCTATTTCTGCCTTTCCTTGCCACATTCCACAATCTACCAAGAATTTCTTTCCTGCAGCTTCTACTAAAAAGTTAGATCCTGTAACAGTTCTAGTAGCCCCTAAAAATGTTATTTTCATAATTCAATCTCCTTCCTTGTTCTAATATTTCTTAATAAAAAGCTTTTACTTTTTTATTTAATCTAATTTGTAAATCTTTTTTATTTAAGTTTTCTATATTTTCTATTTCTACTTTTTCTTCAAAACTATTTCCATCAAAAGTGTGAATAAAAAATTTGTCTTTCTCTTTTGATAATTTTATATATATATCTTCTAGATTTATACTTCTAGTACAAAAAATGCTCTTTAGTAATTCATAATCGATGTCTTCTCGTTTTGAAAATGTCTCAATGACTTTTTGATGATGTGCTTTTTTTAATAATAATTTCTCTAATTCTTTTATTCCTTCTCTTAATTCTTCTACTTGATAAATCATATTGTTATAATCATAAGGTAGAAGAAAATAGTATCTTAGTTCATAAATAAGTTTCAAAACGTCTTGCTTATTATCTGCTTTTTCTATTTTTATTTTAAAACACTGTAAAAATACTTTTTGTAGTTTAAGTTTTAAATTATTAATATCTTCTTGAATATCACTTGTATTTAATATTTCTAAATATTTTTCTTTTTCTTCAAAACTTTTTTTGTACTTTACAAATTTTTGTGGATTTAATAACTGATTTAATTTTTCTAGTTCTTGTATTTTTTCATCTCTTTCATCTACCATCAATTTAGATAATATTCTTATGCTAAATATTTTTTCTTCTAAAGGTAAGTTCTCATTTCTTCTTATATATTCTTTTTGTATCATATCTTTATTATTAAGTGTTTCATCTATCATTTTTATTTCATTAGCTATTTTTCTTTTTTTCCTTGTTATTTCTTCTACAAATTCCTCATTATCTTCCAGTTTCTCTAATTCATCTTCTACTTCTTCTTTTAATTTTAATATCTTTTCCTTCTTTTTACTATCAAATTTTGCTTCAATTAAAATGGATATTTTTTTAAGCAATTCTATAAAATCATTTGAATTCCTTTTGCCATATCTTCTTTCCATTTTTTCTTGAAATAACTCCATATAATCTAACATTACTTCTTCATTATTTATCCATTTATTTAAAAAATTACATCCTACTAATATAAGTAAATTTTGATAAATTAAATTATGCTCTATACTTTCAATTTCTTGTGGTATAGTAGTCCATGAATATCCATTAAAGTCTCTTATAGCCTCTACTGTATTTATGTTGTTTCCTGTATTTATTAAATTAGATAGTGTTTCATTAACAAGAAAATATTTGTTTTTTACAATCTTATCTTTTTTACTTATTTTTGAAATACAATATAATAATTTTCTTTCCATATGATAGCATATAATTCTTTTTTTCTTTTTTTCTACTAAAAATGTCTTATTTCCAATTATCTTGCTTTCTTCTGAGTGTGGTTTTACTAGTTTAATATCATCACAATTTCTTTGTATATTATTTATTATATTTTCTATAAATTCATCTTTTGTTTCTACATTTTGTTTTACTTGTTTATAATCTTTATATGATGTTTCTATTTTGTATAATATAGAAAGGAGAATATTTTTTACATTTTCTTCGAAATATTTTTTTTCTAAAACTTTTTCTAACTGATTGTTATAATCTTTTTTCACTATTTTATCTAAAAAATTATCATTTTTCTTTTGCAAATTTTCTCTCCCTTCTTTTTATTTTTATGTATTTTTATTATTCTGTCTTTTCCATTTTTAGTTCTTCTAATCTTTCTTTTGTCATTAACACTTCTCTTGGTTTACTTCCTTGATATCCTGAAATTACTCCTCTTTCTTCCATTTGATCAATAATTCTTCCTGCTCTTGCATATCCTACTTTAAATCTTCTTTGGATAAATGATGTTGACGCTTGTCCGGTTTCTACAACTGTTTGAATCGCATCCATTAAAAATGGATCTGTATCATCTTCTTGTGTTTGTTCTTGTGATAATTCTTTATCTGTTTTATTACTGTTTTCTATACTTTCTAATATATCTTCACTATAAGTTGCTGTTCCATTTGATTTTATAAAGTCTACAATTTTTTCTACTTCTTCATCAGATACAAATGCTCCTTGAACTCTCGATGGTTTTGGTGCTCCTGATGGAAAATATAACATGTCTCCTTTTCCTAATAGTTTTTCTGCACCTATACTATCTAATATAGTTCTAGAATCCACTTGTGATGATACTGCAAATGCAATTCTAGATGGAATATTAGCTTTTATTAATCCTGTTATTACATCTACTGATGGTCTTTGAGTTGCAATTACTAAATGCATTCCTGCCGCCCTTGCTTTTTGTGCTAAACGACATATTGCATCTTCTACATCATTTTTCGCAACCATCATCAAGTCTGCTAACTCGTCTATAATTATAACTATTTGTGGCAGTTTTCCTGCTTCATTTTCTTTTTCTATTGCTTTATTATAACCTTTTAAATCACGCACACCTTTACTAGCAAATTTATTATATCTATCATCCATTTCTTGTACTGCCCATGCTAATGCTCCTGCTGCCTTTCTTGGATCTGTTACAACTGGAATTAATAAATGTGGGATTCCATTATAAACTGATAATTCAACTACTTTTGGATCGACCATAACAAATTTCACTTCACTTGGTTTTGCATGGTAAATTATACTTGTAATAATTGTATTTATACACACACTTTTTCCTGAACCTGTTGAACCTGCAATCAACACATGTGGCATTTTGGCTATATCTGCTAATTGAATATTTCCTGCTACATCTTTTCCAAGTGCAATACTTAGTTTTGATTTATCTTCTTTAAATTCTTTACTGTCTAATACTTCTCTTAAATGTACTGCTTCTTTTTCTTTGTTTGGTACTTCGATTCCGAACTGCTTGTTTTCCTGGAATCGGTGCTTCTATTCTAATTGTTTGAGCTGCTAAGTTAAGTGCAATATCATCTGCTAAGTTTGCTATTTTACTAACTCTTACTCCTTCTGCTGGTTTTAGTTCATATCTTGTTATTGCTGGTCCTACTGATACATTTTCTACTTTGGCTGATACGCCAAAACTGTATAATGTTTTTTGTAATTTTGTTGCAGTATCAGTTAGAGCTTTTGCTCCACCTTTTAATGTTTTTTTAGTTGGCTTACTCAAAATTTCTACTGGAGGATATTCATAATGTTCATCTTCTACAATTTGACTATGTTCTAGTTGCAATACTGCCTTTTTCTTTTCCTCTCTTTGTTCTTCTACATCTTTGAATAAATTACTATCTATTACATCTGGATCATTTGCTTGTTCTTTGCTATTTAACTTTTGTTGTTTAGTTCTTTTGGTTAGTGGTTCTAAATCTTCTCCTGAATGGTCATACTTTTTCAATCCTACTTTTTCTTCTGGATCATTATCCATAATCCTTCCACCGAAATTTATTTTTATTTGATTATCCATTGGATTTTTTTCTTCTTCTAGTTTTGCAAGTTCTTGTTGTTTAGCTCGTCTTTCTTCTCTTTGTCTTTTTCTTCTTTGTGCTGGTGTTTCTTCTTTTATATTATCTTTTCTTTCTTTTGCTAATTGTTCTTTTTGTTCAAATCTTTCTTGCTTTTTTTCTTCTATCTTATCCATTATATTATTAATTATATCTGATAAATTTATTCCAAATGTAAATACAAGTAATATAACAGACAAACCTATGCAAAATATAACTGCACCTATATCTCCTAGAAGTTTTGCAAGTGGAACAGCAGCAACTGCTCCGAATTGCGCCCCCACCTTTTCCTTGCTCTCCAAAACTATATGCATCTTTTACTATTTCTGATATTTCTTTAGATGATTGTAATTCACCTGATGAAATTTGAAAAACACTAAATACTACAGAAAGACAAATTATTGCAATTCCATATTGTATCAGTTTTGATGATAATTCTTCTGTTCCATCACATGCAATCTTTATACTAACAGCAAACATACCAATTGGAAGTACATATTGCATAATTCCCATCATTCCTCCGAAGTATCTGACTTAATTTTAATCCTACAACTCCAGATTTAGTATAAATTAGAACAGCCAAAAGGATACTTACTACAATTAAAGTTATTATTGTTACATCTATTTTTGATGCTGTTTTTTTTCTTTTTTTATATCTTCTTTTTTTTGCCATGTTTTTTAAATCCTTTCTTTTATTCTACATTCTTAAAAAGCCAGATTCAAAAGTCTTGTTTGTTTTGACTTTTTACATCTGACTTTCGATTTTCTATTTTAATTCTTTTCTGCTATTTTGAATAGTTTTTATTGTATCTTCTAAAGAAATTTGCATTAAATTTAGAGCTTCTGTCATATTTGTTCCTAACTTATCTAATGTATCATTTAATACATTTTCTGTATTTTCTAATAGACTGTCTGCATATTCTTTTGTTCCTTTTGATATTTCTCTTGACATTTCATTTGCTGTTTCTATAATTTCTGTTTTTTGGTCATATGCTTTTCTAGTAATTTCATGTTCGTCTATCATTGCTATTATTCTATTTTCTGCTTCTTTTACTATTCCATCTGCTTCCTTTTGAGCTTCAACTAATATACGTTGTCTTTCTTCTTTTACCCATTTAGCTTGTTTTAGTTCATCTGGAAGTTTTATTCTGATTTCTTTTATTAAATCTAGCATTTCCTCTTTATCTACTATTCCCTTTGCTGAGAATGGAAGATTTCTACTACCTTCTAATAAATCTTCTAATGTTTCTAGTAATGTAAATATTTCCATGGTTTTACCCCTTTCTTATTTATCTTATTTTGTTTCTAAAAAAATAAGATATGCTCGACCATATTTTCTTTGATCTATTATTTTAACTGGTAAATCATTTATTTCACTTTTTATTCTTTCTTCTTCATCTGTTTCTATAATAATTAGTGATTCTTCTTTTAGTAATTTTTGTTCTATTATAAGTTTAACTGAGTTATAAACAAATTTAGTTTTATATGGTGGATCTATATATACAATATCAACTTTTTCTCCTAATTTTGTTTTTATTAGTTCTTCAAAAGACATATTATATAGTTCTACAAAACCTTCTGAATGTGTTTTTTCTATATTTTTCTTAATTATTTCAATAGCTTTTTTTGACTTATCACATAATATAGCTTTTTTTGCTCCTCTGCTAATTGCTTCTAAGCCTATTGCACCACTTCCAGAAAACAAATCTAAGAATATGCAATCTGGTACCTGGCTTTGGATTATGTTAAATAATGATTCTCTTACTCTATCTAATGTAGGTCTAGTATCATTACCTTCTAATGTATATAGTTTCGTACCTCTTGCTTTTCCACCTATAATTCTCATAATTCACCCTTCTTAAGATAATCCCATTTTATTCTTTTTTTTCCTAACGGTCAATAGTATTAACCGAAATGTAACATATATTTAACAGTTCTGTAATATTGTTCCTTTTTTGTAATATATTTCTTTATTTTTTTATATTATTAGACTAAAAATATAAATATTAGATAACATACTAAATGTAAAAAAACTATCTAAACAGATAGTCTTTTTTCTTTTGTATTTGTATTTTATTATACATCTTCTTTATTAATGTCTTTTAATAATTCTAATTGAGATATTAATAGTGATTCCATTTTAGCTTTATATATATCAAATTGTTTTTTTATATCTTCTAGCTCTTTTCTTTTCATTGTTATTTCATTATCAAATTCACTTACTTGTTGTGCAGCTACACCTTTTGCCTCACTAATTATTTGGTCTGCCTGCTTTTTAGCTACATTTTTTACATCTTCTGCAGTAGCTTGAGCCATTACTAATGTATTTTGTAATGTTTCTTCTATTTTTTTATAGTGTTCTAAGCTTTGTTTCAATTCTTCAACTTTAGATTTTAATTCTGTTATTTCCTTATAATTTGTTGAATAATCAGCTGTTAAATCATCTAAAAAATCATCAACTTCTTCAACACTATACCCATTCATCATTTGTTTTGAAAATTTCTTGTTTTCTATATCTAATGGTGTTATCATATTTTCCTCCTTATGGATATTAGTTTACCCCATTATTTTTTAACCATGAAACAGAAAGTTTGTTCTTCATTTCTTCTCTTGCCATTTCATTTGTAATTTCATAATTTGATGGTGCAACTAAAAAGATAGAATTAGATACTTTTTGTATATATCCATCTAATGCATATACTCCACCACTAATAAAGTCTACTATTCTTCTTGCAACATCTTTATTCACATATTCTAAATTAACAATTACAGATTTTTTTTCTTTTAAGAAACTACATATTTCATCTGATTGTTCAAATGTAGTTGGTTGTGATATAACCATTTGAATAGCATTTGCTTGTGGCATATTTACAACTTTATTTTTTCTTCCAAATATTTTCTTATCTTCTACCTCTTCTTGTTCTTCATCATAATCATATACATTCTCATCTTCATATTCCTCTGGCTCTGCTGAGTCCATTCCAAATAAATCCCATACTTTATTCATTAAAGCTCCTGACATAAAAAAACCTCCTAAATTTACTTCCTTTGTTTATAGTTATAAGTATCTACTTTTTTGTCATTTTTGTCAATATTTTTTATTAATGTTATTGATTTTTAATGCTTTTGTAATATTTTTGTAATATTTATTCTATTTTTTCTAGATTTGGATTAATTAATATTTCATCATAAATTGAAATTTTTCTGTAATTTGCAATTTCTTTGTCAGAAAGTCCTAATTCTCTTAACTCCTCATTTTTATAAGCTTCAACAATCGAATATTTCTCTCCTTGCTTTTTTAATTTAACTAATGTTTTGCTTAAATATCCGAGCTCTATTTCTTACTACATAATCTAAATCATTTATTTTAACAATTGCTTGATTTGGCACTTTTAATCCACTAGCATCCCACCATATTAAATCAAATGTTATTTTTCTATAGTTTATTAGTTCTTCTATTTGATTTTTAAGTTTTAATATAATTATTATATCTTCATCTTCTTCATTTATTATATTTGTTATTTCTGCTCCTACTTGTGTATTATTTGATAATCTTACCTTTACTTTATCTCCTACCTTTGCTTGTTTTGCTTCTTCTGATGAAGTTATTGTTGCAATATAACAAGTAAAATTGTCTATTACTTTACCACATTCCTCATTTGTCGCAACTATCTTTCCTGTTTTTAGGTCAAGTCCTTCTAAATATTCTTTACTAAGTGCCCCAAAATTATTCGGTGTTAATATTTCTTCTAGTCCGTCTACTCTATAAGATACAATTCCACTCATTGGTGCTTTTACATATTCTGCTCCTGAATTTAATTCACTTTCATATTTCTTTCTTTCTTCAATTAATTGTCTCAAATAAGAACCTTTTGGGCTTGATTCTCCTGCTGTTTTTGCTTTTTTTGTAACTAAATTTTCTATTTGCTTTTTATATTCAGTTAATTTTGCAACATCAGTAATTTTACTTATATTTTCGATTTTTTCATCGATTTGGTTTTCTAATAACTTCATATCAGAAGTGTATAATCCTGTATCGCTTTTCATAACATCTTGAATTTTTGTGTCTAATTCTGCTATCTTTTGTTTTAGTGAGGTTTCATTTGTACTGTAATATCTGAATATATTTTCATTTGTAGAAGCTCTTTCTCCTTCACTAATAATCTGTTCCATGCCATTTTTATAATTTTGACCTTTTACTACTTTTTCGTCTCTTATTACATATCCTATATTTGTTTCTTCTTGATATAATTTTCCTTCTTCAATTGTAAAAATATTTGTTGGTTGTATTATTAAAAGATAAATAGTATAAAGTACATATATAACTACAGCCAAAATAATTATATATAATATTATCTTTTTGCTGTTATGTTTTACTAATTTATTTTTCTTTTCACTTTTTTCTATTTTTTCATTATCATGTATTGTTTCCTGTTTTTTCAATTTAAACCCTCCAAAATAATCTGTATATTATTTTGTATTTCGTTTTGTCCATCAAGCCATATTGTTTGTTTGTTTTTCTTAAACCAAGTTATTTGTCTTTTCGCATATCTTCTGCTTTCTTGTTTTATTTTTTCTATCATTTCCTCTTTTGTCGTTTCTCCTTGTAAATACTCAACAACTTCTTTATATCCTAGCCCTTGCATAGCTGTTGGAAATTTATCATATTTGCTATAAATTTCTTTTACTTCTTCAATTAAACCTTGTTCTATCATAATGTCAACTCTTTTATTTATTCTGTCATATAGTTTTTCTCTATCCCAATTAATAGCATATATCTTATAATCGTATTCTACTTCTTTTATTCTAGATTGCTTTTCTTGATATGTTTTATTTTTTCCTGTAGCATTATATATTTCTAAAATTCTTAATATTCTTTTCTTGTCATTTTTACTTATTTTTGCAATTGCTTCTGGATCAATTTCCTTTGCCTTGTTATATAACACTTCTAGTCCTTGTTCTTCTACCTGTTTTTCTAACTTTTTTCTATATTCTTCATCAAATTTAATATCTTGATATTCAATTTCATATATTAAACTATCAACATATAAACCAGTTCCACCTACAATAATTGGGGTTTTTCCTTTTTCTAAAATTTCTTTTATCGCTCTTTTTGCATCTTTTTTATAATCTGCTACACTATACCTTGTATCAGGTAAAACAAAATCTAATAAATAGTGTTTTATTCCTTGCATTTCTTCTTTTGTTGGTTTTGCTGTACCGATGTCCATATCTTTATATATTTGCATAGAATCACAAGAAATAATTTCCCCATTTATTTTTTTTGCAAGTTCAATAGATAGTGCTGTTTTTCCTGAAGCTGTTGGTCCACATATTACAATTACTTTTTCTTTTTGCATTTTTTAGTCTTCCTTTATTTTTATTTGATTTTTGAATTATAAATTCGCATAATTCCTTGCTGTGTATCTTTCATGTATCCTCTTTCAAAGAGGATACATATGATAAATATTATAACTATAATCGCAACTTTTTTCTTAAATTCTTTTTGTTCTATTTCTCCTTCATGTACTTTATAAAATTGTTTTGCCATAAATGGTAATACAATAAAAGAATTTATTCCTGTAAAAATAGCAACTATAATATTTTTTATACTTTTTTCTATTACTATTTTTTCATAGTTAATTCCACTTTTAGAAAAGAAAAATAATATTGATGTAATTAAATACATTACTAGTATTCCTACTGCTATTACTAATATCTTTTTTGACTTTTCTATTTCACCTAAATTATTCCAAGTCCACGCAATTAATAATATATACATTGCTATGATTATAACTACAATTAAAGTCATTTGTTCTATTCTTCCTTTCTGCTATTTTCTTGCAAATTTTCTTTCAATATCATATTTTGTCATTTTAATAGCTGTTGGTCTACCATGTGGACATGTAAATGGATTTGGTAATTCTAATAATTGATTCATTAAATTTTCTACTTCTTCTGTTGTTAATGCCATATTTGCTTTTACTGCTGCTTTACAAGCAACTGTTGCAATAAATTTTTCTTCTTTTTCTTGTTTTGCTGTTCTTGCTACTGTATTTATTTCATCTAATGTTTCTAAAAATAGTTCCTTTGTATCTAAGTCAATACATATTGTTGGCACACCTGTTAATTTTATAGTATTTTCTCCAAATTCTTCTAAATCGAATCCTGCTTGTTCAAACATTTTCATGTTTTCTTTTGCAATTTCCATTTCTTTATGTGTTAGTGTAATGATATCTGGTAATAATAGCATTTGGGAATCTTTTGTCTTATCACTATAATAGTTTTTCTTTACTTTTTCATACATAATTCTTTCATGTGCTGCATGTTGGTCTAATATATATAATTCTTGATTTATTTCTAGTATTATATATGTTTTAAATGCTATTCCTATAAAACGATATACTGGTTTTTTTAGTTCTTCTTGTGTTTCAAACATAGAAGTATTGTCTTTTACGATATCTATTGCTTCATTTTTGTTTTCTTGTTTCTCTTTATTTTCTTCTGTTTGTTCTATTTCACCAATTGGTGCTTTTCCAAACAATTTTGTATACATTTCATCAAAGTTCTCTGGTGTTTTTTCTGTTTCTTTATTATCCAAATTATTATTTTCTACTTCGTCTTTTTTTATTTGTTTACTTTCTAATTCTTTTTCTTCTAACTGTGGAGTTTCTATTTTCTCATTTTCTGGTTCTGTACTTTCATTATTATTATTTTCTAATTCATAGCTTTGTCCTACATCTTTTAATTCATCTTCTTGTTCTACTTTTCCTTCCTGCATTTCTGTTTCTATTTTTGTTTTCATCTGTCTTAATTGTTCTAGAACATCTTCTGTGTTTATAGGACCACCTATCTTGCTAGTCATATTATTTGTTTCTGGTATTGCAACTGTTTGTATTGTTTCTTCTTTAGCATTTGTTTTTATTTTACTTTCCTCATTAGTATAGTTCTCTATTTGTTTTTCATTTTGCTTTCTAAATCCAAATAACCCTTGTTTCTCATTTTCTCTTTTTGATTCTTTTAGTTGTTCTAGCCTTTCTTCAAAACTTATCATGTCTCTATTTGTGTTTGTTTTATTTAATACATCAGGTGTTTTTTCCGTGCTTGCAACTAATTCTCCTTTTAATAAAGTATCTTTTATTGCATGATAGATAGATTGGAATATTTTACTTTCTTCTTGGAATCTAACTTCTAGTTTTGCTGGGTGTACGTTTACATCTACTTTTGCTGGATTCATTTCTATATTTAATATTACAAATCCGAATTTTCCAATTGGAATTAATCCTTTGTATGCTTGTTCTGTTGCTGCTGTTAATGTTTTATCTTTTATGTATCTTTTATTCACAAAAAATAATTGATTAGAACGATTAGATCTTGCAATTTCTGGTTTTCCAATTACTCCTGTTATACAAATATCTTCATATGGATATGAAACTTCCATAATTCCATTTGCAACGTCTTTTCCGTATATGCTGTATATAACTCCTTGCATATCACCATTTCCATTTGTTTGTATTACTGTTTTCCCCGTATTTATTAATTTAAATGCTATATTAGGATTTACAAGTGCTGCTCTAGTAATTACATCTTCTATATATCCTGATTCTGTATAATCTTTTTTCAAGAATTTATATCTAACTGGTGTATTAAAAAATAAGTTTCTTACTACAATTGTTGTTCCTGTTCTACATCCTGCTTCTTCTTTTTCTAATACCTCTCCTGCTTCTACTACTACCTTATATCCTATTTCTTGTTCTTTTGTTTTTGATATCATTTCTACATTTGCTATAGCTGCAATACTTGCTAAAGCCTCTCCTCTAAACCCCATTGATGTTACTGTATCTAAGTCGTTTGCTGATCTAATTTTACTTGTTGCATGTCTTTCAAATGCTATTTCTAAATCATCTTGTGCTATTCCTTTTCCATTGTCTGTTACTTTTATATAAGAAATTCCTCCATTTTTTATTTCTACTGTTATGTTTGTTGCTCCTGCATCTATTGAGTTTTCTATCATTTCTTTTATAACAGAGGCTGGTCTTTCTATTACTTCTCCTGCTGCTATTTTATTTATTGTTAAGTCATCTAACAAAACTATATTTCCCATTTTAATTATTCTCCTTAATTTTTCATTTTATCTTTGGTTTTTATTATATCATTACTTTTTTTATTTTGTATAGTTTTTTACTAAATTTTTTGTACTTTTATAAAACAAATATAATCATATAGTAGACTATGTAAATTGATAATTAATTTTCTTACAAATAAAAATTAAAAGCAGTACAGATAGTACTACTTTTTCTTTAAACTCATGCTATACTTTTCACAAGGTCTTGCAAGAAGACCAGTAGCCTTCTCGCAACACTTACGCTCCTTATTTTTCTTTATTCTATTTTCCATGCTCCGCTTGAATCTTTTCCACTTGTCTGGATATCAGATTTTAGATAAACTATCGGACAGACACCATTACTATCAGAGCGCTCATTGAAGTGGCCGCCAAGGCCAGCGCCAACGTAAGGGTGGTCCACATGGCCACTATGCACATGGCGCACAATGAAACCGCTATGGTAAGGGTCACCGCCAACACAGCGAGATGCCAACCAATAGTATTTATTTTCAAATAACATTTTATATTCATTACTTGTTGTTGATATTTTATCTGAAACATCATAACTATAATATGTATGTTTATCTGTTCTACTTGCTGCTGATCCTGATTTTCCTGTTTCTGTTGTTCTTGTTGGATAATATATTGATTTTGTATATTCTTTTCCATATTCACTATCAAGTGTTGTTGATGGTGTAACTCCACAAATTTTATTTACATCTTCTACTGTTATACTTCTTGCTCCACTTCCTGTCAACGTTCTTTTTTCTACTTCTTCTACTACATCTCCTACTTCATAACTAAATGTTTTACTTGTATTTGCTCCTACTCCATGTCCATATATACTACATATTTTATTTAATTCTTCTTCTGCATATAAATATCCTATTGCACCATTTAAATAAAACTCTTTATTGTCATCTGTTTGTAGTGGTTCTTCACTAATTAGCACTACCTCATTATTTTCTTTACTTAATACTCTCCATTTTATATTATCATTTGATGTAAATGTTTGTGGTGTACCATATCCATTTCCTCCTGTTGTTCCTGTTCCTTTTTTTGATGTATATGAATTTGTTCCTGCTTTATATGCTACATAATCTCCTACTTCTACTTGTGATACTAATGTTTTTGTTTTTGCAGCTCCTTCTTGTTTTTCTACAAATTCTACTTTTTCTTCTTCTACATGAAATACATATCCTTCTTTTGTTGTTACTTTTATTTTGTTATTTTCTTCTTCCACTTCAAATTTTTTATCTTTTTCTATTGCCTCTTTATATTTTTCCATAAATACTTCTGTTGACCAGTTTTCACGTCTTTTATCAATTTGTAAACCTGCTCCTATTAATTCTAAACTTTCTTTATATTCTGCTTTCTTAGTTTCTTCTTTTGCACTTGTTGCTTTAGAAAGTAATCCATTATTTCCTGTTAATGTTGCTATACTTATTCCTGCTAAAATTAATAGTACTATTATTGTTATTACTAACGCTATTAGTGTTATTGCTTTTTCATTTTTAAAATTTTTCTTCATTATTCTTTCCCCTTCTTTCTTATTTTTTAACAAAATATTTGTATAATCAAATATAGTATGTCTCTTATTTTTGTTTACTATTATATTTTTTATTCCTCCCTGTTTTTTATATTTTATTTTAAATTTAATGACTAATTAAAAACAAAAAAGACAGCAACAAAAACCTATTTCTAGGCTTTTGTTACTATCTTTTTATTTGTATTTATTATTGCTTTTTTATTTATTAAATCACTTGTGTGTGTATGTGTGTACAGCCCCAAGGCTTACAGCTACTACTTTTTTCATTTTTTATTTCCTTTTCTTTCGTTTTTATTATTATTCTTTTTTCTACTTTATATTACACAATTACTTTGATCTTGTCAATATATTCTTATTATATTTTTTATTACCTTTTCAAATATTAATGTGGTAATAAAATATTACCACATTAATGTTTTGCTAATTTTAGCTTATTATTTACTTTCTTCTTTTTCACTTTCATTCTCTATTTTCAATTTATTTTCTAAATTACTAGTAACACCTACTAAAGTTAGTAAATATACAGCAACTGATATTGGCATTGTTAATCTTCCTACTGGAATTCTAGTAATAGCTATTATACTAAGTAATACTACTTGTGTTAATATACAAACAAATATTGTTTGTAATACTGTTTTTATTACTCCTAACTTTCTATATCTTACAGCCATATATACTAATATTATAATCATTGAAATAGCAAATGGTAAAATATATGGTTTTACTAAATCTCTTCCTCTTGTATGTGGAATAGTTACTATTTCAGTAGTATCATTAGATATTTCTGTTCCATATTTTTCATTTACTTTATTTACTAAATTTTGTTTTTGTTCATCATTAATATCTTTTGCAATGATACTTACTGAATCCTCATATACTTCTACTTTTTGTACTATAACGTATTGATTTGGCATTACCTCATTTGTTATTTGCTTGATATCTTTTATCTCAAAATCTTTTCCTAAATATAGTTCTACTTTTTTAGATTCCTGAAATCTTAAATCAAAATTTAAACCCATTGTAGCTGTAATTATTATTCCTGCTATAATTATTAGTATAATAATAGCAATTATCATTTTTTGTTTCTTTGTTGTTTCTTTCATTCTTCTTTCCCCCTATTTGCTAGTTTCTATTTTTAATAAATTATTTGTTATGATAAAGTTATAAATTGCAATTAACACAATTCCCCAAAACATAGTCATTCCAAAGCTACTAATAGGAGTCCACTTCATAAAGCAGAATGTAATTACTGCAATACAAATTGGTATTATTTTAATAAAGAATTCTTTATAAGTTTCTTTTATATCACTTTTAATATTTGTCTTTTCGTTTTTCTTTAATTTAGATAATAATTTATTTATAAATATATAATTTAAAATTAAAGTAATTATTATTGCCAATATTGATTCTATAGATATTAAAACATTTGCATATCTAATTAGTAATAAATCTAATGATGCTAATCCTATATAAGATATAGCTCCTAATAATCCATTTAGTTTATATCTGACTATCAATACTACTAATGAAATTACTGCAATTCCAATTGCTACATATTGAACAATATTTATTTCATTTTGAGTTATATCTGATAATACATACTTATTTTCATCTATTTCATATTTAATAGGCATTTTACCTGTATCTAATACTACTGCCATACTTTTTGCTTGATCTGTATATCCTTGTAATGTTTTTTCATCTGTTGAACTACTTCCAACAGATAATTGCAATTTTCCTGTTTTTAGTGGTTCATCAAAACTACTAGACATTATTTCTTCATCATCAATTTTCATTGTTACTTTGTTCTCATTTTCACTACTTGCTTGGCTTTCTGTATCTTCTGTTGTGTTTGTTTCTTCACTAGTTTGATCATTACTTTCTTCTGTTTTTACATATTTACTACTAATGTCTTCTAATTTTTTAGCACCATCTTTTGTAAATTCTATATTTAAGTAAACTGCTGTTCCTGATGAAGTTGTTCCTGACGTTGAACCTGCTCCATACAAAACGTTAGCAAGTTTAATGTCATTGTTATCCATTAATACTTCATTTGTATTGCTATCTACAATTTCAAATTCACCTGTTGTTCCTATATTGCTTACAATAGAATCTGTATCATCTGTTTCTGGAATTTCTATTATAATGTCTCCTGTTTGTTCATTTATTTTAACATTATAATAATCTACTCCCAATTTCTTTAATCTTTTTTCTAATATTTCTTTACATTTTTTATAATTTTCTTCGGTTAATACTTCTTCATTGTTGTATTGTGTTTCTTCTTTTGTATAGCCATTTTGTTCTATTTGCTCTTCTGTTAAATCCTCTGAATTTTCTACTTCCTTTCCATCTTTATCTTTTATTACTGTTTTTGTTTCTTTGTTTACCTTAAATCTGATATTTCTTGTTCCTTTTAAATCCATAGCATAAGAATAATCTTTTACTTTTTCTTCCATTCTATTTTGGTTTTGTACATAAATTCCAAAAAATGCTATCATTGTAATTAATACAATTACTAATACAATTGTTAATATTTTAATTTTCTTCATGATATTTCCCCCATTATAATAATTTTGTTCCATTTATTACTAATTCAAACCATATTTTTAAATATTTAGCTGCATATTTACTCATCATTGTTCTATCCATAAATATTTCAAAATAGTCTAATACTGGACATAATTTTGTATCAATTGTTAAATCTAATATAACTTTTCTGTTTTCACTGTCAAGACTCAATTCGGCATTTGTTACTGCATAATTTACTCTGTCATGTATATCAAATGTTGAAAGATTTTTATTTGTAACTCTATTTCTATGAACATCTGATTTATCTGCTAATATAATTGCTGCTGATATATCACTTACAGCTGTGCCAGTTTTTTCATCATGGTTTCCTATAGCCATCATAATTTCTGTTCTTTCTTCTACTGGCATTCCCATATCTTTTAAAATGTTATATGCCATAATTGCGCCACTATGTGCGTGGTCTGTTCTATTAACACAGTTTCCAATATCATGCATATATCCTGCAATCCTAGCTAGTTCTACTGTTCTTTCTGGATAGCCTAATTTTTCTAATATATCTCCTGCCCTTTGTGAAACAATAGAAATATGTCTATGACTATGTTCTGTATATCCGAAGCCCATCTAATTGTTTTTGAGCTCCATTTATTAAAGCTTCAACTTCCTCGTTCTTTCGAACATCTTCTAATGTAACCATTTTGTTCCTCCTTAGATTAGTCTTTTTAGATTTTATATTAAAATAGAAAAAATATCAACTATTTTTGATAAATTATTTCATATTATTAGTTCCTACATCTTTGTTCCATAAATCTATAAGATATTGCCTTTCTGTTTTTGGTATTAATGATACACGATAACAAGAAATCGGTTTATCATGTTGGTATGTAGTTTCTACTCCATCAGATGTCACCTTTTGCCAACCATATTTATCTAGATATATTTGATATATGATAGAATAATATGATGTATCTTTTAATTTTATATTCAAAGCTGAAAGTCCGTATAAACACTGTTTTGCTATTTCTTTTGGTATAGGGTTCATAGTTCCTCCAAGTGATGATTTATTATATGTATTGGTACCTCTGCCACCTACAATTAGTGTTTTTCTACCATCTATAAACGCAATACTACCTTTTTTTAAACTTGTAAAAGAATCTTGTGTTGGATTATATCCATGTTTATATATTAGTTCGTAAGCCTCAGACAATGCCTTACTTCCTTCTCCCCAATAAGTATGCATATAACATTGCATTTGAATAAAATCTTCATCTATATTTCCTTGTACGTCTAAACTAAGCACCTCAGTTTTATAAATTGGATTTTTAGCTATCATTTCTTTTCCTAGTATTTCATTATTTCCTTGTCCGTATGACCATCTATTCCAATCAGCTCCATAATCTCCTAATGCCCCATATCTTATTTTTATATTTGTAGCACTTTTTACATTTATATCTGCTTCTGACGTATTTTGTGCAAAATCCACAACAGGTAATGGATAAGTCACATTATTTTCAAATTCTTTTGTTAAAACTTGTTTATCTTCTGATAAGTTCCAAGCATTAACAGGTCTTAACTTTTCATTTGAATTAACTGTTGCAATAATTTTTCCATCATTTGATTCCTGTTCTTTAAAATTAGCAACTGGTGGAATATTATCAATTATTATATTGGTATTTATTATCTTTTCCTTATTCTCATTATCTGATTCATCTATTATAGTTCCCTGTGGTATTTTAATTTTCAAGTCTCCATCACCTAAAATACCATTTAATTGTATTTGATAATAAATTATATTGTTTTGTCTTGAAAGTTCTTTTATCTCATATCCATTTGGTGTATTTTCTTTATTATTAACTAAAATCTTTATATGATTCTTATTAAAATTATTTTCTTTAATATGATTTTCTTCTACTTTTATTTTTGCTGTTATTGTATGAGTCCTATTTGCATAGTTTTCATATGATGTATTTGTATTTTTTATACTAATTAATTCTATTTTTGGCAAAATCATATCCACATTTATTTTAGCGACTGTATTTGTATATTCAATTATATATTTAGCATATATATTTGGAGTTATCATAATTATTCCAATAATTATAAATAAAAAAACTGTTTTCTTTTTCATTTTGTACACCTCCATCTATTTTTATTCTCCAATAACACATATTTCAAAATTATATTTTTTTATTGTTTCCCCATCTTTTGTATCTTGTTTATTTTCATTTAAATTTGTTTCATATTTCCATTGCCAATTAACTGGAATTTTAATTGTTTCATTTTTTTCTATAGTTCCTTTTTCCTTTTCTATATATATTTCAAAATTCTTTGGCTTCTCATTTTTACCATTTAACTTAATTTTATAATTTAATGTATCTTCTGAAGTTAGTATAATGTCAAAGTTTCCTTTTGTACCAGGAGCTATTTTTTCATTTACTAATGTGTTTGTATCTATTGTTTGAACTAAATTTACGTTTTTATGATTTGTATAATTTTTAGAAACCTTAACTTTATACTGGTTTGTTTTTTTATTTATTAGATTTCGACTTGTATGTTCTATAGTTAAATTTTTAGTTTTTAAATCTTCCTTTTTAGAATTCCATAACTGAAAAAATATTAAATCTTCTTGAATTTCTAAATCTTGGTTTTGACTTATATAATACATAGATATTAAAATAATGATAAAAATAAAGATTAAAAAAATTATTATTGCATCTTTACTTCGCTTTTTCCTCAATTTTTCCTCCTTAAGTTCTTTTTTGTTCAGAGTGTACTTTTACTTGTATTTCTTGCATAATTTCTTCTATAGCAACATTTTTATTACATACAATTTCTATTTTGTAATTATCTTCTTGTTTTTTATCTTTTGTTATTAAAAATGTTTCTGTTTTTTTATTATTTATGTCTAATACTTTATCGTCTTTATAAATTTTTACTGAAATATTTTTATTAATATCAGATAAAATTTCAATATAATATTCTAAATCCACTTGTGTAATATTTTTCTCATCATAGTTTTTTACTTTAAATTCATATATTCCTTTATTATTTTTACTATTTATATTAACTGGTTTATTGTTTTCAACTTTTAAGATTGGCTGTGCAATTCCACCTGTTCCTTCTAGTGTAGTTTTGCTAAATTCTTTTCCTATACTAAATCCTGAAAAAAAGAATATTAAAACCATACTAATTATTATAATTAATGTTACTTGTCTTGTTTTATTTTTTTCTTTCATTGACTCCTCCTTTTTATATTTTAAGTGAGGAAAAAATATTTTAATTTATATTAATACTTAATCCTCACTTTTTGTATAAAGGTTTCATAATTCATTTTCATTTTTCTATAATTTTTATTAAATTTTTTTACGCTTTTGGTTCAACTTGAGTTCCTGTTATACTTATATTAAATGTATAATTTATAATTTCTTGAGCATTTTTGGTATCTTTTAAATCATTTGCTAGAATTTCGGCATCAGTACTTCCTGTTTGATAATCCCATTTCCATTTTATATTAAATGTTTTTTGTTTATTTTCCTCATTTGCAAGAATTATTCCAGATAATTTGTCTTCTAAGTCCTTTATAGAGTTATATTCTATATCTTCATATATAAATTTTAGATTACTTGGTTTACTCATTTCATCTAAAAAATTAATATTATACTTAATTCCTACATCAGATCCTGTACCATCTACAATGATATTAAAACTTCCATTTGTTCCAGGGGCTATTTTATTATTTACTAAAGTTTCATTATTACATGTAGATGCTAAATTTATTGTTTGTACTTGTTTTTTATCTCCATTTACTTTAAAGTTCCAAGTAGCAACTTCAGCTACTCCTTCGCCTTTGACTTGAGTTATGTATTTAGCATATGCTTGTCCTCCAATAAATGATAATAATGTGATAGACAAAACAGCAATTATTATTAATGCCTTCTTCTTTTTTGTCAATAGCATTCCTCCTTTTCTATTAAATTTTTGTTTGGATTTTCTTTTTCGATTAAATAAATAATTGATTTTAAATTCCCTTATAGGGTTATAGATATTCTAAAAATTATAGAATTTATATGAAAATGTAGTCTAATTATAATTGCAAAAAATGGAATTGTCAATTGTTTTATGATAACTTACCTTAAGTTTTCATCGCAAAATTCGACAATTCCATATATCTTTTTTCACATATTCACTTTTTATTTACTCCTATAATTCCACCTAATATACCAAATATTATCCCTACTATCATCATAATAATACTTTGCATATTTAAATTAAATTTCCAATTAAGAATACTAGAAATAATATATAAAATTGCTATATATATCCCTCCAATTAATCCACCATTTACTATTCCGTTTTTTCTAATTTTCATATTTCCAATTGAGCTTCCTAACAATATACTTATCGCCGTAACTATTATAATAACTGGAACTATAGTTTCTTCACTCATATTTGTATATGTAAGTATAATTGAAAATATTAATAATAAAACTACTGTCGAAATAAGAGCTGTCCCAACCCCTTTAAATATACTTTTCATTGTTTTTGCATTTTCCATTTTTTACCTCCGTTATATTTTTTATATTTATATAGCTTTTCTATTTTATTTATATTAGTATAAAAAAAGAAATAGAACTTTTTATTTTCTATTTCTCTATATAAATGGCAATAATAAATTTCCGGTTTATTATGCACATAATTCTCTTAAAATTTCGTTGGTACTTTTATAATTAAACATAGTTCTTGGATAATTATTTATCCAATCTTCTATTTTTTGTATATATTCTTCGGATATTGGCGTTATATCAATTCCTTTTGGAATAAATCTTCTTATTAATCTGTTTGCATTTTCATTGCTTCCTCGTTCACCTGAACGATATGGACTACATATTCTGCTTTCTTTCCTGCTATTTTCACTATTATTTCTTCTCTTGTCTTTCTTTCTGTCAATGTAAATAATACTGCTCCTCTCTTCTTTGTTCCTATTACTAAATCTCCTTCCCAATGTCCATATGCTTCTCTTGTATTTGCTTCTTCTGGACGATAATCTATGCTTTTTTCTGGTGGTACTTTTTCGCATACTCTCTTTTCTTTATTTTTATCTTTATATTCTGGATCTATGTCAAGTTTTTATTTCATTTCTTATTGTTTTTTCTGTTCTATCTAAAAGCTTCGCTATTTCAACCTTTGTACGTTTATCTCTATTAAACCATCTTTCAATTGACCCTATCTCTCAACAAAATGTTTTTTCCATTAATTTTTTTATTAAATTTTTAGCTTTTGTTGAGTGGAGTGTTTGAAAAATAAAAAATCAAAATAAATTAAAATTAATTGCTGTTAATTATTATAAATCATTTTTAATTCAAAGCAATAAAATAGCCTGTATCCTTAGATACAAGCTATTTTAAGCGATTTTCTCGGTGGCTGGGCTGGCTAGATTCGAACTAGCGCATGCCAGAGTCAAAGTCTGGTGCCTTACCGCTTGGCTACAGCCCAATATATAATGGGGTGGAAGATGGGACTCGAACCCACGGTCTCCAGTGCCACAAACTGGCGCGTTAACCAACTACGCTACATCCACCATCGTTCACGTGCACTTCGCATGAGCACATTTAATATTATAACCAATTTTCCACCCATTTGTCAACTACTTTTTTAAAATTTCTAAAAATACTGATTACTTTGATGTTAAACTACTTGCATCTAATCCATATTGTTTATACATCCAAGACATATAATCAAAAGGTGTTAAAGTATTAGGTAATCCATATTCAACTCCATTTGTTTCTACTCTAATAGATGTAATCTTTACTGGATTAACTGGTGTACTAGCTTCTGTATTTCCACTTTCTTCGCTATTATCAGCAGTTTTAACTTCTACTTCTTCTATTTTATGAACAACATCCATTCCTTCTATAACTTTACCAAAAGATGTATAATATCCATTTAATGATGTATTTGCTTTTGTCATAATAAAAAATTGTGAACTTCCTGAGTTATAAGATTCTTCCTTTAAAGAAGATGAATATTGTGTATAATCGTTTCTTGCCATACCAATAACCCCTTCTTCAAACTTAAGTTTATTATCTACTCCATTTGAAATAAACTCACCTTTAATAGAATATTCTTTATCCTCTCCATCATCTTTTAAATCTGATAATTTTGCAGAACCATTTCCTGTACCTTCTTTATCTCCACCTTGAATCATAAAGTCTTTTACTATTCTATGAAATGTTAGTCCATCATAAAAACCACGATTTGAAAGAGTTATAAAATTAGAAACTGTTTGTGGTGCAATTTCAGGGTATAATTCTATTTTTATAGTTCCAAAGTTTTCTACTTCCATTGTAGCTATTGGATTTTCTACTTTCATAGTAGCTTTTTTATAATAGCCCACACTTATTACTCCAATTAACACAATTATCAAAATAAGAGCAACTATCCATATTAAGTTTTTTGTACTAAAATTTGTTTTTTTACTTTCTTCTTTCATTTTTCTTTTTCCTTTCTTTTGCTAATTTTTTTATTTATATTAAATTATCAAAAATAAATTGTTCTTGCATTCTTTTTAAAGACTGTTTTATTGTTCTTGCTCTTACTTCTCCAATTCCATCAACATCGTCTAAACTTTCTATATCAGCTGCTAATATGTGTTGGAATGATTTAAAAGAATCAACAAGATTTTCAACTATATTATTAGGCATTCTAGGTATTTTATTTAAAATTCTGTATCCTTTTGTATATACTCCCACTTCATCATAATTATCAAAATTTTCATACCCTAGTAATTTTGCAATAACATTTTCGTTAGACAATTCTTCATAATTTAATTCCTCTAAATTTTGTATTATCTGTTCTGGAGTCTTTCTTTTTCTACCTGATACCATATAGTCTTTTATGATAAGGCTTTCTTCTTTTTCTAGCCCTCCAATCAATTCTTCTAGTTGCATTTCTACTAGTCTTCCATCACTACCTAATTCATATATTTGCCTTTGTATTTCTTCAACAATCTTCATTACCATTTCTGCTCTTTGAATTGCAACTATTACATTTTTCAATGTCACTATATCATTAAATTCATATTCATTTAATATATTTAACTTATTATCAAATACTTTTTTGTATTTTTCTAATGTTTGTATTGCTTGATTTGCTTTATTTAATACTACATCTGTATCTTCTAATATATATCTATCATTACCTTTAAATACAGTTATAATACTTCTTCTTTGTGAAATACTAATTACTAATTCTCCTGTTTGTTTTGCTGTTCTTTCTGCTGTTCTATGTCTTGTTCCTGTTTCTAATGTTGTTATTTCTCGTGAAGGTATTAATTGTGCATTTGCATATAATATTTTCTTTAGGTCTCCACTTAAAATAATTGCTCCATCCATTTTTGCAAGTTCATACAATTTAGAAGATGTATATTCTTCATTAATTGTAAAACCACCATCTACTATTTGCTTTATTATATCATTATTATCTGTAATTAATAACAAAGCTCCTGTTCTTGCTCTTAATATGTTTTCTAATCCATCTCTTATTGGTGTTCCTGGTGCTATTAACTTTAGAATTTCTGTTATATTATCTTCTTTATCTTTTCTCAAAACAGCAATTCTCCCTTCCTATTATTTTAAGCCTACCTTTTTCATTGCTTCTCCAATATTTCTAACGCCTATTATATCTAATTTATAGTTATCTTTCAAGTCTTTTTTGTTACTTTCTGGAATTATACAACTTTTAAATCCCAATTTTTCTGCTTCCTTTAACCTCTTTTCTATTAGATTTATTCTTCTTACTTCTCCTGTTAAACCAACTTCTCCTATAATTATCATATCTTTAGGAATAGGTACATTCTTGAAACTAGATGCTGTTGCAAGCATTATTCCTAAATCAATAGATGGCTCATTTATTTTAATTCCTCCTACTACATTTAAATATACATCTTGACTGCCTAACATTAAACCTGCTTTTTTTTCTAACACAGCAATTAATAATGCTAATCTATTATAATCAATTCCATTTGCAGTTCTTTTTGGATATCCATATATTGTTTGTGAAGTTAATGCTTGTAATTCAACTAAAATAGGTCTTGTTCCTTCCATACTAGATACAATACAAGAACCTGATGGATTATCTTCTCTTTCTGATATTAATATATCTGATGGATTTGTTATTTCACACATACCCTTGTCTTGCATTTCAAACATTCCAATTTCATTTGTAGAACCAAATCTATTTTTTACTCCTCTTAAAATCCTATAAGAAAAATATCTTTCTCCTTCTAAGTATAATACTGTATCTACCATATGTTCTAGCACTCTTGGTCCTGCTATATTTCCTTCTTTAGTAACATGCCCTATGATTATTGTTGTTATTGATCTAGATTTACATACTCTCATAACTTGTCCGGGTAATTTCTCTTACTTGGCTAACACTTCCAGCTGCTGCTGTTATATCATCAGAATACATAGTTTGAATAGAATCAATGATTACTAATTTAGGATTTAGGTTAATAATTGACTGGTTTATAATTTCAATATTTGTTTCTCCTAAAAATAATATATCTTCATTATTTATTCCTAACCTATCAGCTCTTAGTTTTATTTGTTCTGCCGATTCTTCTCCGAGATACATATAAAACTTTTCCATCACCTTTGATTTTGTCACAAATTTGTAGTATAAGTGTTGATTTTCCGAATTCCAGGTTCTCCACCTAATAACACTAATGAACCTTTTACCAGTCCACCTCCCAAAACTCTATCTAATTCTTGAAAACCTGTATGTGTTCTTAATGTTTCCTTTGCTTCATATGAGTTTAACGCTTGTGGTACACTTGATTTAGTTTCTTTTATACTATTTTTTGTTTCTACTATTTTTTGTTCATAAAATGTATTCCAACTATTACAAGCAGGACATTTTCCCAACCATTTACTTGATTCATTTCCACATTCACTACAAACAAATATTGTTTTATTTTTTGGCATTATGCTTTCTAGTCTCCTTCTTATTTTATTTTCTAAACACAAAAAGTATAGCATACTTTTATTAGTTTTGCTATACTTTTTATTTATTTCATTTCAATTTTAAATTTAAGCATTATTTTCCAAATGATACTTCTTGGAATAAGAAATCATGTACTTTTCCCCAAGTAATTTCTTGATGTAAAAATTCATTTATTTCGTCTTCCACTTTTTGTTGATATGGTGTTAATTCAACTTTTATTTCCTTGTTCCAATCAACATCTTGTAACCAGAATCCTTTAAATTTATTCCAGAATCCTGATTTTACTGGTAAATAGTCATTTCTAATTGTACCTGCATTTTCTTGTTCATTTAATTCAACTCCACCGAAAACTCCTGATACTTTATTTTCTTCTCCTAAATCTGCCATTTTTGTTTCCTCCTTTGTGTTTTTTTTAACATTTATTAATTTATTTATACTATACTTTTTTTAAAGAATCAAGAGATTTAGGCTATTTTAATATTAAATGTTGATTACACAATTATTACAATACTGTTACATTTTTACTTTTTTACCAATATATAGTGTGTTTTTGCCATATAACATTGCACTTTAACTATTTTATTATCAAGATTGTCTTCATCTTGTTCTTGTTCTAAATAAGCTAATATATAATTTTTAGTATGACCTTTATATATTCCTTGTTTTTCTTCTTCAAATAATACTTCTACTGTTTTACCAATATAACTTTTATTATATTTAGTTTCATTTGTATTAGATAATTCAATTAATTTTTGACTTCTTTTTTCCTTTTGTCCTCCATCAATTTGACCTTCCATTTTGGCTGCCTTTGTTCCATTTCTTGGAGAATATTTAAATATATGCATTTTATAAAAATTTATTTCTTCTAGAAATTTATATGTTTTGTTAAACTCTTCTTCTGTTTCACCTGGGAAACCTACAATAATATCTGTTGTTAAAATAACATCTTCATAATATTTTCGTAAAATTGTTACAATTTCTCTAAATTGATCAGTTGTATATCTTCTATTCATTCTTTTTAATGTTTCATCACATCCACTTTGTAATGACAAGTGAAAATGATGACATATTTTTTCTAGTTTAACTAATCTTTCCATAAATTCTTTGTTTATTAATAATGGCTCAATTGAACCTAATCTAATTCTTTTGATACCTTCTATTTGATTTATTTCTTCTAATAAATCAATTAATCTATATTCTTCCTTAAAATCTTTTCCATAAGATGCTACATGAATTCCAGTAATTACAACTTCCTTTGTACCTTCTTTTGCAATTTTTTTAATTTCAGAAATTATACTTTCTGGTTTTCTACTTCTTACTCTTCCTCTAGCATATGGAATAATACAATATGAACAAAACCTATCACATCCATCTTGTACTTTGATTACAGCTCTTGTTTTTTTACTATATGTAGTATCTCCAAAATCCATAAATTCTTTTTCTTCCATAACATCTGCTACTTGTGTTTTTTTATTGTGATTTTTCATTACTTCTTCTACATATTCTATAATGTGGCCTTTTTCATTGTTTCCTAAAATCAAATCAATTTCTTCTATTTTCTCTAATTCTGATTTAGCTACTTGTGCATAACATCCACATGCTACTATAATTGCTTTTTTATTTAGGTCTCTCACTCTTCTTAACATTTGCCTTGACTTTCTATCAGACATATTTGTTACTGTACATGTGTTTATTATATATATATCTGCCTTTTCTTGTTCATTTACTATTTCATATCCACTTTTTATAAACTTTTGTGTCATTGCATTAGTTTCGTATTGATTTACTTTACATCCTAATGTTATAAAAGCTACTTTTTTCATTTTTTCTCTCTTTCTATATTTATTTTTTTATTTGTTTTATTATAACTTATAAAACAAATAAATGTCGTATAAAGAATTTTCTACGACATTTTATTTTTATCTTCTTGCTCTTCCTTCTAAGGCATCTAAGTTATCTAATGCTTTTCCTGTTCCTAATGCTACACATGATACTGTATCTTGTGCTATCATAACATTTATACCTGTTTTCTCCTGTAATAGTTTGTCTAAACCATCTACTAGGCATCCTCCACCTGTCATATAAATTCCTTTATCACTAATATCTGCTGCTAATTCAGGTGGTGTTTTTTCTAAAACTGAATGTACACTATCTACTATCATCATCGCTGGTTCAATTAATGCTTCTAACATTTCACTTGAATATATTGTTAATGTTTTTGGAAGTCCAGTTGCTAAATCTCTTCCTCTTACTTGCATCTCAGTATCTTGAATCTTTGGAAAAACACAACCAATATTAACTTTTAAATCTTCTGCTGTTCTTTCTCCTATAATTACATTATGTTTCTTTTTAATATACTTTACAATATACTCGTCAAATTTATCTCCTGCTACTTTTAGTGAGGTACTTACAACTGATCCTCCTAATGATATAACTGCAATATCAGTTGTTCCTCCACCAATATCTACTACCATATTTCCACATGGTTTTGAAATATCTATTCCAGCTCCAATTGCTGCTGCTATTGGTTCTTCTATTAAATAAACTTTCCTTGCTCCTGCTTGAGTAGCTGCATCAATTACTGCCTTTTTTTCTACTTCTGTTACTTGTGAAGGAATGCAAATCATTATTCTTGGTGCAAAGATAAATTTACCACATACTTTATTTATAAAGTATTTTAACATTTTTTCAGTTACAGTATAATCTGATATTACACCTTCTCTTAAAGGTCTAGTTGCAATGATATTTCCGAGGTGTTCTTCCAAGCATTCTTCTTGCTTCTTGTCCCACAGCTAATACCTCTTTTGTATTACTATCAACTGCAACAACAGATGGCTCTCTTAATACTATTCCCTTTCCTCTTACATAAGCAATTACTGTTGCTGTACCCAAATCAATACCAATATCTTGTCCTAACCCCATTTTAAACATGTTTTATCTTCCTTCCCAACTATTAATGTTTGTTTTTGTTTCCGTTTTGTTACAAATATATTACGATTATATTACACTTTCAAGTATTTATCAACCCTTTTGATTGAATTTTTTCATTTTTTATAGTATAATATTTTTGCTTATTTAAATATTAAATATTTCAAAAAGTGTATTTAGTATGTTAATAACAACATATAGTATTTGTGTAAAGGGGAAATTATGAAACATTATAAATTTATATCAAAAAATGAAAAAAGTACTAAAGAATTTGCTAAAAAATTAGCTTCAAAAACAAAAACAAAAAATTGCATTGTCTTAACCGGAGAGTTAGGTTCTGGTAAGACAAAATTTGTAGAAGGTTTTTTATCTTATTTCGGCTTAGAAAATGAAATATCTAGTCCTACTTTCACTATTGTAAATGAATATAAAAAAGATAATATTAATATATATCATTTCGATGTTTACAGATTATCTGATTCTTCTGAATTTTATGAAATTGGTGGAGAAGAATATTTTGAAAAAGGAATTTGTTTGATCGAATGGGGTGAATTAATAAAAGAAGTCTTACCCAAAAATTATATTCAGATATCTTTTGAAAAAGATGTTAATAATGATAATATAAGAATTTTAAATATTACACAAATAGATAATGAAAATAATGAAATTGATATAGCTAGTTTAATAAAATAAATTAATTACTTACAAGGAGGAATTATTTTGAAAATATTAAGTATAGATACAGCAAGTGATATTTGTGGTGTATCCATTTTAGATAACAACAAATTAATTTATAATTTAGATACTAATACCAGAAGAACTCATTCTGAAAATTTAATGCCTATGATAAGAGATATATTTAAAAATACTAATTTAAATATAAATGATATTGATATGATCGTTTGCGATATAGGTCCACGGTTCATTTACAGGTATTAGAATTGGAGTCGCTACAGCAAAAGCATTTAAAGATTGTTTAGAAATTCCTTGTATCGGAATCAGTTCTTTAGAAACTTTAGCATATGGAATAATAAATATAATTAATGAAAATGACATCATATGTAGTATTATTAACTGTAATAATGATAATTGTTATTTTGCTCTTTATCAAAAAAAAGCTAATGCTTTAGAAGAGTTAATTGAACCTCAAACAGAAAATATAGATGTTTCACTATCAATCTTAGAAAGCTACATTAGTGATACTTTAGAAAATAAATCCATTATATTTGTAGGAGATGGCTCAAATATCTATAAAAATAACATTAATTTATTTTTCTCTAGTGCTAATTTTGTAGATTCTAAATTAAATACATTAAATTCTTATGCTTTGGGTTTAGCAGGTTTTAACAAATATAATATTGGTATTTATTCTACTGAAGTATTACCTTTATACTTAAAGAAACCTCAGGCCCAAAGATTGTTAGAAGAAAAAGAAAAAAAATTAAATAAATAGATTATTCTTATATTACTAAAAGAAAGGATTTTATAGATATGAATATAGAAATTGACAAAATGAGCCTAAGCGATTTAATAGAAATTAAAGACATTTTATTAACTGACTTTGATGATTTTTGGAATTATAATATTTTAGAACAAGAAATAAAATCTGCAAATTCTCATTATTTGGTTGCAAAAAAAGGAAAAGAAATTGTTGGTTTTGCTGGAATTAAAGTAGTTTTAGAAAATGCAGATATCATGAATATTGTAGTTAAACAAAATTATAGGAATCAAGGCATTGGTTCATCACTTTTAGAAAAAATTTTATCATTATCTAAGAGTTTAAACATATCTCATATTTGTTTAGAAGTTAGTCAAGATAATCTATATGCTATTAATTTATATAAAAAATTCGGATTTACTGAAATTGGATTTCGTAAAAATTATTATATAAATAACTCTACTAAAAAAAATGGAATCATTATGAGCTTAAATTTATCATAATGATCCTTTTTATCATTTTTATATTATTCAATTATTCATACCATTCTAATTCCCAATCATCCAAAATTACGGTATCACCTTCTGTAACTCCCATTTGTTTTAATTTTTCTTCTATTCCCATATTTTTTAAACATTTTTGTAAATAATACATTGATTCATTATCTTCAATGTTTACTCTTCCCATTAGTCTTTGTACTGCTCTTCCAGAAACAATAAATACACCATCTTCCTTTTTTATTGTCCATTCATCTTTTCTATCTTCTAGTGTATATACTCTTTTTTCTTCTAATTCTACTAATTCTTCTTTTGGTAATGATTTTAAAGTATCTGCTACATAATCAATTAATTCTTGAATACCTTGTTTAGTTACAGCTGATATTTTATATAGCTCTAATCCTTCTTTTTTTGCTAATTCTTCTACTTCTTTTAGAAGTTTCTCATCTTGCATTATATCTATCTTATTTGCTACTATGATTTGTTTTCTAGTAGCTAGTTTTTCACTATACTTTCTTAATTCCTTATTAATTGCATAAAAATCTTCTACTGGATTTCTTCCTTCTTGTCCTGAAACATCTAAAAAATGTAATAATAATCTTGTTCTTTCAACATGTCTTAGAAATTGTATTCCTAGTCCTACTCCTTCACTTGCACCTTCTATAATTCCAGGAATATCTGCAATTACAAAACCATTATTATCTTTTGTCTTTACTACACCCAGATTTGGTATAATTGTAGTAAAATGATAGTTGGCAATTTTAGGTTTTGCATCTGTTACAATTGATAAAAAAGTAGATTTTCCTACATTCGGGAACCCTAAAAGACCTACATCAGCTAATAATTTTAATTCTAATATAAGTTCCTTTTCTTCTCCTTTTTCTCCATCTTCTGAAAATCTAGGAGCTTGTCTTGTTGCAGTCGCAAAATGTGAGTTACCTCTTCCTCCACGACCACCTTTTAGAACTAATTCAGTCTGATCTGGTTTAGATAAATCTGCAACTACTTTTCCTGTTTCAACATCTTTTATAACAGTACCAATTGGAACTCTAATATATAAATCTTCACCATATTTGCCATTGCAATGACTTCCACTTCCGTTTTCCCCATTTTTAGCTTTAAATTTTCTATTATAACGAAAATCAATCAAAGTGTTCTTGTCTTTATCTACTTTGAAATAGATATTTCCACCATTGCCACCATCTCCACCGATCTGGTCCTCCTGCTGCTACATATTTTTCTCTACGAAATGTTGCAGCACCATTCCCACCATCTCCTGATTTAATTATTATCTTTGTATAATCTGTAAACATACTCTCTCCTTTTTTTGGGGGACAGGACTCAAGTCTTTCATTATTTTTATCGTTTATTGTCATTTTTTCCATTTTTTATAATTCGACATTTTACTTATAATTTTTGAAATGTTTTTGTGGTGTCCCTAATAATTCAATTTCATTGCTTCTTTTACTTTTCTCATTGTTTCTTTTGCTACTTTTTGTGCTTTTGCTGTTCCTTCCATTAGTATTTTATCTACTTCTTCTATGTGTTCTTCATAGTATGCTCTTTTTTCCCTTATTGGTTTTAGAGTTCCTGCAATATTTTTAGCTAATTGCTTTTTACATGCTACACACCCGACGTTTTCCTGCTTTGCATTCTTCACATACTTGTTTTACTTCCTCTTTTGTGCTAAATAAATTGTGATAATATGCAACCATACATATATCAGGATTCCCTAAATCATCCTTTTTTATTCTGTTTGGGTCTGTTACAGCACTCATTACTTTTTTAGTTATTTCCTCTTCACTATCTGATAGGTAAATTGCATTTCCAAGTGATTTACCCATTTTTTCATTTCCATCTAATCCTTTTATTCTTTTTCCTTCTGATAATACAATTTTAGGTTCTTTTAACACTTCTCCATATATATTATTAAATTTTCTTACAATTTCTCTAGCCTGTTCTATTAATGGTTCTTGATCTTCTCCTGCTGGAACTAGCTCTCCTTCAAATGTTGTTATGTCTGCTGCTTGACTTACAGGATATCCTAAAAATCCATATGTTACACTTTCTCCAAATAGTTCCTTTTTTTGGGCTATTTCTGTTTTTACAGTTGGATTTCGTTCCAATCTTGAGATTGTTACTAAATTTGAATAGTATATCGTTAATTCTGCTGTTTCAGGTATCATTGATTGAATATATATTGTTGTTTTTTTAGGATCAATTCCACATGACAGATAATCTATTGCTAATTCTCTTACATTTTTTCTTACTTTTTCTGGATTATTGAAATTATCTGTTAATGCTTGTACATCTGCAATTAGTATATACATATCATATTTTCCTGAATTTTGCATTTCTACTCTTTTTTGTAAAGATCCAAAATAATGTCCTATATGTAACTTACCAGTTGGTCTATCTCCTGTTAATATTCTCTTTTTTTCCATTTTTATCTATCTCCACATTTTATTTATCGTTCATTTCTTTTTCTCCATTATATTCGTTTACTAAATATAGTGGTCTATTTTTTGTTTCATTAAATATTCTTCCTAAATATTCCCCTATGATTCCAAATAATAATATTTGAACTCCTGAAAAGAATAATATCAAAAGAATTATTGCTTGAAATGCTTGTATTGCTTCATTTATCACACAAGCTTTTACAATTACATATATGAAATACACAAATAGTACAATAAATGTTGGTATAGCAATAAATGTTGATAGTCTAAGTGGTGATGTAGTAAATGATGTTATTCCATCAATTGCTAAATCCATTAGTTTAATATAATTCCATTTAGTTGAACCTGCAACCCTTGGATCTCTATCATATAATACTTCTTTTTTATTATAACCTATCCAACTAAACATGCTTTTTGTATTTCTTTGAGATTCCCTTAGTTTCTTTAAAGCATTTACACATCTTCTATCTAATAATCTAAAATCTCCTGTGTCTTTTTGTATTTCAACTTTTGTAAGATGTTGTAATACTTTATAATACATCTTTGATGTGAATTTCTTTAGCCATGTTTCTCCTTTTCTTGAACGCCTTTTAGCATATACATCATCATATCCTTCTTCCCAATATTTTACCAATTCTGGAATAAGTTCTGGTGGATCTTGAAGATCAGCATCCATAAATATTACACAATCTCCTGTTGCATAATCTAAACCTGCTATCATAGCAATTTCTTTACCAAAATTTCTAGAAAAGTCAACATAGCATATTCTACTATCTTTTTCTCTCATTTCTTTTATTATTTTTATTGTTTTATCTTTACTGCCGTCATTTACAAAAAGTATTTCAAATTCATAGTTCTTCATATTTTCCATTAAATTTTCAATTCTTTCGTATAATATTGGTAGAGATTCTTCTTCATTATATGCTGGAATAATTATGCTTATTTTTTTCATATTTTATCTTCCTTCCATTTTTTATTATATTTGTGTGTTATTTAATAATATATTTTTATTTTGTATTTATTTTTCTTTGTTAGTTTTAAATGCAAAAAATTTACTAATAAAGAAATTCAAAACAATTACAACTACTGTTACTAGACATTTACTAACTATATTAGGAATTGATGTTTGGAATAATACTAAACATCCAAAAAATTCAACTACCATAGTAAAAGCTCTTCCTAGCATAAATTTAAAAAATTGTATTAATCTTTCTTTTATTTTTCTTGCTTCTGAATGGAATACTAAATCCTTATTTGTAATATATGCAAATAATACTGCAAGTACTATTGCAATTATATTTGATACATTTTCATCCCAAAGTAATAAACTATTCATTATATAAAACGTTCCTAAATTTACTACTGTTGTAAGGATTCCAAAAACTATATATAAAATTACTTCCTTTGTACATACTTTTTTTATTAGTGCTTTTATTTTTTCCATTTCGAGTCCTTTCTATTTTTTGCTATATTGTATATAACATTAATTATTAAAATTTAAAAATAATTCACCTAGTGGTCTTTCCTCATTTATTCTTTTTATTGTTTCAGCAAATAATGGAGCAATAGATAATACTGTTATATTATCTATTCGCTTTTCTTCTGGTACTGGTATAGTATTGGTAACTACTAGTTCTTTAATATCTGATTTGCTAATTCTTTCGATTGCTGGTCCTGATAATACTGGATGAGTACATCCTGCATATATGGCTTTTGCACCAAATTTTTTTAATACTTTTACAGTTTCCATCATCGAACCTGCAGTATCAATTTCATCATCAAATATTATTGCATTTTTATCTTTTACATCTCCAATTATAGTACTTGCAATAGCTCTATCATCATTTGCTTCTCTTCTTTTATCTACTAAAGCTATTGGGCAATTAAAGAATTCAGAATATTTATACGCTTTTTTTGAACTACCTGCATCAGTAGCTACTATTACCATGTTATCAAGATTTTTCTCTTTAAAGTACTCTTCTAAAATGTGTTCTCCTGTTAATCTATCACAATTAATATTGAAATATGCCTGAATAGCTGGATTGTGTAAATCACATGTTATCACTCTAGTAGCTCCTGCAGCTTCTATAAGTTGTGCCATTAATTTTGCCGTTATTGGTATTCTTGCTTGATCTTTTTTATCAGATCTTGAATATGGAAAATATGGAAGTATAACATTTACATTTTTTGCTGATGCTCTTTTTACTGCATCTATAGTAATTAACAATTCCATTATTCTCTCATTTACAGGGGGTTCATTTGTTTGAACTAGATATACATCTTGTGCTCTTACAGTTTCCATTATTTTAACAAAATTATTATCGTTCTTAAATTTCATAGAGTTTAGTTTTCCTTGTTCTATTCCAAGGCATTCACAAATCTCTTTAGTAAAACTATCAGCAGATTTGCTACAAGAAAATACTTTAACATTTTTCATAATACTAATCTCCTTTTTTTATTTATTTAAAATTCCACACTTAAGCTATATATAGTATAAATGTGGAATTGAAATATTATAATTGTTCTGCAAATCCTTTTTGTAATTTTTTAAATATAAAATATCCTACAATTGTTAGTACAACTGAAATTCCAAGTAGACAAGTTAATATTTTCATATTTGGCATCTGATGATAATAGAATATATCTCTATATGCATTAATTAAATGTGTCATAGGATTTATTTTCATTAATATTTGTAATTTATGTGGTAATTGTTCTAATTTATATACAATTGGTGTTCCATAAAAAGCTGCCATTAAAACAATTCCAATAATGTGTTCTAAATCTCTAAAATATACAGTTATTGCTGATACAATAAATGAAATTCCTAATAATAATATATACTGTATTAGTAATATAAATGGATATAATAATACATGCCATGAAAGTCCTACTTGTGAAAATATTACAAATGCTAATATTATTATTGTTGAAATCATAAAGTTAACTGCTCCACTTGTCACTACTGATATAGGTAATATTTCTCTTGGAAAATATACCTTTTTTATAATATCAGCATTTCCTATTACAGTAAATGCTGCTTGTGATATTACTGTTGTAAAGTATGTCCAAGGTATTAATGCAACACAAACATATATATAATATGTCTGTTGATAATATGTATCTGCATTTGGATCACCCTTACCTGTCAATAATGCTCCAAAAACTACAGAATAAACTAATAATTGTAATAATGGATTTAAAAATGACCATAGAACACCTAATATTGAATTCTTATATCTGCCTCTTATCTCTTTTTTTACATTTGTTTTTAATAATTCTCTATAATTATATATTTTTTTAAATATGTTCATATATTTCTCCTTGTTTAGTATTTGTACTTTTTATAGTTTTTATGTTGTTACCCTTAAATATTCATCTACTACTTCCTTTGTATTTCCGTCCATTCTCACTTCTCCATTATATAGCCATATTGCTCTATCACATAAGTTTCTAACAGACTCCATACTGTGTGTAACAAATACCATTGTTTTTCCTTCTTTTCGTAATTCACGCATTTTATTAAAACATTTTTCCTGAAAATGTTGATCTCCTACTGATAATATTTCATCAATTAATAATATCTCTGCATCTACATTTATTGCAACAGAAAAGGCAAGTCTCATATATTGTCCTGAAGAATAAGTTCTTACAGGGTTGTCTATTAACTCTCCTAATTCAGAAAATTCTATTATTTGATTTAATCTATTATCAATTTCCTTTCTTGTTAGTCCAAATATTGATGCATTAAAATATATATTTTCTCTTCCTGTAAAGTCAGGATGGAAACCAGCTCCAAGTTCTAGCAATGATGTAAGCTTTCCTGTTGTCTCTATAGTTCCTTTATTTGGAAAAATTATTTTAGTCATCAATTTTAAAAGTGTCGATTTACCACTTCCATTTACACCTATTAAACCTACTGTTTCTCCCTTTTTTATTTCTAAATTTATATCTTTTAATATTTCTCTTTTTTCTCTTTTTTTATTTCTTGATAAAAACAATATTCTCTCTTTTAAAGTATTTGCTCTATCATAATACACTGTAAAGCTTTTATATACATGATCAACTTTTATTGCTATATCATTTTCTGTTTCTTTCATTTTTTTGCTCCTTTTGTATATTTTTAATTCGTTGTAATTATATCATAAAATCATACGTTGTCAAATAGATTTTCTTTAAATATGCTATTTAAATATAAAAAATAGTGAATCGTTAAAATCAATTCACTATTTTTGTTTATTCAACATCTAATCTGTTTTAGATTCTTTTTCTTCTATATTCTCTTTAGTTATATTACTATTTACTGTTTCCTCTTTTTGAATGCTAGTTTCATTTTTTTCTGCTTTTTCCGTTGTATCTTTACTTTCACTTATAACTTCTTGCTTTTCTACTATTTCTGAACTTGTATCTTCTACTTCCTTTTCTATCTTTTGTTCTGTCTCTCGTTTCATTAATACTTTTACTCTTTGTTTTGCTTGTACTAATATTTTATTCTTTTCTATTAATACTTTATTTCCATTTGTACAAATTCCTATT
>CAUBRZ010000011.1 GCA_958438515.1 uncultured Clostridium sp. | reverse complement strand
ATAATAAAAAAATAAAATAAAAAAGAGAGGTAATAAGGATGGAACTAAATAATATAGAATTAAATAATAATCTTATAAAAGAAAATGATCAAAAAGAATTTTTAGAAACAACTTTAGGCAAAACGATAAATACAGCTATTGATATAGGAATTAGAGCGCTTTTGCCAGATTTTGTAGATGAACAAATAATAAATATAAAGGATAACTTAATGAATTATGGGCTAAAAAATGGAATTAATCAAACTATTGATGATGCAATAAATTTAGGAAAGAGTGCTATTGGTATTGTGACTGGGAATTTTGAAAATGTTTCACAAATGCAATCAGCAATACAATCAGGGGGATTAATAGATGGTGTGTCATCTTTATTAGATACAATTGTAGATAAAGTTAGTAGAAAAGGGTTAATAAATAATTCAGTGGCTAAAACAATTAAACAAGGGAAAAATATTATTTTAAATAATGTAGAAAAAAATATTGAAACAACATTCAACAAACAATATGTTGCAATAGAAAATACGAATAAATATATTAATAATTGGAAAAGCTACTTTAAAAATAAAGATTTCAATTCAATGAATAGAGAATATATGAAAATCGAAAAACAATTAAAAAATATAGTACCAATTGAAAAAACAATAAATGATGCAAGATCAATAGAAATATTACATAATTTAATAAAGAATAATGGACAAAATTTTGATTTAACAAGTGAGCAAATGGAATTAGCTGAAAAACTAAAATAATAAAAAACCCTATATTATAGGTGTTAAAATTTTTCTTTATAAGTTTTAAAAAAAGAAAAAGATGCTGTAATTATCTGATATATGTAATTTACCATGTTATCAGAACTTTTATATAATATTCTATTAATTTTATTAATAGTTGTATTATTTTCTTGTTTACCAAACAATATAAAATCTGTAGAGACACCAGTAAAAGAAACAATGCGACACAAAGTTTTTAAACTCAAAGAGCGTTCTCCACGTTCAATTTGTCCTAGAAACACATCAGAAATATCTATCATTTCTGAAAAGGTCTCTCTACTCATTTTTAATTCTTCTCTTATTTTTCTAATTCTTTCTCCAACTTCTATATTATTTGGTATATTTCCTTCCATATTAAACCTCCAAGTATTATAAATAATTATATAATATTAGTAATAAAAAACTAAGAAACTATTAGCGTAAACTAAAAATATGAAAATAGCATACAAAAACTTAAACGATAATTTACTAAAAATAAGTATAAAGCTTTTTAATATAAAAGTATAAAAAATAAAAAACAAAACAAAATAATAGAAGGAGGTAAATAATGGAGAAAAGAGATATAATAAAGCAACTCTATAATATGAATGAAAAAAAGTTAGATGAAATTATAAAGCACGAAAATAAGAAATTAAAAACAACTAAAACTTATAAAGAGTTTCAGGAAAGAATCAAAATGATGGAACAAGAAGAAAATATACAAGGAAAAGAGATATTGGACGATTTAGAAGAATACTATAACAAAAAAATATCATCTATATTAGGAGAAATTTATAAACAAGGATTTTTAGATGGAATGTCTTTGATACTAGAATGCTTATTTCCCTAAACTTTTTAGAGGTTTTTATTGCTTTTTACTTGCATATTTTGTATTGTTTTAGTATAATACAAATGTAGAAAAAACAAGAAAAGAGGGAATAAAATGGAAGATAGACCACAAGAAAGAAATGACGGAAAAATAGTAGAAAGAGACATTGAAAAAGAAATGAGAACAGCATATATAGACTATGCTATGAGTGTTATAGTATCACGTGCTCTTCCAGATGTCAGAGATGGTTTAAAACCAGTTCATAGAAGAATATTATATGCAATGCATGAAGATGGTATAACATCAGATAAACCATACAGAAAATGTGCAAATACAGTAGGTTCTGTTTTAGGTAGATATCATCCACATGGAGATAGTTCTGTATATGATGCAATGGTTAGAATGGCACAAGACTTTTCAATGAGATATATGTTAATAGATGGACATGGTAACTTTGGTTCAGTAGATGGCGATGGAGCAGCAGCGATGAGGTATACAGAAGCAAGAATGGCTAAAATATCAAACTATATGTTATCAGATATTGAAAAAAATACTGTTAATTTTATGCCAAATTATGATGATAGGCTACAAGAACCAACAGTATTACCAGCAAGAATACCAGCACTTTTAATAAATGGTTCTTCAGGAATTGCTGTGGGTATGGCAACTAATATTCCACCACATAATCTTACAGAAGTAATAAATGGAATAATCAAAATAATTGATGAAGATGAAGTAACAGATGAAGATTTAATGGAAGTAATTAAAGGACCAGATTTTCCAACAGAAGGTATAATATTAGGAATAGAAGGAATAAAACAAGCTTATAAGACTGGTAGAGGAAAAATAACATTAAGAGCAGAAACAAATATTGAAGAGATGAGTGGAAATAGACAAAGGATTATAGTATCTTCTTTACCATATCAAGTAAATAAAGCAAACTTAATAAAAGCAATTTCAGATCTTTCAAAAGAAAAGAAAATAGAAGGAATATCTGAATGCAGAGATGAATCAGATAGAAAAGACAGAGTAAGAGTAGTAATAGAATTAAAAAGAGATGCTAATGCACAAGTTGTATTAAATCAATTGTTTAAACATACACAAATGCAAACAACATTTGGAATAATAATGCTTGCATTAGTAAATGGAGAACCCAAAATTTTAACATTAAGACAATGTTTAGATTGTTATATAGCTCATAGAAAAGAAGTTATATTAAGAAGAACACAATTTGATTTAGATAAAGCTTTAGCAAGAGCACACATATTAGAAGGATTAAAAATAGCTTTAGATTATATAGATGAAGTAATTCAGATTATACGTTCTTCTTATGATGATGCGAAGGAAAGATTAATGGAAAGATTTGGACTTTCTGATATTCAAGCACAAGCTATACTAGATATGAGATTAAAAACATTATCAGGATTACAACGCGAAAAAATAGAAGAAGAGTATAAGCAATTAATGGAACTAATTGAACATCTAAGAGCAATCTTGAATAGTGAAAAATTGGTTTTTGATATAATAAAAGAAGAATTAACTGAAATAAAAGAAAAATTTGGAGACGAAAGAAAAACAAAAATTGTAGCTGCAGAAGGAGAAATAGATTTAGAAGATTTAATAAAAGAAGAGCAATGTGTAGTAGCATTAACACATTTTGGTTATATAAAAAGAATGCCAATAGACACATACAGAAGTCAAAAAAGAGGAGGAAAAGGCATTACTGGTATTGCAACAAGAGAGGAAGATTTTGTAAAACAAATATTCACAGCTTCAACACATGATACGATACTATTCTTTACAAATAAAGGAAAGCTATATAAATTAAGAGGATATGAAATACCAGAAGCAGGAAGAACTGCAAAAGGAACAGCAATAGTCAATCTATTGAGTTTAGACCCAGGAGAAAAAGTATCAGCAGTAATACCAATTCAGAATTTTGCCGAAGGAAAATATTTATTAATGGCAACAAAAAATGGATTAATTAAAAAGACAGCACTAAAAGAGTATGACACTGCAAGAAAAACAGGACTTCAAGGAATTACTCTAAAAGATGAAGATGAATTAATTGGTGTAAGACTAACAGATGGGGAAGATAATGTAGTATTAGTTACAAAAAATGGGCTATGTATTACATTTGATGAAAAAGATGTAAGACCAATTGGAAGAGTTTCACAAGGGGTTATAGGTATTCGTTTAGATGAAGATGATGAAGTGATAGGAATGGAATCTGTTATAGTAGGAGGAAAGGCTACACTACTTGCAATTACTGAAAATGGATTTGGAAAGAGAACAGAACTTGAGGAATATAGAGTGCAAAAAAGAGGTGGAAGAGGAGTAATTACATACAAAATTACACCAAAAACAGGAAAATTAGTAGGAGTAAGGATAGCAACTAAAGATGATGATGTTATGCTAATTACAGATACAGGAACAATTATTAGATTAAAAGTAGAAGATATTAGTATATTAGGAAGATCTACTCAAGGAGTTACATTAATGAGAACAAATGATGGTGGAAAAGTGGTAAGTATAGAAACATTAACACCAGATATAGAAGAATAAAATATAAAAAAAGTTATTATCTAAAAAAGATAATAACTTTTTTTATGCTATTTTTTAAATCTTAAGTCATCACCGAAAAAATAATAAATATCGTAATATCCAGCAATTCTAGATCCAATACGTTCTTCATAATTATTAAAAATATCATTAATATTTAAATTAGTAGAAATAATAGTTTTGGTAATATTGTTATTTAAGTTTAAAATTCTTGTGTTTATGATAGTAAATAATTCACTTAATTTCATACTATTTAAACTTTCAGTTCCTAAATCATCAATAATGAGCAAATCTGTTTCTAATATAGATTTATATATATTATCTGCGAAGTTTTTATTCTTACTCATCTTATAATCTATTACGCTTTCAAGCAAAACAGGAGATGTTTGATAAAGAACGGTTTTTCCTTTTTTCAATAATTCTTTAGCTATACAATTAGACATAAAAGTTTTACCGTAAACCAGTATTGCCTGTGAATAGTAAATTTTTTTGATTAATATCGTCAAAATTATTAACAAATTCAATACACTTATTTTTAATATTAGTAATATTAGTTCTTGGAGAAATATTAAATTTATATTTTGATAAATCTACCTCATCAGAAAAAAGTGTTTCGTCAAAAGTATCAAAATTTTCTTTTTCTAAATTAGACATATTAGATTTATTAAAAGAATCATTAAGTAGTTTTTGACGCAAACAATTACACATATGTGTTTTATAATAATCATCCATATAATATCCCGTATCTTTACAAATTGTACATTCATAAAAAGGTTTCAGGTAATTATAAGGTAAATTCAACGAGTCTAATATTTCTACTTTTTCTTTTTTTAAAGAAATAGCTTTTTTTTGTATATCATTCCAAGAAGAAGAACCATTATTTAAAATATCCTTAGCAGTCGTAATAGAAAAGTGATTTAATTCTTCTTCAATTTCTTGAAGGCGAGGAACCTTTTGATATAAATCCTGTTTTCTTTTTTCTAAATCTAATTCTGCTTTTAATTTTTTTCGTTCATACTCTTTTAATAAAGAATTTAAAACTTCAATAGACATCTAATCCTCCTTTTTTGTTGTATTATTCGCATAAAGAAAATCTAAATTAGAATAGTTTCTTTGCTCATAATTAGCTTTATTAACTTTAGATTTTAAATCTTTTGTATTTCTTTCTTGCTTCTTTCTTTGTTCTAAGAATGCATTAATTTCATCAGGAGTTTTTAGGTTTCTATCATGCCAGTCAGTAATTATATTATTAATATATTCAAAAGTAGGGTTTTGTTTAAAAGTAGTTCTCCTTAGTGCGATTTCTATAATATTCATATCATATCCAAAATTCAAAACCCAATTTTCAATATAAGCCTCTTCATATTGAGTAAGACCATTATATTTTCCGAGTTTTTTTGCAATTGATTTTTTTATTTTATTTAAATTTTCTTGTTTTTGATAATATTTATCTAAATCATTCCAAGTTTTTACTTTATTTGTTGCCCAAGCTTCAGCAACAGTTTGTACATAATTTCTATGTAGTGCACTACGCTTGTAACAATAATCAAACAATGCAATCATAACTTGTTCATCAAAATAATACTTTCTAAACCATAAATCAATGTCATTATACCAAGAAGGTCCCATAATACCTTGAAAATACATATTATTAATATGCTCAATAGCTTTAGATTTTGATTTGTTTTTTGCAGTTTGTTCAACTTTTTCTTTAGAAATAGTTAAATTAGGAGTATATAAATTATGAAGAGTTACTTCTTGTAAATCTGCAATAATATAACCAGTTGTTTTTTTTGTAATTAGACCATGTTCTTCTAAAAATTTCATCCCCTCATTAATAGATTTAAGTGGAATATTTAATTTTTTTGACAAATCATTTAATTTTATATCTTTACCATATTTAGATAGAAAAATTATATATAAATAAATTTTTAGATAATCTCCAGGTAATTCTGATAAGTACTCAGAAAAAAAGATATCTGGAATCATAGTTTCCGAAAACAAAAGTGGTTTTTCATTTTGTTCTAATTTCATAATAAATCTCTCCTATAATAAATTAACTTAGTAACTAAAATTATAACTTTTTTAGACAAAAAATTCAAGACAAAAATATAAATTTTCAAATATGTAAATTTCACAGAATGTACATGAATAATAAAAAATATATAAAATAATTTTAAAGTCTTATAACAAGACAAATAATAATTAATAAATAAAAGGCACTTAAATTTTTTTACGATTTTTGCCATATAGATATAATTTTTGCCTAAAAATATATTTAGTCATATAAATAAAAACATAAACAATGTTTTCACCATTAAAACCAGAAAAACTAAAAAGCAATAAAGGGAAGCATAACAAAATAAAAATTACAACTTTAACACTAATAGAAGAAAATAAAATGTTTACAATTAAAAATACAAGACCATACCAAATTAGATTAACAAAGGCAGTAGTATAATCAATTACTCCCAATATTTTGTTTTTAAAATGATAATTTTGTGGAAATATAAATTTCATAATGTAAAAACCTCCTTAAACTTTATAGTGCATCAAATTTTGCACAGATTGTGAAACATTTGTGGAAACTCCTCCAATAAATTCGCGAACGAATGAATTTGCTTTTATTAAAGCATAAATACCACCAACATAAATAAATTGATTTAATAGATTTGAAGAAGAAAAATCTAATGAAAATAGTATCAATAATACAAGAGAAACTATAACTTGAATAAACAAAAGCGAAAATAAATTTTTAAACCAGGTTTTAAAAAACCAACTAGTACTATCTAATATTAATGATAAAAAGGCAAAAGGAGATAGAAGTACAAATACTTTAATAAAAACATATCTAAGAGAATAAGAAAATACAAGATTTAATAATGAAACACGCAAAGTTCCTTTAATCAAACCATCTAATGAAAAAATGTTTAGAGAAGAAGTATCAATAGACATATTGGTGTTAATAAGATTAATTAATTCAGAAAAACAAATTTCTTTTCCAAATAAATTTTCACCAAGATTTCTAATAGCAAGGCAAATATTGGAATTCAAATCTAATATTAAACTAATAATGAAAAATGAGCTATTCATACAAATTCCGAACAATATAGTTTTTATAAAAAAGTTAAAAGGATGCTCAACTTTATTATATGTAAAATGAGCCATCAAGTATTTTATAGAATAATATAATAAAAAACCAAATAATAAGGAGTTTGCAATTAGAAGAATTCCATTAGAAGTTGAAGTTCCAAAAATTTTCTCAAAATTTTTATCTGTTAAAATATCAGAACTAATAAAGGTAATATCATCTAAAACAGAGTATAAATTATTATCAATAGAAGCAAATAAATTTTCAAATATAGTATTAATAGTATTAATAATTATTTGCGTAACATCAGTTATATTTTCCAATTAACCCTCCTTTAATTAAACAATTAGTGATTTTATAGCAGCTAAAATTAAGTTAATAGCAAGAATAAATGCATAGGAAAAAAGAGAGCCTTTAATTATTTTTTTTCCAGTTCTAATTTTTTCTTCGTCTCCAAAACTAAATTTTTTCATGAAAACTCCACTACCAACAGCAACAGCTGCAGCAGGAGTAGAAATCTTTAAAATCCAGCTTTCAATACTTTCAAAGGCAGAATTTATTTTATGTACAAGTTGAGGATCACCTAATGCAAATGAGCAGGTTGACAAACAATTAAGAAAAATAACTGCAATAACAAAAATGAAACACATATAAAAAGATTTTTTATTCAAATAAACCATTCCTTAAAATTATTTAGATTTTTTAAAGAAAAATCTATAAAACTTTATTTTTAAAATGTGGAAACATAGTTAGCTTTTTTGGTGGATAAATTTTGTTTCCATCAGACAAAAATGTAAGGGCAGTGAAGGTTTCTAGTTCCTGTGTAAAAAAATTTGATTCAAATATGAAATCATTTTGTGTATATGAACTAAATGTTTCTGAAATATTAGAATTTTGAGAATTTAATGTATTAGTGATATAACTAAATTTGGTTTCTTTTGCACTTTCAGAAACACTTTTAGAAATTTTTTCTTTTTCTTCTTTGCCTAACTGTTTTTGTGCTTCATCAATAGTAAATATATCATCAGTTCTAAACCAAATCTTATTAATTAGATTTTGAACAATCACTTTTACACTTGACTCATCTTTTAAAGTATTTTTTAGAGAAGAGTAGCTTTGTGTACTGATAATGTTAATACATTTTGCTTCTCTACTCAAAGAAAAGAATTCTCCATCTGTTTTACTAGCAAATTTATCATATTCATCACAAATAAAGGCACAAGTACGTACTTTATTTTTAGCTAGATGAGTCATTACTTCTGTTTGAAAATCAAGTTTTAAATATGTTGCAATTATCTTAGAAAGCATAGTATATTCAAAAATATTCATATTCAAAACAACAATTTTACCAGTGCTAAGAACCTGATCAAAACCAGTAAAAGATAGTTTTTCTTTAGGCGAACAAAAAGTATGCATAACATCATAATCTGAAATAAAGGTGTTAGTAATTCTAGTTATTTCAGAAATTAAAATACCTTTTGTTCTGCTATCTAAATTGTTAAATTCTTTTTCAAAAAAATTTAAACTAGCATTTAATTCATAAATTTGAGTATTATTAAATTTAGAATGAATAAATAAATTTCTTAAAACTTCAATTTTTTCTTTATAGTAATTAGGAATAGTAATCAATTTGTGAAGCTCTAAAAAAGTAACATAACCATTATTATATAAACGACATAATTTAATACATTCACAAATAACCTCTTCAGCTTTATCAAGCCAATATGATTCAGAATTATTTTCTGAAAATAGTAATAAGATAGTTTTTAATCTATTAGCTAAAATCTGAGGCTTTAAATTAGGTTTATGCAAAGGGTTATAAAAAACATTAGAATTTAAACTAATAACAATTAAATCTTTTGAAAGGTTATATTTTTTTGCGTATTCTTTCACTTGTTTATAATAGTTTCCTTTAACATCTAAAATAAGCATACCAATTTTATTATTAGGAAAATTGTAATTAAATTCTAACAATTGGCGTGTAAAAGGATACATAGCACTAGAAGTTTTACCAGATCCTATAGTACCGGTAATTAAAAAATTTTGATATAAACCAGATTCAGGAATATAAACTTTAGAATTTGAAGAATTATCTAATCCAATTAATAAATTTAAAGAATTGATAGAATTTTTAGGGTGAGTATTAGATTTTGGAATAAGATTAAAGTTAGAATTAGAATAATTATTTTTTGATTTTAAAGTTTTAAAATAATTTATAATATGTAACAATCTACTGTAAAAAAAATTACTTATTATAAAATTAGAAAAAGTATAAATAAAGATATAAATAACTTTTATCCAATACCATAATTTTGGGTTACTGCTGCAAATATCAAAAGGATGAATACCATAAGAAATAATAATCTCATTAGAAGTATAAATAGGATAAAGTAATTTAATTGTTAAAATTGTAGAAATAACAAAAAATATTACAGAAAATAAAATACGATTTCTGTTTTTTAAAATAATAATACCTCCTTTTTAAAAATTTTTCTTTTTAATTTCTAATTTGGAACCTTGCTTGTTATGAAATAAAATTATATCAAAAAATGTATAAATTGAATATAAAGTTATAAAAAGATATATAATAAAGGTTATGAAATAAAAATTAATTAGACTAGAAATATCATCACCACCTTACAATTTTTACCATAATACAATAAAATTTTTAATTTGTCTATACTTTTTTAAAAAAATATGATAAAATTTAATTATTGTTAGAAACAAAAAAGCAAAAAAGGTGCTATTTTTAGTTAAAAAGGTAGGTGTAATAAAAATGAAATTTAATAAAGAAACAAAAATAGGAGAGATTTTAGAAAAAGCTCCAGAGAAAGCAGAAATTTTATTAGAGGCTGGTATGCATTGTTTAGGATGTCCTGCATCACAAATGGAAACTTTAGAAGAAGCTTGTGAGGTACATGGTATTGATGTAGAAGAAGTTTTAGAAAAATTAAATGCTTAATTATATTATATATAATAATATATATAAAAAACGTAAAAATAGTAATATTTTTGTACTTTTTATAATAAAAAATATTAAAAAATAAAATTTTTTACACAAATGTATTGACATTTGTGTAAAAATATTGTAAGATATAAAAGCGTTGTGAGTTTCACAATTATGTGGGCTATTAGCTCAGGTGGTAGAGCACTTGACTTTTAATCAAGTTGTCCCGCGTTCGAGTCGCGGATAGCTCACCAAAGATTAAAAAGAATTCTAATGTGAAATATAATTAGAATTCTCTCATTTATATGGCCCCGTGGTCAAGCGGTTAAGACACCGCCCTTTCACGGCGGAGACATGGGTTCGATTCCCGTACGGGTCACCAAATTTAATATTTATGCCACTTTAGCTCAGCTGGCCAGAGCATCGCACTTGTAATGCGAGGGTCCCCAGTTCGAATCTGGGAAGTGGCTCCATTTAAAGGTCATTAGTTTTGAGAACACTCTTAATTATTGGCTTTTTTTATATGTAATATTGAAATTTTAAATTTACATTGATATAATCTCTATAATGAATAAAAAGTAAAAAGGGAGACTAATTATGAAAAAAATTGCTATTGTAACAGGCGCATCAAAAGGAATAGGAAGACAAATTGCTAAAACACTGGCAAAAGAAAATATACAAGTAATTGCTAATTATAATAAATCAGAAGAAGAAATATTAAAATTAAAAAATGAACTTGAAGAAGAAAATATACAAGTGGATATAAAAAAAGCAGATGTTTCTAAGAGAAAAGAAGCAAAAGAACTAGTAGAATATGTATTAAGTAGATATGGAAAAATAGATATTTTAATTAATAATGCAGGAATTTCAGAATATAAACTATTCACTGAAGAAACAGATCAGGATTGGGAAAGAGTGATAAATACTAATTTGTATTCTGCATTTGTTATGTCACAAGAAGTAATACCAAACATGATACAAAATAAAAAAGGATGTATTATTAATATATCATCTGTATGGGGAATGGTTGGAGGAGCATTAGAAGTAATTTACTCAGTTTCAAAAGCTGGAATGGATGGATTAACTAAAGCACTAGCAAAAGAATTAGGCCCATCAAATATAAGAGTAAATTCAATTGCACCAGGGATTATAAAAACAAGTATGAATTCGAATCTTAGTAAAGAGGAAATAAAACAATTGGAAGAAGAAATACCATTAGAAAAATTAGGAAATACTGATGATATTGCAAAATGTGTAAAATGGTTAATAGAAGATAACTATACAACAGGACAAGTTATATCAATAAATGGTGGTTGGATTATAACATAATAAAAGGACCTTAAATATTAAATATTTGAGGTCCTAAAAATATTACTAATTATAAATTATACATTATTTGTATCTGTCAATTTTCTTTTATAATTTCCAGAAATTAGTTTTGGAAGATAAGTAATTATTTTATAAACAGCTAAACGAACTTTTTTGCTCCATAAATAAGATCTTCTTAATTTTCTTGCAGATCCTAAAGAAACTGGTTCATCTTCTAAAACCAATAATTCATTTTGAACTTTTTCTAATGGGAATATATAATTTTCCCCATTATTATTATCCCAAACATCATTCTCGTTTTTAAAACAGAAGTTAAAAGTATCACCTTCTAATAAATTAATTTCGGCTTGAAAACCTAATTCTGTTTTTTCCATTTCAACATCATTAACATTATCCCAATTCATACCAAAACCATAATGAATAGACACCTCAGAAGATGCGTCTTGAAAAAGTTCTCCTATATATGAAATTTTTACTTTACTATTTTCTACTAATTTATCTGTATTGAAGAATATATTTTTAGTTAATTCCATTTAAATTCTCTCCTTATTTATCTTTTGCTGTCAACATTATAATATTAAATTCTACAATGTTCAAGTATTTTTTTAAAAAATTTTCAAAAAACAAACTAGATGCATAATTTAAAACCTTATACATACTATTAAATAAGCCTTTTGCAATAGAATGAAAAATTATTAAAAAGTTACAAAAATATTGTAAAAAAAGCGATTTTATGGTAAGATTTAATAAGAAAACGTAGAAGGGGAATTCTTATGGATAAAAATTTATTAGAAAAAAAGGAAGAAAAAAAGATGGAGGATGTTAAAAAAAATAATACCTCTAAAAAAGAAAATAAAGAGAATAATGCTCAATTAGAAGGAAAACATACTAAATTCCAAGTTGTAAATGAAAAATCAAAAAAGATAGATCAGGAAATTGAAAAAATGGAAGAAAATAAAATAAAAAAAAGTAATAATAAATACATCATTATAGCTATTATAATAGGCATAGTATTATTAATAGGTATAGGAATTTCTACAGTATTTGCATTAGTAAATATTAATAATGAGAAAATGATAAGTGGAGTATCAATTTCAGGAGTCGAAGTATCAGGATTATCAAAAGATGAAGCAAAAGCAAAAATAGAAACTATGTATAATGAAAAGAAACAAAACGAAATAGATATAAAATATCAAGATTATGAAACTTCTTTAAATACAACACTAATGGAAGTAAATTATAATATAGATAAAGCTGTAGAAGATGCTTACCAGATAGGAAGAAAAGAGAATATTTTTATAAATAATTATGAAATACTATTAACTTTAATTGCAAAAAGAGATATTAATGTAGAAATGTCACTAAATGAAGAAGTAGCAAAACAGACAATAGAAGATATAAACGTTAATTTACCAGGAGTCATAATAGAATCAAGTTATAGTATAGAAGATGATGAATTAATAATAACAAAAGGAAAAGCTGGTATAAGCATTGATACTAATAAATTGTTAGAGAAAGTAAAGGAAAATTTAAATAGTATAAATATTAATGAGGATTTTATTGAAATACCAGTTATAAATAGAGAACCTGAAAAAATAGATATTGATAAGATTCATAATGAAATATATAAAGAAGCAAAAGATGCTTATTATACAAAAAATCCATTTACAATTTATCCAGAAGTAGAAGGCGTAGATTTTGATGTAGAAAAAGCAAAAGAGTTATTACAAGAAGATAAAGAAGAATATATAATAAAATTAACAATAACAAAACCTAAAGTTACTTTAAACCAAATTGGATCAGAAGCATTTCCAGATATATTAGGAACATTTACAACAAGGTATGATGTAAGTGATGTAGATCGTTCAACTAATTTAAGAATTGCATGTCAAAAAATCAATGGAAAAGTTGTATTGTCAGGAGAAACATTTTCATATAACAAAGCTTTAGGGGCGAGAACAGCAGCTGCAGGATACAAAAATGGTAAAATTTATTCAGGTGGAGAAGTAGTAGATGGAATAGGAGGAGGAATTTGTCAGATTTCATCAACCTTATATAATTCAGTATTATTATCAAATCTAGAAATAGTTGAAAGAAGAAACCACCAATTTGTAACTTCTTATGTAGGAGCTCGGAAGAGATGCAACTGTTGTATATGGGGTTACAGATTTTAAATTTAAAAATACAAGAAAATATCCTATAAGAATATCAGCTACAGCCCAAAATGGAATAGCAACAATTAATATTTATGGAATAAAAGAAGAAGAAGAGTATACTTTTAAATTTAGTACAAAAACAGTAGCATCAATCCCATGTACGACAAAATATATAGAAGATGCAAATTTAGCTGAAGGAACTGAAAAGGTAAAACAAAAAGGAGCAAATGGGTTAAAAACAGAAACTTATATAACAAAAATTTTAAATGGAAAAGTAATATCAACAAAACTTTTATCTAGAGACACCTATGATGCTATGACAAGAATTATAATAAAAGGAACAAAAAGTGGAACTGTACAAACTGATACACAGCCACAAGAAGCTACACCTACTGTAAGTCAACCAACTTCCGAAGAAAAACCACAAGAACAAGAAACAACCAATTCTTCTACCAATAACCAATCACAAAACAGTAGTCAAAGAACGACAAATGAATAATATAAAAAAATCCCTGGATGATTCTAGGGATTTTATGTATTTATAGACTTAAATCAATTTAAAACTATTGACAATTAAAAGAAAGAATATTATAATTATAAAGTGTTTTAAGTAACTAAAGTAAGAACATAAATATTAAAATATGCGCCATTAGCTCAGTTGGTAGAGCAGCAGACTCTTAATCTGATGGTCGGAGGTTCGATCCCTCTATGGCGCACCATAAATAATTTTAATGAATGCAAAAATTTAGTCCAACTCTTAAGAGTTGGACTTTTTTACTTACTAGATTCCACATACGAATTTAGTTATAATACAAATAATAAACATAATTTAAAAATGTGCTGGATTTGTAACAAAGTGTTCTATATTACTAATTATTTAGGTTCAATTAGATTACGAATAGCATCATATAAATAAGGTTTAAATTCATCAATAGGAAGGGGATCTTTGTATAAAATTGAATTAAAACAAGTAGAACTAACTAATTCTATTATCATATATAAAGTAACTTCAGGATTTTTTAAATTTAAACCATTTTCTTCTACACCATTTAAGAATAGCTTATATACACTATCTTTATTTTCTTCACTATTCTCATATAACTTTAAAACAGTCTTACTATAAATACCCCAAGACAAATTTTTAGAAATAAACTTTAAAAGTGTAGGTGTTTTGTTAAGTTCATTAATAACATAATTAACTAAAAAAATAACTTGATCAGACAAATTTGAAATGTAATTTTTTCTTAACTCTTTAAGAGCATCACTAAAAAGCTTATGCGATTTTTTAGCAATCAAAATATCTCTAAGTTCATATTTATCTTTAAAATATAAATAAAACGTACCTTTAGCAACATTAGCGTCATCAACAATTTGTTGAATAGAGGTATCTTTAATTCCTCTTTCAGTAAATAACTTAAAGGCAGTATTTAATAATCTAGATTCTTTATCATTTACAACTATATCTTTTTTCATATAAAAAAACCTCCATAAAATAAATTATGACACAATTTTGACGAATGGTCAATTAGTTTAAAGAAAAAAGTTGAAAAAAATATATATAGACATGCAAAAAAGTACATAAAATTTTAAAAGGATATACTCTAAATATCCTTGAATTAAACACATGCTGAATATTATAAACAAAGAATCATAAAAATATTGAATAAAACAAAATAAATTTCAAATAAAATAAATAAAAAACAAAAAAACTATTGACCAATGGTCATAATAATAGTATAATGTAAAAAACAAAAAGGAAAGGAGTTTTTTTATGCATAAGTTTGGAGAAATGATTTGCAAGCATAGGAAACTAATATTAATAATTGCTTTATTACTACTAATTCCATCAGTTATAGGAATGAGAGCTACAAAGATAAATTATGATATATTAGTTTATCTTCCAGAAGATGTAGAGACAATAAAAGGAGAAAATATTTTATCAGAAGACTTTAACATGGGAGCATTTTCAGTAGTAATGATAGAAAATATGGATACAAAAGATATAATAAAATTAGAAAATAAAATAAAGGAAATTGATGATGTAGATAAGGCAGTAAGTATAGCAGATATAACAGGTACAGGAATTCCAATAGAAATGATACCAGATGATATAAAAGAAAAGGTAAATAAAGATCGGTCAAACTTTAATGTTAGTAACTTTTAAAGATCAAATATCATCAGATAGCACAATGCAAGCAGTAGAAAAATTAAGAGACATAACTGATGAAAGATGCAAAATAAGTGGTATGACAGCAACAGTATTAGATACAAGAGATTTATCAGATTCAGAAATAGCAATTTATGTTATTATAGCAGTTATTCTATGTTTAATAATTTTAGAGATAGCCTTAGACTCTTATGTTGCACCATTTTTATTGCTATTAAATATAGGAATTGCAATATTATATAATATGGGAAGCAATGTATTCTTAGGTCAAACTTCTTATATTACAAAAGCTATAAGTGCAGTATTACAACTAGGAGTAACAATGGATTTTGCAATATTTTTATATCATAGCTATATGCAAGAAAAACAAAACACAAAAAATATAGAAGAGGCAATGGCACAAGCTATAGGAAAGACTTTATTGTCAGTTGTGGGAAGTTCTATTACTACAATAGCTGGTTTCTTGGCCTTATGTAGTATGAATCTTACATTAGGAAAAGATATAGGTATTGTAATGGCAAAAGGAGTTCTTTTAGGAGTAATATGTGTAGTAACAATTTTACCAGCAATTATATTAGAATTAAACACATTAATAGAAAAGACAAAACATAAAGAAAGATTACCAAAGTTTATAGGTGTAAAGAACTTTGTAATGAAACATTATAAAGCAATAATAATAGCATTTATAATTATTTTACCAATAGCATTTTATGGCTATAAAAAAACAGATATATATTACAATTTAGATAAATCATTACCAAAAGACTTACCAAGTGTAAGTGCAAATAACGAATTAAAAGAGAAATTTAATATGACATCAATGGAATTATTATTAGTAGATAAAAATATCCCAGATTATAAAATAAATCAAATGTTAGATGAAATTGAAAACTTAGATGGTATAGAATGGACAATAGGATATTCAAAAATAGGAGAGCAAGGTATTCCAAAAGAGATGTTACCACAAGATATATTAGAAATATTCCAAAAAGATAAATATCAAATGTTAATAATAAATTCAAAATACGAAATGGCAACAGATGAATTAAATGACCAAGTAACAAAAGTAAATGAAATAATAAAAAGATATGACGAAAATGCAATACTTGCAGGAGAAGGACCTCTTATGAAGGACTTGGTAGAAATAAGTAATCATGATTTCAACAGTGTAAACACAGTATCAATTGTAATTATATTTATAATAATGGTATTTGTACTAAAATCAATATCTTTACCAATAATATTAATGTCAGTTATAGAATTTGCCATATTTATAAATATGGGAATACCATATTACACAGATACAGTATTACCATTTATAGCATCAATAGTAATAGGAACAATACAATTAGGAGCAACTATAGATTACGCAATATTAATTACCACAAAATATATAAATAATAGAAAAGATGGCAATAATAAACAAGAAGCAATAAGCAATGCTTTAGAGACTTCAATAGGCTCAATAATAGTAAGTGGATTATGTTTCTTTGGAGCAACATTTGGAGTAGGAGCATATTCACAAATAGAAATGATAGGCTCATTATGTACATTAATGTCAAGAGGAGCAATTATAAGTATGGTATGTGTAATAACAATTTTACCTTCATTTTTAATGGTATTTGATAAAATAGTATGTAAAACAACAATTGGGATGAAGCAAATAAAAAATTAAAAGAAAGGATGATAAAAAATGAATCATAAAATAATATCAAAAATAACATCAAGTGCTTTATTATTTACAATAGTAACTTATTTAACAACACCAGTATTTGCATTTACAAAAGAAGAAACAGTATATTCTAAACTAAATTCAGAGGGAAATAACTATAATACTATAGTAAATAGCCATATAGAAAATAAAAATCAAGAGCAAACAATAAATGATATATCTGATTTGCTAAATATTAAAAATATAGATGGAGACCAAGAGTTTAAACAAGATGGAAATAGTTTAGTATGGAATGCAGAAGGAAGCGACATATATTATCAAGGAGAATCACAAAAAGAATTACCAATAGAATGTAAGGTAAAATATGAATTAGATGGAAAAGAGATACAAGCAAATGAATTAGCAGGAAAAAGTGGAAAAATAAAAATAACAATAGAATATATAAACAAAGATGCACATGATGTTAATATTAATGGAAAAAATGAAACTATGTATACACCATTTGTTGTAGTATGTGGAACAATAATAAATAATGATAATAATAAAAATATTGAAATAACAAATGGAAAAGCAATAGATGATGGAACAAAAACAACACTAATAGGGATGAGTATCCCAGGAATGCAAGAAAGCTTAAATATTTCAAAAGATAAATTAGAAATTCCAAATAAAATAGAAATAACAATGGAATCAACAGATTTTGAATTAAATAATATAGTAACATATGTTACACCTAAATTAATAGAAGATGATGACATAGAATTATTTGATGATATAGATAAAATTTATAGTAAAGTAGATACATTACAAAGTAGTGCAAATCAAATACAAGAAGGAGCAAATACATTAGCACAAGGAACAGATAAGTTATCTAGTTCAGTAGGAGAGTTAAAAACTGGAAGCAATGCAGCATATACAGGAGCAAATAAAATAAAAAAGGAAGTTGAAAAAAGCACAAAGGCTTTAGTATCAGATAAAAGTGAAGCTTTAGATTCAAAAACTATATCTGAAATAGGAAATAAAGCATCAGAAGAAGCAAGCAAACAAATAGAAAGTACAGCTAAAGCAATTGGAAATAGTGCTGCAAGCCAAGTAGCAAATATAAAATTAACTAATGAGCAAAAGGCAAAAATTAAAGAAGGAGTAGAAAAAGGTTTAAAAAATAATGAAAATTATAATTTATTACCAGATCAACAAAAAGTTATAGTATTACAATTTGCTCAAGAATCAGCTATAAATAGTGCAGAATCAGTAGCACAAGATACTGCAAAAGAGGTTGCAAGTCAAACTGCTAAGCAAGTAGCAAAATCTACTGCTAAACAAGTAGCGAAATCTACAGCAGAAACAACATCAAGAGAGGTTGCAAATCAAGTAAAACAAGAAGCTTTATCACAAGTATCAAAGCAAATGGAGACTTTAGGAACAGGATTAAATGAATTAACAAATGGATTATATAAGATAGATAATGGAACAAGTAAATTACAAAATGGAGCAAATGAGCTAAATACAGGAGCAAATACATTAGCAGAAGGGGTAACAAAATTCAATAATGAAGGAATAAAACAAATTTGCAACTATATAAATGGAGATGCAAAAGATATAACAACAAGAGTAGAAAAACTAAAAGAATTATCAAAACAATATAATAATTTCACAATGTTAAATGATGGAGAAGAAGGAAATGTCAAGTTTATAATGATAATGGATGGAATAAAAAAAGAAGAAAGTAACAAACAAGAAGCAATAATAGATAATCAAAATAATAGTAATAATAAGAAAACAGAAGAATAAATTAGTATAAAAATAAAAAAATGAATTAATAAAACTATAAAATATATAGTTCATAATTAATTCATTTTTTTAATATATAATACAAAAAAATACAAAATTCGACATTTAAATTTAAATAGAAAGATGTCAAAAAATAGGAGGAATATTATGGGAGCAATAAAAAACAAGGCTATGGAAATAGCAATTAAACAAGCAATACAAAAGATAAAGGAAGATCCAGATAAAAATTTACCTAAACTATTAGAAATTGTTGAAAAAGTTGATAAAGATAACATGTGGGAACAACAATATAAATTTATAGAAAAGGTAGTAAAAGATCCATCTAATAATTGGAATCATTATATAAGAAATATACTAGAAGATATTGATGAAGAAATTTTAGAGAAATTTTTGTGCAATTTTATTATTAATTCAGCAATCAAGGGAATTTCAAGAAATCATGAAATAAAAGAAAAAGAAGGTTGTGGAGCTCCTTGGGCAATTGTTATGGATCCAACAACAGCATGTAATATGAAATGTACAGGATGTTGGGCTGCAGATTACGGAAAAAGCTTAAACTTAGGATTTGATTTAATGGATAAGATAGTAACAGAAGGAAAGGATTTTGGATGTTATTGGTATCTATTCACAGGAGGAGAACCACTAGTTAAAAAAGATGAAATTATAAAATTATGTAAAAAACATAAAGATTGTATATTTATTGCTTTTACAAATGCAACTTTGATTGATGAAGAGTTTGTAAAACAAGTAGAAGAAGTTGGAAACTTATCATTTTCAATTAGCGTAGAAGGTACAGAAGAAACAACAGACCAAAGGAGAGGAAAAGGAGCATATCAAAAAGTAATGAAAGCAATGGATTTATTGAAAGAACATAAAATACTTTTTGGATTCTCAACATGTGCAACATCTGTTAACGCAGAATATATAATGAGTGAAGAATATATAGATAAGATGATAGAAAAAGGATGTAAATATGGATGGTACTTTAATTATATGCCAGTTGGATGTGGGGCAGAAACAAGTCTTTTAACAACACCTGAGCAAAGAGAAGAAATGTATTATAAATTAGCTGAATATAGAAAAACAAAACCAATTTTTACAGTTGATTTTTGGAATGATGGTAGATTTGTAGGAGGATGTATTGCAGGAGGAAAACATTATATGCATATAAATGCAAATGGTGATGTAGAGCCATGTGTGTTTATACATTACTCAAATGCAAATGTCAAAGATATGAGTTTATTAGAAACATTAAAACAACCAATATTTAAGGAATATCAAAAAAATCAACCATTTAGTGACAACTTATTAAGACCATGTCCATTATTAGATAATGAAGGAAAATTAGCAGAAATGGTTGATAGATGTGGAGCTCATTCAACAGATTTAGCACATCCAGAAAATGCGCATGACTTATGTGCAAAATGTCATGAGATATCAAAAAATTGGAAGGTTACAGCAGACAAACTATGGGAAAAAGAAGGACATGAAATAAAAGAAGAAATAAAAAAATAGGAGTAATAAAAAATGAAAAATTATTATTTTACATCAGAAAGTGTAACAGAAGGACATCCAGATAAATTGTGTGACACAATTTCAGATGCAATTTTAGATGAATGTTTAAAACAAGATAAAGAATCAAGAGTAGCAATAGAAACTTTTGCAAGTAATAATGTAATTACAATAGCAGGACAGATAACATCAACAGCAAGAATAAAAATAAGTGATATAGTAAGAGAAAAAATAAAAGAAATAGGGTTTGATAATGAAAAAACAGATATTGATTATAGAACCTGTAAAATACAAGTTGAAATAACAAAGCAAAGTCCAGATATTGCAATGGGTGTAGATACAGGAGGAGCAGGAGACCAAGGAATAATGTTTGGATATGCAAGTAAAGAAACAGAAGAATATATGCCATATGCAATAGCAATGGCTCATAAGCTATCAAGAAAATTAACAGAAGTTAGAAAAAATGGAGACATTCCATATTTAAGGCCAGATGGGAAAACACAAGTAACGGTTGAATATGAAGATGACAAACCAAAAAGAATAGAAACTATTTTAATATCAACTCAACACTTAGATAATGTAACAACAGAACAACTAAAAAAAGATGTAACTGAAAAAGTAATAAATACAACAATTCCAGAAAACATGATGGATGAAAAGACAAAAATATATATAAATCCAACAGGAAGATTTGTAATAGGAGGACCTTTAGGGGATACAGGGTTAACAGGAAGAAAAATAATTGTAGATACTTATGGAGGATATAGTAGACACGGAGGAGGAGCTTTTTCAGGAAAAGATGCTAGTAAAGTAGATAGATCAGCAGCATATATGCTTAGACATATAGCAAAAAATTTAGTAGCAAATGGATATGCAGAAAAATGTGAAATTCAAGTAGCATATGCAATTGGAATGAAAGAACCATTATCAATATGTGTTAACACATTTGGAACAAGTAAAAAAACAGAAGAGGAATTAGTAGAGTTAATAAAAGATAAATTTGATTTAACACCAAATGGTATAATTGAGTATCTAGGTTTAAAAGAACCAATATATAGTAAGACTACTAATTATGGACATTTCGGAAAAGAAAATTTACCTTGGGAAAAAATTATAAAGATATAAGTTTTATAAAAAAGTGCCAAAAATATAGATTTTTAGCACTTTTTTTGATATATTAAATAAAAATATAATTAAAGGAGTGGAAAATGTTTAACATATTAGTAGTAGAAGACGACAAAAATTTAAAAAAATTAATAACAACATGTTTAAAAAGGGAAAATTATCAAACATATGAAGCTACAAATGGGATAGAAGCATTACAAGTTCTAGATACAAAGTATATTGATTTAATAATATCAGATATAATGATGCCAAAAATGGATGGTTATCAATTAATAAAAGAACTAAGAAGTTCAAAATATAATACACCAATTTTGTTAGTAACAGCTAAGGGGGAAATAAGAGATAAGAGAGAAGGCTTTATATCAGGAGCAGATGATTATATGGTAAAACCAATAGATATAGAAGAATTATCATTAAGAGTAAGGGCTTTACTTAGAAGATCAAGAATGACTAATGAAAAAAGAATAGTAATAGGAGAGCTAATTTTGAATTATGATCAATTATCTGTAACAAGAGGAGAAAAAAATTACCAATTAGCACAAAAAGAGTTTTATTTATTATATAAATTATTAAGCACACCAAATACAATTTTTACAAGGCAAGAACTAATGGAGGAAATTTGGGGACTTGAAAATGAATCAGATTTTAGAACAATAGATGTACATATTAAAAGAATAAGAGAAAAGTTAGAAGATATAGAAGAATTTGAAATAGTAACAGTAAGAGGAATTGGATATAAATCAATTATAAAGGGAGAAAAGTAAATGTTTGAAAGAATATTTGGCAAAAGAAAGTCAATACAAAGAGCATTAGTTATAAGTTTTATCATATCAATAGCTATGGTAATAATAATGTCAATAATAGAATTTGCATTATTTTTGGTACCAGCAATAAATACCAAATTGATTGCTGTAAATATAGAGAGCCCAGAAGATATCAGTTATTTTTTAAATATAATTAGGAAAGGATTAATATTTACTATTATAAATATAATAGTAATTAGTGCAATGTTAATTAGAATAAATACAAAAAAGATGCTTCAACCTATAAAACAAATAAATGAAGCAACAAAACAAGTAACTTTACGGAAATTACGACATTAAACTAGAAACAAAAAGAGAAGATGAAATAGGAGAATTAACTCAAAATTTCAATAAAATGACGAGTGAACTAAAAAATATAGGGAATATGCAACAAGAGTTTATTAATAATGTATCTCATGAAATAAAAACACCTATATCATCAATAGCAGGGTTTGCAAAATTGCTAAATCAGGAAAATTTATCACAAGAAGAAAGACAAGAATATTCTGAAATAATAATTGAAGAGTCACAAAGGCTTACAAATTTAACAGGAAAAATGCTTAAATTATCAAAACTACATAATCAAGAAAAAATAATAAATAAACAGAAAATTATAATAGCAGAACAAATAAGAAAAGCAGTAGCACTATTAGAGCCTAAATGGAGTAAAAAGAATTTAGTAATAAATGTAGAACTAGAAGAAAGAGTGTTTTTTGGTGATGAAGAATTAATATTTCAAGTATGGGTTAATCTAATAGAAAATGCAATTAAGTTTTCAAAACAGAATGGGAAAATAGATATAAAAGAATTTGAAGAAGATGGTGAAGTAAATGTATTAATAAAAGACTATGGAGTCGGTATGCAAGAAGATGAAATAGAAAAAATATTTGAAAGATTTTATCAAGCAGATATTTCACATTCTGAAGAGGGAAGTGGACTAGGATTAGCAATTGTAAAAAGAATTATAGAATTATCAGGTGGAAAAATAGAAATTAAAAGCAAACAAAACGAAGGAACGACAGCTATAGTGAAACTACCAATACCAAATAAGGAAAATAAAAAAATAGTTATTCAATAAATAAAAAATGATACTTTAAATTAAGTATCATTTTCATTTATAATCAATATTTTATTATTGTAAATCTTATTCATAAAGTCATCAGGGTATTTAGTATCCAAAAAGGAATCTAGACTATTTTTTGGTGGGATATTTTTATGCCTTTCGTTTTGTCTAGTACAAGCCATACAAGAAATAGTAATGTCAAAAAATATAAATATCATTAAAATATAAGTTATAAACCTCCATTTTTTGCTAGATGCAACTTTATCTAAATTAGGTACAAATCGCCAAAATATTTTAAGGAATGCAATTCCAATAAGCCCCCAAAAAATACAATAAACAAAGTTTGTTCTACCATTTAAGTTTAAAAAACTACCTGAGTAATCCCATGAAATAGATTTTAAAAATATTTCTTGCATAAAAGAGCATATATATTCTAAGGCACCACCCATAAAAAAACTATAAATAAAAACTTTTTTTGTATCTTGAGTTTTTAAAAGTAAAATATAATATATCATCGCACCTAAGCCATATACTTGTATAAAAGGACCATAAACTAGACCTTGTCGTACAACAAAATGTCCACCTGATATTATATAAGCATAGATTGTTTCTACAATATATCCGAAAAAACTACCTAAAATAAAAATCCAAAATAATTTTATAAAAAAAATCCAAGATTTTTTGATATAATCTTTCATACTAAACACCTACTATAAATTTTATATTATTTTAGCAAATAAATATTAACAAAATATTAACAGAAAAACAAGATAGAGTCAAAGAATAAATATTAATGAAAATAAAAATGATAGTATAAGAAAATAAAAATGATAGTATAAGAAAATAAAACAGTTAATCCACAATTAATTAAAATATGTGGATTATTTGATTGATTAGAATAAAAAAAAGGTGTATAATATGCTAAGAAAAGAGGAAATATGATGAAAAATAAAAACATAGGTTTTACAATAGGAAAATTTGCTCCATTGCATAAAGGACATCAATTTTTGATTGAAACAGCAATAAAAGAAATGGAAGAATTCTATGTTGTTGTATATGATACTAGTATTATTGATATTGATGTCAAAAAACGAGCAAACTGGATAAAACAATTATATCCGGATGTACACATTATATATGCATATAATAGTCCAAAACAGTATGGGTTAGATGAAAAAAGTGTAAAAATACAAATGGAATACTTATCAGAATTAATACATGATATACCAGTTACACATTTTTATAGTAGTGAACCATACGGAGAAAAAGTAGCTGAATATCTAAATATAGAAAATAGAACAATTGACAAAGATAGGGTAAATGTACCAATTTGTGCAACAGAGATTAGAAAAAATTATGAAATGAACGCAAAATATTTAGAAAGCTTTATACTTTCAGATATAGAGCAAGTTAATATGAATAAAGATATAATAAAAATAAAACAATAGAGTAGGAGTTATAAAAAGTATAATTTTTACTTTATTTTTTATAATACAAAATTTGGCTAAGAATATAGACCACTGAAATGAAATTTACATAAAACACACAATAAAAGTTGACAAAGGTCAAAAAAAAGGCTAAAATAATAATATTGGAGAAAAATAAAAGGGGTGATGGATTTGCTAAAAATATATAACACAGACATAGAAACAAATGAGTTTCAAGAAATTAAAGAATTCAAAAAAGGAGCATGGATTAATTTAGTAAACCCGTCCGAGAGTGAAATAAAAAAAGTATGTGAAAATATAAATATACAAGAAGAATTTATAAGAGATGCATTAGATTACGAAGAAAAGGCAAGAATAGATAAAGAAGAAGATGATAATACTACACTTTTTGTAGTAGATGTACCAGTAATAGAAAAAGGAGAAGAAAGTGAAATATATACAACTATTCCACTTGGTATGATAGTAGTAAGAGATGACTTTTTTATAACTGTATCTTTAAGAAAAAACAAGGTAATAGAAAGTTTTGAAAAAAGAAAAATAAAGAATTTTCAAACATATAAAAAGACGAGATTTATTTTTCAAATTCTATATCTTAACTCTTCATATTATTTAAATTATCTAAAACAAATAAATAAAGAGACAGAGATTGCAGAATATATATTAAAAAATTCTATGAAAAATAAAGAATTATTAAAATTATTAACATTAGAAAAGGGTTTGGTTTATTTTACCACATCTTTAAAATCAAATGAGATAGTAATGGAAAAAACATTAAGAGGAAAAATAATAAAATTATATGAAGATGACGAAGAAATACTAGAAGACGCTATTACTGAAAATAGGCAAGCGATAGAAATGGCACAGATATATAGTAACATATTAAATGGAACAATGGACGCATATGCATCTATTATTTCAAACAACTTAAATGGAGTGATGAAATTTTTGACTTCTATAACAATTATATTAGCAGTACCAACAATGATTTCTAGTTTTTGGGGAATGAATGTTGGGTTACCGTTTGAAAAAAATCCACTAGGTTTTGTTATTATGGTAATGATAGCAATTATTACCACAATAGCAGTTACATGGTGGTTAAAGAGAAAAGATATGTTAGATTAAAATAAATATTATATAAATTACAAAATTAGTGGATTATATACTAAAAAACTTAGAATATAATTCACTTTTATTAAATTACCTAATTGCATTTATAAAAATAAAAAATATGATTAAATAAAAAATTATAATAAAATGAATAATTTTTGTAAAATATTAGATAATAATAATAAAAACAAAGGTAAGGAGGAAAGAACATGAAGGTAATAGATAAAATAGCATTAGTGCTTATAATAATAGGAGCTATTAATTGGGGACTAATTGGAATTTTTAATTTTAATCTAGTAGAAATGGTATTTGGTGATATGACAGTAATAAGTAGAATCATATATGCACTAGTGGGATTATCTGGATTATGGGGAATTAAGTTATTATTTGATGATTAACAATTAGTATAGAACAATAAGTATAATTTTATAATAATATTTATAAATTTAAAAATAAGGATTCAGTTTGAATCCTTATTTTTATGTAATAGCAGTTTGAATAGATAATTATATAAATTTAAAATTTGTATTGACAAACTATATAATAACATGTAAAATCAAATACAATTATTTCTAAAAGTTTTTTTAAATAAAGAATTCTTTCAAAAATTTTGAATCTATAAAAAATCAAGTAAAAAAATAAAAAGAAAGTGGGTGAGAAATATAAGAAAAAGTTAGAATAGAAGAGTAATATTATTATATTTACTATAAAATAAATATTAACAAACAGATAAACAAAAGTTACAATAAAAGGAGAAGATAAATGAAACCATTTACTTACAAAGAATATTTAAAATATCAAAAAAAGACGTTAAATCTAAGTGACATTAAAGAAGAATATATATATAACCCAAAAGAAGAAAATAAAATAAATAACCCTCATGATAAGATTTTTAAAGAAATATTAGATATAAAAGAAGAAGTAGTGCGATTTATCAATAAAAATTTAAATATAGAAAATACAAAATATGAATTGCAAGAAGAAGATTTAGAAAAATACAACAGAAATTTTATAACAAATCAATTTGAAAATATGGAATCTGATATAATATATAAGAAAAAAGACGAAGATATATTTTTTTTAATAGAACATCAGTCAAAAATAGATTATTCGATGCCATATAGAATATTAAAATATAACATATCTATAATGGAAAGTGCTATAGATAAGAAAAAAATAAAAACAAAAGAAGATAAAATTCCAGCAATATACACATTTGTATTATATGCAGGGCAGAGAAATGGAACGTAGAGAAATATATAATAGACAAACAATTGAAATTAGAAGGGTGTACAAAAGATATATTTGGAAGTTATAAAATAGTTGATATAAATAACTATACAAAAGAGGAATTAATAAAAGAAAAAGGAATTTTGTCAAAAATTCTAGTATTAGAAAAAGCAAAAACTGTAGAAGAGTTAGAAAAAAGTATTAATGAAATAGTAGAAAGAAGATTAGATGTTCAGGAAAAAGAATTTTTGCAAAGAGTAATGAAATACATAATAAGGTCTAAAATAAGTCAAAGGCAATATAAGGAAATAATGGAAAAGATAAAAATAGAAAAGGAGGAAGAAATTATGTTTGTAAAATTAATAAGTGATTTAATAGATGAAATGTTGGAAAAAGAAGAAGTGGTAAAAAGAAAAGAAGATAATATAGCAAAAAAGGAAGATAATATAGCAAAAAAGGAAGATAAGATAGCTAAAAAAGAAGATAAAATAGCCAAAAAGGAAAATAAGATAGCTAAAAAAGAAAATATAATAGCAATAAGAGAAGATAAATTAAATAAAAGAGAATATGAGTTATATGCCAAAGAAAAAGAGTTAGATAAACAAAAAGACAATATAATTATAGAAATGGTAAAAAATAATATAGATGAAAATACAATAATTAAAATAACAAAGATTAATAAAACTGAACTAGCAAAAATAAAAGATGAAAACAATTTGTGTCATTGCTAGATTGCAATACTTGAAAACTCCATAAAAATAGTATATAATACCAAAGATAAAAAATAGGAGGAAAAAACATGTTAAGTGCGAACAATGTTACAGTAAGATTTGGAAAAAGAGTATTATTTGAAGATGTAAATATTCGTTTTGGAAAAGGAAATTGCTATGGAATAATAGGAGCAAATGGAGCAGGAAAATCTACATTTTTAAAAGTACTTTCAGGAGAAATAGAACCAAGTAAAGGAGATGTATCTTTAGAAAAAGGAGAAAGACTATCAATACTAAAGCAAGATCACTTTGCTTTTGAAGAATTTACAGTAATTGACACAGTAATAATGGGAAACAAGGAATTATATGACATAATGAAAGAAAAAGAATTAATATATTCAAAAGAAGATTTTTCAGAAGAAGATGGAATGAAGGCAGCAAAGTTAGAGGAAAGATTTAGTGAATTAGATGGGTGGAATGCAGAATCAGATGCAGCAATGTTATTAAATGATTTAGGAATAGTACCAGAAAACCATTATAAATTAATGAAAGAAATAGAAGCAAAAGATAAAGTAAAGGTATTATTAGCACAAAGTTTATTTGGAAATCCAGACGTTTTATTACTAGATGAGCCAACAAATGATTTGGATTTAAAAAGCATTAATTGGTTACAGGACTTTCTAATGGATTTTGAAAATACAGTAATAGTTGTATCACATGATAGATATTTTTTAAATAAAGTTTGTACACATATTGCTGATGTAGATTTTGGTAAAATAAAAGTATATCCAGGAAATTATGACTTTTGGTATGAATCTAGTCAATTAGCATTAAAACAGGCAAGAGAACAAAATAAGAAAAAAGAAGAAAAAATAAAAGAATTACAAGAATTTATAGCAAGATTTAGTGCAAATGCATCAAAATCAAAACAAGCAACTTCAAGAAAGAAAACTTTAGAGAAAATTGAATTAGATGAAATAAAACCATCTAATAGAAAATATCCGTATGTTGATTTTAAACCAGATAGAGAACCAGGGAAAGAAATATTACAGGTTAAAAATATATCAAAGACAATTGATGGAGTTAAAATATTAAATAATATATCATTTGATGTAAAACAAGGTGATAAAATTGCATTTTTAGCAGATAACGAAATTGCAAAGACAATTTTATTTCAAATAATAGCAGGAGAATTAGAACCTGATGAAGGAGAACTAATATGGGGAACAACAATAACTAAAAATTATTTTCCAAAAGATAATAATTACTTATTTTCTACAAATGAAAATGTAACTGAATGGCTTAGGAAATATTCAAAAGACCCAGATGAAACTTATGTAAGAAGCTTTTTAGGAAGAATGTTGTTTTCAGGAGATGAAGCATTAAAAGAAGTAAATGTTTTATCAGGAGGAGAAAAAGTAAGATGTGTTCTTTCAAAAATAATGTTATCAGGAGCAAACTTTTTGATATTTGATGAACCAACAAACCATTTAGATATGGAAAGCATAACTTCATTAAATGAAGGAATGAAAAGATTTACAGGAAACATCTTATTTACTTCTCATGATCATGAATTAACACAAACTGTAGCAAATAGAATAATAGATATAAAGGAAGATGGAAAGGTTATTGATAGAGAAGTTACATATAATGAATATCTAGGAATAGAATAATAAGAAAGAAGAAGTGAACATGGAAAAAATCATAAAAATAATAGCAGAAGAATTAAATATAAAGCAAGAACAAGTAGAAAATACTATAAAATTAATAGATGAAGGAAATACAATTCCATTTATTGCAAGATATAGAAAAGAAGTGACAGGTGGATTAAGTGATGAAATATTAAGAAACTTAGATGAAAGGCTAAACTATTTAAGAAATCTAGAACAAAGAAAAGAAGAAGTTGTAAAATCAATAGATGAACAAGGTAAATTAACAGAGGAAATTTTAAAACAAGTTGCAATAGCAAAAACTTTGGCAGAAGTAGAAGATATTTATAGACCATATAAACAAAAGAAAAAAACAAGGGCAACAGTTGCAAAAGCTAAAGGGCTAGAACCGTTAGCCAAAATTATAATAGAACAAAAAGAAGTAAAATCAATTGAAGAAATAGCAAAAGAATATGTAAATATTGATAAATTAAATAAAGAAGATATGCAAAATAAAGATAAAGTAGTAGCATCATCAGAAGAAGCTATACAAGGAGCTTTAGATATTATTGCAGAAAATATTTCAGATGATCCTAAATATAGAAAGCAGATAAAAAAATTATGCTATAGAGAAGGAATGGTTGTAACAAGAGCAGCAAAACCGGAAGAAAAGTCAAACTATGAAATGTATTATGAATATCAAGAAGCAATAAAATATATACCAAGTCATAGAATTTTAGCAATAAACAGAGGAGAAAAAGAAGAATTCATTAAAGTAAAATTAGAAAAACCTGAAGACAAAATTTTAAATTATATAGAAAAAGATATTATAAAAGGTGATACACAATTTAAAAATATGCTACAAGAAACAATATCAGATAGTTTTAAGAGATTAATAGAACCATCAATAGATAGAGAAATACGTTCAGACTTAACAGAAAAGGCAGAAGAAAAAGCAATAAAAGTATTTGGACAAAACTCAAAACAATTATTATTAGGAGCTCCAATAAAAGGTAAAACAGTTATGGGATTTGACCCAGCATATAGAACAGGATGTAAAATAGCAGTAATTGATGAAACAGGAAAAGTTTTGGATTATACAACAGTATATCCAACAGAGCCACAAAATGATGTTGATGGAGCAAAAAAAGAACTTTTAAAGTTAATTGAAAAAGATAAGGTAGATATGATTGCGATAGGGAATGGAACAGCTTCAAGAGAATCTGAGATGTTTGTTTCTGACATGATAAAAGAAACTACTAGAAAAGTAACATATGTAATTGTAAGTGAAGCAGGAGCTTCTGTATATTCAGCATCGAAACTTGCAACAGAAGAATATCCAGATATTAATGTTTCAATAAGAGGAGCAATATCAATTGCAAGAAGATTACAAGATCCATTAGCTGAACTTGTAAAAATTGACCCAAAAGCAATTGGTGTTGGACAATATCAACATGACGTAAACCAAAAAAGATTAGGGGAAAGTTTGACAGGAGTAGTAGAAGATAGTGTTAATAAAGTAGGAGTAGATGTAAATACAGCGACACCATCATTATTAGCTTATGTATCAGGAATTAATAAAACTATTGCTAAAAATATTGTAAAATATAGAGATGAAAATGGAAAATTAAAAAATAGAAAAGAATTATTAAAAGTTCCTAAACTTGGTAAAGTAGCATTTGAGCAATGTGCAGGGTTTTTAAGAATATTGGATGGGGATAATCCACTAGAAATAACAGCAGTTCACCCAGAAAGTTATGAAGCAACTGAAAAATTGCTTAATACAGTAGGATTTAATAAAGAAGATTTGAAGGATAAAGATAGACTAGAAGAATTAAGAAATACACTAAAAAATGTAGATATTGGTAAGATGTCTAAAGAATTAGAAATAGGAGAAATGACTTTAGCAGATATTATATCAGAACTTTCAAAACCTGGAAGAGATCCACGTGAAGATATGCCAAAACCAATATTACGTAGTGATGTTCTAAAATTAGAAGATTTAAAAGAAGGAATGATATTAACAGGAACAGTAAGAAATGTAATTGACTTTGGTGCATTTGTAGACATAGGTGTAAAACATGATGGATTAGTTCATATATCAGAAATGAGTGATAAATTTATTAAAAATCCATCTGAGATTGTCTCAGTTGGAGATATAGTAAAAGTAAAAGTAATAAAAATAGATAAAGAAAGACAAAAAGTTGGATTATCTATGAAAGTATAAGAAAAGAGAAGTAACTTTTAAAAGTTGCTTCTCTTTTTATCTATGATTGATATTGTTCTTGTATTTCTTTAATTTCATCATAGTGATTTTTTAATATGTCTAAGAATACATCATCTAATTTAGGATCAAACTGTGTTCCTCTACATCTCTCAAATTCAGCAATTACAGTTTCTAATGGTAGAGCATCTCTATAAGTTCTTTTTGATGTCATGGCATCAAATGTATCTGCAATTGCAGCAATTCTAGCTAAATAAGGGATTTCTTCACCTTTTAATCTTCCTGGATATCCATTTCCATCATATTTTTCATGATGATGTTTTACAATAGGAATAATATCCTTAAAAATTTCAGCACTAGAAAGAATATGTGCGCCGATAGCAGGGTGATTTTTTATTTCAGAATATTCATCATCAGTTAATTTAGTTTCTTTTCTTAATATTGCATCTGGTACACCTATTTTTCCAATATCATGGAATAGACCTCCGATTTCTAGAGTTTTTAAATCTTTTTCAGAAAGTCCTAAATATTTTCCAATAAGAACAGAATATAATGAAACTCTATCAGAGTGTCCTCTTGTATAAGGGTCTTTTGCTTCAACAGTATAACGTAAAGTTTGTATACTGTCTAAATAAGCTTGTTCTAGTTTTTCATATGTATCAGATAATTGAATGTTAATTTTCTTTATTTCATTTATTTGAGCAATTGATTTAATTCCAGATTCGATTAATAGAAGTAATTGATCAAATTTATCACTTTTTTCACAATAACCTTGAATATCAAGTCTTCTAATAGTATCTAAAGGTGGAGCTAAATCTTTATGACCTGTTAATAATAAAATATATAGTTCTTTATTAAATTTTCTTATTTCTTCAACAACTTGGTCTCCATGTATAGGTGTCATTATAAAGTCTAGAATCATTAAGTCAAAGTGTTCATTTTTTACTCTCTCAATTGCTTCTTGAGGGTCTGTAACACCTACGAAGTTATAGCCAGATCTTTTAAGGAAAATAGATAAAGAATCTACAATACCTTGTTCGTCATCAACTGCTATAATTTTATAATTCATGTTTTCGTTGTTTGCGTTATTTTGTAATCCTTTTCTCATAAAATACCTCACTATTATTTCTGTTTGCATACATTATATTCGTAAAAAATACAAAAAGCAAGAGTTTTTGCTAATTTTCTTGCAATAAAACTCTTGCTTATGAAAAAATAAATTATTTTTATAATGGTATTGTTATAGTAAAAGTAGTACCTTTTCCTTCTTCTGATTCAAGAGATATGTTACCATTGAAATGGGCTTTAATAGTTGAATAAGACATATATAAACCAAGTCCTGTTCCATTTTTTCCTTTTGTTGTAATCATTTCTTTGAATAACTTATCCTTAACCTTTTTAGGTATGCCACAACCATAATCTTTTATAGATATAGTTAAGTCATTTCCTTTTCTTTCTACAATTAAATCAATATTTTGTTCAGGTTTTCCTGCATATGATTGTATAGCATTTGAAATCATATTATTAATAACTTGAACTAAATTATTAACATCTCCATGAATAAGAATATCTTCATTTGTCTTCATAGAAATATTTAGGTAAACAAGTGCATTTTTTAATTCATGTTTCATTAAAATATCTACTCTTTTTAATAATTCACCAATAGTAAATGAAATATCATCTTCATTTGATAGAGTAACTGCTTGTCCTTTTACTGCAGTTATAACGTCTGACATATACTCAGTATAGCCTCTAATTTTAGTAATCCATTCTGACATGTCTTTTGCAATGTCATGATGGTCTTGGGAATTTACTTCTGGATCATCAATAGAAGAATCATATTCTTTTATTAAATCAGATAATCCTTCAGCAGCTCCTGCTATAGACATAATAGGTGTTTTTAAGTTATGTGCAATACCTCCAATTAGTTGTCCTAGAGAAGATAAACGTTCACTTTCCATAAGGGATTCTTGAGTATCTTTTATTTTTTGCATATCTTCAATATGTTGAGTAATATCTTTGAAAAGAATCAGAGTTCCTAGAAAAGAGTCATTTGAATATATAGTATTAATCTCAACAGTAAAAGTTTTTCCTATTTTTTTCATATGTTTTTCAAATGAGATTGTTTTTGTTGAATTTCTAGTGTTTTTTAGAGCTTTTTCTAGTTGTTCTATATCAACATCAAAGTTTTCTGACTTTATAGTTGCAATAAGATTTTTACCACGTACTTCAGAATCATTATATTTAAATGTTGTTAAAAAAGTTTTGTTAAAGTCTGTTATAGTTCCATTATCATTTAAAACCAAATAACTATCTGATATTCTATCAACAATCCTTTGTAAGGCTATAGGTGTTGTTCCTAAAAATTGAAATTTTAAAATTGCAAAAGTAAAAAACATCATACTTAAAGAGAAGGAAATTGGAGTAACATATACAGTCATTGGTATTATTTTAAATGTACCTAAAAAATTTAATACGACAGGAATAATAATTCCTAATAAAATCAATATAGATTGCTTAGAAAATAGTCCTTGATTTTTAATTGAATATCGCAATAAAAAAAATACACCTAAAAATAATAACGTATATGAGTAAATTGCATTAATAGTATGCATAGGACCTGTTATTATTTCACTCATATTAGTGGAATAGTGTTTAAAAAATAAGTGGTGGTAATCATTAGTCCATAATATGCATAAAGTTACAATTGGAACGATACATAGTAGTATATAGCGAAGCTTAAATTTAATTTTCGTTTTTGAAAAGATTAAACCTGTAAAATAAATTCCAATTGGTAAGAAACAGGTGCCTATATAAATAAATTTTTCAAAGTACAAAGAATTTATATTAAATAATTTACTTCCAATTTCTTGAGATATTACACCAATAGATATTATAAGTACACATACCAAATCAAAAGCAAAAATTTTTTGTAATTGATTTTTTGATTTTGATTTTAAAATTAGAGTCAATAATCCAGTAATTAGTATTGCAGATAAAATAACTAATACTAAAGATAAATTTAAAATTTCCATTTTAGTTACTCCTTATCTAAATTTATAAATTTTATTTTTTCAAAATAATTCATATATTTTATTATATAATCTTTATCTATGTTTTTCCATTGAAATCCGATTTTATTTAAATATGCTTTAGTAAAATCTGCATTTAGTTTTATTTTTGAAGTATATATTAAATTTTTGTTTTTATCTAAATCATATATAATACCTGATAATATTTTCTTGTTTTTCTCATCTTGTAATATACCAGTGATTAAATAAGATAATAATTTATTTGAGAGTGGAACAAGATCTATGTTTAAGTCTGTTTTTAAAACTCTATAAAACAGTTCAACAGGTAATAAATTAGGGTTATATAAATGAAACATATTACATTTACTAGAATATTCTAAAATTCTAATAATGGATTTTGCACATAAGTCGACAGGAGTCAATTCTATTTCGTGTTCTAATGCATATTTAGGGAATGCTCCAACATCTATAAATGATTTTATTCTGTTTGCAAAAGCATTATTTTCAATATTTTTTTGGAATATACCATCACTATATCTATTTGTAATATTTCCAATTCTTAAAATTTGTGCATCTAATCCATCAGATATTGCTTCTAATATTAAAACTTCTGCCCTATATTTTGTAGAAGTATAAATTCCTTTTATACTCTGACCAACGAATAAGTCTTGTTCCGTAAAGTCAATTTTATTTGTATCTAAAAGTTCAGAGTTGTTTTCTTTTTCACCAAATCCTGAAACACTCGTAGTAGAAACGTGTAATAATCTTTTCTTTTCTCTTTTGCACAAATTTACAACGTTTTGAGTACCGATAACATTAATATCTTCAAATTGTTGTTTTAGGCCATAATGTTTAACTATTGCTCCTGAATTTATAATCGCATCTACATTATTTTTTATAATATTATAGTCTTCAACAGATAGACCTAAATTGGGTTTTGTTATATCTCCATTTAAGATTTTAATTCTTACATTTATATCATCTTTATATTTATCTCCAAAGTAGAAATGTAAGATGGAACGTAGCCTATCTACTGGTTTTTGGTTATTTTTTTCTCTAATTAAGCAATATATTATTCCAGTCTCATTTTTCATAAAGGAATCTATTATATGAGAACCTAAATACCCTGTGCCACCAATTAAGAGTATATTTTTAAAATTATATTTTTTAATTTTGTTAATGTTATCAAAGTTATTACGTGATAAAACTTTATTAATAGTATCATAATTATAATTATCCATAAATGATTTCTCTGGACTAGGCAATTTTTTAGCCAATTGTCGAATTGTTGGATAGTTAAAGATGTCGGCATATTCAAAGTCTAAATTATAATTAACAGCCTCTAATTGCATTGTAATTGCAGAAACAGAATCTCCACCAATATCAAAAAAGTTATCATCAATAGTTATACTATCTACTTTTAATATATTTTTCCAGATTTGAAGTAGTTTATCTTCATTTGAATTCAATGTTGCTATATTTATTTTTGAATTCTCGTTTGTATGATTAGATTGTGGAATAGGTAAAGCTTTTCTATCTATTTTTCTATTAATAGTATATGGCATTTTCTCTAATCTTAATATATAGTTAGGAATCATATATGGTGGCAAATTTTTTCTTAAAGTATCTTTTATATAGCTTTCATCAATATCTGTAGTAGATACATAATAACCACATAAAACTTCTTTTCCATCAATTTCAATTTTATTAACTATTGCAGAAGTTATTCCTTCAATTTCTAAAATTCTATTTTCAATTTCACCAAGTTCAATTCTTAAACCTCTTAATTTTATTTGATTGTCAATTCTTCCTAAACATTGAACTTTTCCATCAAATGTCCATCTACCAATATCACCAGATTTATAGATTTTACCAGAACCAAAAGGGTTATCTAGAAATTTTGTTGATGTCATATCAGGCTTTCCCATATAGCCAAGTCCAACTTGAATTCCGGAAATATAAATTTCTCCAACAACTCCAATAGGTACACGCTTCATATTTTTATCTAAGATATGAATTTGAGTGTTCATAATAGGTGGACCAACTGTTATTTCTTTTTCACCATCTAAATTTTGAACATTTGAAAGTATTGTGATTTCGCTTGGACCATATATGTTATAAACAGTAATATCATCTGCGAGAGCTTTTAGAGATTTAACAAATTTTTCAGGCAAAGGCTCTCCACCAAATACCATATTTTTCACTAATGCTAATGCTGAATTTGGTTCTCTGTTATCATAGTTGATTTTCATCAAACTAGGGGTAACAGTCATAACGTCTACATTATATTTTTTTATTAAAGCATCTAATAATTTTGGGTTTCTATGTTCGGCATTATTTGCCATTACGATTTTTAGTCCATGAGTTAATGATACTATAATTTCGTAAACAAATATATCAAATGGTGTTGAAGTAACAGACACAATTGTGTGTTTATTTCCTTCTTTTAAATAATCTAATACTTTTGTCATTGCTTTTGCCATATTAGCAAGTCCAACTTGATTTAACATTACACCTTTTGGTGTTCCAGTAGAACCAGAAGTGTAAATCATATAAGATAAATCAGTGTCTTTAACAGATATGTTAGGATTTTCAAAATTATAATTATAAAAATCACTATCCAAGTCTATATATATACAATTTTTAATATTTTTAACTTTTTCGCATAATTCTTTTTGAACAAGGACATATTGAACATTGCTATCATTAATATAATATTTTGTTCTATCAACAGGATATGTAGGGTCCAGATTCAAGAATGCTGCACCTGATTTTAATATACCTAGCATGCAAATAATAGTTTCCAAAGAACGATTAGCCATAATGCAAACTATATCATTAGGCTTAATTCCTTTTTGTAATAAGTAATGAGCCAGACTATTTGCTTTTGAATTTAATTGTGCATATGTTAACTTTTCATCATTACAAATTAAAGCAATATTGTCAGGGTTTATTCTAACTTGTTCTTCAAATAAAGATGTTGCTGTATCATCATTTATTGGTTCAAATGTATCATTAAACTTAGCTAACATTTTCTCTTCTTTGGGTGTTATTATATTAATATCTTTAATAAAAACATTAATGTTGTCTTTTAGTTGATGAAGTATAAAAATGTAATGTTCCAAAAAATTTTCCATAGTTTCTAACTTAAATAAGTCAGTCATATATTCTAAGTTTATTATATGTTTATTTGGTTGAATTTCCAAAGTGATATTAAATTTTGCAATATTGTTTCTTATTTCTTGAAGTGTCGCTAATTCGTTATTTATCATAATATAATTATTTTCTGTGTTTTGATAAGTAAATACTACATCAAATAAAGAACTATTATTAGGTATATTTAATTTTTTTACCAACATATCATAAGGATATTCTTGATTATTTATATCTTCAAAAATTTGCTCTTTTATATCATATAAAAATTCAGAAAATTTCATATTAGTATTTATGGTAGAAGCAATTGTAATATTATTTACAAACATACCAATTAAATTTTGGAGTTCAGAATATTTCCTATTAGCAATAGGACTACCAATAACTATTTCATTTTGATTAGTATATTTATGTAACAATATTATAAAAGCACTAATAAATAAAACATATGGCGATACACCTAAAAGTTTAGCTATATTTTCTAATTGATTAAATTCATCGGCATCAATTTCTTTACTAATCTTATTACCAGCGAATGTTTTAATTGCTTTTGGATTATAGTCATAAGGCAAATTAAGAGACTGCAAAGGAAAATTACTAATTTTATCAATCCAGTGCTTTTCCTCTAATTGCATTTTTTCGGACACTAAATTTTGTTGTTCCCATACTGAATAATCAATATAACTTATAGTTTTTTCAGATAGTTTATTATCATTATATAGATTATTAAAATCATTTATTAGGTTTCCCAATGATGTACCATCCATAATAATATGATGTGTATCAATAAGTAATATAGTTTTATTATTTTTTAAATAATGTATTTCTACTCGTAAAAGGGGAGCAGTATCAAGATTAAATGGTTTTACAAATTTAGCTATATTGTTTGGCATTTCAGATTCTTTACTGTTTAGTATAGGAATGTCCAATTTAACATTATTCATAATTTTTTGTTTAATTTCGTTATTGTTAACAACAAAGGCAGTTCTAAAACTTACGTGTCTGTCAAGGATTTTATTAAATACATCTTTAACTTTCTTTGAATCTAAATGTTGATTAAATTCTATTTTTCCGGATATGTTATAAACTACATTTTCATCTCCTATCATTTTGCAAGCATAGTAAATTCTTTTTTGAGCAGAAGATAAAGGATAAAATTCACACTTATCTGCTGGTAATATTTCAAAAGAATTGGTATTTATACTAGATAGGCCAGAAATATAATCAGATAAATCCATGATTATATTTTTTTCCAGAATATCTTTAACAGTTATTTCTACATTAAACTTTTTACTAATAGTTTCAGAAATATTAATTGCTGTTAAAGAATCCCCACCTAATTCAAAAAAGGAATCAGACATACTAATGTTGCTAACATGTAAAGTATTTTCATAGATTTCTAATAAGCATTTATCAATTTTATTTCTAGGTTTTACAAGTTCAACACCAGTTTGGGCATTCTTAGGCAAAGGTAATGCTTTAAAATCTGTTTTTCCATTTATATTAATTGGAACTTTATCTATTTCTATAAAATATTGAGGTATCATATATGAAGGTAAGTGTTTGTTTAATAAAATTCTTAATGCTGATATATTTAAAGGACCATTTTTTATATAATAGGCACATAAGAGTTCTCTATCAAATTCATCAACTTTTTTAGCAACTATACAAGTATCAATGTTGGAATATTTTAATATTTTTTCTTCTATCTCTCCAAGTTCAACTCTAAATCCTCTAATTTTTACTTGTGTATCAATCCTTCCCATATATTCTAAGTGACCATCTTCATGCATTATGGCAGTGTCGCCTGAGCGATAAATTAATTTGTCACTATAATTAGGAATTTTTACTAACTTAGTTTTATTCAAATCCTCTCTATTTAAATAGCCTTTGAAAACACCTTCTCCAAGTACACACATTTCTCCAATTGTTCCAAATGGAAGTAGTTTTAAATTTTTATCTACAATTATTACATGTAAAGTTGGTATTGGAACTCCTATATTAGATGAAGGTGAGTCTAAATCTGATTCAGATAACTCTCTAAATGTAACATGTACAGTTGTTTCTGTTATACCATACATATTAATTAATTTGGTTTCAGGATATTTTAAATACCAACCTTTTATTAGATTAGGCTTTAAAGCTTCTCCACCAAAAATTATATAACGAATTGATACATTATTATCTGTTCTATCTAATTCAGCTTTTAATAATTTATAAAAGTATGTAGGCGTTTGGTTAAGTACAGTTACATGTTCGCTTCTAATAAGGTTTAGAAATAGTTTAGGATCTTGGGCAGTTTCATCTGAAATTAAAACTAATTTACCTCCAAATAATAAAGCACCATACATTTCCCATACTGAAAAATCAAATGCAACAGAATGGAACATAACCCATACATCATTTTCATTAAAGTCAAATAAACATTTATCATTTTTAAATAATCTTACGACATTTCTATGACAAAGCATAGCACCTTTAGGTTTGCCAGTAGATCCAGAAGTATAAATAATATAAATCAAATCCTCAGGTGAAATTTTTAAACCTAAATCTGTATCTTCATGATTATAAATATCATTATTATCTAAACTAATATCAATTTTCTTTAAATTAATTTCTATGTCTGTTATGGAATCTTGTGTACCAAGTAATAATTTTGCATTACTGTCATTTAGCATAAAATCCACTCTATCTTCAGGGTACTGCATGTTAATTGGTAAATAACAGCAACCAGCTTTAATAATTGCTAAGATTCCAACTATCATTTCTAATCTTTTATTTAACCTAAGACCAATAACGGTATGAGGCTTAATACCTTGTTCTATCAAGTGTCTAGCTAACTGATTTGATTTCTCATTAAGCTCTTTATATGTTAATTTTTTATCCTCAAAAACTACAGCAATGTTATCAGGTGTTTTTCTTACTTGTTTTTCAAATAAATCAACAATAGTTTTATCCCTAGGATAATCAACATTTGTATTATTAAACACATTTAATATTTTATCTTTTTCTTCTTCTGTGACAATTTCAATATCATCAGAAAAAACATCATTATTAGCTAGAATTTGATCTATCATATGCATTATACGATTATGAATGGCACAAACATCTTCTTTTGAATATTTATCAATTAAATAATCATAATTAACAATTAGATTACCTGTGTCATTAATATCATAAAGGTGAATATTGAAATCATTTGCACAATAATGATTAAAAATCCAATCAGTTTTGTAGTTACCAAAATCCTCATTAAAAGCTTTAGTTACTTGATAAGAAATTATTATGTTATATAAATTTGGAACATTTTCATTTTTACGTCTTAAGTCTTCTAATATTGAGTTATATGAATATTTTTGATGTCTTAATATATTCATAAGATTTCTATTAGAACATTTTGCCATTTCTTTAAAAGTTGAATTTCCGAAGTTATTAACTCTAATCGGAACAGTATTAACAAACATACCCATTGTATGTTTATCTTTATAATTAATTCTGTTTAAAATAGGAGTTCCAATTACAAAATCATCTATATTAGAAACTCTACCAATATAAATTGAAAATATAGTTATAAAAAAGTTAAATACAGAAATATTATTTTCTTTGCAGAAAACATTTATATCTGTTAACAAATTTTTATCTATATTAAAACTCAATCTTTCAGCAGCATTAGAAACATTTTTTAAATTGCCTTTGAAAGATGGAATTGTAGCTTGTTCAGGTATTGTTTGAAACATTTCTTCCCAATATTTTTTGTCTTCTTGAAATCTTTTGCTTGATTTATATTCTTTCTCTAAATTTATATAATTAGTATAAGAGTAATTTGAAGATTCAATTGGCGTGTTATTTTTTAAACAATGGTAATTTTTTAATATATCTTGTATAACCAAGCCAAGAGACCAAGAATCAGCGATAATATGATTTACTGTTAAAATTACTCCAGCAAATTTATTTTTTAAAATAAATATCTTAAATTTAAATAAATCTGAATTTAAGAATTCAAACTTATACTTAACCTCTTCTTCTTGAAGAAGCTTAACGTCATCTTCAGTGTCAATATATGACACATCTATATTAAATTCAGTAAAGTCAGATATAATTTGTTTTATAGTATTATCCTCACAAGAAATCATATGTATTCTAAAACTATCATTTTGTTTAACAACATTATAAATAGCTTTTTTTAATAAAGTTTCATCTATTTCTTCATAAATTATAGCAGATGTACAGATATTATTTACTGTAGTATCTGAATAAAATTGTTCTGTAAATAAAATTGATTTTTGAGGATTAGTTAATTCATAAATATTTTTATTTTTCATAAGTATGCCCCTTTTTTATTAGAATTTATAGCTGAATTATACTATTAAAATATTCAATTTGCAAGTTTTTACCAAAAAAGAAAGAACAAAGTAGAAAAATGATAGAAATTAGCTAAAAGTGTGACAAAATTCGACTTTTTTAAACAAAAAATTTAGCTAGAAAATAAAGAGTTCATTTTCATACTTTTATGTTTAAAATCTCCCAAATACGGAAACAATATTTTTGAGGTGAATTTTTTGAAAAAAGGGAAAAAAACAAAAAGTATAAAAAAACTATTAATAACACTAGCGATAATATCAATAATATTAGTAATAAGTTTTTATATGTATATTACATACCAAAATATAGAAATAGATGACAATAATTATACTGCATCAAGAACTATATCCACACAAGAAGAACAAACTGTGGAAAAAGCACAAGAAAACAGCAAGAATGTGGCAGATATAATTGAGCAAACAACAAGGAAAGTAGTAGGAATATCAAAATTAAAAGAAACAGGAAGTAGTATATTATCAAAAAGTACTGAAAGTGAATTAGGATTAGGAACAGGATTTATAATAACAGAAGATGGATATATAATAAGTAATGAACATGTAACAGGGTCGAAATATAGCAAATGTTATATAACATTAGAAAGTGGAGAAAATCATGATGGTACAGTAGTGTGGAGTGATTCAGATTTAGATTTATCTATAATTAAAATAAATGCAAAAAATTTACCATATGTTAATTTAGGAGATTCAAGTCAAATAAGGGTAGGAGAAACAGTATATGCAATTCGGAAATCCTATAGGATTTGAATTTAGAAGAACAGTAACTTCAGGAATTATAAGTGCAAAAAATAGAACTATAAAAATAGAAGAAGAAAATAAATCTTCATATATGACTAATTTAATTCAAACAGATGCAACAATAAATCCAGGTAATAGTGGAGGTCCTTTAATATATCCAAATGGAGAAATTATAGGAGTAAATACAGTGAAAATATCAACAGCAGAAGGAATAGGATTTGCAGTACCAATAAATATAATAAAACCAATTATCGAAAGTTTTAAAAATACGGGAGGATTTGAAGAAGCAACAATAGGGATTTATGCATATGATAAAGAAGTTATACCATATTTAAATTCAAATTTTAGTCCGAATTTTAATAAAGGTATATATGTTGCACAAATTAATAAAAATGGGCCTGCTGGTAATAGTGAATTAAAAGAAGGGGATATAATAACAAGTATTGATGAAAAGCAATTAAATACTATGAATGATTTAAGAGAATATATATATACAAAAAAGCCTAATGAAGAAGTAAAGCTTCAGGTAACTAGAGGAAAAATAAATAAGCAAATAAATTTAACATTAGGAAAAAAATAATATATAAAGAGGCATATAAGTGCCTCCTTATATATTATAAGTATAATAAAATATTATTTTAAATTAATCATTAAAAGATTGTTCCATGAAATCAAGTTTTCTAGAATAGTCTTTAGTTTCTTTATTAGACATATAAACTTCAGAACGATTTTGTTTTAAAAATTCAATAATTTGATAAACATCTATCCAAATTTCATTTGGGCTATCAACTTGCGATTCATCAAAAATCAATTGCATACCAAAATGTAAGTGAGGAACATTTATATTATTTACATTTTCTTTTATACTATAACCAGTCATACCAAGATATCCAATAACATCTCCAGCCGTAACTCTTGAGCCTTCTTCTAAACCATCTGCATAAGGATGGTTTTTTCTTAAATGTGCATAATAGTAGTATCTTTTAGAATCAAAACTTCTAATGCCAACTCTCCAACCACCATATTGATTCCATCCAAGATGTTCAACAACACCAGATTCTACTGCTACTATAGGAGTTCCTATACTACCCATCAAATCATTACCAAGATGAGTTCTTTTAAAACCATAAGATCTAGAATTTCCAAAATCATCATAATGGCTAAAGGCATAATTTTTAGCAATAGGAAGAAAAGCTTTTATACCATATTTTTGATCAAAAGTTTTAGTATCTACATCAGAGCTAGAAGTATCATCAAGATTATCAGAGTTAGTTGTTTGAATAGAATAGGTTCCAATAAAGTTTCCTAAAACAGCAGAATAGCTTTCATAATAATAATTGTAAAATTTCAAATCTTGTGTTAGTTCATCCATTGTTTGGCCGTCTTTTAGTTTTTGGACAACATTATCTAAATCGGTTTTTTTGAAATTTTTAAAATCACCACCATTTTTACATGCCAAATAAGATAAAAGTTCGATCCAATTATATTTTATTTCTTCATTATTATTGTGAGAATCTATATCTAGTTTAGATGTTAAACGTAAAGCATCACTTGTTACGTTAAAATCTACCCATTTTATAAAATCCTTTTTAGAATCAGAGTTATCATTTTCTTTTGCAAAAGAAGTAAAAACGATGATGGATAATATTAAAATTAATACAAATATTAAAAACGCTATGAATTTTTTATTTATTCTAAATGTTTTTATAAACAATGGAAACACCCCATACAAATATATGAATGATTAGGAAGATATATAACAAAAACTACATATTATAAAAGAAAAAGTTAACATAAGTATTGATTTAAGAAGTACAATATGTTAAAATAACATTTAAATTTAAAAGGAGAAAATATATATGAAAGAATTATTTGGAAAATTTTATTTAGATAAAGAAAAAGATATTATTGTAAAGCTTTATAAAGAAAAAGAAGATGAAATAAGATATGTATTAGAAACTCCAAATCATAATACAGGTAATCTAATTACTAATCTAGCTAAGTTATGTGATACGGAAACAATAAAAAATAAGAATGATATGAAAATAGTAACCGGAATTTTGCCAGCATGTATAAATGGGGATAATCAAATTGTTTATATCTTCAGATTAGGAGGAATAAAGATTGCAAACATATATGAAGATAAAACAATAGAAATAAAAGCTAAGATACCGGCAATTACAAAAACATTAATGTCACAAACAAAAGATTATAAATTACCAGTAGAAAAGACTATAGTAAAATCATACATATTAAAAAAATCTAAGTTTAGAACAGATTTACATACACATATGAATGCAAACTTATCACCAGATGCATTGATTGCACTAGGAATAAAACATCAATTAAGATATCCTTTATACTATATTAAAAAATTAAATTTAAAAATGAGCAAAAAGCAGGAAGAAGAGATTTTAGAGCAAAGAAAACAAGTTGAGATGGAGTATAAAGATTCAGAATTAAAAGGAAAATATTTAACAAGAAAAATTGATGATAATACTTTTATTAATTTTGCAGATTTTATATTAAACAATATTGAAGATGCTGATTATAATATATCAAAAATAAGAACAAGTTTAGCAATTTTAAAGGATGGTCAGGCAGTATTTACTAATCTTGAAAAATTATACATTTACAGATATGTATTTTGTAAAGGAGTTGGAGCTCAAGAGAAAATTAAATTAAGTAAAGAAAAAATAGACAAAATACCAGAAAAAGATATAAAGAGAATGATTAAACTGATGTTAAAAGACAGTGAGAAGGAAGAATTAAAAAATATTACATTGAGACAAGATAAACTTCTTTGGATAGCAAGAGAGTATCAAAAACAAGGGATAAAATATGTGGAAATTGCAGATACAGATTTAGTAAAAGCAAATGGTCCGGCAATAAAATTAGTAGAAGAACTTCATCAAATCATGCCATATATAGAAAAGGAAACAAAAGTAAAGTTGAGATTTTTAGCAGCAATGAGAAGAATACCACTTACGATTATAAAAGATCAAATAATAGGTGGAAATTACTTAAGAGAAAATTTGGATGTATTAAAAACAGTTGCAAATAGTCCTTATGTTGTAGGTAGTGATTTTATAGGAGAGGAAATTAATGAAATAACAGATTTAAAGCCTGCAATAACAGAATTAGTAGAATATGTAACAACTGTTGACAAGGATTTTACAATAAGAATACATGCAGGAGAAAATGATAGTCTAAAAGATAATGTTTCAAAATCAATACAATGTGTAAAAGATGCTCTAAAACCAGGACAAAAAATGCCGAAAGTAAGATTAGGTCATGGATTATATACGGCTAAATTGTCTTCTGAAAAAGGTAAAAAATTAATGGAAGAAATGAAAAAATCTAATGTAATAATAGAATTTCAATTGACATCAAATGTTAGATTAAACAACTTAAGTAATTTGAAATTACACCCATTGAAAACATATTTACAAAATGGTATTAGATGTGTTCAGGGAACAGATGGATGTGGATTTTATGGAGTAGACACAATTGATGAACAATTAGCACTTCAAAATTTATTAGGGTTAACAAATGAAGATTTTGAAAAAATGAGGAAAGTGGAAGATGAGGTTATTGAACAAAGTGAAAGGTATTTCAAAAGGAAATCAAAGAATTTTGAAAAGTTTTTAAATGGAAGAACGATAAAAGAGGCTTTAACACAACTAGAAATAGAGAATCATGAGAAAAGCAAGTATAATAATATGCAAATGAGAATAAATAACAATTTGGAATCAGAAGATATATTTAAAGATAAGATAAAACAACTACCAGTAGACAAAATACCAATAATAATAGCAGGGGGAAGTTTTAATAAAAAAGGAAGACAAACTCAAGTAGATGATAAAGGAATAGAATTATTAAGAGAATTAATAAAAAAGATAGATTCAAATAAAGCTTATTTTGTAATAGGACATAAAATGCAAGGATATGAAAAAGAAATTGTACATATTATCAGGAGTTTAAATGAAAAAATTGAGATATATGCAATTATTCCAAGAATGATTGCAGAAGAAGATGCTAATAATTTGTTAGAAAGCAAAATAACTGGTATTAGAATTTCTATTGAAAGTGATGAGATGGGGATTTACAAAAGTTTTAATTATGAGATTTTTGAAAGAAGGGAATCTATAGTTATAGCTTTTGATGGAAATTCTGCAGTTTCAAATCTTGTTCAAGAAGCAAAAAATGGAAAGGGTAAAGCTAAAATTTATGTAAATGAAGAAAATTCGATTTTATATGATAAAGCTAAATCTTTAGGGGGATATGTTATTCCATTTAATATTAACCAAGATATTACTAGTAAGATAATAGAAGATACACATGAAATATGTTAATAAAAGGCTTTGAAAAACAAAGCCTTTTATGGTGCACCAGGAGGGATTCGAACCCCCGACCTTCCGGTTCGTAGTTGGTTTTTTCTCTCCGCTAGCACTATTTTTATATTCTTAA
>CAUBRZ010000010.1 GCA_958438515.1 uncultured Clostridium sp. | reverse complement strand
GCCCTACTCTTCCTGCAATAATTTGATTTTTTAAAGTTTTAGTTATATGTTCTTGGCCGACTATTTCTGAAAATGTAAGTGGTCTAAATTTTCTATAAAGAGCTGTGTACCCCATATTTTTTCACATCCTTTATATTATCAAAAAAAAAGTAGATACCTTAGAAATATTTCTCTATGGAAAGCATCCCACATAAAGATAAACTATTTATTGCTGCTTCCTTCCGGACCTGACAAGATTCATAGGTCTTTATTGGTATACTCTCCATAGAAATATACTTCTAAAAATATATACCTTTTGTATTATATAATGGATTGTATATTTTATCAAGTATAATTTTTAATTTTTTATTCTTTTAAATACTATATCTTCTAAATCAGTTATTTCTTTTGAAGTTGTTCCTTTGTCTAATATTTCATCTATTGGCATATCAAAGTTTAAAGTTGCTTTATATTCTTTTTGTTCTTCAGTTTTTATTATTAAGTCAAATGAAATTTTTGCTTTTAAATCTTCTATATCTATATTAGCTTTTTTTAGTAATTGACTATGATTTATTTCCTCATCATTTGAAATATATTCTCCTATTTTATCATTGCTATATCTAAAAGCAATTATTCCCCCTTGATTAGCAACCTCTAAATTTCCAAAATTTGATTCCATTGCTCCCACATATTCTATAGTTTGTGCTAAGTTTTCAGGGATATTATAGAATAATCCTCCTTGAATAGAACCGTTTGGTTTATAAAAATTTATTGTACCTTTTTGATTTTCTTTTTGAACTGATATGTTGTCAATTATTATATTTTTTATAAGTGCTTGTGCATTATAGTTTTTATTCTTTTCTATATATAAATAAATATCATTATTTTGATTTACATCAAAAGCCCATTTATTTTCACCTGAATCCTTATCTATTCCTTCTACTGAACTAATTATTGTCACTTTTGATAAGTTAAAAGGCATGTTTTTTTCACCCTCAACACTATATTTTACAACAATCATTGCTAAAACAAATAAAATAACTGTTATTATTATAATTATCATACATATGTGAAATATTTTTTTATCTTTTAAATATCTTATTTTTTCTTTCATATTTCCCCCAAAAAAGCAATAAATTTTATTTTTTTATTTCTCTTAAATGTTTAAAAAAATCTTTTAATAGCTTTTCACATTCATCACTCATAATGCCTCTTTCTATTTCAACTTTATGATTAAAAGTATAATCTTCAAATAAGTTTAACACAGAACCTGCTGCACCTGTTTTTTGATCTAATGCCCCTATATAAACTTTCTTCATTCTACTATTTATTAGAGCTCCTGCACACATTGAACATGGTTCTAAAGTTACATACATCTCACAATCTATAAGTCTCCAACTTTGTAATTTTTTGCTTGCTCTTTGAATAGCTAAAATTTCAGCATGTTTTGTTGTGTCTAGTTTAGTTTCCTTTAGATTATGTGCTCTTGCTATAATCTCCCCATTTTTAACAATTACTGCTCCTACTGGAACTTCTAACTTTTTATATGCTTTTTTTGCTTCTTTTATTGCTTCTCTCATAAATTCTTCATTCATATCTTTTTTCCTATATCTCTTTTTTTATGTATTTAAAATTATAACAATCTAGCTATCTTTTGTCAATTATAGAAAAACACAAAATTTTATCCATATAAGCATGGCTCTTATATGGATATTATCTTATTTTTTATAATTTTGCATTTCCATTTCTTTTGCTAATTTTTTATTAGTACTTGACACAATAACGTATACTTTTTCCACTGATGGATTTTTGCAATAATTTTCATAGTATTCCCTTAACTTTTCTGGAGTATCTACACTTATCCTATTACAGTCTTCTGCTATTCCATACGAATATAAATTTACCTCTTGACTATTTCCTATCTCCTTATCGATAAGTACTACCGAATATTTATCAAGTGATTCATACTTCTTTACATAAGTATATTCGTTTGGGTTGTTTTTCTCAATCACACCTACTACCAATGCTACTAAAAGCAAAATAGCAAAAGCAATTGGAAACAGTCTGTTACAAATATCATTATTTTTTCTCACTATATTTTTTTCATTCATAATCGTCCTTCTCCTTGTTGTCTATAAAAAATTTAGTGAATGCCATGTACATTGTAAATGCTACCTAAAAAATTCATGTATGCAAAACAATGTATTTCAACTATTTATGTCTTTATTATAACATATTTAGATTTAAATTACAAATAATTGAAAACGTGCATATTTTATTTTATAAAATATAATGCTGTAACACAACTAATAGATTAGATACCTGTTGTATTTATGTACATTATTGTTTTATGTATTTTAAGTAATACATCATGCCTTAGAAAAGAATGACAAAAAAGCAAGTAAAAAAATTGATAAATTCTTTAAATAAAAGATTTATTTTTTTACTTGCTCTTACGCCTAACTTTTTATATTGTTTCTTGAAAGTGGTGTGCCTAGAGGGACTCGAACCCCCATCGGTCGCTTAGGAGGCGACTGCTCTATCCTGCTGAGCTATAAGCACATAAATAATATAAGCCAATTATATTATATTTATGTTAAAAACGCAAGTTTTATAATTTTTTCTTTATTTTAATAAACTTAAATAAGTCTATTTAAATTATTACTTTTATTTAATTAGTATTTTTTATATAAAATTAATATTTAAGAAGAGCTAGGTAATTACCTAAGCTCTTCTTATAAGCATTAGTGATACATCCAATCTGGATTTTTTCTCATATAGTCCATATCTCTTTTTACTGTGTTTTCACTCACCCCAAGCTGTTCTGATATTTCTTGGATACTCAGCCCATTGTTTAGTTCATTTGTAATTTGCATGAACCTCCGTTTCCTTGTGTTAGTAATGCTTTTTTCTGCCATTTTTTCCTCCTTATTCTTTTTGGAAAATTGTTACTTGGTTACTAATTAATAATTATACTATATTTACATAACTATTTCAACATTTTTTTGATCTTATCTTTCAGTATTCTACAAATTATGTTATAATATCAAAAGGTGATTAAAATGCAAAAAATATTAAGCCATATGAGAAAGGCTATTGAAGAATATAATATGATAGATGAAAATGATAAAATCGCGATTTGCTTATCAGGTGGAAAAGACTCTATTACCATGCTACATGCATTTAAATCATTGCAAAGATTTTATCCTAAAAAATTTGAAATAATTGCAATTAGTATAAATCCTGGATTTGACTTTTTTGATACAAACTTTTTACAAAAAATATGTGATGATTTAGATATTCCTCTATTTATAGAAAAAAGTAATAGTAAAGAAATAGTTTTTGATATAAGAAAAGAAAAAAATCCTTGTTCACTATGTGCTAATTTACGTAGAGGTGCAATTAATACTGTTGCAATAGAACAAGGATGTAATAAAATCGCTCTTGGTCATAATCAAGATGATGTTTTAGAAACTTTTTTGTTAAATCTTTTTTATACAGGAAGTATTGGAACCTTTGCACCTGTTAGTTATATGGATCGTTCTAAGATAACATTAATAAGACCTTTAATATTTACCCCCGAAAAAGACACTAAACGTTTTATAAAGAAAAATAATTTAAGTGTTATGCCAAAAGTTTGTCCTATGGATCGGTACTTCAAAAAGAGAAGATATGAAACAGCTTATCTTTACTTTAACAAAAACCATTCCAATGGTTCGTGCTAATCTATTTGGAGCAATAAGAAGAAATATTGATGAGTGGAAAACTGAAAAACAATAATAAAAACCAACTTTTATATTTAGCCTTTTCTAAATATAAAAGCTGGTTTTATTATATTATTTTACAATATCTAACATAGCATTTTTTAAATATTCTAATTTATTAGTTGCATCCTCATCTGATATTCCTTTAACACCCATATATAATTTAATTTTAGGTTCTGTTCCAGAAGGACGTATACAACACCAGTTATTATCTTCTAGTTCATAATATAAAACATTTGATGTTGGTAACCCTGTTTTTGAAATCTCACCTGTTATCATATTCTTTACTACATCTTTTTGAATATCTTTAAAAGTTAAAACTTTATAATCTCCCACTTTTTCAACTGGTGTATTTCTCATATTTGTCATCATTTGTTTTATTTTTTCTGCCCCCTCGACACCTTCTAATACAATAGATACTTGTGTTTCTTTATAATATCCATATTTTTTATAAATATCTTGCATTGCATCCCACAATGTTTTACCCTTTGAGCGATAATAGCAAGCTGCTTCACAAAGTGCCATAACTGCAGCAATACCATCTTTGTCTCTAGCATAATCTCCAATTAAACAGCCATAACTTTCTTCGAAACCAAATACATATGTATTACTTTTATTTTCCTCTGCTTCTCTCATTACATTACCAATATTTTTAAATCCAGTTAAGACTTCAAAACATTTTAGATTATATTCTTTTGCGATAGCTTTTGCTAGTTCTGATGATACAACTGTAGTAATAAACATTCCGTCATTTGGAAGAATCCCTTTTTCCTTCATTTGTGAAATTCTGTATTCTGCAATTAATAAAGCTGACATATTGCCTGTATAATCCATATATTCTCCAGTTTTTGCATCTTTAGCTAAAACTCCTAATCTGTCAGCATCTGGATCTGTTGCTAATATTACATCTGCATCTACTTTTTTGGCTAATTCTAATGCCAATTTAAAAGCTTTTTTATCTTCTGGATTAGGATAACTTACAGTTGGAAAATTTCCATCTGGATCTTTTTGTTCTGGTACAACATATACATTTTGTAATCCTATTTCATTTAAAAGTTTTTGAGCTACTGTATTTCCAGTTCCATGTAATGGTGTATATACTACTTTTAAATCCCTTCCTTGTTCTTTTACAATTTCAGGGTTTAATACTAAGCTTTTTAAGACACCTAGATATTTGTCATCCATTTCTTTCCCAACAATATTAAATAATCCTTTTTCTTCTGCTTCTTTTCTTGATATTCTTTTTATTTCGTTATAATTTTTTACTTCTCTTACCTTATTTATTATTTCTTTATCTCTTGGAGATACAATTTGTGCTCCATCTGCCCAATATGCCTTATATCCATTATATTTAGGTGGATTATGACTAGCAGTTATCATAACACCTGCTGTACACCCTAAATTTCTTACTGCAAAAGACAATTCAGGAACTGGTCTTAGATTTTCAAATAAATATGTTTTTATTCCATTAGCATTTAATATTAAAGCTGTTTCTAAACTAAATTCTTTTGACATTTTTCTAGAATCATAACTAATTGCAACTCCCTTATCTGCTGTTTTTTGTTCTATTATATAATTTGCTAATCCCTGTGTTGCTTTTCCTACGGTGTACTTGTTCATTCTATTTGTTCCTGCTCCTATTATTCCACGAAGTCCTGCTGTTCCAAATTCTAGTTCTTTATAAAATCTATCTTCTATTTCCTTTTCATCTTCTTTTATTCCTAATAACTCTTTTTTTGTTTCTTCATCAAATTCTGGGCTTTCACACCATTTTTTATATTCTTCTAAATAATTCATATTTTTCATCCTCTCTTTATAATTATATAATTTTTTACATTTTATATAGTATTTGTCCATTTTATACTATATATCTATTTATATAAAACAATAGAAGAGTGAATTTAGATTTTTACTAATTCACCCTACTTGCTTAGTCTAAATTATGATATTTTTTATATAGTTCTCTTGCTGTTTTTGGACAATCTACTCCAGCAGAATCTGCATTTTTCAATGGCGCAAATTCTTCTTGTCTTCTTACTCTCAACACAACCATGTCATCAATTGCCCCAAAAGCTTCAAACATGAATGCTTCAAATTTATATGCATTTGGTGAATTTGGCACTACTAAATTTCCATCTTTATCTATATATGTGGCTTTCTTAAATGCTGTATGATATGGTAATAATTCTTTTCCCATCTTTTCAATTGCATCTAATGTAAATAAATGCGCTATTATATTTGATTCTCCATATAAAAATTCTCCATTTTCATCAACAGCTTCAGCCATTTGTTTTGTTATATCAATATATTCAATTATACTAGGCTTTCCATTCTTTTTGCAAAATACTCCAACTTTTTCTTCAGGACTAACCTTTACAACTGATTTTGATGCAGAACATACTCCTTTATCAATTGCTAATCCTAAAAATACTTCATCAGTCATTTTAGCTAGGCAATTATCTACTCCACCAATAAATACCCATTTTACTCCTAGGTTTCTCATTTTATCTGTCATTTTATTTTTTACTAAAGCTTCATATACTCCGTCCATGTCCATTTGCTGCAAGTTTTATTAGACCTTCTTCATTTATTAATATTTTTCCTTCTGTGTCACACATTGGTAATTCACCTTGTATAAAGAAAAATAGATTTTTATCTTTTTGATATCCAAAATACTTATGTTTTTCAAAAAACTCTATTGTTGCTTTGTTGTTCTCTCTACTTGTCATAATAAACCAAGGAATTGTAATATCATATTTTTTGTTTGTTTCTTTTATACTATCACACAACAATTCAAAAAGTGATTTATGTGAGTCTAAACCTATATCAAAAGTACCCTTTGGACCATTATGACCTAATCTTGTTCCTTGTCCTCCTGCCATTGTAACAATTGCAAGTTCTCCATTTTTAATTGATTTTTGCCCAATTTTTTCATATTTTTTATAGTCATCGTTTAGTTTGTATTTATCTAAAAATTCAATTGGTGTTATTACATCTTTTGCTTTTTTACCATCATTTTTTGTTCCTTTATATAAATTCTCAATTAAAGCAAAATCTATTTGTTCAATTTGATCTAATAATTGTTTTTTATGAATATCATCTAATTTTTCATAATGATTTAATAAATGTTCTTGTCCATATTTTTTTAAAATAGCTTTTATATTTTCTAATCTTGTATTCATATGTAACTTCCTCTCTTGCTATATTTTTTGTTTCTCCCTAAAATATATACCATTTTTTTTAAAATATCAACTATTTTTATTATATTTTATTGATTTCTTTTTCTCCTGTAGTACTTAAAACTTTTTCATATTTATTCATGATACTATCTATATCCTGTGATACTTCTTCTATATCATAACAATCAACTATTTTAACATTATCTTTATTGCTTACAAATTTTTCTATGTTTCTATTTACATTTTTAATGTAATTTTCTTTTCCTTTTATAAATATTATTATATCTTTTTGATCTTCTATATCTTTTTTTATTTTTTTAAATTTACTTAAATTATCATTATTCCAATCAATGCTAAAAATATTTTTTCTTTTTGTTTCCTTTAAATTTGTTTTAGAAATTACAGTTTTTACACTTTCCTCTAAATCATTTTCAGTTAAAACTATTATTTGTTTGTTTTTTTCTAGTTGTTCTTCTATATATGGTAAACTTATTATTTCAAAGTGATAATCACTAGCATAAAATGCACATGTTTTTTCTTTTGTTATTTGACTCTCATTCATTAAAAATTCGCTCCTTTTTTCTTTAATCTACGGAACTGTCAGTTTTCTCTTTTGGCTTACTGGTAAATTTTACCATTTCTTTACAAATATGTCAATTATATTTCAAAAAAACTCATCGACATTTTTTGCAAATTGTATAAAGTTTATCAAATTTGGTAATAATTAAGTTAAAGAATATTTTTCAAAAAAAGTTTTTCGGAGGTAACAAATGAAAATTATATTAAATTTCTTTAAAAATCCCAAGGTAAAAATGGTATTAATTTTAAGTTTCTTACTTTTTATATATACAACAATATGCGCTTTCTCTTATGCACAAAATATTTCTCATGATATCGCAAATAGTGTATTTAGATTACATGTTCTAGCAAACAGTGATAGTACTCAAGACCAAAATTTAAAATACAAAGTTCGTGATAATTTACTTATATATATGAATGAAATTTGTTCAGATTGTAAAACAAAAGAAGAAGCTATTTCCCTAGTAGAAAAAAATAAAGATAACTTCAAGCAAATCGCATTAGATACTATAAAAAATGAAGGTTTTTTATATGATGTAAATATTAATATTGGTAATTTTGAATTTCCTACTAAAAACTATGGTGATGTTTCTCTTCCTGCCGGTTTTTATGATGCACTAAGAGTTGAAATTGGTGAAGCAAAAGGACACAATTGGTGGTGTGTGATGTTCCCTCCTTTATGTTTTGTAGATATAAGTTCTGGTGTAGTTCCAGAAGAATCTAAAGAATTGTTAGAAAATAGCTTGTCACAAGAAGAATTTGCTCTTGTTTCTAATGATTCAAATTCAGAAATTAAATTCAAATTTAAATTATTAGAATTTTTTAACGAAAATGGTTTAATTACTGCTAAAAAATAGTTGCATTCATTTAAACTTTATGTTATTATTTATTCAAAATAGAGTGTTAATTAATATATACACTCTATTTTTATTTGAAATTTGAAAAAAACATTTTATAATAGATTGTAAATTTCGTGGAGGTAATTTAATTGGAAAAATTAGTAGTAACAGGGCCAACTCCTTTAAAAGGTGAAGTAAATATAAGTGGAGCAAAAAATGCAGCTGTAGCCATTTTACCAGCAACACTTTTAATAGATGGTGTATGTACAATTGAGAACTTACCTAATATAAGTGATATTAAAATCTCTTGTGAAATACTAGAAAAATTAGGTGCAAAAATAACTTGGAATAATAAAAATAGTATTACAGTCGATACTACAAATATCACAACAACAACAGCCCCTCTAGATTTAACAAGTAAATTTAGAGCTTCTTACTATATTATAGGTAGTATGCTTGGAAGAATGGGTGAAATTGAAGTAGGTATGCCAGGTCGGTTGTAAATTAGGTGCAAGACCAATTGATCAACATATAAAAGGATTTGAGTTATTAGGAGCAAATGTAACAGTTGAAAAAGGTACAATTTATGCCAAAGCAAAAAAATTGAAAGGTGCTCCAATTTATATGGATATTGTCTCAGTAGGTGCAACAATTAATGTTATGTTATCAGCTGTATTAGCCAAAGGTACTACTGTTATTGATAATGCTGCAAAAGAACCTCATATAGTTGACGTAGCAAACTTTTTAAATACAATGGGTGCAGATATTAGAGGTGCTGGAACTGACGTTATCAAAATTAATGGTGTAGAAAAACTTTCTGGAAACGCTACCTATTCTGTTGTTCCAGACCAAATAGAAGCTGGTACCTTTATGCTTGCTGCTGTTGCAACAAAAGGTGATTTATTAATAAAAAATTGTATTACAAAACATTTAGAATCTATTACTGCTAAAATATTGGAAGTTGGTGCAAATGTAGAAGACAATGGTGACAGTATTAGAGTTTGGTGTAATAAGAGACCTAATAAAGCTAATATAAAAACATTACCTTATCCAGGCTTTCCAACTGATTTGCAACCTCAAATGGGTGTTGTTTTATCTTTAGCAAATGGCACTAGTGTTATAAATGAAAGCATCTGGGATTCTAGATTTCAATATACAGAAGAACTAAATAAAATGGGCGCAAAAATAACTGCGCAAGGAAAAACAGCCTTTTTTGAAGGTGTAAAAAAATTGTATGGAGCTCCTGTTTACTCTTCTGATTTAAGAGCCGGTGCTGCTTTAGTAATTGCTGGAACTGCTTCAGAAGGTATTACTGAAATTTATAACTTAGAACATATTGATAGAGGTTATGAAAATATAGAAGAAAAATTCAGAAAAATTGGAGCTAAAATTGAAAGAGTAAATGAATAATTATAAATAACATTAGTTTTAACTAAAGAAGGAAGAAATATTTATGATAAATTTTTGTAGTTTATACAGTGGAAGTAGTGGAAATAGTCTTTTTGTAGAAACAGATAATACTAAATTATTAATTGATGCTGGAGTTAGCTGTAAAAAAATTGAAACTGCATTAAATAATATTGAGGTTGACCCAAATTCAATTGATGGTATTTTAGTAACACATGAACATATTGATCATGTACAAGGTTTAGGTACACTTTCTAGGAAATTTGATTTGCCTGTATTTGTAAACCAAGAAACTTTAGATGCTATGCCAAAACAAAAAGATAAAATTTTAGATAAAAACATAAAAACATTCAAATTAAGTGAAAATTTTGAAATTGGTGATTTAACCATTCACCCATTTTCTATTCCACATGATGCTGCTAATCCTTGTGGTTTTAATATATATAATGAAGATAAAAAAATTAGTATTGCAACAGATATCGGACATATGACAAATAATATTTTGAAAAACTTAGAAGAAAGTTTATTTGTTATGTTAGAAGCAAATTATGATCCTGAAATTTTACGTTTTTCTTCTTATCCTTTTACATTAAAATCAAGAATAGCAGGACCTACTGGACATTTATCAAATGAAATTGCAGGAAAAACCATTTCTCATCTTTTAAAATCAGGGCTTAAAAATGCTATGCTTGGTCATTTAAGTAAAGAAAGTAATTTTCCTGAACTTGCATATCAAACAGTAGTTGATGAATTAATCTCTAACAACTATAATCAAAATAGTTTGCAACTTAATGTTGCTTCTAGAGATTCACAAAGTAAGATTATTTCATTATAATTAATAATTTAGTAATTATTTAATTTAAGATAGGAGATGACTTTTTTGCTAAGTATTAATGTTATTTGTATCGGTAAAATAAAAGAAAACTATTTAAAAAATGCAATAGAGGAATATTCAAAAAGACTTTCTAAATATTGTAAATTAACTATTACTGAATTACCTGATGAGAAAATTCCAGATAAATTAAATAATAGCTTGGAAAACGATATTAAAACAAAAGAATGTAATAATATTATTAATCATATAAAAAAAGATTCTTATATAATTGCTTTAGATTTAAATGGTAAACAATTTACTTCAGAGGAATTTTCTAAAAAAATTGAAAACTTATCTATGGAAAATAGTAATTTAACTTTTATAATTGGTGGTTCTTTAGGTTTAACAAAAAAATTGTTAGATATGTGTGATTTAAAAGTTTGCTTTTCTAAGATGACCTTTCCCCATCAATTAATTCGTGTTTTTTTATTAGAACAGGTATTTAGAGCTTTTAAAATACAAAAAGGTGAAACTTATCACAGATAATTAATTTTTTATTTGGTATTGTAGAGAAAATTAAATAAAAATATAATATAGGGGCTTGTTTGTTTATTTTATTTAGTATATTTTCTCTACAAGTTTAATTACGCTTTTTATTTTTAACTAATTTTATTATTTAAAATTTCTTTGGATTTTTTCTTGATTATAATTTTTCTTACGATATAAAAAATCGATATAAATAAAATTATTTTTGTCACCATAAATTTGTCCTTTTTTGAAATAATTTTTCTTATTATACTTCCCTTTTTTTCTTTTGTCAATAAAAACTTTACGACAACAATCGACAAACTGCTACGCTAGTAAGCATTCCAACAATATCTGCAATTAGTGCTGCTACTAAAATATACCTTGTCTTTTTTATTTTCACACAACTAGTATAAATAGCAATAGTATATAATGTTGTTTCTGTAGATCCCATAATTGTAGAAGCCATTATTCCAATTTGACTATCCACCCCGTAGTTCTTCATTATATCAGTTGCAACAGCTATTGAACTACTTCCTGATATAGGTCTTAACATGGCAAGTGGCATTAATTCACTTGGAAAATGTACTATATTTAAAATTGGGTTAATTATATATATGATTAATTCTAATATTCCGAGAACTCCTTAAAGCTCCAATTGCAACAAAAAGTCCTATTAAAGTAGGAAAAATACTAAATGTTATTTTCACTCCTTCTTTTGCCCCTTCCAAAAAAGTATCAAAGACTTTGTTTTTTTCCTTTACTCCATATATAACAATCATTAGAATAATCATTGGCATAGCTAAATTTGAAATAAAATTTATTAATTTCATATTATTTATCTCCTTTTGCATATTTTGTTAGTTCTTTCTTCGTTTTATAAGTATCTTTGCAGCTGTTATTCCGTGCCACTGCTGCTACAATTGTTGCAATCCAAACAGGAAATACAATCATAGTAGGATTATTAGACCCTAATGAATTACGTATAGCTATTACTGTAGTTGGTATAATTTGAATTGATGCTGTATTTAAAACTATAAACATCATCATAGAATCTGTTAAAGTATCTTTTTTACTATTTTCCTCTTGCATTGATTGCATAGCTTTTAGTCCTAATGGTGTTGCAGCATTACCTAACCCTAAAATATTTGCTACCATATTCATAGAAATTTCCTTTTGAATTTTTTCATTATTTTTTAATTCTGGAAATAAAAATTTAATTGCTGGTTTTAAAAATTTTGTTAATTTTTCTATCACACTTGTACTACTTGCTATTTGCATTATTCCATTCCATAAACAAATGGTCCCTAATAAACTTATTGATAGATTTATTGCATCTGTTGTACTTTCAAATATAGATGAATTTAATTTTTCTATATTACCTGAAAAAATTGCAAAAGAAAATGATATTATTATAAAAATTGGCCAAACTATATTTAACATACTTTATCACCAAAATAATTTTATTCGAAAGTTAATTTTTTATTACAATATAATTGACCCAAGTATTTATTTATGATATATTGAATATGGGATTGTAAAAAATATAACTTTTAAGGAGGATTTATCATATGAAATCAACAGGAATTGTTAGAAGAATGGATGAACTAGGAAGAGTTGTTATTCCGATTGAAATAAGAAATCAATTTGATATTGTCGAAAAAGACCCAATTGAAATTTATGTTGAAGGTTCTAATATTGTATTAAGAAAATTTGAACCAAATTGTATATTCTGTGGCAGTAATAAAAATTTATCATCATATCATGAAAAACTAATATGTAAAGACTGCTCTTCTAAAATTGGAAAATTAAATGAAGACAAATAATAGAAAACAAGATAAAATAAAAAACATTGCTTTAAATAAAATAAGCAATGTCTTTTATTTTATCCTATTTTTTATTTATATTACAAAATGTTGATAAATTTCATTTTTACTAACATTTCTGTCTTTTGCAATTTTTTTTATAATTTCTTTTTTACTAAACCCTTGCCTTTCATAAAATGAAAAATGCTCTTCTAAACTTAAATTATTTAATTTATTCTCTTCTTGAATTTTATTTGCTTCTATGATTAATACTATCTCACCTTTTATTTGTTCAACTTTTTCTATAAGTTGTCTAGCTGTTCCTCTTATGCATTCTTCATGTATTTTTGTTATTTCTCTTACTAATACTATTTGTCTATTATTTAATGCTAAATCTAAATCTTCTAATGTATTTTTTAATTTATGTGGTGCTTCATATAAAATAGCCGTATTTTTTAATTTTTTGATTTCCTCTAATTTATCTTTTCTATTTTTTTTATTTAGTGGTAAAAACCCTAAAAATGTAAATTCACTTGTATCTAACCCTGAAATTATTAAAGCATTTACCATAGCACATGCTCCTGGTATTGGTGTAATATTAATTTTTTCTTTTATACATTCTTTTATAACTTCTTGTCCTGGATCACAAATTCCTGGAGTTCCTGCATCTGATACTAATGCTATTTTTTTACCTTCTTTTAGTTTTTCTATTAATTCTTTACATTTTACTTGTTCATTATGCCTATGATAACTTATCATTGGTTTTGATATTTCTAAATGATTTAATAACTTTAAAGTATGTCTTGTGTCTTCTGCTGCAATCAAATCCACTTCTTTTAAAATATTTATTGCTCTTAATGTTATATCTTCTAAATTTCCAATAGGTGTTGCTACAATATATAAAGTTCCTATATTTTTTTCCTCCATTTGAATCTCCTTTTTATTATTAGATTTTATTATATATCTTTAATATTTCTTTTGTATATTCTCCTTTTTCATTATATATATATAAATTTTTTTCAATTTTTAAAAATGGCCTAGCATTTTTTACTCCTTTAATTAAAATTAAATTAGGCTCTTTATTTACATTTGAATAAACCATTCTTAATATTTTAGGCTCTATCTTATATTTTCTCATTATACTTAAAATATCAACCAATCTCTCTGGTCTATGAACCATATAAAATTCACCTTTATCTTTTAGCATATCTTTGGATATGCTTATAAAATTTTCTAAATTAGCTGTTATTTCATGCCTTGACAATTCCTTAGTTTTGCTTTCATTTATTATTCCTGTATTTTCTTTTTTATATGGTGGATTAGTAACAATAACATCAAATGTTCCTTTTTGATATATATTATTTAGATTTAAAATATTATCATTTACTATTTCAAATTTATCTTCTAAATTATTTATCTTTATGCTTCTATTAGCCATTTTTGCTACTTCACTTTGTATTTCTACCCCAACTATTTTTTTTAGCCTTGTTTTTCCACATAGTAATATGGAAATAATTCCAGTTCCTGTTCCTAAATCCAGAACTTTACAATCTTTTTTTATGTTTTTTGCAAAATCTGATAAAAGTATACTATCTATTCCAAAACAAAAGCCATTTTTATTTTGTATTATTTTTAAATTTTTAAATTCTAAATCATCAATTCTCTCATTTTCTTTTAATATTTTATCCATATTTGATTCCTTTTCTTATTATCTTTTATTTTTTAGAACAGTCAAAAACTTTTTACATATTATATAATAAAATAGCCAAAAAATCAAAAATTATATGTTTATTTATATGGGGTGATATTGTGGAACAAAATAATAGAGGTGAAAAGAAATCACCTCCTAAAAAATCTTTTAAATCTTATAAAAAAAATACAATGAAATCATTAAATGAAGTAGAATATTTTTTAAATAATTTTAATAAATTTGCTCATTATATAAAAATATATAAATTATTTAAATAATTTTATTTTACTTTTTTGTGTATGTTTCGTTGAATTCGTTATTTTGGTTCCCCTCAATTAAAATTTTCACTTTATTTACTTCTGTTAGTTGTGTTAAAGTATTTACAATACTATTTACCATATTTTCTTTTGTTTTTTCATTTGTTTTGTCGTAATTTAAAAATTCTTGTGAAAAATCTAATGTTACACAATCATCTTCCATATAACTTTTTAATAGTTTTGTCTCTTTTGGAATCACAGATTCTTCTTTCTCGCTTTTTGGTCCTTCTATTAATAGTACAACCAATTTGTCATATGGATCATTTATAATTTCTTTGATATCTACAAGTCTTGCTTCTGGAATTAATTCTTTTGTTTCTTTAGATGGAAAGTATAAACTAACTATTGTCTGTCTTAATTGTTCTTCTGATATTTCTTCTTGTGGTGTATATTCATCTACTTTATTTTCCTTTTCTTGTTTTTGTTTTGCATATTTTATTGCAAAATATCCTCCTAATAATATAAGTATTAATATTACTGTAAAAATGATTACTATTTTTTTGTTTTTCATTTTTGTCCTCCTTGTCTTTGTTTATTTATTATTAATCTTATTATTTGTTTGTCCGTTTTAGAACTTTATTAGAATTTAATTATATAAAATAAAAACTTTTTACATTTGTCAAATATACTATAAATTTTTTCTTATAAATAAAAAAATTACTATTAAATAAATTATTGAAATTACTAAATTAATATTAAAATAACTTAATAATTATATACCAGCATTTTCCATTTGACAAAAAGCCTTTTTCCGTATAAAATTAAGGTGTTTAATAGCATAAATTTTATATACAAAAAAGGAGATTTTGTCATGAGTGAAATATTACATGTTGGACTAGATGTTGGTTCAACAACAGTTAAAATTATCGTAATGGATGAAAACAGAAATACTATATATAAAAATTATCAACGACACTTTTCAGATACTAAAAATACAGTATGTAATGTATTAGAAAGTTTATTATTGAAATATCCTTCTAATTCCTTTACATTAGCACTTACTGGTTCTGGAGCAATGTCAGCTGCTAAATTCTTAGGAGTAGACTTTATACAAGAAGTTGTTTCTTGTAAACGTGCTGTTGAAAAATATATTCCAAAAACAGATGTTGTAATTGAATTAGGTGGTGAAGATGCAAAAATTATATATTTTGATCAATCAATTGAACAACGTATGAATGGAACATGCGCTGGTGGTACAGGAGCATTTTTAGACCAAATGGCATCATTACTACATACAGATACAGCTGGTTTAAATGAACTTGCAAAAAATTATAAAATTATTTATCCAATTGCTTCTCGTTGTGGTGTCTTTGCTAAGACTGATATTCAGCCTTTAATAAATGAAGGTGCTGCTAAAGAAGATATTGCAGCTTCAATCTTTCAAGCAGTTGTTAATCAAACAATAAGTGGCCTTGCATGTGGTAGACCAATTAGAGGTAATGTTGCATTTTTAGGAGGTCCTTTAAATTACTTGTCTGAACTACGTACAAGATTTATTGAAACTTTAAATTTAAGTGATGATGAAGTAATCGTACCTGAAGAAGCCCACTTACTTGTCGCAAAGGGTGCTGCTTTAGATTCATTAGGTACTAATGTTATTACTCCTGATGAATTAGCCAAAAAAATAGAAAATTTAAAAATTTCTCATGATAATACTTCTAAACCTTTAGAGCCTTTATTTAGAACTAACAAAGATTATGAAGATTTTAAACAAAGACATTCAAAAGATACTGTTTCAAGAAAAGATCTTAAAACATATGAAGGTGACTGTTATTTAGGAATAGATGCTGGTTCAACAACAACAAAATTAGTACTTATTGATAATGAAGGAAATCTACTTTACTCTTTATATGGAAGTAATCAAGGTAATCCATTAAGAAGTGTTATGAATATGCTTAAACAGTTATATTCTGAATTACCTAAAAAAGCCATCTTACGTTATAGTGGTGTTACAGGTTATGGAGAAAAGCTTATTCAAACTGCTTTAAATGTAGATTTAAATGAAATCGAAACAATTGCTCATTATACAGCTGCTAAAAAATTTGAGCCTAATGTCACAAGTATTGTAGACATTGGTGGCCAAGATATGAAATATATTAGAATGAAGAATGGGTCAATAGATAATATTATGCTAAATGAAGCATGTTCTTCTGGTTGTGGTTCTTTTATTGAAACATTTGCAAAAAGTTTAAATATCGAAATATCTGAATTTGTTAAGGAAGCTATTAATTCTAGAACTCCAGTTGATTTAGGTTCTAGATGTACAGTATTTATGAATTCTAAAATCAAACAAGCTCAAAAAGAAGGATATTCAGTAGGAGATATCTCTAGTGGTCTTTCATATTCAGTTATTAAAAATGCAATTCAAAAAGTAATGAAAGTAAGAGATGTTGAAACTCTTGGAAATCATATTGTTGTACAAGGTGGTACTTTTTATAATGATGCTGTACTAAGAGCTTTTGAATTAATTGTAGGAAAAGATGTAGTAAGACCAGATATCGCAGGTCTTATGGGTGCATATGGTATGGCATTACTTTCAAAAGAACAATATGAATCTAATTTAGATATGGAATATTCTTCAAATATATTAAAAAATGATGAATTAGATAATTTAGAAATTAAAGTAACTCATACACGTTGTAATAATTGCGAAAACCACTGTAAATTAACAATTAATAAATTTAGTAATGGACAAATACATATCTCAGGAAATCGTTGTGAAAAAGGTGCTGGAGTTATTACAAAATCTAAACAATTACCCAACTTAGTACAATATAAATATGAAAGAATCTTTAATTACAAACCTTTAGAAGAGCAATTTGCACCTAGAGGAACTATAGGTATTCCTAGAGTTTTAAATATGTATGAAGACTATCCTTTTTGGTTTACCTTTTTGACTAACTTAGGATTTAGAGTAGTATTATCTGAAAAAAGCAAACGTAGTACATATGAAAAAGGTATGGAATCTATGCCTTCTGAATCAGTTTGTTATCCTGCAAAACTTTCTCACGGACATATTGAAAGTTTATTAGAACAAGGAATTACAACAATCTTTTATCCTTGTATTCCATATTCTAGAAAAGAATATGATAAAGCAGATAATCATTATAATTGCCCTATTGTTATTTCTTATTCAGAAGTTTTAAAAAATAATGTAGAAGGTCTAAATAATGATAATATTAAATTTATTAATTCTTTCTTACCTTTTGAAAAGAAAAATCTTGTAAAAAAGATATTGGAATTAGAAGAATTTAAAGAATATAATTTTACAAAAACAGAATTATTAGAAGCTGCTGATAAGGCTGAAACAGAGTATCAAAAATGTAAACAAGATATAAAAGACAAAGGAAAACAAACTGTTCAATATCTTGAAGAAAACAATCTTAAAGGTATAGTTTTAGCAGGTCGTCCATATCATATAGATCCTGAGATTAATCATGGTATTGACACTTTAATAACATCTTTAGGATTAGCTGTTTTAACAGAAGACAGTGTAGCTGATAAAACTGAGGCAAAACGTCCTCTAAGGGTTGTTGATCAATGGGTTTATCATGCAAGATTATATGCAGCAGCAGACTTTGTCGGAAAACATGAATGCTTAGAATTAGTCCAATTAAATTCTTTTGGTTGTGGTGTTGATGCTGTAACAACTGATCAAGTAGAGGAAATTTTATCAAGTTTTGATAAGATGTATACTTTAATAAAAATTGATGAAGTAAATAACTTAGGTGCTGTGCGTATTCGTATACGTTCACTTATTGCTAGTATGAAAAAACGTGAACAAGAAAATCATGACAAAATTGATAATACAGGAGATTATGGTATTAAGAAAAAGATATTTACTAAGGAAATGAGAAAAGATTATACAATTCTTATTCCTCAGATGGCACCAATTCACTTTGAATTATTAGAAACTGCTGTAAACTCTTGTGGATATCATATGGAATTATTAAGACAGTGTACTCCAAAAACTGTTGAAACAGGATTAAAATATGTAAATAATGATGCATGCTATCCTTCTATCTTAGTTACAGGTCAAATGATTGAAGCATTACAATCTGGAAAATATGATATAAATAAAACAGCTTTGATCATGTCTCAAACAGGTGGTGGATGTAGAGCAACAAACTATATAGGATTTATTCGTAAGGCTTTAAAAGACGCTGGCTTTAGTAATATTCCTGTTGTATCTTTTAATATAGTTGGTATGGAAAAAATGCCAGGATTTAAATTAACAGTTCCTATGATGGACAAATTATTAAAAATGGTTGTTTATGGAGATTTATTACAAAAAATGCTAACTAAAAATAGAGCTTATGAAGTAAATAAAGGTGAGACACAGGCTTTATTTGATAAATGGATGGACAAATGCAAAAAATTACTAGAAAAATCATCTAATAAGGAATTCAAACAAAGTATTTATGATATTGTCAATGATTTTGAAAAAATTGAATTAGATACTTCTGTTAAAAAGCCTAAAGTTGGGATTGTTGGAGAAGTTTTAATTAAATATCATCCTTTTGGAAATAATTATGTAGCAGATATCTTAGAAAAAGAGGGTGCTGAGGTTATATTACCTGATTTTATGGGATTTGCTAAATTTATGTGTACTCATAAAATTACTTTCAATAGTTTATTAAATATAAATAAAACATCTTCTAAGATAATGAAAGCAGCAATTAAATTAATTGATATTTTAGAAAAAGATGTAAAAATTGCCTTATCTAATTCTAAAAAAGATTATTTACAACCATGTGATATTTGGCATCTAGAGGATAAAGTAAAAGATGTTTTATCTATCGGAAATCAAACTGGTGAAGGTTGGTTCTTAACTGCTGAAATGATAGAATATATTGAAAACGATATTCCAAATATTATTTGTGTTCAACCTTTCGCTTGTTTGCCAAATCATGTTGTTGGTAAGGGAGTTATAAAAACTATTAGAAGTAAATATCCTAATGCTAATATTTCTCCTGTTGATTATGATCCTGGTGCTAGTGAATCTAATCAAACAAACCGTATTAAACTTTTAATGACTGTTGCAAAAGATAATTTAAATGCTAAGGAAAATGCAAAAAAGGCATTAGATATGGAAAACTGTGAGGATATAGAAAAAGATAAAAATACTGTTGTTTAAATATCACAACTTTTTAAAGCAAACAAAAAAATGTTATGAGACTACATTAATTTTTTGTAGTCTCATATTTTATTTATAAATACATTAAATTTATTACTAATAACTTAAACTTTCTTTTATTCTAGAAATATTACGTTTTATTTCATAATATCCTAATTTATATAATTCATCAACTTTTTTCATATCTAATAGACCTATCTTGTTACTTTTGATTCTAATAATACATCCTGCTCCATCTAACTCATAATTTGACAATTCTCTTCCCATTAGATTCATTGCCCTTCCTGCCACTTCTACTAAATTTTTATTACATTTCAAATTACTTTCTTCATCAAAAACAATATTTACTATATTTTTTGCACCAAGATATTTTAATTCTCTCCATGGCACATTTTCTCTTACTCCTCCATCAATTAATTTTATATTCTTATAATCACATGGAGAAAATACAACTGGAAAACTACAACTGGCCCTTACAGCTCTTCCTATGTCTACATCATTTACAAGAATAGTACTATCTGAAATTTCATTTCTATGCCTGCAAGATGTAAAACAAACTACTTCGCCATTGCATAAATCTACACTTGGAATTACTAATGGCATTTTTATATCGTTTATGTTATATATTTCTTTTTTATTACATACTTTATTGATTAACTTTTCTATCTGTTTGCCAGAATTCAATCCTGTGATTGTTATTTTTCCTGTAAATATTAATCCTAAAATAAGTTTTATTATATTTTCTAAATCTACATATTTTATTTTTTTACAATATTTCTTAAATATCTCATACATTTCATCTGATGTAAAACCACATGCATACAAACATGCTACAATACTTCCTGATGAAGTTCCTCCAATATATTGGAATTTTATATTTTCCTCTTCTAAAGCCTTTATTGCTCCAATATGTGCTGCTCCTTTTACTCCTCCTCCTGCTAAACATAGTCCATTTTTCATAATATCACCTGTTTTATATTATGCTATATTCTCTTAATTGTTCTACTTTTAGTTTGTAAAAATGAAGTTATTTACTTGTTGAACATGTTTGGTTTTTGTGTTATATTAAATAAGAATCTTTTATGCTTATTTAATATAAAAATTTGGAGGATATGATGGATAAAAATTATTATGATATATTAGAAATTAGTAAAAATGCTTCTCCCGAAATTATCGAAAAAGCTTATAAGACATTAGTAAAAAAGTACCACCCTGATTTACAAGAAAAAGTGTTAAAAGACCAATATGAAAATAAGCTAAAATTAATTAATGAGGCTTATGAAACTTTATCTAATCAGGAGAAAAGAAGTGAATATGATGCTCAATTAGCTAATTACGAACTTAAAACCAAACATCTTACTGATGAATTATTAAATGAAAATATGAATTTAAAAAATGAACTTAATCATATAAAAAGTGATTATAATAATATTTCTAATGATGCAATAGATTATGAAAAAAGTCTTGAATATAAAAAAAATATTGAAGATGCTAAACAAAAAGCTTATTATGATGCTTATATTCAGGATTTAAAAAATAGAGGTTATAAAATTAAATATAAAAAATCCTTTAAGGATTATTTTAAAAGCTTTATTTCTATTGTTCTTACTATTCTTATATTGTTTTTACTTTTTCATATTCCTTTCATAAAAAACATTTTTATTAGTACGTATAATGAAAATGACTTGCTTAAGATTTTAGTTGACTCATTTATTAATTTATTTAAATAAAAACTAAAAAAAGCCTATATATTTAAAATAAGTGATATAAGTTGCTTATTTTAAATAAGATAGGCTTCATTTTTATTCTATACCAAATGACATCACGAAATCTGTTCCTTCTTTTAGTTTCATTATTATAGTTAATTTAACTATTTCTTGACTTTGACCAGTAATATCACTCAATTCTATTATTTGTTTATATATACCTTTTTCCTCAGAAGTTTGCATATACCCAACTTTATAGTGTAATGGGTACTTTTGTTTTATATATTCTTCGAATTTCTCCTTTGAACCAAAGTTTTGGTTTTTAAATGTTTCATCTAATACATCATATGCTGCTGAATAATCTCTACTGTTTAGCATTTTTATCCATTTATCTACATTTGACATTACTTTTTTGTTATTATCATAATTATTATATTCATCTTTAAATTTATCACTTTCTATTGTATATGCATCTAATTTTAAACTTAAGTTCATTGATGAATCTTCATCAAAAATATAATAATTTTGGTATTGATCTAAACATACATATTCAACATACTCTGCTTCATTATTTACCAAATATTTCATACATTGTAATTTTTGTATATCTTCCCTATTTTGCTTAACATAGTTGTTATAATTTTCTAAACTTCCAAACCTCTTTTGTCTATACTCCTTATCTAACAATTGATATGCATCTTTAGGTGTACCTAAAGCAAGTTTTTTGTAATAGTCCATATACTTCTTTATAGTATATTCATATGTTACCTTTTCATTATTAAATGTATTACTACTATTTTTTTGAATTGTTTCATTATTACTATTTATACTAATTTGATTTATATCACTATATTCTTTATTAATTGGCTCAACAGAAAATGTTGAATTTGAGTTATCCATGTTAATTATTATATATAAATACCTAATAAATTTATTATTTGTGTCCTCCTCTATTCCGTACACAACATATTGATCAACTGTTGAATTTCTTAAAACTTTCATTTTCATTGGTATAAATACAATTTTTTGACTAATATCATCAACATAGCTAAAAACTTTTTCCACACTAACTTTATTTTCTTTTATATACTCTTGGCTTAACAATTGAAATATATTTTCATTTATTTCATTTTGTTCAATTATAAATTCTTTATTACCTTGTTCATCTATTCTATAATAACTATCATTTTCTTTATTTAAATAGTCTAAATACTTTTGAACACAATTTGCTACTGTAAAAAATTTTATTCTGTCTGTTACATCATCTAATTCACTTTTTAACTCTGTCTTTTCTCCCTCATCGCCAATTTCTGCTTGTCTTGCTTCTTGTTGTTTTATGTGAAATTTGTTGTACAAAATCATTGTTATTAATAATACTATTATAATAACTACTATTGTTATTATCTTTTCTAATCTTTTCATATACTTTCCCCTATAAATTATTACCTTATAAATCTATATACATATGTCCAACTAGATGGCTTATAACTTATTACACTAATCTGATCTGGAATTGGTTTATTGTCGCTTCCATGTGCCCCAACAATTAATCCATTTCCAATATACATTTCCACATGTCCACTTCTCCATAAAACATCTCCTGGTTGTAATTCAACACTTCCTACTGGCCCTACTTTCCATTGTTCATTATATGCTCTCGTATCGTTTGGAGCCGAAAATCCAAAATATTGTTTATATAATCTAGCAACAAAAGATGAACAATCATATTGGAACTCATCGTTTCTATTTGCTTGACTATAAGAGTACCTATCGTCATCTGCTATTCTTAGAGCCTCTACAAGCATTTGCATCATCTTATTTGCGTTATCACCAGAAAGTGTAATTGCCCCTATTCTTTCATCTGCTGTAGGAGCCGTTCTTCCTTTGAACTCCTCTAGATATTTTCTTGCCCATTCTCTTCTACTAGCAATGTGGTTAATTGAAGGATCATAACTAGGTCTTTCAAAAACTGCCATAAAGGCCATTGTTGCTACATCTATATCTGTAGCGTTTTCCCAATCACTTTGAGTATATTTATTTCCATCATATTTTGTTGACGATGCACTACCCATTTGATAACTAGCAAAACCATTAGCTCCTCCACTAGGATTAATTTCTGCAAGCAAAAATTCTATTTGTGTCTGTAAATCTGAAGGTTCAATTCCCTTACTTACTGCATAATTCTCTAAGTTAGTTCTTCTTCCATATGACCACTGACACAATCCAAATCCAACACCATTAGCTTTTTCTATTTTGCTTGCATCAAATTCAGATTCCCTTTGAATATTTCCCATAACTGCTGCAGAAGCTATCTCGCTATATCCAGCACCTCTTAATGCAAACCAAACATTTTCTTGAATAGAATTTCCATAAAGACCTGTCATTGATGAAAATGATGAAATTTTATATATTCCAAAATCATATTCATCTACTCCATAACTTTCTCCTGTTGCTTTAAATATAAGATACTTAGTTAAATCTAGTAAATTAGCCGTTTTTTCATTATTTGATATTATTTGGAACAAATATTGTTCTCTTAATTTTTGGTACATTTTATTTTTCTTATATAAACCAACAAACTTTCCTTCTTGTCCTTTAGCTTCTTTAAAATCTTCTGATGAATATGAACTTACTAAAGTTTCTGTATCTGTTTGTTCTCTTTGATATATTTTGTAACTATAATCTATTCCTTTACCATCTTCCTTTTCAACACGGCCTGTCTCTTTTATCTTTGCTGCTGTTAAAGAATTAGATGGTGTATCAGTTACAGTTCCTTTTATATTAATGATTTTTTCATTACTGTCTCCCATTTCTAATGCTTTAGAACTATAACTATTTTCTTTATATAATTTTACACACCAAGTATTTACATATGTTATTTCAACTTTAGTACTACATACTTCTGTTGTTGTTTCTTTTTTATCAATACTTTTCCAATTATAGGAATGTTTATTTTGTGTATCCTTACTTTCTGTAGTAGTCTTCTTTTCAAATACCTGCTTTTTCTCTTTTGTGGTTGTTACATTATCTTGCACTGCTAAAACAATTTCTGATTTTAAAATTTCTTCTGCTAGATCTTCCGAAAAACCAGTGTAATCTGTATCTATATAAAAATATAATAAATATTCATATGGCACAACATAATTTTGTAATGCTGTAGCTAAATCTATTGTTGCATTCTCTTTTATTGATTTCTTCTCACCCAATTCCCAAGTTGCAGTAAGTATTTTTCCACTTTCATCAATAGTAAATTCTTTTAAAGCTTCTTCTTTACCTTCTTCTATATCCTTTTTCATTGTTTCTAGTGGTACATATTTTAAATTTCTTACAATAGACTCAATACTATCAGATACTGTTTGATTATTAACTACCGAAGAAGAATACCCTGAATGATCGCTTTCTATGTATCTCTTTATTCCCTCAACAATTCCTTTAGCATACTTTTCTATACCATCGTTTTTAATTATGTCTGCATCTGGTGAACCATCTAAAAAACCACCTTCTGTTACTACAGATGGAAATCCAGAAGTAGCTGCATTTTCAATAATTCCTAAATTTTGATTAGCACATTTCTCTGAATCTGGTCCTGCCTGTCTATTATCTAATTCCATAGACTTTGATATTTCATCAGAAAGTATTTCAGCTAATTGTTGAGATACACCGTCCCCTTCTTTATAAATAGTCTCTACTCCTGAACCTCCTCCTGAATTAAAATGAATTTGAATGCATAAATCTGGGTTCTCTCTTTTAGCTAATTCTTTTCTTTCTTCTACTTTTATTCCTCCTGTATTGCTTGAAGTACTTCCTGTTTGAACTACTTCTATGTTAGAATATTTTTCTTCTATTAATTCTTGTACTTTTTCAGCTACTTTTATTGTTAGTTTTTGCTCTACAAGTTCTCCATTGCTTGCCCCTGTATTATCTGTATCATTATGTCCAGCTGCAATTGCAACTTTATAAGATTCATCTTGATTTCCTATATACTCTTTTGTTTTTTGTTTTTCTCTACTAGTTACACTTTTTTTATTAGTATTAACTTTACTTGTTTTCTTATTATCATTTTCCTCATTTTTATCAGTTAGAAATTGAGCCTTTACAAATCCCCTTACATTATCTTTCTTATTTTCTACCTCTACATAAGTAATAGTTTCATTTGTTAGAGGGTTAGTTGAATTCTTGTAAGTACCTGTGTACTCTACTTCTGTTCCCGATTTTATTTTTAAATTTCCACTTACTTTTTCGTTATATACAGCTTCCCAGTTTCCTGTATCTGAACCTGGATTTAATTTAGATTCTGTTTGCTTATATACGATAGCATCATATTTTATTTTTAATTTTTTACCTGTTTCCCACTTATTAATTATTTCTTCATAATCACTTTTTGTCTGTGTATCATATATTATATCATTTTCAATTGCAGAAGTTTCACCACGTCCAACATTTGTTATTTTACCTATCTCCTTATTTGGAGATATTCTTCTTATTTTTACAGCTCCTTGAAATCCATCACTACCTTCTGGTATTTCTCCCCCTAAATCAGGATATTTTGTAACCACCTCTGCTTTTATTAATTTTTTCAAAAAATCTCTAGATCCAGGCAAATTATGAACTCCTGCTTGAGAGTTTATTTGATCTATAACATCATCCAATTTGTCATCGATACCATCAATAAATCCTAAATAATACTCTCCTTGTTCATTTTGTTTAATCTCAATTAACTTAGATACATCATCTACTTCTAAAATTTGTGTTATTTTTTGAGGTGTGTTCTTTGATGTAACAATTTCTACTAAATAATCTACAGCTACAAATAGTATTCCAGTTGCTAATATAAGTGGCAAAAGTTTTGCTATAAAAAATGCTGTAGCTAAAGCTAATTTACTTCTAATTTTTTTTAATATTTTATTTTTTCCCATATCTTCATTATTAAAATTAAATAGTCCCAAATTTGCCACCTCTTTTCTTTGTTACATTTTTATATCTAGTCTACTACTATTTTCTTCTTGATTATTTAAATATTCTTCATAATTTAATATATTGTTAAAAGTAATTTTTTCTATTTCTAATTCTTCCCTATAAGCTACATTAAATTTTATTTTTATTGTTTTAGATTCCTGTGGTTTTAAAATCATATCTTCTTCTTTATTTTCATATAACATTGCATAAAATCTATTTTCTCTTTCATCAGTGATATATGTTGTATTTGTCTTTTTTCTTGTATCTAAAATAATAGTTTTATCTGTGTTATTTTTTAATCTTATTGTATAAATCTGATAATTCATATATATATCTGATACTCCAACTTCTGCAGTTATAATATAATTCGAATCTTTTTTGTTTATCTCTTTTCTTGTAATATAACTATTAATATTTAATTTGAATGTATCTTCATCAGGTACAACTGTAATATAATCTTCTATTGAATCTTGATCACTTGATTTTCCAGTTGATAACATATCATCAAAAATTTTAACTTTATAAACATAAATTTGATCATAAGTACTCCATGATTGAAATGAATATTGTTTATTTCCATCAAATTTTGACTCATAATATAATTTCTCGAAAAGTTTTTGTGTTGGATACATTAAATTTTTAGTATCCACAGATAACATTTGATATGCTTTTTCTGGTTGATGATTTACACAATATGTATAGAATTCATCTATTATCTCACCAAACTTATCTTTATACTTATCTGATACTTTGCCACTGGAAACTATACTTTCACTCTCTTGATTATAGGAAACAACATTTTGTGTTGTTTCCTCATTTTCATTACTTATTTTTTTGTTGTCATTTTCTTCTTTTGCAAAATTATTTAATAACTGTATTAATACTATAATAAATATACTTGCTAATATGATAGCCCATACTTTTAGTCTATTTTGGTTATATAATTGTAATAGCTTATGCATATTTCCTCCTACTATCTATTTTAAACCAGACATCCTATTATACATCTTTTCTCTGTCATGAAGTCCTGCAAATACTTGCATCATTTCTCTTGCTTTATCTTTATCATTATTAACTTTACTCATACATAGATTTTCCATTGAGCTACGTTTTTTATCATCTTCAATATAGTCTTTTCCATATCCTCCATCATGTGTTAATTTTGCCATAGCTAATACCTTATCATGATTATCTTTTCCTACTCCACCATTTTTATTTTCAACTTTTAATGCATTTGCAATTAATTTATCATCTTGTACACCTGCTTCTTTATAATCAATAGCTGCATTCATGAAATCATTTAGGTCTCCCTCATATCCTACTTTACCAGCCATATCTGCAAACTTTCTTTGTTCTTTTTCATTTTTTAGAATTTTAGCTCTTTCTCTATCATTATACGCTTTATCTCTCTCATTTTTAGCATATTGATATCCATATTTTGCTTCATTAATTTTCTGTTTTGTATTTTGTATACCATCAAAGGCACTATCTTGTAACCCGTTAGAGCCATTATATATTCTTTCTGGTATAGTACCAACAGATGATCCTACTGCTGATCCTGCACTAACTCCTACTCCCATATATTGCATTGTTTTAGAGAAATCTCCTGTGCTTATTCCTGCTGCAAGTCCAACTGCTGCTCCTCCAACTGCTCCTATTCCTTTAGTTGCAATTTTAGCTCCTTTATAAACTCCTTTAAGTCCTTTTTTAGCGCCATTCACTGCTAATTTTCTTTTCCAACCTTTTTGAAGTTGGCTTTTATTATCATTTTTATTGTTATTTGTATTATATCTTAATAAATTTTTCTGTGCTTTAGTAAGATCTTCTTTATTAACTTCTCCATTTGCTATTTTTTCTTCTAATGCTTCTTTTCGCATTTGTTTTATAGGATCTATTGTCTCATTATCATTATCATTATTTTTGTTACTGTTATATATTATAGGGTTTTCTATACTTTCATTAGAATTATCATTGGTATTATCTTGCATATTAGCTCCTAATAAATTTCTTTGTTCTTCACTAAGATCTTTTTTATCAATTTGTCCATCTGCTATCTTTTCTTCTAAACTTTCTTTTTCTGCTTGTTTTTTAGGATCTAATCCAATATTAGATGGTTTCTTTTCTCCTTCACCATTAATTGCACCGAAAGCTCCACCTATATCTGGACCACCTACTGTTCTTATTTTACTACTATTACCATCATCAGAAGACTTTGAAGAACCTCCTTTTGAACTGCTTCCTTTTGAACTACTTTGTGACATTGATTGTAACCTTTTAACACCAGACATCGCTAAAGCTCCACCGGCAAAAGATCCAAAGCCACTTGTTGTTTCTGCTTTGTCTAATCCAAACATCTTCTTAATGAATTGTTCTGCAGGAATTAGGAATCCTATTGCTACTAATGCATAGATTGGGTTTTTTATAACTAAACTCATAGATGAAGATACAAAAACCGTATATAATATTAAATGTACTGGTTGTATAATTACATTCATTGTATATTCTTTAAACCACATATTAAATGCTTGTGCTTTACCATCACCTATTTTATCTATAGGATATGTTAATGCTACTAATGGTGCTATCATTGTAAAAAATGCTGTATACAAAAATCTTTTAAAATATATAATAGTAAATCTTATTGTATAAATTACCAATACCAAATATATAATTACATAAGCAGATGCTGTTTGCCAATCAGCTGATTGAGCTTGGAATCTGACTAATCCCATTAAATTAGTTCTAAATCTTGTTGCATTGTCACTACCACCTACGCTAACAGTTATTCCATTATTTATATTTGTTGAAAATAATTCAACGACTTTATCATTTAGCATTAATATTCCTGACATAATAAAATGTATAACAAAAACCAAACATAAAGCAACAAGCCAGTCCTTTAAGCTTTCTTTGTATTTAGCTTTATCGTCTGCTGCAGAACTAATTAAAATTCTTATTCCTATGTAAATTAATACAGATAAAAGTCCTACAACAGCAATATTTCTAAATGATTTATACCAAGAAGCAATAGTTTTTTTCAAGTCTTTAGCTGATGATTCTGCTGCTTCTTCTGCATCAGGGCTAGTTGATATTTGAACATACTTATTTTCTCTTAGAAAATTAACATCTAAAGCTGCAATATTATCTGCAAATATATTTTCAGGTGAATATAACATGTTAGGTATTCTATATTTCTCATCACTTATTTTTATTATTCTTGTATCAATTTCACCTTCATCAAACTGTTTATCTATTTTTTCACTTTTATCACAATATAACCATGATTTAGGATTTTTTAAATTTTCATCTGCCTGATCTAGCATCGCTGATCCTACACCATCTGCACCTAACATCACATTATTTAGAAGTCCCATTATAATGTCGCCTAATGATGCAAATAGTTGTAAAATTTCTTTTAATAAACTGCCTCCTACCGAAAAATCATCTTTTGCAGATACTTCTCTAGGCACTAAAAAAGTTATAGAAATTACAATCATAAGTATAATTAATATCTTTTGTGCAAAACATTTACTAGTAAAAACTTTCATTTCATCCTCCTTGCATTTATATTGCTACTTTTTTCTTTGTTTTACTATATTATTTAAGTTCGTTTCTACAAATTCAAACTCTTTTGCAGTCGGAGTTATTTGTAATATAGCTGTATCTGAACCCACTTTTAATAATCCTTCTCCTTTTAAACAGGTTATTAAAAAGTTTGATTCTCCTTCACTCAATTTAAATACTGATTTTAAGTACTCTATTTCTGATTTATCTTGTGCTAAAAATAGCTTTGTATCTGATGAAGTAAGTACTGCTTGTGCTTCTGGTTTCTCATAGAAATCTTGAAATCTTTGTGATACGATTGCTAAAGAAACATTTCTTTTTCTTGCACGTCTTGCCATTGTATTTAAGAAATCAACTGCTTCTGGATATGGTAACAACATCCAAGCTTCATCAACTAAAACTCTTTTCTTTCTTGCTTTTGTTCTATCTTCACTATTTTTCTTTACATATTTTTCCCAAATCCAAGAAAGTAAAATTTGCTGTGCAAGTGGTCTTGCAAATCTTTCTTCTAATTGAGAAATATCTAAGTTTATAAAAGGTGCTCCATCTAATAATTCAAATGTAGATTGTCCATCAAAATATGCCATTTGTCCATTATATTCTCTTATATATTGTTTCATAACTTTTAATAAATAGCTATAATGGAATTGATAATCTATATTTGTATTATCTTGAGCCTTCTTTTGTAACCTTTTATACCAACTACCTATTGTTGGCATATTCTTTTTGTCTTTATATAATTTGTCTCCTTGTTGAAACTCATTACCAGATTCATATAAACTTGCAGGATTACTATTAACCCCTATACTTGCATATTCTTCTGCAACAGTCTCAGCAATAACTTGTTTTGTAAGTTCGTTTACATCATTACTTCTTGTACTTCCTCTTGCCATTGTAAGAAGTGCTTGTGTAACGTCTTCAACTTTATTTTCTACATTAAGTACTTTTCTTTCTCTTCCTGTTATAGAATCTTTCAATACTTCTGGCTCAATATCAAATAAATTTATTATTGTACTAGAATTTGGACTTAATACAACATTAATTCCTCCTAAACTTTCAGCAACTATTGAGTATTCACCTTCAGCATCTAGTGCCAAACTTTCAATTCCCATAAGTACTGATGATCTAGATATTAAAGTTTTCATAGTTACAGATTTACCAGCACCTGATTTAGCAAAAACAACCATATTATAGTTTGTTAGTGATGGATGAAAGTTATCAAATAATATTGGCGTTCCTGTTTGCCTATTAAAACCAAGTGGTACTCCTGTTGAATGCCCTACTTCTGATGTAGTGAATGGAAATACTGTTCCCATAGACCTACTATCAAAAGAATGTACTTTTTTTACTTTGTCTTGCATTAGTGGTAAATTAGATTGAAATGCATCTTCTTGAATTGCCCATGCACTTTTTATTCCTACTAATGATTTTGACATTTCTGTTGCTAATAGTTTTGTTAAAGAATCTAAGTCTTCTAAACTATATGTAAATAATGTAGATATAATTGAAGCATCATACATTTTATTAAATCCTGCAGCTATTTCATCTCTTAATTGTTCTGCTTCAAATCTCTTTTGAGTTAATGTACTTTCTCTATTTATATTTCCTCTATCAGCAGCAACTATTCTCTCTGTTTCTAGTTCATTTATAACTCTATTTAATTCATTTTGTGATCTTGATTCAGAAATTGGTGTTATATATATAGATGTGTTTACATCACCAAAAAAATATAAATCTCTAAATAATTCTGGGAATGTACACATACGTGGCAGTGTTGATATAAAGAAACTTCTTGCATATCTTTTTACATTTGATATAATTTCTAAGTGATCTATTTTAGATGCATCTATTCCAGAAGGTGCAATTAGTTCTTTTATTGTCTTACTTTTCAAAAGTCCTGGTTCTTCTTGCTTATTTAACTGTCTTTCTCTTTCTTCCTCTAGTTGATTTTTCTTTGATTTCTTCATTAGTTTCTTCTCCTCCTTCCTCGGTTTTGTTTAATTCTTCAATAGCCTTTTGTGCAACATCTTCTCCTATATATGCTCTATTTTCATCTAATACAAGTTCTGCCATTTTGTTTATCAATTCATCTAGTTTGTCTTCTTTTTCTTCTGCCATTTGTTGAGGCTTAGATTTTACTTTTTCAATTGTTTGATTTGCTAATTGTATTGCTCTTTGTTGTATTGTTTCATCTAACATTTTTATTTTCTTTTCAAATACATCTGGTGCTGTTGAATATAATTCATCATATCCTGCTTTTAATGCTTTTTCTATTCCAAATGTTTCTGATTCTTCTCTATTATAAGCAACAAATAATAATTCTGCTAATTCTTGTGAAGATAGTATTTTTCCACTTACCGAACATGATGATAATGTTCTTATAATTGATTGTGACTTTGTATATAGTTCTGAAAAAGCCATATTTTTTATTTCATCATAAGCATAATCTCCATCAGACATATCTTCTGAAAAATAAGGTATTATAATATAATAATTTTTATTTAATATACTTTTATTTAAACTCATTTTTTCTGTATTAGACAACAAATCTCTTCCATATTCTAATAAATTTCTCTGCTTTGTTAATTCGAAAAAGTATTTATCTAAATCCTCTTTTTTATATATTTCTGATTCCTTCATTTGATTATATTTATATAATGTTTGCGTATATCTATCTTCAATTTCCTTTATCTTAGTCTTATATGTACTTATACTTCTTTCTAGGTTAATTGATCTTGTTTGTATATATATTTGTATAGGATGTCTTAACGTATTTAAAAATTGTTGAAATCCTTCTTCTACACCTATTTTTTCTGCTTGTGACATTAAATCATAATTGATTCCTTGACATTGTACAACCATTAAAAATCTTTTTCCTTTTTTTTGTACAATCATATTATCTTCTATTTTATCAAATTCCATAAAGTTCATTATAGATTGTTTATTATATGATATATTTTGATTTTCTTTATTTAATTTATTTTCAATTTTCTTTTTGCCAGAAGTTATTTGTTCGTTTCCTTCAAGTATATCTTTTGTTTTTTTATTTCTTTGATTTTCTTTTACTTTTAAAGCTAAAAATATAGCAATTAGTACAAATAGTACAAAAATCATTATTCCTAAGACTACTAGTAATACTTGTGATATTGTATCATTACTCATTTTTATTTTCCTCCTTATCTTTTGTTCTATTTTCTTCTTCATAAACATATATTTTATTTTTTTGCATTTTAAATTTTATGGCTCTTTTTATAACATCATCTATATTTTCTCCTCCTGTTTTCTTAGTTATTTCAAAAGCATTTGTATCTGGCATTTTAAATGTTCCTATTACAAATCCAATTAAGGCAAATAATGCAACAAATATTAATCCTACTACTGACATGCTTAAAATTTTAAATATCAAATAAAAAATTAATCCGATTCCGGCACCTACTGCACTATATATTAATGCTTTCGTTGAAAACACGAATAGAATTCTTCCTTCTCCTTTTACATTTCTTGGCAAATTGTATGTTCCCAATTTTTGCTCCTCCTTTTAGTAAAATATCCATTTATACTCATTTATAATTATAACAAAAAAAAGCACAAATTGTAACGTTTTTATACAAAAAAAATCAAAATAATATATTTTTAATATATTTGTAATGTATTTGTAATAAAAAGGGTATGTGAAATATTTCACATACCCTTTTGTATTTGTATTTTATATTATTATCCTGCTGCTGTCATTCCATTAAAAAATCCGTATATAACTTGTGCTAACGCTGATGCTGCAAATATAAGTGCTGCACCTATTACATATGGCATCATTGTCTTTTTATATTCTGCTTTTTCTTCTGCGCTACCCATCATATATTTAATACCAAGTACTATTAATACAATAACTGATATTACTACACCTACTGTTTGAAGTACGCCTATTATTTTATTACCAACATTTTGTATTGACTTGTCTTGTGGTGCTGTACCTGATAAGGCACTTGGCTCAACTCCTGCTCCAGATGCTGCAAAAGAACTTACTGAAATAGATATTACCATCATTACCATTAATAAAATACTTACTATTTTTATAAATTTCTTATTCATTTTTTCCTCCTTTTATTATTTTTTATATAAAATCTCATTTATTGAGAATATTAAAGACATCTATCTTTTTTATTATAACATCACTTGTTTTTTTTTTCAACTATATTTTACATTTTTTTTAAAACTATTGATTATTAAAAATCTTTTGTCATAATATTGTATATGATTTGTGGTAACAAAGTACCTGAAAATAGTAATATGGCTCCTATTAAATAAGGAAATAAAGTTTTCTTATATTCAGCTCTCTCTTCAATACTACCTACCATATATTTTATTCCTATTACTATAAGCATTATTACCGAAACTATTGTTCCTATTGTCTGTATTACTCCTAATATCTTTCCAACTCTTGTAGAAACTGTTTTAGGATTATCACTTTTACCTTTATAGTCATCAAGATTACCTAACTCTAAATCTTCTGCATAAGTATAATTTGGTATTATAAAACACATTACTGTCATAACTATTAGAACTATTACAGTAAAAAATAAAAATTGTCTTTTCACACTATCACCTCTTTATATTCCTTGTAATATATTAACAACTAATTTCCAAATTCCAAATCCACCAAATACAACTATACATCCAACAATATAAGGAATTAACATTTTTTTAACTTCTGCTTTTTCTTCAGCACTAGATATCATTAATTTTATTCCAAGTATTGCTCCTATTATAACTGATGTAAACACACCAACTGTCAATAAAATATTATATATTACACTAGAAGTTTTGCTTAGTTCTTTTTCATCATATTGAGCTTCTCCTTGTTTCACAAAAGAATCTCCATCTGATACCATATCTTCTAATGTAGATGCAGATGTACCTGAACCCGTTTTATCTTTTTGTGGTTGTTGATAAATGCTACTAGTCTTATCTTCTTCTCCATTATTCATTCCAGCCGAAGATTTATAATCCTCGGTTTCTTTCCAAGCATTTCTTACAGTTTCATTGTTTGTTACAGGTCCATAGCCACCATACGCCCATTTCCACGCTTCTATTTCACCCTTATCAAATTTAACTAGTTTATCCTCTGAGTAATTTTCTTTTTCTCTAAATTCTATAGCTTTTCTATATTTAGCATCTGGATTTGTTGCTCCTGCAGGTTGTAATTTACTCTTCCAAGTTTTTAATATTTTGTTCTTTGTATCTTCATCAAGTTGTGCTATAACAACTAATTTATTGTTTTCTATGCTTTCCTTTACTTTTTTTCTATCATATTTTAATAGTTCTTTTCTTTTACTTTCACTATTTTTTAATTCGTTTACCTCTTTTTGCACCTCATTACTTTGAGTATCGGTTAATCCTTCTACTTGTTTAGCAGTTACTTGCCCTGTATATATAAATAGCACTGATAAAACCAAAATCATTACTATCAATATTTTTTTTCTTATTTTTTTCATTTCTATCACCTCTTTGGTTACATATAATATATATTCGTAATTTTATTATACAAGATAAAAAAAATTTTTTCAACTTTTAATTACATTTTTCGATTTTTATTTTACGGTTCCTTTTAATTCCAAATTATAAAAAAAGATATAAAGCTAATTTTTCTTTATATCTCTTGTGGCGGAGATGAGAGGGTTCGAACCTCCGCGCCGATTTCTCGACCTAACTGTTTAGCAAACAGTCCCCTTCACCACTTGGGTACATCTCCATCTTATAAATAAAAGTTAGATATTCGATATTAGTAAACATCTAACTTTTATTATTTGGCGGAGAGGGTGGGATTCGAACCCACGGTACGCTATAAACGCACGCCAATTTTCAAGACTGGTGCCATAAACCAACTCGACCACCTCTCCAAATTATAGACAAATGTCTAGCGACAGTATTTATATTAGCATTTTTATAAACATTTGTCAATAGAATTTTTACATTTTATATATTAAGTTTTATTCTTTTAAACACTCATTGCCTTTTTTATTGCTTTTTGTTCTTCCTCTGAAAGAGTATAACTAGATTTACCATTTTGAACTGGTTTTGCATAAATATTTGACATTTCTCTAGAATATATACCATTTAATACAACCCCTGTATTTTTTTCATCTAATAATGCAAGTGTAAAACTCAAGTCACTTCCTGTATCTTGGAATGCACTATATCTAACAATCCCGACTTTTTGGACACAATTTTCTAAGTCTTTATCAATATTTTGTATAAGAGTATTTATTTCTGCATTTTGTTTTTCTACTCTATCTACTCTATACATATAATTTTCTAAATCCTCTTCTAGATTTTTTCCATTTCCCAATTTTTTCATAAATTCCTTGTATTTCTTATTGATATTAGAAATTCTGAATATAGTTATTATAAAAGCAATTAACAAAATTATACTTAATATTGCTAATATTAATATACTTTTTTCCATTCCTATTACATTTATAATATCTTCCATATAATCACTCTTTTCCTTTTTATTTTATCAAATCCAATATTCTTTCCAAATCATCATTTGAAGTATATTCTATAATGATTTTTCCTCTTCTTTTGCCTGCATCTAGCCTTACCTTTGAACCAAAAAAGCCTTGAAATGTATCTTCTATATTTTTATATAATACATGTTTTCTTTTTTGTTCTTCTTTGGTTTCTTTTATTTTTGATCTTTTTTCAACTTGTCTTACAGTTTGTCCTCTTTCCAACATTTGTATTGCTGTTTGATATTGTTTTTCTGGATCTGTAATAGCAAGTAATGCTTTACAATGCCCTTCTGTTATTTTACCTTCTTTAGCCATTTCAAGTACTCGTGGTTCTAAATTTAAAACTCTTATCCAATTTGCAATTGTACTTCTTCCTTTTCCTATTTTCTTTGCAACTTCTTCTTGAGACATCCCATAATTTTCAATTAATGTTTTTATTCCCATAGCTTTTTCTACTGGATTTAAGTCTTCTCTTTGCATATTTTCTATTAAAGATATTTCAGAATTTATTTTTTCGTCATCTTCTCTTATAATTGCTGGTATTTCTGTTAATCCAGCCATCTTAGAAGCTCTCCACCTTCTTTCTCCTGCTATGATGCTATAATATCCATCCTTTTTTGTTACAACAATTGGTTGTATTAAACCATATTCTTTAATAGATTGAGATAATTCCTCTAATGCCTCTTGGTCAAATCTTTTCCTAGGTTGATTTCTATTTGGCTCAACCTCATTTATTTTTAGAGTTTTTAATACATCATTTTCTTTTGCTTGCTCTTCTTCTGGAGCTGGTCCAAATAAAGCATCTAATCCTTTTCCTAGTCCTGTCATCTTAGCCATTCTTCTTTCCTCCTTTTATACCATATGTTTTGCCTTTTTCTCTTCTTCATTTATTTTTAAAAATTCTCTTGCGAATTTTATGTAACTCTTTGCACCTTTTGAACGTGAATCATATTCTGTAATTGGCATTCCATAGCTTGGTGCCTCACTTAATCTTACATTTCTTGGTATTACTGTTTTATAAACTTTATCATTAAAATATTTTTTTACTTCCTTTACTACTTGATTTGAAAGGTTTGTCCTCATGTCATACATCGTAAGTAAAGCTCCTTCTATTTGTATTTCTTTATTTAGATGTTTCTTTACAAGATTTATTGTGTTCAATAATTGTCCTAACCCTTCTAGTGCAAAATACTCACACTGCACTGGGATTAATACACTATTTGAAGCTGTAAATGAATTTAATGTAATTAATCCTAATGATGGTGGACAATCAATTAAAATATAATCAAATTCTTCTTTTACAGTATCTAATTTTTCTTTTAATCGCTGTTCTCTTGACATCATTGAAACCAATTCTACTTCTGCTCCTGCTAAATTCATATTAGCAGGACATACTTTTAAGTTTTTTATTAATGTATCTTGTATTGCATCCTTTATTTCAGTATCATTTACTAAAATATCATATGTAGAAGGTTCTATTTCTTTTTCTACACCTAATCCACTTGTTGCATTACCTTGTGGATCTGCATCTATTAGAAGTACCTTTTTACCTTTTTTAGCTAGAATAGTACCCAAATTAACTGTTGTTGTTGTTTTTCCTACTCCACCTTTTTGATTTGCTACTGATATTATTTTTCCCAATTTAATCGCCCCTATTTTTAGTTAATATTTATTAATAAGTTTTACTCTTTTCTATATTACTATCATATAAAAATAACGTAAAAAAGTCAATAAATTTGTTAAATTTTATTGACTTTTTTACTTCATTTATACTAATGGCTCTTTTGCAGGTGTTCCAGGCTTTCTAGGAAATCTTGTTGGTGTTTTTTTATCTTTTACTATAATTAATATATTTCTCTTTATATCACTATTTGGTAATTCAAAATTATCAATTTTAGATATTTTGCCACCTAGAATATTTATTGCATTTTTTGCTGTTTTTATTTCTTCATCTATTTCAGGTCCTTTCATACAAATAACATTCCCATTTTCCTTAACAAACGGTACTAAATATTCAGATAATGTGGAAAGATTTGCCACTGCTCTCGAAGTTGCTATATCAAATCTTTCCCTATATTTTTTATTTTTTCCTAATTCTTCGGCTCTTGAATGAACTGTTTCAATATTACTTAAATTTAATTCTTCTATCACTTCATTTAAAAAGTTAATCCTTTTATTTAATGAATCTACTAATGTTATTTCTATATCTTCTCTATAAATTTTTAATGGTATTCCTGGAAATCCAGCTCCTGTGCCTACATCTATCAATCTATCTTTTTCTTTTATGTATTTTGCAATTGTTAAAGAATCCACAAAGTGCTTTAGTATTATTTCTTTTGGTTCTATTATAGCTGTTAAATTTATCTTTTCATTCCATTCTAATAATAGTTCCATGTATTTATAAAATTTTTGTATTTGCTCATCATTTAGTTTTATATCCATAGTTTTTAGATATTCCATTAAAATTTCTCTAAATTCTTTTATCTCCATTATTTACTCCCTTCATTTTTCATCTGTTGTATATATACTAGAAGTACTGATATATCAGCAGGAGAAACTCCTGAAATTCTAGATGCTTGCCCAATTGAATGTGGTTTGAATTTGTTTAGTTTTTGTCTTGCTTCTAGGCTAATTCCTTTTAAAGTTTCATAATCTAAATTTTCTGGAAGTAATTTCGTTTCAAGTTTTTTGAATTTTTCTACTTGTTCTTCTTGTAATTTTATATATCCTTCATATTTTATTTGTATTTCAACTTCTTCTTTTTCCTGTTTCGTTAATATAGGTCTTTCTTGATCAATTGTTTCTAACATATCATAATTTATTTCTGTTCTCTTTAAAAGTTCTGACATTTTTGTTCCTGTTGTTAATTCTGAAGTTCCTGCTTTTTTTAGTAATTCGTTTACTTCTTTTTGAGGTTTTACTGTTAATTTTTTTAACCTTTCTACTTCATTTTTTATATTTTCTCTCTTTTCTTTAAACTTTTTATATCTCTCATCAGAAATAAGCCCAACTTCATAACCTATTTGTGTTAGTCTTAAGTCAGCATTATCTTGTCTTAATAATAATCTATATTCTGCTCTAGATGTCATCATTCTATATGGTTCATTTGTTCCCTTAGTAACAATATCATCAATTAAAACCCCTATATACCCTTGTGTTCTATCTAATATAATTGGTTCTTTTCCTTGAATTTTTCTACTTGCATTAATTCCAGCAATCAAACCTTGGCATGCTGCTTCTTCATATCCTGATGTACCATTTATTTGGCCTGCCATAAATAACCCATCTATATTTTTATATTCTAGGGATAGTTTTAAATTTGATGGATCTATACAATCATATTCAATAGCATATGCTGGTCTTGTAAATTCTGCGTGTTCTAATCCTGGTATTGTATGATACAAAGCAATTTGAACTTCTTCTGGTAAAGAAGAACTCATCCCTTGTATATACATTTCTTCCGTATCTAATCCAATTGGTTCTACAAATGCTTGATGACGTGGTTTATCACTAAATCTAACCACTTTATCTTCAATAGAAGGACAATATCTAGGTCCTGTCCCCTCTATCATTCCTGCATACAATGGAGAACGATGTAAATTTTTTCTTATTATTTCATGTGTTTTTTCATTTGTATAAGTTAAATAGCAATCTACTTGTTTAAAGTCTTTTGGCTCATTTTCAAAAGAAAACGCCTCTATTCCATTATCTCCTTTTTGAACCTCCATTTTACTAAAATCTATACTTCTTCTATTTATTCTTGCTGGTGTTCCTGTTTTGAAACGAATTAATTCTATCCCCATGTTCTTCAAACAATCAGATAATTGATTTGCTGCAGACACACCATCTGGGCCACTTTCTTTAGAATATTCACCTATAAAAATTTTTCCCTTTAAATATGTTCCTGTTGCAAGTATTACTGCTTTTACTTTATATATTGCACCAACATCTGTTTTTACTGCTACAACTTTTCCATTTTCTATCTTTATATCAACAATTTCTCCTTGTTTTACTTCCAAGTTTTCTTGTTTCTCTAACGTATATTTCATTTCTGCTTGATATCTTTTCCTGTCAGCTTGAGCCCTTAATGAATGTACGGCTGGTCCTTTAGATGTATTCAGCATTTTAATTTGTATCATTGTCTTATCTATGTTTTTTCCCATTTCTCCACCCAGGCTGTCTATTTCCCTTACTAAATGTCCTTTCGAGCTACCTCCTATATGTGGGTTACATGGCATATTAGCAATCGCCTCTAAACTTATAGAGAAAATCAGTGTCTTCATCCCTAATCTTGCTGCTGCAAGACCAGCTTCACATCCTGCATGTCCTGCTCCAACAACTGCTATATCATATTCGCCTGCATAATATTCTCCTTTTTTTAATTCCATATTTATTCTTCCCTTCTTTTTATATTTATTAATACATTAAAAAATTTTATATAAAAACATAAAAATGTTCCACAGGCCACATCAAGCCATTGTCAAATGTTCCACAGTTTTTTTCATTCCTTGTGAAACATAAAATCAGTATTCGTTTTTTGTATACGTTTATTTAAACTATTTAGTTTAGATTTTTAATAACCGTTATTTTTGTCTTTCTTTTAAATTATGCTTTTACTTTTTTATATACCTTAAAATAAATTTTAACTATTGGTTTTATTTTTTATGTAATCCTAGTTTTAATTTATCTATTTTCAACTGTTTCTATAGTTATCTTTATTTTCATTCTAGTTTATATTAATATTTTCAAAATTTGTATATTATTATTTTTGTCGTATTGCTTTCAGGTTGATTGTATTTCAATTTTAACAATCTAGACATAAACTTATATTATTTTTGTATTATTTGCGCTTATTTTTGATTCTCGTGATGTTTTTAAAGTTATTTTCCTAGACAGAATTTTGCAAAAATTTCATCTATAATATCATCAGTTACAATTTCTCCTGTTATTTCTCCTAAATCTTCTAAAATATTTTTTATAAATATTGCTATAATATCTAGTGGCATTTTATCGTTTGTTGTTTCTTTGGCTTTTTTTACATTTTCAATTGCCTTAGATATTAAATTTTTATGTCTTATATTTGTAATTACAACTTCATTGTCTAAATTTATTTCATTTAAATTAAAAAGTTTTATTATTTCTTTTTGTAGGCCTTCTATACCAATATTATTTAAAGCAGATATCTTTATAATTTTACTATTTGTATCTTTTAATCTTTTATCTTCTTCATCTATAACTGAATTTAAATCAATCTTGTTTAGAATAATAATAGATTTTTTATTTTTTGCAATTTCTAATATTTCTTCATCTTGTTTGTCTAAATCTTTTGATGAATCAAATATTGGAATTACTAAATCTGCTTGTTTTGCAATTTCTCTTGATTTGGCAATTCCTATTTTTTCAACTTCGTCTTTAGCATTCCTTATTCCTGCTGTATCTATAAGTTTTAATGGAATACCATCTATAGTTATAAATTCTTCTATTGTATCTCTTGTGGTTCCTTCATATTCTGTAACAATAGCTCTTTCTTCTTTTAAAAGTGCGTTTAAAAGAGAGGATTTTCCAGCATTTGGTTTTCCTATAATAACTGTTTTTATTCCTTCTTTTATTATCTTTCCATTATCAAAACTTTTTTCTAATTTTAATAGCTTTTCTTCTATACTTTCAATCATTTTATTTATTTGTTTGTTTGTAACATCTTCTACATCGTATTCTGGATAATCAATTGCAACTTCTATATTTACCATTACATCCATTATTTCTTTTCTTATTTTTTCAATTTCACAAGAAAGATATCCTTCTAACTGCTTTATTCCAGTTTTCGCTTCTCGTTCTGATTTAGCATTTATAACATCAATTACAGATTCTGCTTGTAATAAATCTATTCTTCCATTTAAAAATGCTCTTTTGGTAAATTCGCCCGGTTCTGCTATGTTTGCTCCATTTTTTAGACACATCTCTAATATTTTTTTTACAATTATATTTCCTCCATGTGAGTTTATCTCACACATATTTTCTGTTGTATAGCTTTTTGGAGCCTTGAAATACGATACTAATACTTCATCTATAACCTCACCATTTTCTACTATATTTCCATATTTAATTGTATATCCTTTTATCTGTTCTATATCTTGCTTTTTCTTTGGAATAAATATTTTATCTAATATTTCAAAACATTTTTCTCCACTCATTCTAATTATTCCTATTCCACCTATTCCGTGGAGCAGTAGATATTGATGCTATTGTACTCATTTTTTTCTCCTTCTTAACAAAAAAGTCAAAGATAGAAATTACAAATTTATTGTAAAATCCGACCTTTGACCCCTGATTTTATACTATTTATTATTTTTTAAAGAAATTACAATTCTTCTATGTGGTTCTTCACCAACGCTTGTTGTTTCAACTTTAGGATTTTCTTGCAATTTACTATGAATTATTTTTCTTTCATATGCTTGCATAGGTTCTAATTTAACTGGTTTTCTTGTTCTTATTACTGTTTTTGCTACTTTTTGAGCCAAATCCTCTAATGCTTTTTGTCTTTTATCTTTATAACCTTCTATATCTAAAATAACTCTTACTCTTTCTTTTATTCCTTTTCCTGCTATTGCTGATAATATATTTTGTAAAGAATATAGTGTTTCTCCTCTATAACCTATCAAATACCCTAAATTTTCACCATTTAAACTAACGTTTATTCCGTTTTTACTTTTTTCAATTTCATAATTAGCATTATCCATTAATGGTTTTGACTCTTGCAAAAATTTTTCTATATTTTTACATGCTATTTCTTGCTCTTCTTCTGTTAATACTATTTCTCTTTTTGGCTTTATTTCCTTTTCATTAGCATTTTCTTTTACTGTTATTTCTACTTTAACAACCCTTGGTGCTAAAATACTAAAAAAGCTTCTTTTGTCTTCATTTTCTAAAACTTTAATATCTACCATGTTTTTAGAAACTTTTAATTGTTTTAGTCCATTTTCTATGGCCTCATTTGTAGTTTTGCCTTCTGAAATTATGCTCTTTGCCATAAGATGTACCTCCCTTAAATTTTAAGTTTTTATAACTTTGTTTAAAATTAATCTTTCAATTATCATAAGTATGTTGCTTATTAACCAATATAATGCTAATCCTAATGGAGCTACAAATGCTATTGAAATGGACATGATTGGCATCATCCACGACATCATTTTGTTTGTTTGCATAACTGCATCCATTTCGTTTGTTTGTTCTTCTAATTCCTTCCCTGTTGTTCCATCAATTTTAGATTCTTTTATTTCTTTCTTTTGTTTTTCTTGCATAGCTGTTGTCATTTTTATTGATATAAATGATGATAATATATATAGCACTGGTATTATATATACTGTATAATCTGTCATATTTTGTTGTGGTATCTTGCTTAAATCTAAACCTAGAAAATTCATTTTTATATCAATTTTTTCTATTTGAGAATCTTCAGGATTTTTCTCTTTTAACCAATCAAATTCTCTTATAATATCAATTTCAGGATAAGCAGAACTTACTGTTTTCCCATCTTCCTTTAGTTGACTTATATAATTGTTTATATTTTCTTGTGGTATTTTTTCCATAAATGTTAAAGGACTTCTTACTAAATAAAAAATTGATAATAATAAAATCATTTGTATAATAGCTGTTAAACAACCACTAAAAGGACTCATTTTTTCATTCTTATACAAATTCATCATTTCTTGATTCATTTTTTCTGGATCACTTTTATATTTGAATTGAATTACCTTTACTTTTTCTTGTAATTCTGCACTTTTTTTCATTGTTCTTTGTTGTTTTATAGATAATGGTAATAATAGTAATTTTATTATTAATGTAAATAAAATTATTGCTAAACCGTAGTTATTTACTATTGTATATAATATTTGAAGTAAATAACCAAACATATTTGCAAAAAATTGAAACATTATTTTTCCTCCTAGCTCTACTTTAATGGATCATATCCACCTTTTGAAAAAGGATTACATCTTAATATTCTAAAAATTCCAAGAATCAAGCCTTTTCCTGCCCCATATTTTTCAATTGCTTGTTTTGTATATTCAGAGCAAGTTGGATAAAATTTACAATTTATATTTTTACTTTTAAGCCATTTTGATATATGCTTTTGATATATTTTAATTAGTTTTATAAGTAAATTTTTCATTTATTTTCCTTGAATAAGTGTGCTTTATCAAAAATTTGGTTCATATCTTCTTTTATGTTTTCAAAATTTGCATTTTGAGTATCTTTTTTCTTTTTCCATAAAAATACTATACTATAGCCTGTTTCTAGTAAATCTTCACAATTTTTATAGTTTTCTCTAATTAATCTTTTTATATAGTTTCTTTTATTTGCTTTTGCTATTTTTACGCCAATTGCAATTCCTAAATAGTTTATTTCTTCTTTTTTTCTATTTTCCCTAATAAAAGCTTCTATATATTTCCCACTATAATATTTTCCTTTTGATAAAACATTTTTAAATTCGTAATTTTTTTTTAACATTTTTGTTTTTTTCATTATTGTTTTCTTCCCTTCATTTTTTAGTCAATTTTTCCTTTTGATACTACGGAAATAATGAAAAAACTTTGTTCTTATTTTTAAAAAATTATGTTAAAAGGCCCACTTATGTGGCCTTCATATTAATGCTTTTAGCTTTAATAAAACATAATTAAATTTAAGCACTTAATTTTTTTCTTCCTTTTTCTCTTCTTGCTTTTAATATTTTTCTTCCAGATCTTGTTTTCATTCTTTTCATAAATCCGTGTTCTTTTTTCTCTTGTCTGTTTTTTGGTTGAAATGTTCTTTTCATTTTCTAGCACCTCCTACTGTTTTTTTATAAAATTCCTTTTTATTATCGGAAATTATTTATTTGCAAATTAACAAGTATATCGATTATACCTCAATTTTCCTATAAATGTCAAGTAATTTGTATAATTTTTTTTTTGCTTTTTTGTAATATTTTTGTAACATTACTAATGTTTCCACAGTTTTTTATATCTTTATCCACATTTTTAATTTTTTTTCCACAATTTTATTGACTTATTGTGTATAAATTTGTTATTATGTGTAAGTAAAAAACAAGTAACATTTTTACTTAAAACACTTGAATTTTTGTTTGTATTAATTTTCTTTGTTTTTACAAAAACGTTACAAAATTATCAACAGTTGTGGATAATTTTGTGGATAATTTATAAAGAAAGGATGTTTTTTAATGGCTATCGAAAAAGAAGAATTAGTTGCAAAAATAAAAGAAGTTTTAAAACCAGAACTTACACAAATTTCTTATGAAACTTGGATATTGCCTTTAGATATTAGAAGTATTGATGGAAGTCACATTATTTTTACAACTGTTTCTGAATTTCAACAAGATTTTATTGAAAACAAATATCGTAGCTTAATTTTCAACACTCTACGTTATATTACAAATAAGGAATGGACGTTTTCAGTAATAGATATATCAAAAGAAAAGAAAAATCAAAAAAATAACAATCAAAATATTGGAGATATAATAAGTGATAATTCAAATACATCATCAACTGAAATTGAATCTAATAAATCAACATTAAATCCTAAATATACTTTTGAAACTTTTGTTGTTGGTAACAATAATAGATTTGCACATGCTGCAGCATTAGCTGTTGGAAACGAACCCTCAAATGCTTATAATCCTCTATTTCTTTACGGAGGAGTTGGTTTGGGAAAAACACATTTAATGCATGCAATTGGTAATAGAATATCCGAAAATAATAAAAATGCAAATGTTTTATATGTCACATCTGAAAAATTTACTAATCAATTAATAAATGCTATTAAAGATAACAAAAATGAAATTTTCAGAAACAAATATCGTTCAATTGATGTATTATTAATAGATGATATTCAATTTATAGCTGGAAAAGAAAGAGTTCAAGAAGAATTCTTCCATACTTTTAATGCATTATACGAAGAAGGAAAACAAATAATTATTTCTAGTGATAAACCACCAAGAGATATTCAATTTTTAGAAGATAGGTTAAAATCAAGATTCGAATGGGGACTTTTAGCAGATATTTCCTGTCCAGATTATGAAACTCGTTTAGCTATTTTAAGAAAGAAAGCTCAAGATGAAAATATTGTTATAGAAGATTTTATCCTTTCTGATATAGCAAACAAAATAGATTCTAATATTAGAGAATTAGAAGGTGTTTTTAATAAAATAGTAGCTAGAGCTTCTTTAACTCATAGCCCTATAACTATTGAATTGGCAGAAAACATTATAAATGAATTTAAATATGAAAGCCAAAAAGTTATATCTTGTGATTTTATAAAAGAAACTGTTGCTAAATATTTTAGTATAAATAAAGATGATTTATCAGGAAATAAAAGATCTAATGATATAGCCTTTCCAAGGCAAATTGCAATGTACCTATGTAGAGAAATTGCTAATATGTCTTACCCTCAAATAGGAACTGATTTTGGAGGTAGAGATCATTCAACAGTTATGCATGGATGTAAAAAAATAGAAAAAGAAATAAAAGAAAAAAATAATACTAAGCTAATTGTGGATAGTGTGAAAAACATTATCATAAATGGAAATCAATAACAGGCAAAAAGCTTTTCAAATTTTTTTGAAATTTGTGTTTGGAAAAAAGATTGTTTGTAAAATATAATTCTTTTTATTCTTACGGAAAGCTTACATTCGATATCCACATATCATTGTTAATAACCTGTTTAAAAACTGTGAACATATAAATTATTAACATTTATAAAATTTAACTGTGGATTATTTTTTAAGTTTTCCACTGAATTATAAACAACAATTTTGCTAGGGCTTGTAGATATCAACACACTTTTCCACAGTTTCCACAAGACCTAATACTATTACTACTAAAAATATTATATATATTATAAAGGAGGACGTAAAATGAAAATAGTTTGTTATAAGGACAAAATTATTAAAGCCATAAATTCCGTAGTAAAAGGAGTTGCTTCAAAAACAACTATGCCTATACTAGAAGGAATATTAATTCAAACAAATGATAATGAAATAAAACTAACAACATATGATTTAGAAATTGGTATAGAATATGTTATGGAATGTGAAGTAAAAGAACAAGGAAGTACAGTTGTAAATGCAATAATGTTTAGTGAAATTATAAGAAAATTGCCAGACACAGAAATTCATATTTCAGTAAATGACAAAAATTTATTAGAAATAGAATGTGAGGGTTCATTATATAAATTAGCAACTATGAAGCCAGAAGAATTTCCAGAATTACCAAAAATAGAAATAGAGAATTCAATAGAAATAGATCAAAATGTTTTAAAAAATATGATAAGGAAAACGATATTTGCAGTAAGTTCAGAAGAAAGTAGACCAATTTTTACAGGATGCTTATTTGAAATAGAAAATAATAAATTAAACTTAGTTGCTGTAGATGGATTTAGACTAGCACTAAGAAGTATTTACTTAAATAAACAAACAAATAATTTTAGTGCAGTTATTCCAGGAAAAACATTAACAGAAGTGAATAAGATAATATCAGATTCTTTTGAACCAATAAAAATAGGGGTTTCAAAAAATCAAGCTTTATTTGAAATGGATAATTGTAAAGTTGTAACAAGAATTTTAGATGGAGAATTTTTAAATTATAAAAATGTAATACCAAGTAATTGGGAAACAAGAATAAGAGTTAATAAAAATAGTTTACAAAGTAGCTTTGAAAGAGTAAGTTTAATATCAGCATCTAGTGTTGAAAAAGAAAAAAAATATCCAGTAAAAGTACAAGTAGATATAGGTAAGGTTATTATATCTTGTACAAATCAGACAGGAGATGCAAAAGAAGAATTGTATGTTTCAACAGAAGGGAAAAATTTAGAAGCAGGATTTAATCCTAAATATTTCTTAGATAGTTTAAAATCTATAGATGATGAAGAAGTTTTTGTTGAATTTGGTACAAGCATATCTCCATGTTTAGTAAAATCGGTTGAAAATAATGATTATACTTATATGATTTTACCAATTAGATTAAAAGAAGAATAAAAATAATGTAAAAGGTAGAAGAAATTCTGCCTTTAAAATTTATTATTTGTTAAAAGTTATCCACAAACAAGTAACAAAAAGTGGATAACTATTGAAGAAAAAAAAGGAAAAAAAAGAAAAAAATCAATAAAAAAAGAAAACAAGAGAAAATAAAAAATTCTAAAAATATAAAAAATGTGGATAAAAAAATTTATAAATTCTATTTTTTTATTTAATAAAAAAATAGAATAAATTAGAAAAAAAAACAAAAAAAAAGATTAAAAGAGATATTTTAAAAAGATAAACATAAAGTTTTATGTGGATAACTTTTTATAAATAAATAATATAATAAATTAATTAAAAATTAATATATATATAAATTATATTTTTATTAAAAAAATATATATAAATAATA
>CAUBRZ010000009.1 GCA_958438515.1 uncultured Clostridium sp. | reverse complement strand
AATCAATTATTATTCCAATATCAATAGGAGTTGTAGCATTAGTAATTTTAGCTACAGGTGTAGTACTAATCAAAAAGAAGGTAATTCATAAAGAAAAATAACAATGTAAAAAGAATCTAACTATAAAATTATTGGCAAGATATTAGATATATCTTGCCAATAGTTTTTTATTTATGGTTAATTAATTTTTTGAATGAAAAATCCTAATATTATTGCAATTTTCGACATTTTGTAATAAAATAAAAGACAAATAATAGATAAATAATAAATAAATTAAAAATAAAAATCACAAATTGTAAAAAACTTTTTTAGTATAGAAGACTAAAAAAGACAAAAACCACAAAGGACAAGTAGTAAAATAAGCCTATAAAAATAAAGAGGTGGTAGGGATGTTTCAAAATATAAATGAAAACACGATTGAATTTGATAGTAGTAATGATACAAATAAAAACAAAGTAAATATATTTTCAAATGTATTTGCAAAAAACAATATAATATTATATATAGTATCATTTATGCTATCATTAGTTAGTTTAAATGGAGAATTTTCTATTTTTAGTATTAGTATATTAGGTGCATGTTTGGCATCTTCAGTTCCAGCACTAGGAATAGTAGTAGTATCATTAATAGGAAACCTAATAAAATATGGTACAGGAGGAGCATTAGGATATTTTTTGACAACTTTAGTTATGATAGTAACATTATTTATAGTAAAACCAAGGTATAATGAAAAAGAAAGAAACGAAAAAATAAAAATAGGAAAAAATGTTTTTATTGCTACATTATTAGTTCAAATAATTAAATTTGCTATATCAGGTTTTACAGTATATGATGTGTTATCATCAATTACATTATCAATGATAGCATTAGTATTTTACAAGATATTTGTAAATTCACTTGTCGTAGTACAAGAATTTAGAAACAAACAAGCTTTTTCAATAGAGGAAGTGATAGGTGCAAGCCTTTTAATGGCAATAGCCGTAGGTGGATTTGGAGATTTAAACATTTTAGGAGTCGGAATTAGAAATATTTTAAGTATTCTAATTGTTATGATATTGGGATGGAAAAACGGTATATTAGTAGGAACGACATCAGGAGTTACAATAGGTGTAACATTAGGTGTTATTACTGGTTCAGAGCCTATAATGATAGCAGCATATGCTATATCAGGTATGATAGCAGGAATATTAAATAGGTTTGGCAAAATAGGAGTAGTAGTAGGATTTACATTAGGAAATATTGTACTTGCTTATGTTTCAAATGGATACACAGTAGAGTTAATTCATTTCAAAGAAATATTAATTGCATCAATTGGACTACTTGCGATTCCAAAGAGTTTTAATATTAGTTTAGAAGAATTTATTGGAAACTCTAAATTTTTACCTGTAGTACCAGATAGAGCATTAAATAAAAGTAAAGAAATGGCACAAAGTTTAAATAATGTATCAGAAGCAATTCAAGAAATGGCAACAACATATAGAACTTCTAAAGAAGATGTAATAGAAGAAAATACATCTAGAGAAGAAAATAAGAAAATATTTATTTCAGAACTATTAAATAATTTAGAACCATATAAAGAAAATATGCTATATGAAGACATTTCTGATGTGGACGGAAAAATTATAGATGAGATATTTAATATATTACTAGATAAACAAGAAATTGATACTCAAGATTTATTAAAAACTTTTGCACAGTGTAATAGTTACATTGTTGGATTTGATGATAATGATATAAGCAAATATTTGCAAGATAATATTTCACAAATGGTAAGAACAATTAATTTATCATATAAGGTAAGCAAGTCGAATTTTATTTGGCAAAAGAAAATAGAACAAAACAAAAACAACATGAAAGAACAACTAAATAAAGTGTCTAAAGCAATCAAAAATATGGCAAAAGATTTAGAAGAAGATGTAAAACAAGAAGAACAATACAAAAGTGAAAAATCAGAAATATTAGAATTGATAAAGCAAAAACAAATTGAAATACAAGATATAGCAATAAAAAAAGATAATAGATATATTATTGAGATATACTCAAATGAAATATTAGAAACAGCTAAAATAGAAACTATTGAAAAAATATTGACAAAGATATTTAAAGAGGAAATAGTATTAAATGATGAAGCGAGTATAGGAAAAAAATTAAGTTTTCTATCAGAAGATAAATATGATATGGCAATAGGAACAGCAAATGCAACAAAGAGTAAAAGTATGACTTCTGGAGACAGTATTTTAAGTATAAGATTAAAAGACGGCAAATATCTAGTTGCAATTAGTGATGGAATGGGTAGTGGAAAAGAAGCAAAAGATAGTAGCATGCAAGCATTAAAATTATTAGAAAATTTATTACTATCTGGATTTGATAAAAAAACATCACTAGATTTAATAAATACAACTTTAATAAATCAAAATACAGAGATATTTGCAACTCTAGATATTGCGATTGTGGACTTATATATGGGAAATATAGAATTTATAAAAAGTGGTGCATGTCCAACTTACATAAAAAATAAGAAAAGAGTTCAAATTATTAAATCAAACTCATTACCAGCAGGAATTATAGAAGAAGCTAAAATACAAACTTTTGATAAAGATATAGAACAAGGCGATATAATGGTAATGTGTTCAGATGGAATACTAGATTCTAACATAGAATATAAAAATAAAGAATTGTGGATTAAATATATGTTAGAAGATATTGAAACAAACAATACACAAAAAATATCAGATTTGATTTTAAATGAAGCAGTTGATAATAACTTTGGTACTGCTAAAGATGATATGAGTATAATTGTTTGTAAGTTTATGAAAAAGGAAAGATAGAAAATAGGTCTAAATACTAACACTAGTTATTATTTAGACCTATTTTTGATAGGTTATTGAAAGTATAAAATAATTAGAGCTATAAAGGAAAAATTTGATACTATTTTAAATACTAAAATTATTGCAACTAAAGACAAAATATGATATATTATAAGCAAAAATAAGGGAGGCATAAATTCTATGAGTAGAGGAAAAAGATATGAAGAGCCAAAGTTAAACATAAAAAAAGTATTTGCAGTAATAATAGCAATAATAGTTTTTATTATGTTTATATTTATAATAAAAGGCATTTTAGGAACAGCAAAAAAACAAGAGAAAATATCAAGCAAAGATTACTTTGCATCATATAAAGATAATAAATGGGGGGTAATAGATCAAGAAGGAAACACCATAATAGACCCATCTTATCAAGAAATGATAATTATACCAAATAGCAAAAATGACATATTTTTATGTACATATGATATAGATTATGATAATGGAACTTATAAAACAAAGGCATTGAATAGCAAAAACGAAGAAATATTTAAAGATTATGAGCAAATAGAGGCAATTGAAAATAAAGATAAAAATAATAACTTATGGTATGAAAACAATGTATTAAAAGTAAAAAAGAATGGAAAATTTGGAATAATAGATACATCAGGTAAAGAACTTCTTCCTTGTCAATATGATGAAATTTCGGCATTAGAAGGAGTGAAGAATGCAATTAAAATATCACAAAATGGTAAAATTGGAATTGTAACAAATGAAGGAACTATTTTACTAAAAACTGAATATTTAGATGTACAAGCATTAGGAGAAGATAATAAATCTGGATTTATTGTAAAAGGCGAAAATGGAAAATATGGAGTAGCAGACATTTCAAACAATCAAGTTTTAGAACAAAAATATGATGAAATATCAAAAATACATCAAAATGATTTATATGTAGTGAAACAATCAGGAAAACAAATACTAATAAAAAAAGATATGACAGAAATATTAAATAATGGATATGATGAAATTACAGCTATATTAAAAAATACTGACAATGGAATAATATATAAAAAACAAGGGAAATACGGTATAATGAAGACATCAGGGGAATCAAGAATAGAACCGATATATGAGGAATTAAAAGAAACAAAGTCAGGAATATTTATAGCAAAAAAAGACGGGAAATATGGATTAATAGACATAGATAATAATATAAAAATAGAATTTAAATATACATCTATTTCTTATAATGATAAAGCAGACTTATATATAACACAAGACAGTGATTTCAATAATGAGGTAATAGATAATACATATAATGTAAAACAAACAGGGATAGTAATAGATGTAAATGATGAAAAGGGATATATTGAATTAAGACAAAATGGGGAATATAAATATTATAACTTTAAATTTGAAGAAAAAAGTATAACAGACATATTTAATTCAAATACATTATTTCTAAGTAAAAAAGATGGAAAGTATGGATTTGTAGATAAAGATGGAAAAGTGGTAGTAGATTATAACTATGATGATGCAACACAACAAAATAGTTATGGTTATGCAGGAATAAAAAAAGATGGAAAATGGGGAGCTGTTGACAGAAAGGGAAATATAGTACAAGAACCAACATATAACTTAGATGATTATTTAAAAATTGACTTTATAGGAAGATGGCACTTAGGAAAAGACCTTAATATGAATTATTATAATCAAATGTAATAAAGAAAGGTGAAGAAATGGAACTAAAGACGAACTATCAATATACATATTTTATACATCCATTTATAATAAAAGATGGAAAATATCAAAAATACATGTTAAAAATGCTAAAAGATAAGAATTTTAAATTAAAAGTATTTCAAAAGGAAAAAGACTTAAAAATGTATCAATACTTTTTGCCTAAGACTAGAGAATTTTTATTTTCTAGTTTTAGCTTTAGTAATGCAAAATTAAGGAAACTAGAAGAACTACCAATAGAAACAAGAGCAGCAATTCTTAGTAAATATCAATGCAATATCTTTGAATATAATTTAAAAAAGGACATACAAGGAAAAGTAGATGATAGAAAGGGGATATTTTTCACTATACCAAAGGTAGAAGTAATATGCTTTCAAACAGGAATATGTTTTTTAGCAATAAAAACAAATATAGAAGAAGATAATAACTTTTCAAGCATATTAAACTTTAATTATAAATTTAGAGATATAAATCAGGAAATATCTAATTTAGATGCATATGATAATATACGATTACAAGCAGGAAATTTTGAAGATATAGAAACATTAAGAGAATTTATAAAAAACATAACAGGCTCAAATATAGGAGCAAGTAAGCTAGATATAGATACTGAAAGGTTTTTGACATATTCATATGTTTGTATAGACCAAGAAGCATGGAATAATACAAATGAATTTGAAAAAATAAAACATAATTTTATAAAATATTCAAATTTATTACCAGCAGATAGTAGTAGGAACATTGAGGAAGAAAAAGCAGAAGTGTTTTCAAAATGGAAATATGCAAGATTGGGAATTATAAAACAAGGAATAACTTTATTTACATCAAGTAGTGACATGAATAATTATACAATATTACCAGATGAGTATGAAAATCAATATTTATATACTTACATATTAAACTTATATAAAAAAATATATCTTAAAAAGATAGAATTAGAATTCACAAACCCAAAACAAGTAAAAAAAGCAAGAAAGAAATTTGTTGAATTTACAAAAAAACTATGGATTCAGGAAATAACAGAAGATGAAGCAGGAACAATATTTAACCATAAAATTCAAGAAATACTAGAAATAGGAAGATTATATGAACAAGTAAAGAATAAATATGACATACTATATAAAGACTTAAATATAGAAAGAAACAGAAAATATATAATTATAATTATTATAATATTGTTAATTATTCTGGGACAAATTTTAAACATTTCATAGTAATTATCAAAAGAAGGAGAAAAGTGTCAATGAAAGTAACCTGTGGAACAGATATTATTGAAATAGATAGGATAAAAAACAGTATAGAAGAACTAGGAGGTAAGTTTTTAGATAGAGTTTTTACGAAAAAAGAGATAGATTATTGTGAAAGCAAAAAAAATCAGAAATATCAGCATTATGCAGCTAGATTTGCAGCAAAAGAGGCAGCTTTTAAAGCGATTTCTTGGAAAATAGAGGATAAATATAAGATATGTTGGAAAGACATTGAGGTAGAAAATGATAAACAAGGTAGACCAATTTTGAAAATAACAAATATAGATCTTAAAGATATTGAAAATATTGATATTAGTATATCACATTGTAAAAATTATGCAGTGGCAAATGTAACAATATTAGGAAGGTAGAAAAATGAAACTTTTTGATAGTCATGCTCATTTACAAGATGAACAATTTGATAAAGATAGGGAAGAATTAATTTGGAAGATACATAATGAAGGGGTAGAAAAATTTGTATCAGCAGGTTATAGTTTAGATAGTTCTAAAGAATCAATTGAACTATCTAAAAAATATGATTTTATATATTCAACTTGTGGCATTTCACCAAATGATATTCCACAATCTGAAGAAGAACTGTGGAAAATGTTAGATGAAATTAGATATATGACTAAAAACAATGAAAAAGTAGTTGCAATTGGAGAGATTGGACTAGATTATCATTGGAATGTTGATAATAAAGAGCTACAGAAGAAAGCTTTTACAGAACAAATAAGAATTGCTAATGAATGTAATATTCCAATTGTAATTCATACAAGAGACGCTGTTATGGATACTTTAGAAATATTAAAAAAATATGAGGTAAATAAAAAAGGTGTATTTCATTGTTGCCCTTTAAATAGAGAATTAGTAAAAGAAGGACTAAAGTTAGGATTTTATATTTCTTTTGCAGGGCCAGTTACTTTTAAAAATTCTAGAAATGCAGACGAAATTATTGATATGGTGCCTAATGATAGAATTTTAATCGAAACAGATAGTCCTTACTTATCACCTGAACCATTAAGAGGCAGAAGAAATGATCCTAGAAATGTTAAATATATAGCAAAAAAAATAGCTGATGTAAAAGGGGTAAGTTTGGAACAAGTTGCAAACATTACTTACGAAAATGCTATCAATATATTGTTAAGAAATTAATGAAACAAAAATAAAAATCAAGAACTTTATCTAATATAATTCTTGATTTTTTATTTTGTAGCAAAATTATTTGAAATATTTTATTTTAGATTTCGTAAAGCTTCAATTCTATCTTGTGTACTAGGATGAGTAGACCAAATGCTAGATGTTTTCTTTTTTCCTTCTTTTGTATCCTTTTTAAAAGGATTTACAATATACATATTAGCAGTTGCACTATTAGCAGTTTCAAGTTGATTAGGATCATTTTCTAATTTCTCTAAAGCAGAAATTAGACCGATCAGGATTACGAGTAAATTCTATAGCAGTGCTATCTGCTAAAAACTCTCTTTTTCGAGATAAAGCAAGTTGCATTAAAGAACCAAAAATTGGCGAAAGAATTAAACAAATTAATCCAATCAACATTAAAATACCATTTGCTTTACTATCATTGTCATTATCTTTATCTAAACCTCCCCAAAATAACATTCTAGAAAACATATCAGAAAGCATAACAATAAATCCTACCATAACAGAAACTATACAACTAAGTCTAATATCATAATTTTTAATATGGCTCATTTCATGAGCTAAAACACCTTCCAATTCGTAATAATCTAATTTATCTAATAGAGCAGTTGTGACACAAATAACAGCATTTTCTGGGTTTCTACCAGTAGCAAAGGCATTTGGTTGATTATCTTCTACTACATAAAGTTTTGGTTTTGTGCTTAAACCAGATGCAACCATTAAAGAATCTAAAATATTAACTAATTTTAAATCTTCTTCTTTAGTGGCAGGTCTGGCATGACTTAGTGATAATACAATTTTATCACTGTAATAGTAAGAACCCCAAGCAGAAGAAATAGAAAAAATTAATGCAATTATAATAGATAAAGTTCCTAGATTTAGTGCATTACAAATATAATATACAATTAAGGTAATAACTAGAATAAAGATGCCAACAATTATACCAGATTCTATTTTATTTTTTTTAATACTTTCAAACATTATATACAGTCCTTCTTTCTATTATTAAATAAAAGGTTGGAAAGCTTAAATTTCCAACCTCAAATTTATGCTAATTATTGTTTCCGAAATCAACTTTAACATTTTTTCTAGCTTCATCACTTTCAGCTTTAAATAAATCACGAGATTTAAAATTAAACATTCCAGCGATAATGTTAGAAGGAAATACTTGTAACTTTGTATTATACATTGTTACAGTATCATTATAAAATTGTCTTGAAAAAGAAATCTTATTTTCAGTATTTCTTAATTCTTCTGACAAATCTGCAAAGTTTTGATTTGCTTTTAATTCAGGGTAACTTTCAGAAACAGCCATAATTGTTTTTAATGCAGTAGATAATTCTCCATCTAATGTAGCTTTTTCAGAAACACTACCGGCATTAGCCCATGAAGTTCTAAGTTCGGCAATTTTTTCAAATGTTTCTTTTTCATGAGTCATATAACCTTTAACTGTTTCAACAAAATTTGGAATTAAATCAAATCTTCTTTGTAATTGTACATCTATTTGGCTCCAAGCATTATCAACTTTTACTCTAGCTTGAACCAAACTATTATACATACCAATTATTGCAATTACTAATATTAATATTATTGCTAATATAATCCAACCCATTATAATCCCTCCTATTTCTAATATTATATATAAATAAATAATAACATATTAAAAAAATTTATACAATAATTTTATGATAAAATTGTGAATTTTATGCGATTAATAGTTAAAGTTTAAAAAATAATTAAGTTAAAAAAGTAATATTTAAATTTATCAAAACATATAATATTATAAAAGGCCGATTAAATAAGGACTTTATAAAAAAGGACAAATTTTAGATTGATTTTAAATTCGTTCAATCTAGCTTGTAAGTAACAAAGAAGGAAAAATTTGACAAATAGTCTAAAAAATAGTATAATAATGATATTGCCAAGAAGGAGGTAATAAATTTTTATGAAAAGACAAGAAAACGCTTCAATTTCTATCATGAAAATTATATGTGTTAGCATCATCTTGATTTTAATATCAGGAATAGGAGTTATGGCAGTAAATACAAATTTAAAAGATGTAAAAATTATTCTTCAAAATGGTTATGAAATGACAGCTCTAACATCAAAGGCTACAGTTTCAGAAGTATTAGAAGAAAATAATATAGTCCTAGAAGAAAATCAAAAAACAATACCAGACATAAATGAAGAAATATCTTCAGGAAATACAATTCAAATAACAGATAAAACTTATAATGAGGTTCAAATTGCTAAAATATCAGAAGAAGGTGTAGAAGCATCATTAGAAGAATTATTACAAAATTATGCACCAATTACTGAGAAAATAGTAGTAGAACAAGTTGTGATACCATATGAAACCATTACAAAGAGTGGAACAGGAGCAGATTCAAATACAACTAATAAAGTTTTAAAACAAGGAAAAGATGGTTTAAAAGAAGTAACATATAAAATAAAATATCAAAATGATGTAGAAATTGAAAGAACAGTTATATCTGAAGTTGTTATAACTAAGCCGGTAAATAAAATTGTTACAGTACAAAAAAAGACTGAAACATCAAGAAGTGCAAGTAAGTCAAGAACTTCAACAACAGTAATAAATGGGGAAACTTATAAAGTTACAGCATATTGTTCATGTAGCAAATGTTGTGGAAAAACAACTGGAAGAACAGCTTCAGGAACAAAAGCAACAGCAGGAAGAACAGCAGCAGCACCAGCTAAATTCGCTTTTGGAACAAAATTAAATATAGGTGGTAAGATATATACAGTAGAAGATAGAGGAGGAGCGATAAAAGGAAACAGAATAGATATCTATGTAAATTCACATTCAGCAGCTCTTCAATGGGGAGTAAAATACTTACCAGTTACTGTAGCACAATAATAAAAATAAAGTAAATAAACAAAAAAACGGTATTTAATAAAAAATGTTTAAATATCGTTTTTTATTTTAACAAAATATTAAAAAGCATGATAGCTAAAGTCTTGACTAAAAATATTACAATATAGTAAAATATTGAATAAATAAACATATATAATTTAAATATAACTTCTGTGAATTAAAATGAAAGGAGTAAATAATATTTCTATTTAAAGATATATTATTATTAAAAAAATGAAATTAGTATCATGGAATGTAAATGGAATAAGAGCTTGTGTAAATAAAGGTTTTAAAGACTTTTTTGAAAAAATAAATGCTGATATTTTTTGTATACAAGAAACAAAATGCCAACCAGATCAAATTGAATTAGAATTTGAGGGGTATAAAAGTTATTGGAATAGTGCCCAAAAGAAAGGGTATTCAGGAACAGCTATTTTTACTAAAATAGAACCATTAACAGTAAAATATGGAATAGGAATAGAAGAACATGATAAAGAAGGAAGAGTAATTACATTAGAATTTGATAATTTTTATATGGTAAATATATATACACCAAACTCAAAAAGAGAATTAGAAAGATTGGGTTATAGACAAATTTGGGAGGAAGAAATTAGAAAATACCTAATCAAACTTAATAAAACAAAACCAGTTATAATGTGTGGAGATTTAAATGTAGCACATAAAGAAATAGACTTAAAAAATCCTAAAACAAATAGGAAAAATGCAGGGTTTACAGATGAAGAAAGAAATAAAATGACAAAATTATTAAATGCAGGATTTACAGATAGTTTTAGATACTTATATCCAGATAAGGAGGATGCATATAGCTGGTGGTCCTACATGGGAAAAGCTAGAGAAAAAAATGTAGGATGGAGAATAGATTATTTTATTGTATCAAAAAATATAAAAGAGAGAATAAAAGAAGCAAAAATAGATTCAGAAATAATGGGAAGTGATCACTGCCCTGTAGAATTAGAAATAGAGATATAGGAGGAAATGATATGAACGAAGTGAAAAACCATTGGAAGAAGTGGCTTTATTGGTTTTTGTTAGGAGTAGCAATTATAATAGTATATAAAACATTTGACAATTTTGGAAATGTAATGGGAGCTATTGGAAAGTTTTTAGGAATATTAAGTCCATTTTTTGCAGGAATATTTATTGCATATTTATTGTATATGCCTTGTAAAAATATTGAAAAAGCATATTTAAAATCAAAAAATAAGTGGGTAAAAAAAAGAGCAAGAAGCTTAAGTGTGACAACAGTTTATTTGATTGTAACATTATTAATTATAATATTATTTAATGTGATTTTACCAGTGGTAATAGAAAGTGTAATTGACTTATTTGAATCTGTACCAAGCTACTTTGAGATAGTTCTAAACAAATATAATAGTTTACCAGAAGATTCAGTATTTAAAGGAGAAATGGTACAAGATACAATTAAAAATCTACAAAGTGTTAATATAAAACAATACTTTGAATTTGATAAAGTTATAAACTATGTGAAAGGAGCAATAAGTGCTGTAACAGGAATTTTTGAAATATTTGTTGCAATTATTGTTTCAATATACATATTAATTGAAAGAACACAAATCTTAGGATTTTTAAATAAATTTGCAATTGCAATATTTAAGGATAAAACTTATAAAAATATAGATAAATATTTTAATAATTCAAATGAAATATTTTTCAAGTTTGTAGCAAGTCAATTTTTAGATGCAATTGTTGTAGGAATTTTAGTTACAATAGCAATGAGTATTATGAAAGTAAAATTTGCTCCTTTACTAGGATTCTTTATAGGTTTATTTAATATGATACCATACATAGGAGCAATTATTGCAGTAACAATATCAGCTATTATAACATTAATAACAGGAGGCGTTTATCAAACAATATGGATGTTGCTTATAGTAATTATTTTACAACAAATTGATGCAAATATTATTAATCCAAAAATTGTAGGCCAATCACTAAAAATAAGTCCTTTACTTGTTATATTTGCAGTTACAGTGGGGGGAGCTTATTTTGGAATATTAGGAATGTTTTTAGCAGTACCTGTAATTGCAGTAATAAAAATTGTAATTGAGGACTATGTAGATTACAAATTAGCAGTAAAAAAACATCAGAAAATGATGGAAAAGAATAGACAAAAATCAGTACAAGATTAGAAAAGGTATTTACTATTATATTTTCATATAGTATAATAGCTATCGAAAAAATATTTATAAGGAGTTTAATTTTAATATGTTAAAAAAATATTTACTAGTGTTTTTAATATCAATGGTACCATTAATAGAATTAAGAGGAGCAATACCAGTTGGATTAAGTCAATTATGGGGAGATCCACTTCCAATAATTCAACTTTATATAGTGTGTATAATAGGAAATATGTTGCCAGTACCAGTAATATTCTTTTTTGCAAGAAAAGTTTTAGAATGGGGAGCAGAGAAAAAGGTTATCGGAAAGTTTTTTAGATTTTGTCTAGAAAAAGGTGAAAAAGGTGGTAAGAAATTACAAGAAAAGGCAGGAAAAGGTTTATATTGGGCATTATTTATTTTTGTAGGAATACCACTTCCAGGAACAGGAGCATGGACAGGAACACTTGCAGCTAGTTTACTAGACATGGACTTTAAGAAGAGCGTAATTGCTGTTATGGCAGGTGTTGTTTTAGCAGGTGTAATAATGGGATTAGCTTCTGCAGGAGTATTTGGTGCAGTAGGAGCAATTTTTAGTTAGTAAATTAAATTACTAGAAGGTATGCTTGAATATTTACAATCTCAATTGAGAAAATTGAAAATAATGAAAGTTAATAAAATGATAAATAATAGAATTGGTTAGATGGGTCTGACCAATTTAATTTTTTAATGCTTTATTAAATTTCATAATAGGAAATTAAAATAATTTTAAAAAACAATAAAAAATCCACCTAAACCCTTGACATCCGTAGGGAAAACATGGTATCATATAAAGAGTTTATGAAACGGATTTTACCCAAGTGTAAAAATTAAAATTAAGGGTGATTAAAATAAAAATAATTAATAAAAAATAAAATCAATAAAACACTAGAGCCAGTTGAAAAACACAAAAGTTTTTTAACAGCTTTTTTGTTGCCGTTTATAATAAACAAAAATTAATTCATAAGTTTTAATTAAAAATTCTAAAGTTTAAAATTAGAAGAAGAGGAATTAAATACAAGGAGCCCTAAGGATTTTATTTGTAAGAGCAGACAAATAAAAAAATTAGAATATGCAAATTGATATTTAAGAAGGACTTCTTTTAAATAATATATTTATTTCTGCTTAAATATTTGTATAGAGGTGATTTTTTTGAAAATTAAAGAAGTTAATTACGAGAAAGCCTCTCGTAAAGATTTCGCAAAAGTTGGCGACTATATTGAAATGCCAAATCTTATCAAAGTTCAAAAAGATTCATATGACTGGTTTGTAGAAGAAGGATTAGGAGAAGTATTAAAAGATATTTCACCAATTGAAGACTATTCTGGAAATTTAGTTCTTGAATTTTTCGACTATTACATGGAGGAAAAAACAAAATACACAGTAGAAGAAGCAAAAGAAAGAGATGCTACATACTCTACAAGATTACACGTAAAAGTAAGATTAATTAATCGTGAGACAGGTGAAATTAAAGAACAAGAAATCTATTTAGGAGATTTCCCTTTAATGACAGATAGTGGAACATTTGTAATAAATGGAGCAGAAAGAGTTGTTGTAAGCCAATTAGTACGTTCACCAGGATGTTACTATGGAGAAGAATTTGATACAAAAACAGGAAAAAGAACATATAATTCAACAGTAATGCCTTTAAGAGGAGCATGGTTAGAATATGAAACAGATGGAAATGATATATTCTATGTACGTGTTGATAGAACAAGAAAAGTACCTGTAACAACACTTTTAAGAGCAATAGGAATTGCAACAGATAGTCAAATTCTAGAATTATTTGGTGAAGAACCAATGTTAAAAGCAACTATTAATAAAGACACCATAAAAGACCAAGAAGAAGCGTTAATAGAAATATACAAAAAGTTAAGACCAGGAGAACTTCCAACAGTTGATGCAGCAAGAAATTTATTTAATGGATTATTTTTTGATAATAAAAGATATGATTTAGCAAAAGTTGGTAGATATAAATTTAATCAAAAATTATCATTAGCTGCAAGAATAACAGATAAAATATCAGCTAAAGACATAATTAATAGTCAAACAGGTGAAGTACTAGTACAAGCTGGAGAAGTAATATCAGAACAAGTAGCTGATGAGATCCAAAACTCTGGAATTAATGTAGTTGACATCGTTGTAGGAGACAAAAATATAAGAATAATAGGAAATGGCACAGTTAATATTCATGAAGTATTACCAGATTCTGACTTAAGTAAATTACATATAAAAGAATTAGTAAATTATAATGTTTTAAGAAATATTATAGACAATACAGATGAGAAAGATTTAGTAAAAGTAATAGAAGAAAGAATGGAAGAATTAATACCAAAACATATTACAACAGAAGATATAATTGCATCTATTAATTATTTATTAAATCTATCTAATGGATTAGGAAAACCAGATGATATTGACCATTTAGCAAACCGTAGAATTCGTTGTGTGGGAGAATTATTACAAAATCAATTTAGAATTGGTTTAACAAGACTTGAAAGAGTTGTTCGCGAAAGAATGACAATACAAGATTTAGATGTTGTAACTCCACAAACGTTAATTAATACAAAACCAATAACATCTGCAATAAGAGAATTCTTTGGAAGTTCACAATTGTCACAATTCATGGATCAAACAAACCCATTATCAGAATTAACACATAAAAGAAGAATTTCTGCATTAGGACCTGGAGGATTAACTCGTGAAAGAGCTGGATTTGAAGTGCGTGACGTTCATTATACACACTATGGTAGATTATGTCCAATAGAGTCTCCAGAAGGACCAAACATTGGTCTTATATCAGCACTTTCATCATTTGCACAAATAAATGAATATGGATTTATTGAAACACCATATAGAAAAGTAGACCCAGAAACACATAAATTAACAGATACTGTTGAATATATGAGTGCAGATGTAGAAGATAATTATATTATTGCTCAAGCATCAGAGCCAGTTGATAAAAACGGAAAATTTGTTAATGATAGAATAAGAGTTAGATTTAAAAATGAAGTAATTGAAGTAGAAAATAGTAAAGTTCAATATGTAGACGTATCACCAAAACAATTAGTTTCAGTTGCAGCAGCAATGATTCCATTCTTAGAACATGATGATGCAAAAAGAGCTTTAATGGGTGCTAACATGCAACGTCAAGCAGTACCACTTATGATTACAGAAAGTCCAATAGTAGGAACTGGAATAGAATATAGAGCAGCAAAAGATTCAGGAATATTAGTATTAGCTGAAGATGATGGTGTAATAGAAAAAGTAACAGGAGATAGCATAACTGTTAAATATAAAAATGGTAAAACAGTTGTACATAAATTACGTAAGTTCAAAAGAACAAATGGTGGAACTTGTATCAATCAAAAACCAATAGTAAAAACAGGAGAAAAAGTTAAAAAAGGAGATGCTATTGCAGATGGACCTGCAACTCAAAATGGAGAAATGGCACTTGGTAAAAATGTTGTAGTAGCTTTTTCTACATGGGAAGGATACAATTATGAGGATGCTATTCTAATTAATGAAAGACTAGTAAAAGAAGATGTGTTTACATCAATACATATTGAAGAATATGATTGTGAATGTAGAGACACAAAATTAGGAGCAGAAGAAATAACTCGTGATATTCCAAACATTGGTGATGATTCATTAAAAGACTTAGATGAAAATGGAATAATTAGAATTGGTGCAGAAGTAAGACCTGGAGATATCTTAGTTGGTAAAGTTACACCAAAAGGTGAAACAGAATTAACTGCAGAAGAAAGATTACTAAGAGCAATATTTGGTGAAAAAGCTAGGGAAGTTAGAGATACATCACTTAGAGTACCACATGGAGAAGCAGGAACAATAGTAGATGTAAAAATATTTACTAGAGAAAATTCAGATGAATTAGGACCTGGAGTTAACCAAGTAATTAGATGTTATATAGCAACAAAAAGAAAAATATCTGTAGGAGATAAAATGGCTGGACGTCATGGTAACAAAGGTGTTATATCAAGAGTATTACCAGAAGAAGATATGCCATTTATGCCAGATGGTACACCAATAGACATATTATTAAATCCATTAGGTGTTCCTTCTCGTATGAACTTAGGTCAAGTTTTAGAAGTACACTTAGGAGGTGCAGCAAAGGCACTAGGATGGAAAATATCTACACCAGTATTTGATGGTGCAACAGAAGAAGATGTTAAAGAATTATTAAAAGAAGCTGGAATGAGCGAAGATGGAAAAACAATTCTTTATGATGGTAGAACAGGAGATCCATTTGGTAGCCCTGTAACAGTTGGAGTAATGTACATGTTAAAACTTCATCACTTGGTAGATGATAAAATTCATGCTCGTTCAACTGGACCATACTCATTAGTAACACAACAACCATTAGGTGGTAAAGCTCAATTTGGTGGACAACGTTTTGGAGAAATGGAAGTTTGGGCATTAGAGGCATATGGAGCTGCATACACATTACAAGAAATGTTAACAGTAAAATCTGATGATGTTGTAGGAAGAGTAAAAACTTATGAAGCAATAGTAAAAGGAGAAAATGTTCCAGAACCAGGAGTTCCAGAAAGCTTTAAAGTTTTAGTAAAAGAATTACAATCATTAGGATTAGATGTACGCCTATATTCTGAAGACAACCAAGAACTAGAATTAAAGGAAAATATAGAAGAAGGTGTTGAATACGATCCTAGCCAAGATAAAAAAGTATTAACAGAAGAAGTTGTAGTTAATGATGAGGAATTAGATGGATATGAAAAAGAAACACAAGATGATATCTTATTAGAAGATGAAGAAATTTTAGATGATGAGAATGATGAATTATTTGAGGGAATAGGCGATGAAGACGACGAATTATTATTTGATAATGATTTAGCAAATGATAATTTAGACAATGATGATGATATTATTGAATAATTAAATTATAGTTTATATATTAATATTTTTTGTTAGTAACAATTTAATACTTTGTACTTAACTTTTAAATATTAATATATAAACAATTGAATAACTAATTAAATAAATTTTAAAAAGTATAGAAAGTGTGACATAAGAGATTGCAACAGCAGTGGAAAGGCTTATCTATAACTGTTTTAAAATTACCCAAAATCAAAATTATAGGGGGAAATAAAAAAGTGGACGAATTAGATATTTTTAATAAATTAAAAATAGGAGTTGCATCAGACGAAAAAATTAGAGAATGGTCAAAAGGTGAAGTAAAAAAACCAGAGACTATAAACTATAGAACATTAAAACCAGAAAAAGATGGTCTATTTTGTGAAAGAATATTTGGACCAACTAAAGACTGGGAATGTCATTGTGGTAAATATAAAAGAGTAAGATACAAAGGGATTGTATGTGATAGATGTGGTGTAGAAGTTACAAAGGCTAAAGTTAGACGTGAAAGAATGGGACATATCGAGCTTGCAGCACCAGTAGCACATATTTGGTATTTTAAGGGGATTCCAAGTAGAATTGCTCTAATGTTAGATGTTTCACCAAGAAATCTAGAAAAAATAATTTATTTTGCATCTTATATTGTAATTGACAAAGGTTCTACGAACTTAGAAAAATGTCAAGTATTAAATGAAAAGGAATACCATGAAGTAGAGGAAAAATATGGTAGAGGTTCATTTAAAGCAAAAATGGGAGCAGAAGCTTTAAGAGAACTATTAGAACAAATTGACTTAGATAAATTATCAGAAGAAATTAGAAAAGAATTAGAAACAGCAAGTGAACAAAAAAGAGTAAAACTTGTAAAAAGACTAGATACTGTGGAAGCATTTAGAATTTCAGGAAATAGACCTGAATGGATGGTTATGAATGTTGTACCAGTAATTCCACCAGAATTAAGACCAATGGTTCAATTAGATGGTGGTAGATTTGCAACATCAGACTTAAATGACTTATATAGAAGAGTTATAAATAGAAATAATAGATTAAAAAGATTATTAGAATTAGGGGCACCAGAAATAATAGTACGTAATGAAAAAAGAATGCTTCAAGAATCTGTAGATGCCTTAATTGATAATGGAAGAAGAGGAAGACCAGTAACAGGTGCTGGAAACAGACCTTTAAAATCATTATCAGATATGCTTAAAGGAAAACAAGGACGTTTCCGTCAAAACTTACTTGGAAAACGTGTTGATTATTCAGGACGTTCAGTTATAGTAGTTGGACCAGAATTAAAAATATATCAATGTGGACTTCCAAAAGAAATGGCAGTAGAATTATTTAAACCATTTGTAATGCGTGAACTAGTAGGAAGAGGAATTGCTCAAAATATTAAAAATGCAAAAAGAATGGTAGAAAGATTAAGACCAGAAGTATGGGGAATATTAGAAGAAGTTATAAAAGATCATCCTGTAATGTTAAATCGTGCCCCAACACTACATAGACTTGGTATTCAAAGTTTTGAACCAGTATTAGTAGAGGGAAGAGCAATAAAACTTCATCCATTAGTTTGTGAAGCATTCAATGCTGACTTTGACGGTGACCAAATGGCAGTGCATTTACCATTATCACCAGAAGCACAAGCAGAATCAAGATATTTAATGTTATCAACAAACAACTTACTAAAACCACAAGATGGTAAACCAGTTGCAGTACCAAGACTAGATATGATTTTAGGAAGTTATTATTTAACAATGGTATTAGATGGAGAAAAGGGAGAGGGAAAATACTTCAAGGACCCAGAAGAAGCAATTATGGCTTTTGAAAACCATGATGTTGGAATACATGCAAAAATCTTCGTAAGAGTTGAAAAAGAAATTGATGGTGAATTAAAATCTCAAAAAATTGAGACAAGTGTTGGAAGAATTATATTTAACCAAGAAATTCCACAAGATTTAGGATTTATTGATAGAAATGAAGATCCATTCCAATATGAAATTAATTTCCCAGTCATGAAAAAAACAATGGGGCAAATTATAGAAAAAGTAATAAGTACACATGGATTAACAAAATCAGCAGAGGTAATTGACTATATAAAAGCATTAGGATTTAAATATTCTACTTTAGCAGGAATAACATTCTCAATGGACGATGTAAAAGTACCAGAAGCTAAAAAACAATTATTAAAAGAAGCAGATAAAAAAGTTGAAACTATTAGAAAACAATATGCAAGAGGTTTAATAACTAATGATGAAAGATATAATGCAGTAATAGATGTTTGGGAAGACACGACTAAAAAAGTAAGTGATGCAATGGAAGATAACTTTGATGAATTAAACCCAATATATATGATGGTTAAATCTGGAGCCCGTGGTAATATGAACCAATTAAGACAAATTGCAGGTATACGTGGACTTATGGCAAGTACAACTGGTAAGGCAGTTGAAATTCCAATAAAATCTTCATTTGCAGAAGGTCTAGATGCATTAGAGTATTTCATTTCTGCCCATGGAGCTCGTAAAGGACTTTCAGATACAGCTTTAAGAACAGCTGACTCTGGATATCTAACTAGAAGATTAGTTGATGTATCACAAGATATAATAGTTAGAGAACATGATTGTGGAACAGAAGAAGGAATAATTGTCTATGACATTAAAGATGGAAATCAAATAATTGAAAAAATGCAAGAAAGATTAATAGGAAGATTCCCAGTAAAAGATGTTATTGATCCAAAAACTAATGAAATAATAGTAGATACAAATACAATGATTAATGAACAAATAGCTGATAAAATAGTAGAAGCTGGAATAGAAAAATTAGAAGTACGTTCTGTACTTGGATGTCATTCAAAACATGGTGTATGCCAAAAATGTTATGGAATGGGATTAGCAAGAAGAGATTTAGTATCAATAGGAGAATCAATAGGAATTATTGCAGCACAATCTATCGGTGAACCTGGTACACAGCTTACAATGAGAACAATCCACTCTGGTGGTGTTGCTGGTGTTGCTGATATCACACAAGGTTTACCTAGGGTTGAGGAATTATTTGAAGCAAGAAAACCAAAGGGATTAGCAATCATATCTGAAATTGATGGTAAAGTTAAAATAAAAGAAACTAAAAAGAAAAAAGAAGTTATTGTAACTTCTAAAGATGATTCAAAAACTTATACAATACCATTTGGATCAAAAATGAGAGTAAAAGATGGAGATACAGTAGAAGCAGGACAGCCACTTATAGAAGGATCTATAAATCCATCAGAAATATTAGAAATAAAAGGACCAGAAGGTGTGTATGAATACTTAATTTCAGAAGTACAAAAAGTATATAGAAATCAAGGTGTTGATATTAATGATAAACATATTGAAGTAATTGGTAGACAAATGCTTAAGAAAGTAAGAGTCGAAGATAATGCTGATACAGATATGTTCCCTGGATCATTAATTGATATGTATGAGTTTGCAGACAAAAATAATGAAGCCATTGCAGAAGGTAAACGTCCAGCAACAGGTAAGAGAGTATTATTAGGTATTACAAAGGCATCACTTGCAACAGATAGTTTCTTATCAGCAGCATCATTCCAAGAAACAACTAGAGTATTAACAGAAGCAGCAATAAAAGGAAAAGTGGATGATTTAGTAGGATTAAAAGAAAACGTTATAATTGGTAAATTAATCCCAGCAGGAACAGGTATGCAAAGATATCAAAATATTCATATAAGTACAGAAAAAGAGCTAGAAGAAACATCTGATGTAGAAGAAAATATGTAATATATATTATTATAAAAAATTTTAAATAGAGCATTTGCTAGTAATAGTAGATGCTTTATTTTATTTATATATTATAACTTCAAGCTTAAAGAAATGCTAAAAAACTTAAAACTAAAAGACTTGAAACCTTGACAAATAGTACATTTCCTAGTAAAATATAGTAGAATAATAATAAGGAGAAGTTTTATGCAAAACAACAACAGAAAAGTATTTGAAACACTAGTATCAAGAACAAAAATTTATTTAGCAATTATTTTTATTTTATTAATAATAATTAGTGTTGAAAATAGAAAAATGATAATACCAGCTATTATAATATACGTAATAGTTGTAGGATACACATATTATGCGAACAAAAAAAGAAAAAGTGAGATATCAGAAACATTACAAGACTTAACTTTAACAGTAGACTCAGCTGCAAAAACAAGTCTTATAAATTCTCCATTCCCACTAATTATATTAGAAACAGATGGAAACATTATTTGGAGAAGTTCAAAATTTATTACAGAATTTGCAAATATTGATATAAACACATATATGAATGATTTAATAATAGACATAAAAGAAGAAATAAAGAATCCTAAAGAAAAAGGAAATAGAGACATTATAAAGCAAATAACAATAGAAAATAAGATATACAAAATCATGGGAAGATATGTTAACTTTAAGAACAAAGACAAGGACAAGAAAAACAAAAAAGAATACATGATAATTTTATATTTTATAGATGAAACAGAAAATGTAAAGCTTCATAAAGAGTATAAAGATTCTAAGTCTTGTGTTGGAATAATTATGGTAGACAATTATGAAGAAACTATGCAAAGACTAGAAGCAGGAGAAAAACCACAAGTAACAGCTAATATAGACAATGAAATGTATGATTGGGCAAATAAAACAAATGGAGTTTTAATTAAATCAGATAGAGATAGATATGTATATTTATTTGAACAAAGGTATTTAGAAGAAATTAAAGAAGACAAATTCAGCATTTTAGATAAAATAAAGGAAATTGATAATAAAGAAAAAGTACAATTTACTTTAAGTATTGCGATTTCAAATGAAGGATTAACAGATAAGGAAAAATATAAATCAGCCCAAGCTGCTATGGATGTAGTATTAGGTAGAGGTGGAGATCAGGCAGTAATAAGAGAAAACGAAATTTACAAGTTTTTTGGTGGAAGAGCAGAAGAAGTAGAAAAGAGAACAAAAGTAAAAGCAAGAGTTGTAGCACATGCATTAGAAAATTTAATAAAAGAATCAAAAAAAGTAATGATAATGGGACACACAAACTCAGATATGGACTGCATAGGTTCTAGTATGGGAATTTATAGGTTATGTAAAACATTAGGGACCAATGCATATATTGTAAACAGCGAAATAACACCAGCACTTAAATCTTTTAAAACAGCAATGGAGAAAGAACCAGAATATGAAGATATAATAATAAATAAAGAAGTAGCACTAGAAAATATTGATGAAGATACATTACTTGTTGTGGTTGATACTCATAAAATTAACTATGTAGATGCACCAGAATTATTAAAAAGAACACAAAAGATAGTAGTAATTGATCATCATAGAAGAAGTACTAATTTTATAGAAGATGCAACATTAATGTTTCAAGAAGTATATGCTTCATCAGCATCAGAATTAGTAACAGAGTTGTTGCAATATGCAGAGGCAAAAGTAGACTTGAAAACAATAGAAGCAGAAAGCTTATATGCAGGAATTATGATGGATACTAAAAACTTCACATTTAAAACAGGTGTTAGAACTTTTGAGGCAGCAGCATATCTTCGTAGATGTGGTGTAGATATTATTAGGGTAAAAAAATGGTTCCAGAGTGATTTAGAAAGTTTTAGCCTTATAGCAGATATCGTAAAAAATGCTCAAATTATAAATGAAAAAATAGCAATATCAATATATGATGAAGTAACAAAAGATGCTAGTCTAATTTGTGCAAAAGCAGCAGATGAACTTTTAACAATAAGTGATATAACAGCATCATTTGTATTAGGAAATACTGGAGATAGAATTTGTATTAGTGGACGTTCCATAGGAGATATTAATGTCCAAGTTATTCTAGAAAAACTTGGAGGGGGAGGGCATATTACATTAGCAGGTGCCCAAGTAGAAGGAATGACAATAGAAGAAACAAAACAAGAACTAATAAATCGTATTAATGAATACTTTTCTGAGATAGAAAATTAAAAAAAGATGACGTAAATAAGGAAAAAATTTCCCTATTTACGTCATTTCTAGTTACAAGAAGAACTTTAGTGGAAGTGCTAACCATACAATTGTAATAACTAAAAGTACTACTCCGAAATTTTTAGAAAATCTTAAATTTCTGAGATTTTTAGAATTCCGTTCTTTTGGGTCTGAACATAAAGAAGAAAGCTCTCTGAATAGTACAAAACAGAAATATGTGGTTATACAAAGCATATAAGCATTCACTGCCCATATAATTAAAGTGATAATGATAATAGATGTATTTAGCATATTGTGTGTCCTCCTTTTTGCTAAAAATGGATTTTTCCGTAACTAAATATATTATACAATATTTTACATAAAATTGCAAACAGGGAATTTTTAAAATATATAAAAAGGTGATGTGAAACAGAAAATTTCTCCATTTCATATCACCTTTACATACTATGAAAGAAAACTATATAACAAGAAACTTAGTACTAGGACAATAATAAAATCTATTATGGATAAGATAATTAAAGATGTTTTAGACATCTTTAATTTCTTGACCTCTTCTTGTTTATGTTTAGCTTCCATGAATGGACAATCTAAACTTTTTTCTATACAGTTATACATTAAATTAGCTATAATAAGTATAGCACAAAATTTTATTGTCCATATAAATAGAAAAAGTACTAAAATTGCTAGTTTCATCTTAGGTCACCTACCATTTCTATCAAAGATGGATTTTTCCATAGTTATAAATATTATACACCACTTTACAAAAAATGTAAATATTTGGATTTATATATAAATCTAAAAAAATATGGTTCTTTTTTAGTAAAACTTGAAAAAACATTAAAAATAGTATAAAATAGTGCAAAAGAAAGGCGTGATAATATGAAAGTAATCTTAAAAGCAGATATAAAAGGGGTAGGAAAAAAAGATCAAATAATAAATGCATCAGATGGATATGCAAGAAACTTTTTGTTTCCTAAAAATTTAGCAGTAGAAGCAAACAACGAAAACATGAGTAAACTAAAAGCAAAACAGGATTCAAATGCATATAAAAAATCACAAGAAAAAGAAGAAGCACAAAAAATAGCACAGAAACTTTCAAAAATACAATTGAAAATACCAGTAAAAGCAGGAGAAAATGGTAAAATATTTGGAGGAGTATCTGCAAAAGAAATAGCAGATGTTTTAAAAGAAGAGTATAAAATAGAAGTGGATAAGAAGAAAATAGAATTGAAAGAGACAATAAAGACATTAGGAATAAGGACAGTTAATATAAAACTATATGAAGGAGTTATAGGAAACTTAAAAATAGATATCATTTCTAAATAAAATGGAGGAATAAAATGGAATTAGGAAAAATACCACCACATGATTTAGACGCAGAACAAGCAATATTAGGAAGTATGCTAACAGATAGAGATGCAGTTATATCTAGTGTAGAAGTATTAAAAGAAGAAGATTTTTATAGAGAAGACAATAGGGCAATATATGCAGCGATTTTAAACTTATATAATCGTGCAGAGCCAATAGATATAATAACAGTAAAATCAGAACTTGAATCAATGGGAAAATTCCAACAAATTGGTGGATTAGAATATTTAGCAGAATTACCAGAAAAAGTACCAACAACGGCAAATGCAACAAAATACATAAAAATAGTAGAAGAGAAATCTACTTTAAGAAGATTAATAAAAACAGCAAATGAAATAATAGAATTAGGATATGACCAATCAGAAGAAGTAGAAGACATAATGGAAGGCGCAGAAAAAAAGATATTTAATATAATGCAGGAAAAAAACCAAAAGGGATATTCGCCAATAAAAGATGTATTAGTAGAAAGCTTTACAAAATTAGAAGAATTATATAATAGAAAACAACATATAACAGGTGTGCCATCTGGATTTACAGATTTAGATTATAGAACAGCTGGATTCCATGGGTCAGAGTTAATACTTATTGCTGCAAGACCTGCAATGGGAAAGACAGCATTTGCACTAAACATTGCAACCAATGCTGCTGTAAAATCAAAAGTACCAGTAGCAGTATTTAGTTTAGAAATGTCAAAAGAGCAACTAGTAAACAGAATTCTATGTAGTGAATCAATGGTAGATAGCAATAAAGTAAGAACAGGAAAACTAGAAGAAGATGACTGGACAAAATTAGCAGGGTCAATAGGACCATTATCAGAAGCGAATATATATATTGATGATACACCTGGAATAAGTATCACAGAAATAAGAGCAAAATGTAGAAAATTAAAATTAGAAAAAGATATAGGATTAGTAGTAATAGACTACTTACAGCTAATCCAAGGAAGTAATAATAAAAGAAATGGAAGTAGAGAGCAAGAAATATCAGAAATAAGTAGATCTTTAAAAATATTAGCAAAAGAACTAGATGTACCAGTAATAGCACTATCACAATTATCAAGAGCAGCTGAACAAAGACCAGACCATAGACCAATGTTATCAGACTTAAGAGAATCTGGGGCAATAGAACAAGATGCAGATATAGTAATGTTTTTATATAGAGATGATTACTATAATCAAGATAGCGAGAAAAAAGATATTGCAGAAGTAATAATTGCAAAACATAGAGGAGGTTCAACAGGAACAGTAGAACTATTATGGTTAGGAAGTTACACAAAATTTGTGAATTTAATGAAATAGATTTGAAGACATAACAAGAAAGGATTATATAAATATTAAGAAAAGTAGAAGGAATAACTAATATATAGATTTATAATGAATTTTATTATAAGAAGTAAATAAAGGATATGCATATTATATTGCATATCTTTTTTGTTGCCAAAACATACGGAAACAAGCAAATATAGCATTTAAAGTATAAAAATACAATAAGTATGTAATAAAATATAACAAAATGTAAAATAAATTAAATATTTTTGTAATAAATGCCTAGATATATGCTCCCTAGTGCTATAGAAAATAAGGAAAATATTACAAAAATAAAAATATTGAAATTTTATGAAATTTTACTATAATATAAGTAGAAAGATTAGTATTAAGAAAGGAACATCTAAATGAGGATTATAGGAAATACTAGAACAATTATGAATAATTTAAAAAAGAGTCAAAAAGGTTCTATTACAGTATTTGTATTAGCTAGTATGTTATTTATGCTAATAGTTATAATGTTGTCTTATGTAGGAATTTCGAATAAAACAAATACTCAAGTAAGAGAAACAAAAAAAATACAAGAAGAATATAGTGTGGAAAAAAGCTTATTAGATAAAGAATATAAAGATACTGTTGAACGTTTAGATATTGGAATTTATATAAATTTATATAAATCTTCAGGGAAAAAATATTATGTAGAAGAATGGACAAATGAAGATTTAACAATGAAAGTAAATTATCCTGATCAAAGTAGCACAATAAATGTTTATATAGACGGAAAACAAGTATTATATGATAATAAAAATGGATATAAAATAACTAAAAATTGTACAATTAAAGCTGAGAGTAATGGTAAAGTAGCAGAAATAAAAGTAACAAAGATTGACAAAGAAAAGCCGACAATAGATTTAGAAAATGCCGGTGGAGTATTTGTGTTACCAACTGGAGGTAGTAATGGAAGAATAAAAGCAACTATATCAGCACAAGATTCTCAAAGTAAGCTACAAAGTTTAGAATATGGTTGGAGTAGAAGTAATACACAAGAACCAGAAAGTTATGAAAGTATAGAAGGAATAAGAGGAAAGGCAGAAATACAAAAAGAGTTAAAAAAGGATGATTCTACACAAGGTGAGTATTACTTGTGGATAAAAGCAACAGATATTGCTGGAAATGAACAAATAGGTACAAGCAAAGTGTTACAAGTGTTATCAAGAGAAAATTCTGATAAACAATTAATACTTACAGCAAATCCAAGTGCTGAAAATTGGACAAATAATGATGTAACAGTAATACCAACATATGGGCAAAATTTAATACAAAATAAAACATTAACATGTACAGGAAAAGAAAATACCGATTATCAAAAAAATGGAATAACAAATATAATAGTAAAAACTAATAATCAAATAGTGACAGCAACAGCAGAAGATACAGCAGGAAACAAAATAACAACAACATTAACTGTTAGTAATATAGACAAAAAGATTCCAACAGTAGAGTTTAGCCCAAATGGTGGAACAGATTATATAATTTTACCAGGGCAAACAACAGCAGATATTAGTGTAAAATTAACAGCTAATGATGAAGGTGGAAGTAATTTAGATAAATTACAATATCAAATAACAAACTCAGAAATTATGCCACAAGATAATGATACAAATTGGAAAACATTTGAAAATGGGCAGACTATAACTGAAGCAAAAACAGGTGGAACATATTATTTATATACAAAGGTAATAGATGGAGCAGGAAATAGAGCAACAAGTATACAAAAATCAAATGCATATATAGTTAGTTATCAAATAAACTATGATGCAAATGGAGGAGAAGGGGTACCAGATGCTCAGATAAAAACACATGGAACTGATTTAACATTAAGTAGTATAATACCAACGAAAAAGGACTATAAATTCGAAGGATGGTCAAAGACAAATAATTCAAGAACACCTGAATATCAAGCAAATGGAATATATACAACCGATGAAGCAGTAACATTATACGCAATATGGAGTAAAGAACTAACAGCAACATTTTATTCTTATAATGGTACAGCACAAATAAATACAAAAGTTATAGGTAAAATATATAATGATGAAAAATCTGTAGAGATTACATCACCAACAATAAAAAATATAACAAAAGATAATACTACTTATATACCAAGAGGATGGTCAAAACAAGAAACTCCAAATGCACAAATAGAAATAGCAAATGGAGCAAATGTAACGATATCAGAAGATATATCTTACTATTGTTCATATTCAAGTCAAATAACAGCAACATTTTATTACTCTAATGGAACCGTACAAGAAAGTAAAACATCTCAAGCAACAAGATATATGAGTTCAAATGGAGATTATATACAAAATGAATTGTCAATACCAACAGAAGTAATATCAAGTAAAGGAGCATATGGAACCAAATATATTGGAATAGCAAAAGAAGCAAATTCTACAACAGCAATAGAAAAACCTACAACGGAACAAACAGTATATTATGCATTTTATAATTGTACAATAACATATTGGTATTACAATGGTTCAGAACACATATCAACAACAGCAACTAGAAGATTAACATCTAATGGAACAAGTTATATAGGTACAGTAGATAATACACCAACACCAGGAGCATATGATGGAGTAACATTTAATAAAGGAAACTGGAGTTCATCATCTACAAGTATAGTAAAAGTAAATCCAGCAACTACAGATGCAATAAATATATGTGCATATTATGAAAAAACTATAACAGCAACATTTAACTATAATACTTCAAGTGGTGCTTCAAAAATACAAGCAAATGGAATTAGAGTATATATATCAGAAAATTCTGGGGTAAATATAATTAATGGAAATATTACAATACCAACAGAAGTAACATCAAGCAAAGGAGCATATGGAACTAAATATAGTGGTGTAGCAAAAGATGCAAATTCAGAAAGTGGAATAGTGCCAACAACAGCATATACAAATTATTATGCGTATTATACAGTGGGAGTAACTTACTATTATTATGATGGTTCATCACATACATCAAAAACTGCAACAAGAAAATATATAAATAATGGTACAGATTATATAATTAGTATTAGTGAAATACCAACACCAGGAGCATATGATGGAGTAACATTTAATAAAGGAAACTGGAGTTCATCATCTACAAGTATAGTAAAAGTAAATCCAGCAACTACAGATGCAATAAATATATATTCATATTATGAAAAAACTATAACAGCAACATTTAACTATTATACTTCAAGTGGTGCTGCAAAAGCACAAGCAAGTAACATTAGAAAGTATATATCAAAAAACGGTGGAATAAATACTTATAATGGGAATATAGCAATACCAGAAGTGGTAAAAAATAGTACTGGACCAGGAAATACAACTTATTTTGGTGTGTCAACTCAAAAAACAGCAACAAGTGGCATAACACCAACAACAGAAAATTTAATATATTATGCGTTATACAACAAAACAGTAACTATAAATAAATATGAACGTTATGAAGATTCGAATAAAATAGTTGTAATAACAGGAACAGCATTTGGATATTATGATGGAACAACTACAAATGCAAAGATTGATTTAGGAACATCAAATCTAAATGGATATACATTTAGAGGATGGAGTACAAATACTTCAGCAAATGCTACAATACAAGTAGGCCCAGGAGGAAGTGTTAGCATAATAAATGATACTAATTATTATGCATCATATATATATAATATAACAACTACATATAATGGAAATGGTGGAACAACTACTACTGCAACAAGTACAGGATATTTGAATTATGATGATGACAGAATTGGAACTGCTATAGTATTACCTTCAACTACTAGAACAGGATATAGTTTCCAAGGATGGTATACAGCAGCAAGTGGAGGAAACAAAATAGGAAATGCAGGAGCAAGTTATACTCCTATAGTAGATAGTACGCTGTATGCACATTGGGTAGACGATATAGCTCCAACTATGGGAACTTTAACATTAGACAAAACAGGATGGACAAATAGTAATGTAGAGATAACTGCAAAAGCAACTGATTCAGGTTCAGGAATAAGTTATTATAAATTTAGTACAAATGGAGACTTAACTGCATCATCAACAGGATGGACAGATTTAAAAAATCCAAAATCTGAAACAACACAAACATATAGTGCAGCAAGCAATGGTACATATTATTTCTATGTAAAAGATGCAGCAGGAAATATTAATAAGAAGAGTATAACAATTAGTAAAATAGAAAAAGTAAAACCAACAATAGGAAGTTTTACAGGAACAACGATAGTATCTGGAAATTTAGGAACAATAAAGGCGTCAGGCATAGCAGATACAGGGGGAAGTGGATTAGAAGGATATTATTTAAGTACATCTAGTACAACCCCAACTGAAGACAGTTCTTGGAAATCTAATACATCAAGTAGTTTAGAAATAGAAGGTCTAAAACCTACTGTTAATACACCATATTATTTATGGGTAAAAGATAAAGCCGGAAATATATCAGAAGCAAAGAGTTGTACTATAAATGTACAAACTGCAGTAGCAAAAATAGGAACGACATATTATGCAAGTATAGCATCTGCAGTATCAGCATCAAGCACTTCAACAATAACAATGTTAGTAAATAGAACAGAATCAGTAACAATACCTTCAGGAAAGAATATTACTTTATCTTTAAACAGCAAAGAAATTACAGGTACAATAACTAATACAGGAAGTACTATTACAATTAAAAGTAATAGTGAGGGAGATCAAGGAAGACTTGAGAATACAGGAACTGTAATACAAAATAATTCAGGAATTGTAAATATAACAAATTGTACTATTAGATCGAGAGGAGCAGGTGATTGTATAAAAGTAATGGGAGGAACTGTAAATATAAAAACAGGAGCTAAAATATTAAACGAAACTACAAATCGGAACTTCAGTATCAACTAACTGCGTAGCAATTCAAAATGGGGCAATAGTTAACATGCAGGACGGATTTGTAAAAGCAACTAATGCAGGAAATACAGTATGGATAAATAATCGGAAGTTTTAATATGAGTGGTGGAGAAATAAAATGTTCAAGAATAGGACAAGAAGCATTAGATATAGAGAAAAATGGAAAAGCTACTATTACAGGAGGAACAATATATAATAATTCTGGAGGAAAGGCAATTATCAATTCGGGAACTATTAATATTAATGGAGCTAACGCATTAGTAAAAAATAGGTCAACTGCTAAAACATATGCTACATTTTATGTTTCAAAAGATAGTGTAAAAACAACCTTTTCAAAAGGAACAATTCAAAATGAAAATTCTAAGGGATACTGTTATGTGAATGAAGATACAGGTAGATCAAAACAAGGAACATGGACCAAGAAATAATTAACCTTGAAAAACACAGAAAAATATTATAAAATAAGTAATGTATGAAAATACATTACTTATTTTTTTATATAAAGTGAAAATAAAGCAAATTCAAAGAAAGGAAATATAAATGAAAAATAAAGTATTAAAAACAATACAAAAGTATACACTGATAGAAAATGGAGACATATTAGTTTTAGGAGTATCTGGTGGGCCAGATTCTATAACGATGTTAGATATATTAAATGAAATAAAAAATGATGATAAAATAAATTTGAATTTTGAAATTATTGTTTGTCATATAAACCATATGATAAGAGAAGAGGCAAATGAGGATGAAGAATATGTAAAAAAATATTGCAATAAAAAAAATATTCAATTTTATTCTGAAAGTATAGATGTTAAAAAACTTGCCAATAATAATAAAACAGGAGTAGAAGAAACTGGAAGGACAGTAAGATATGAATTTTTTAATGAAATCTGTAAAAAAACAAATGCAAACAAAATTGCAATTGCACACAATAAAAATGACAAAATAGAAACAATAATAATGAATGTAATAAGAGGAACTGGAATATCTGGATTAAAAGGAATTGAAGCAAAAAGAGGAAAATACATAAGACCATTAATTGAATGTGAAAGATTTGAAATAGAAAATTATTGTGAACAAAACAAATTAAATCCAAGAATAGATAAAACAAATTTTGATAATGAATATACAAGAAATAAAATTAGAAATGTAGTAATTCCGTATATTAAAAAAGAATTTAACCCAAACATAATAGAAACAATAGACAGATTATCAGATGTAGTCAATAAAGAAGATCTATATATTGAAGAACAAATGAAAAAGGAATACAAAAATATATTACAAGAAGAAAGAAATGGTCAAATAGTATTAAACTTAAAAAAATTTAATAACCAAGAAAAAGTAATAAAAGCAAGGCTTGTGTTATATACTATAACGAGGCTTTTAGGTAACTGTAAAGGAATAGAAAAAATACATATAGAAGATATAATAAAATTATGTAGCAATAATATAGGTAATAAATATCTAACACCAAACAAAAATGTAAAAGTATTAGTGAAAAATCATCAGATTTATTTTATAAGTCAAATATAAGTAGCCGTAGTAGAACTATAAAACGTGCTTGTTTGTAATAAAAAAGACACATAAAAAAATATTTACAAACCAAAATTTATATGTTATAAAATCAATATAAAAAACAAAAGTAAAACATGAGGAGGAGTTATTTTGAAAAACGGAATTAAAACATTAGCTATGTGGCTAATAATAGGAATCATATTTATTGTTGTATTATCATCAATAGTAGAAAATAGTGATTCTAAATTAAAATATTCAGAATTAATAGCAAATATTAATAATGGAAAGGTAGAAACTATCCAAATAGAATCAGATGGAAAGACAGCAACAGTTACATTAAAAGATGAGAAAGTAAAAAAGGAAGTAAATATACCTAATATGGAAAGCTTCATGTCATACACAGAAGACTATCTAAAAGAAGGAGCATTTACTTTAGAAGAAAAATCACAATCAATATTTATAACAATACTTAGTTTGCTTACACCATTTGGATTATTAATAATATTCTTTATTTTCTGGTTCTTCATGATGGGTGGAGTAAATAACGGAAATCCAGGAAATAAAACAATGTCATTTGGAAAAAGCAAAGCAAGAATGATGACACCAGCAGAAAAAAATAGAATTACATTTGAAGATGTTGCAGGTGTTGATGAGGAAAAAGAAGAATTAGAGGAAATTGTACAATTTTTAAAGAATCCAAAGAAATTTACAGATATGGGAGCAAGAATTCCTAAAGGTGTGTTACTTGTAGGACAGCCAGGAACAGGAAAAACACTTTTAGCAAAAGCAGTAGCAGGAGAAGCAGGAGTACCATTTTTTATAATTAGTGGTTCAGACTTTGTGGAAATGTTTGTAGGTGTTGGTGCTTCAAGAGTAAGAGATTTATTTGAACAAGCAAAGAAAAATGCACCATGTATTGTATTTATAGATGAAATTGATGCAGTTGGACGTCAAAGAGGAGCAGGACTTGGTGGAGGACATGATGAAAGAGAACAAACACTAAACCAATTATTAGTTGAGATGGATGGGTTTGCAGCAAATGAGGGAGTTATTGTGTTAGCAGCAACTAATAGACCAGATGTATTAGATAAAGCACTTTTAAGAGCAGGAAGATTTGATAGACAAATTGTAGTAGGACTTCCAGATGTAAAAGCAAGAGAACAAATATTAGAAGTACATTCAAGAAAGAAAAGATTATCAGATGATGTAGATTTAAAAGTAATAGCAAAAAACACTTCAGGATTCGCAGGAGCAGACCTAGAAAATGTATTAAATGAAGCAGCACTTTTAGCAGCAAGAAGAAATATGAATGAAATTGGAATGAAAGAAATAGAAGATGCAATGGTAAAAGTAACAATGGGACCTGAAAAGAAAACAAAAGTAAGAAGTGAAAAAGAAAATAGATTAGTTGCTTATCATGAGGCAGGTCATGCAGTAGTTAGTCATTATCTAGAAACACAGGATCCTGTACATCAAATATCTATTGTACCTAGAGGAATGGCTGGAGGATATACAATGTATAGACCAACAGAAGATAAATCATTTATGTCAAAAACTGAGATGGAAGAAAATATAGTATCACTATTAGGTGGTAGAGTTGCCGAAGCACTTATACTAAATGATGTTTCAACAGGAGCAAGTAATGATATTGAAAGAGCAACTAAAATTGCAAGAAGTATGGTTACAAAATATGGTATGAGTGAAAAAATAGGAACATTAATGCTTGGAACTAATCAAGAAGAGGTATTTTTAGGAAGAGATTTAGCTCAAGCAAGAGAATATTCAGAAGAAACAGCATCTATTATTGATGAAGAAACAAAAAGAATAGTAGACACAGGATATAATAGAGCAAAACAAATATTATCAGATAATATAGATAAGCTTCATAAAGTAGCAGGAATCTTGCTAGAAAAAGAAAAAATTGAAGCAGAAGAATTTGAAGAAATATTTAATAGTTAAAACAAAGAAAAAGAAAATAGCAAATATTGTTATTTTCTTTTTCAAAATTTTGACAATAAAAATAATTTAGTATAGAATATTGCTATAACAAAAGAAAGGTAAAGTGATATTTGCTATGAAAAATTATTATGAGATATTAGAAGTAAACCCAAAGGCATCAAAAGAAATCATAGAAAAAGCCTATAAAGTACTAATAAAAAAATATCATCCTGATTTATATAAGGGAGAATCAAGAATATATGCTGAAGAACAAACAAGACAAATAAACGAAGCATATAAGATTCTTTCAGATGAGTTTTTAAGAGAACAATACGATAAAGAAATAGAAAAGGAAAATATGTTTAACAGACAATATAATTCAAACTATAATAATTTAAATAATATAAATAAAAATACTAAAAACAAAAATGAAACGGAAAATAATATAAACAGCCGAAGCCAGAAACACCAAGTAGGAACATTTATGGGAATGATAGACTTATTAAAAGAAATATGGAAAAACAGACCAAAAATCAAAGAAAAAAAACAACCGGATAAAAAGGATATGATAGCTGCTGGATTAACTGCTATAATTGTAATAACACTTGGAATTATACTATGGTTTATACCAGCAACACATGGTTTCGTAAGAAGTTTGATACCATTTTAAGTATAAAAATAAGAAAAGAGTAAGAAAGAAGTTCAAAATTAGCTATTGACAAGTTATGCCAACTTGGAGTATAATGAATATCGTTATAAGGGTTATCCCACATACAGTTTCGTATGGACCGGAAGGAGGGGAATTAAATGTCAGAAATAAAAGTTAATAATGGTAATATAGAAGATGCTTTAAAAAGGTTTAAAAGACAATGTGCAAGAAATGGAGTTTTACAAGAAGTTCGTAAAAGAGAACATTATGAAAAACCTAGTGTTAAGAGAAAGAAAAAATCAGAGGCAGCTAGAAAAAGAAAATTTAATTAATAATTAGGATTGGAAGAAAAAGGGGTGTAATATATACTTTTTTTGCTTCCAATTTTTGTTCATAAAAATAAAAAAATTGTTTATAATAATAAAGAAAAAAGGAGGAAATTTAATGGAATATAAAGAAGATGAATTAAAAGAAGGAATTAAGCTTCATGTAATGGATACAGATAAATTTAAAACAAATCTAATTGCAATATTTTTAACAACTAAATTAGACAGAAATGATGTAACAAAAAATGCATTAATTTCAGCAATATTAAGAAGAGGTTCTAAAAATATGCATAGCCAAGAAGAAATTAGCAAAGAACTAGAAGAGATGTATGGAGCTAGTTTTGATTGTGGACTAGACAAAACAGGAGATAATCAAGTTTTAAAATTTTATATAGAAACAATAAATGACAATTATTTGCCAAAGCAAGGTGAAAATATATTAAAAAAAGCAACTGAAAAACTAATAGAAATAGTATTTAATCCTTACACGGAAAATAATGGATTTAAACAAGAATATGTAGAACAAGAAAAAAACAACATAAAACAAAGAATTGAAGGTAAAATAGATAATAAGGCAAGATACGCAATAGACAGATGTATAGAGGAAATGTACAAAGATAAGCCATTTGGATTATATAAATTTGGTTATGTGGAAGATTTAGAGAAAATAGACAAAAACGATTTATATAATTATTATAAAGAATTAATAAATTCTTGTAAAATAGATATATTTATATCAGGAAATAGCAATGAAGAGGTTCAAAACATAATAAAAGAAAATGATAATATCCAAAAGTTACAACCAAGAAAGCCTAAATACCAAACACCACAAAATGAAGAAAAAGAATTAAAAGAAAAAGAAAATATTATAACAGAATCTATGGAAGTAACACAAGGAAAACTTATATTAGGTTTAGATGTTAATATCAATAAAGAAGAATTAAAATATAATGCTTTAATTTATAACAGCATATTAGGAGGAAGTGCAAATTCCAAGATGTTCCAAAATGTAAGAGAAAAAGCACACTTAGCATATGTTGCAAGTTCGAGTTATTTACGTCATAAAAACAATATATTTATTAATTGTGGAATAGAAATAGCAAATTATGAAAAAGCTTTAGAATTAATAAGAAAACAGCTAGAAGATATGAAAAATGGAGATTTTACTAATGAAGATATAGAAAATGCAAAAAAAGGTATAATAGCAACTATAAAAACAATTGATGATGAGCAAGATACACAAATTACTTATTACTTCGGTCAAGAACTAACAAATACTAGAGTATCGGTAGAAGAATATATAAGAAAAATACAACAAGTTCAAAAAAGAGATGTTATAGATATTGCAAATAAAGTTAGTATAAATACAATTTATTTCTTAAAAGATTAGTAAATACTTATGAAAAACTTAAAATAAGTGTAGGAGAGGAGACAATTATGCAAGTAATTGAAAATTTAAAAGTTAGAGAAAAGTTATATATAGAAAAACTAGAAAATGGCTTAACTGTTATGATTATCCCAAAACTTGGGGTACAAAAGAAATATATTATTTGGGGAACAAATTATGGTTCAAATGATAGTAAATTTATTGTACCAGGGGAAGAGAAAGAAACAGAAGTACCAAATGGAGTAGCACATTTTCTAGAGCACAAATTATTTGAACAAGAAAATGGAACAAATAGTTTAGATGTTTTAACAGCACTAGGAGTGGAAGCAAATGCATATACAACAAATGATCATACAGCATATTTATTTGAATGTACTGACAATTTTTATGAAGCATTAGATGAATTAATGGATTATGTTCAACATCCATATTTTACAGATGAAAATGTAGAAAAAGAAAAAGGAATTATTGGACAAGAAATTGCAATGTATGATGATTATCCAGAATGGAAAGTTTATTTGAATGCTATGCAAGCTATGTATCATAATAACCCAATAAAAATTGATATAACAGGAACACAAGAAACAATTAGTAAAATAGATAAAGAAATTTTATATAAATGTTATAATACTTTTTATAATCCATCTAACATGGCACTTGTCGTATCAGGAGATTTTGAACCAAGTAAAATCTTAGAAGAAATAAAAAGAAGATTAATAGATAAAAAGAGTAATGGAGAAATAAAGAGAATTTATCCAGAAGAGCCAGAAGAAATTGTACAAGACAAAATAGAGCAAAGATTAGAAGTTAGTCAACCACTTTATACCATAGGAATTAAAGATACGATTAAAAAATGTTCATTTGATAATAAAGATGAAATAGTAAAAAAACATATATCAATGGAAATACTATTAAATCTTTTATTAGGAAGAAGTTCTAATTTATATCAAGAACTATATAATGAACAGACAATATATGGTTCACCTAGTTTAGATTACGAATTCGGAAAAACTTATGCACATGTATTAATTACAGGACAATCGAAAGATCCAGATAAAGTATATGCTAAATTCAAAGAAGAAGTAAGAAAAATGAAAGAAAATGGAATAAATAAAGAAAACTTTAATCGTATTAAAAAAATGATATATGGTAATTATGTTAAAGAATACAATGATGTACAAGATATAGCAAGAATGTTTCTTGCAGATTACTTTAAGGGAATAAATAGCTTTGAATATTTAGAAGAAATAGAAGGAATCAATGAGGAATATGTAAATCAAGTGTTGAATTCTGTATTTAAAGAAGAAAAAATGATACTTTCTGTTGTGAGAAATTAAGAAAAAATGTATAAAAATGACTAATAAAAAAATGTAGAAAAAACAGTATTGGTAAAAAAATAAAAACAATACTGTTTTTTTATGTCTGATTATGTCGAAGGACACGAGAAAATGTCGTACGAAAGTTGCCAAAAACCGTTGAAAATACTTGACTTGAGAGAAATGATGTGATAATTTATAGATATACAAAAGACAACAAATAAAAAGGAGAGATTGTTATGTTAAATGATAAAATTTGTATCCTAAGAGATAAATTAAATAAAAGTATTGAACAAGGCGAAGACTATAGCATTGTGTATCAATTAAGTATAGAATTAGATGAGTTAATTGCACAGTATTATAAAGAATTAAAAAATATAAAGAATGTCCATGTAGGATGTCTTGCAAAAAAATAAAGTCTCTTCAAAATAGAGGCTTTTTTGTATGCTTTATTTTTAATAAAAACAGCTTGAAACCAAAATAAATATATACTATAATAGTCACATAGAATATAACTATATTTATAATTAGATATGGTTTTTAAAATAATAAAGGTGTGAGACCAATGAACACAGTAGTATTAAAATTTGGGGGAAGTTCTGTAGCAGATAATATAAAATTAAATGTTGTTGCAGAAAAAATAATTAGCCAAAAAAAACAGGCAAAAAATGTAGTAGTTGTTGTATCAGCACAAGGTAAGACAACAGATCAATTAATAAGGGAGGCAAGAGAATTATCAGCGATTCCAGAGGAAAGAGAAATGGATATGTTATTATCAACAGGGGAACAAATTACAGCATCAAAACTAAGTATATTACTAAATAGAAAGGGGTATAAAGCTATTTCTTTAACAGGATGGCAAGCTGGAATAGAAACAAATGATGTGTCAGGTGCCGCAAAAATAAATCAAATTTGTACACAAAGAATAGAAAAAGAATTAAAAAAAGGAAAGATAGTAATTGTGGCAGGATTCCAAGGAGTAAATCAAAATCAGGATATTACTACACTAGGAAGAGGTGGTTCTGATACAACTGCAGTAGCGTTACAAGCAAGTCTTGGGGCAGACAAATGTTATATTTTCTCGGATGTAGATGGTATTTATTCTAGTGATCCGAATATGATAACAATAGCAAAAAAATTAGATGAAATATCATTTGACGAAATGCAAGAGGTTGCAGATGCAGGAGCAAAGGTTTTGCATAACAGATGTATTGAAATAGGGAAAAGATTTGATTGTGACATAATTGCAAAATCCACGTTTTCTAATCAAGGAGGAACAAAAATCTGTAAAAAGATAGAAATATCAGAAGTAAAAAGTATTGTAAAAAATGAGAATTTAGTACAGATTTATATGCAGAATAATAAAAGGATTAAAGAAAGTGAAATAATAGAAATTTATCAAGAATTATTATCAAGAAATATAATTGTGGAAATGTTTAGAAAAGGAGAAGATAATAAACAAATACAATTTAGAATAAAAAAGGCAGAGCAAAATAAAGTTCAAGAATTGTTAGAAGTTAATTATCCAAATTATGAAGTTATACAAAAAAACATAGTTAAATTAAGTATTATAGGATATGGAATTACACAAGATAATGTAGTATTAAATAAAGTAATCGATATTTTAAAAAGATACAATATTGAAATAAAAGATATTAATCTAACACAGTCAAAAATTGAAATTGTAGTAGACAATCTTGAAAATAACATAGTAGAAGAATTACATAAGACCTTGATTTAAGACAAAGAACTAGGAAAATGATATTAAATTAAAAAGAAAGGAATGATCATAAAATGAAAAAAACTATATTCGAAGGCTGTGGCACAGCAATAGCAACACCATTTACAGAAAATGGAGTTAACTTTGATGAGTTTGGAAAATTAATTGATTTTCAAATAGAGAATAATGTAGATGCAATAATAGTATGTGGGACTACAGGAGAATCAGCTACAATGACTGACCAAGAAAGAAAAGAAACTATAAAATTTGCAATACAAAAAGTAGCAAAAAGAACAAAAGTTATAGTAGGAACAGGTTCTAATAATACAAAAGCAGCAGTGGAATTATCTAAGTTTGCACAAACAGAAGGAGCAGATGCTATACTAGTAGTAACTCCATATTATAATAAAACAACACAAAAAGGTTTAATTAAGCATTATACTGAAATTTCGAATGCTGTCAATATTCCTATTGTATTATATAATGTGCCTAGTAGAACTGGAGTAAATATTACTCCAGAAACGTGTAAAGAACTTTCTAAGATTGAAAATATTGTAGGGATAAAAGAGGCAAGTGGAAATATTTCACAAGTTGCTAAAATAGCAAGCTTATGCAAAGAAGATTTGGATATTTACTCTGGAAATGATGACCAAATAATACCAATTCTTTCTTTAGGAGGAAAAGGAGTAATATCAGTTTTATCAAATGTTATGCCAAAATATACTCATGAAATGACAAGAAGATATTTTGATGGAGAGATAAGGAAAGCAACAAAAATGCAATTAGAAGTTCTAGATTTGATAGATGCATTATTTAAAGAGGTAAATCCAATACCTGTAAAATATGCATTAAATTTAATGGGATACGATTTTGGATATCCTAGATTACCTTTAATAGAATTATCTAATGAAAATAAAAAATATATGGAAGAAATAATGAAAAAACATAATTTAATATAAAAATATAGTAGGGAGAAAAACAAAAATGAATATATTATTAAATGGTGCCATGGGAAGAATGGGAAAAGAAATAATAAAAGCAGTGGAAAAACAAGAAGATTTAAAAATAGTTTGTGGAGTTGATATAAAACAGAATAATGAAAATGATTTCCCAATATATAATAACATAGAAGAAATAACACAAAATGTAGATGTTATAATTGATTTTTCTATTCCACAAGCTACATTTGGAATACTAAAATATGCAAAAGAAAATAAAGTTCCAGTAGTTATAGCAACAACAGGTTTTTCAAAAGAAGAGTTAGTAAAATTAGAAGAATTATCAAAAGAAATACCTATATTTAGAAGCTCTAACATGTCTTTAGATATTAATTTAATGGCAAACATAGTTCAAAAAATAGCAGAAGTACTAAAACAAAGTGATATTGAAATAATAGAAACACATCATAATAGAAAAATAGATAGTCCAAGTGGAACAGCGATACTTTTAGCAGATGCAATAAACGAAGTGTTTGAAGGAGAAAAGAAATATAATTTTGAAAGAATGCAAAAAAGAGAAAAAAGAAATAAAAATGAAATAGGTTTTTCTTCTATAAGAGGTGGAAATATAGTAGGGGAACACTCAGTACAGTTTTTTGGCGAAAATGAAACATTAGAAATTACTCATAAAGCTTATTCAAGACAAGTGTTTGCTGAAGGAGCAATAAAAGCTGCCGAATTTATTGTAAAACAACCGGCAGGCTTATATAATATGAAAGATTTAGTTAAATAAAACTTGTAAATGGTGCTAAATAAAATTATTATTTAGCATCATTTTTTATTAAACCTTCTACAATTTGAACAGCATTGCTAGCAGCACCTTTTCTAATGTTATCTGCTACAACCCAAAGATTAACACCAGACTTCACACTTTCATCACGGCGTATTCTACCAACAAAAACTTCATCGTGCCCTGTCGCTGTAATAGGCATAGGATATAAATTAGAAGAAGGGTCGTCTATTACAATTATGTTTGGAAAGTTTTTTAATGTAGAATATAAATCATCTATTTTAAAGTCGTTTTCAAATTCTACATTAATAGATTCAGAGTGCGAATTGCTAACAGGAACTCTAACAGTTGTTGCTGTAATTCTTAAATTTGGATTGTGTAGAATTTTTCTGGTTTCATTTATCATTTTTAATTCTTCTTTTGTATATCCATTTTCCATAAAAGTATCAATATGTGGTAAACAGTTATTATAAATAGGATATGGAAATTTTTTTAATGGTTTTGAACCATCTGTATTTTCTAAATCATATAAAGCATCTTTTCCAGCACCTGATACAGCTTGATATGTAGAATAAACAATCCTTTTGATTTTGTATTTGTCATCTAACGCTTTTAATGGTAATACAGCTTGAATTGTTGAACAATTTGGGTTTGCAATTATTCCATGATGATTGTGGACATCTTCAAAATTAACTTCTGGGACTACTAAAGGGACATCTTCTTCCATACGAAAATAACTACTATTATCTATTACTATACATCCATTTTTGGCAGCAATAGGAGCAAATTCTTTAGATGTATTACTTCCTGCTGAAAAAATAGCAAAATCATAACCTGAATCAAATGAGTTTTTAGTCAATTCTTGTACAACATAATCCTTTCCTAAAATTGTTAGTATTGTTCCAGCAGACTTTTTTGTTGCAAATAATGAGTAATTTTCTATTGGTAATTCTTTTTCTTCTAAAACTTTAATTACAGATCTACCAACAAGACCTGTTGCGCCAACAATGGCAATTTTATATTTTTTCAAAATGGTTACCTCCTAAAAAGGTATTTAATATGAAGAAATATTTATTTAAATTATTTCTGATATTATTTTACTACAAAATTTAAAAAAAGGAAATATGAGTAAAATATTTTGGGAGACTTTATATATCTAATACTTGCTTTTTACAGTAAAGTAATATATAATATTATGCCAAGTGAGGTAGAGAAAATGGCAACGGAAAAGGAAGAATATAAGAACTTCAAGCAAATTGTACACATTTTTTATAATGAAGAAATAGAGAAAATAAAACCTTGTAAAGAAAATACAAAAAAACCAGGTGATATTAAAATACAACCACAGATTTTCTATGACAAATTTTTAGGAGATATGAAAATAGAATTTAAAATAGGAAATAAAAAGATGTATAAAATAAAGAATTTATCAGAATTTTATACAAGAATGATTAACAAAGAATTATATCGTTATGGAGAAAAACTTGAGTTTATACATACAGAAGAAGCATTTGAAGAAGATAGCAAAAAAATATTAGATTTTATAATGAAATATGCAGAGGTTATAAAATATGCAAATTCTAATTCAAATACTAATTATAAATATTATGGAAAAGCTCTAAGTGAAACAAGTATTATCGTAGGTAATAGTGCTATTGATGATTTATTTGAAGTACTGGAAAATAGAAAAGTAGATTTTCAAAAAGATTGTAATATAGAAATAATTGAATTTACTAATCAGGATCCGAAAATTGAATTTGAATTTAAAAAACTTAATGAGAATGAATACGTTATTGAACCTAATATAGAAATTTATAAAGTTACAATTATAACAGGGAAAAAATATAAATACATATTGGATGATAGAAAATTATATAGATGTACAAAACAATTTGAAGAAACAAATTTAAAATTGTTAGAACTTTTTAGGAAAAATTATATAACAGAAGTAAAATTAGGAAAAAGTGAATTAGCACAATTATTTTCTATAATTTTACCAAAAGTAAAAGATGCTATTAAAATTAAAGATATACCAAAAGAAGAAATTGAAAAATATAAGCCGAAGCAATTAACTGCAAAATTGTTTCTTGATTTTGACAAAAATAAATATTTAATTGCTGATGTTAAATTTTGCTATGGGAATAATGAATTCAATCCATTAGATCAGAAAATAAAATTTGAATTTCCGAGAAATATTATCAAAGAAACTGAAATATTAAATAACTTTAGACAAACAGGGTTTATGTTAGACACTAAAAATTTAAGATTTATATTACCAGATGATGATAAAATATATGAATTTTTAACTCAAGATATTGATTACTATATGCAACAATTCGAAGTATTGGTAACTGATAATTTTAAGAAAAATCAGATTAAACATACTAAAATAGGTGGAATTGGAGTAAAAATAGAAAATGATTTATTATCTATTAATTTAGAAAATATAGATATCAATCCTAACGATTTAGAGGAAATATTAACAAAATATGCATTAAAGAAGAAATACCATAGATTAAAAGATGGGAGTTTTATAGAATTAGAAAATAATAAACAAGTGGATTTTCTAGATAAACTAGTAACAGGAATGGATATAGATTATAAAGAATTAGCAGAAGGAGAAATAAAACTACCTATTTATAGAAGTTTCTACTTAAATGAGCTACTAAAAGAAGTAAAGGGAAGTGAAATTTCTAAAAATACTCAATTTAGAGAAATTGTAAATGAATTAGATAAAGAACAATCAGAAGAAAATATACAAATTCCAGAAGATTTAAATCTGATATTAAGATATTATCAAAAGACAGGATTTAAATGGCTTAAAACTTTAGATAATTATAGATTTGGGGGAATTCTAGCAGATGATATGGGGCTTCGGAAAAACAATACAAATATTATCTGTTATTGTAGATTATATAAGAAATTCCAAACAAAGTAAAAATGAAATAAGAACAAGTATGGTTATTTGTCCAAGTTCTTTAACATTAAATTGGCAAAATGAGGCTACAAAATTTGCTAAAGAACTAAAAACTTTAGTAATAAGAGGGAGTTTGCAAGAAAGAAAAAGACAAATAAAGAATTTAGGAAATTATGATTTGGTTATAACATCTTATGACTTACTAAAAAGAGATATAGAACTATATAAGCAAAGTGATTATACGTTTAGATTTATAATAGCAGACGAAGCCCAATACCTAAAAAATAGTAATACTCAAAATGCTAAATCTATAAAAAGAATAAAAGCTGATACTAGATATGCACTAACTGGTACACCAATTGAAAATTCACTAGCAGAACTATGGTCTATTTTTGATTTTATAATGCCAGGTTACCTATTTGGATATAAAAAATTCAAGAATATTTATGAAACACCAATAGTTAAAGAAAATGATGAAAATACACTTGAAAAGCTAAAGATGTTAATTGAGCCTTTTGTTCTTAGAAGAAATAAAAAAGAAGTTCTAACAGAATTACCAGAAAAAACAGTAACAATATTAAATAATGAAATGACTGAGGAACAAAGAAATATATATATAAGTTATTTAGCTAATGCAAAACAAGAACTATTGGAACAAATAGAAGTAAATGGATATCAATCAAGTCGTATGCAAATATTAGCAGCTCTAACTAGATTAAGGCAAATATGTTGTCATCCAAGTTTATTTATAAATAACTATAATTCTGGAAGCAGTAAGTTAGAACAATGTATGGAAATTATACAAGAGGCAACAAATGCTGGTCACAAAATATTGCTGTTTTCAGGATATACATCAATGTTCGAATTTATAGAAAAGGAATTAAAATTAAGAAATATAAGGTATTTTAAATTAACAGGTTCTACAAAGGTAGATGAAAGGATACGTCTAGTAGAAGAATTTAATAAAAATCCAGAAATAAAGGTTTTTTTAATATCACTAAAAGCAGGGGGAACAGGATTAAATTTAACAGGAGCAGATATGGTAATACATTATGATCCATGGTGGAATGTATCAACAGAAAATCAAGCAACAGATAGAGCGTATAGAATTGGACAAGAAAATAATGTTCAAGTTTACAAATTGATAACTAAGAATTCGATAGAAGAAAAAATATATGAACTACAACAAAGAAAGGCTAAGCTAGCAGATAGTATGCTAGATACAAAGACAACATTTATTAATAAACTTTCGAAAGAAGATATTATGGAGTTATTCGAATAGGGGGGTTTGTATGAAAAATTGGATGGAAAAATATGAAGAGAAACAAGATGAATTAAGACAAACAGAATTGAATAGTAAACTTGAAGAATTATATAAGTATCTAGAAGATGTAGAAGATATACAAAAAAGATATAATATATTAAAGAAAATAGCTGAAATATATGAAAAATTAAAAATAGAATCATTAGAATATGATATGCAAGAATACGCAGAAGTAAAAAAAGAGATTTCAAAATTAAAATATAAAATTTTAGAAATAAATTATAAAAATTCAGAGGAATCTCAATCGTGGGAAGAATTAAAAAAAGAGGAATTAGAAGAAGAGGAAAGATAATGAAAGAATATATAACAGTAATTGGTGGTGGTTTAGCAGGATGTGAAGCAGCATATCAAATAGCAAAAAGAGGAATTAATGTAAGACTTTATGAAATGAAGCCCACTTGCTATTCACCAGCACATACAAATAAAGATTTAGCAGAAATAGTATGCAGTAATTCTTTTAAATCAAATTTATTAACAAATGCATGTGGATTATTAAAAGAAGAACTAAGAAAATTAGATTCACTATTAATTCAAATTGCAGATAAAACAAGCGTTCCAGCAGGACAAGCACTAGCAGTAGACAGAGATTTGTTTTCAAAGAAAGTAACTGAAAAAATAGAAAATGAATCTAAAATACAGATTATACATGAAGAAGTAACTGATATAGAAAGTATGGCAAAAGATGGAGTTATAATAGTTGCAACAGGACCATTAACATCTCCTAAATTGGCAGAACAAATAGCTAAATTAACAGGGCAAGATAAACTTTATTTCTATGATGCTGCAGCACCAATTGTATGTAAAGAAAGCATCGATTTTGATATCGCATTTTATGGAGATAGATATAAACAAGAAAAGAAAAAAGAAGAAACTATAGAAGAATGGAAAAAAAGATTAGAGAATCAAAATAAAGAAGAGCAAAGCTATATAAATCTTCCAATGAGTAAAGAACAATATGAAGAATTTTGGGAAGAACTTGTAAATGCTCAAGTAGTGACTCTACATGAATTTGAAAAAAAAGAGATATTTGAAGGATGCATGCCTATAGAAATAATGGCAAAAAGAGGGATAGATACATTAAGGTTTGGGCCATTAAAACCTGTTGGATTTGATGATCCGAGAACAGGAAGAAGACCATATGCAGTAATCCAACTAAGACAAGATAACAAACAGGCAAGTTTGTATAATTTAGTTGGGTTTCAAACTAATTTAAAATATGGAGAACAAAAAAGAGTATTTAGTAAAATACCAGGACTTGAACAGGCAGATTTTGTTAAATATGGCGTTATGCATAGAAACACCTACATAAATTCATCTGAATTGTTGGATGAAACTTATAATTTGAAATCTAATAATAATATTTATTTTGCAGGACAAATTACAGGAGTAGAGGGTTATGTAGAATCTATTTCTTCAGGAATGATAGCATCTTTAAATGCTATTAATAAATTTAAAAATATAGATAAAAAAGTTACTTTTCCTAATACAACTGTAATAGGAGCATTATCTAAATATATAGCAACTCCTAATGAGAAGTTTCAGCCAATGAATGCTAATTTTGGGATTTTACCCGAACTAGAGGGGAAAAAGATAAAAGACAAAAAAGAAAGATATAGTCAAATGGCTAAAAGAAGTCTAAAGGAATTTTAGATTTCTTTTTTATATTACAGAAGTTTTACCAAAATATTACTTTTTTATTAAAAAATGTAGAAATTTACATAAAAATGTTGATAAAGAAGGAAATACCTGTTATAATAATAAATAGTGATATAATGAGAGGAATGGTATAGATATGGATATCAGAAATATTGATAAAATAATGGAAGAATATCATCAAGAAGAAAATAAATATATGAAAACAGGGAAAAATGAGGAACTTCTAAAAAAGGAAAAAGAAATAGCAATAAAAGAAAGTGAAATACAAGAACGAGAAAATGGGATAAAAAATGACAGCCCAGATGTTAAGTTTTTAGAAAATAAAATTAATGACAAAAAACTAGATTTAAATAGAAGCAATTTACATATTGAAAAATTAGAGGAAGAATTATCTGAAATATATGAAACAAATGATGGTTCTGACATGGGAGTTGATCCTATTGATGTTAAAAAAGAATATAAAAAACAAATAGAAAACGCCAAAAAAGAGCAAGAAAAAATTGAAAATGAGATTACTGACTTGAAAAATGAAAAGAGAACAGCTAAAGCAGAGCAAAAAAAACAAAGATTAGCTGAAATAGAAAAAGCAAAGGAAGAGTCTCAAAAATTACAAAACGAAAAAGAAAAAATGGTAATAGATAAAAAAGTAAAAGAAAGGGATACTAGAGAAAAAATTCGTTTTAAAATGAATAAAATTCAAGATGAGACAAGAAAAGAGATAGCAAAAAGAAGAAAAGAGATAGATTTAGAAATTAAGAAAATAGAAATTTTATCAAAAACTAAAGAATTGGAATTAGAACAGTTTTCTTACCAATATGATGAGGAAGGACATGAAATTAACGGAGCTGAATTAAGGAAATTACAAGATGAATTATTACAAACAAGCGTAGATAGAAAAAGGTTAGAAGAAGAAAATAGTCTTTGTGAAAAATACTTAGAAAAATTAAGAGAACCATTTAAAATGCCACCAGAGTTAAAAGATGATCAAATTTATGTTATTGATTTTGAAAAAGAACAAGAAATAGAATTACCGGAAGAACAAATAGAACTACAAGAAGATGGAGCAGAACAGCCAAAAGATGAAATAGAACTACAAGAAGATGGAGCAGAACAGCCAAAAGATGAAATAGAACTACAAGAAGATGGAGTAGAACAGCCAAAAGATGAAATAGATTTACAAGAAGACGAAGTAGAAAGCTTAGACAATGAAAAGGTAAAAATTCTTTATAGTGCAAAAGAAGATTGTTTTTTTGTAACAAATGTAAATAATGGCAATTTGCAAAAAATAATAGAAAGAAAAAAATTACCAGAAATTGATAAAAACGATATAATCGAGAAAATTGGCAATGACAATATTACTGATATGGATATTAGTATTTTACAAGTATTAGAGGAGTATGACAGTGAATTTAATACTGATAAAGCACAACAATATCTAAAAATAATGAGAAAAGAATTAAAAACAAAAGAAGTTGGACAAAAAAGAATGGATGAAATTGATATTAGTATGATTTACAATCTAAGAGGAATGTATGACAAAGACTCAAAAATTAGTAAAGAAGAAAGATTGCAAATACTAAGAGAAGCTGAACTTGCGAAAAAACAAGGAAAAGCAACTGTGGAAAAAGGAGCAAAGGTAGCATTTTTAGGATTTATGGATAAAATAAAATCAAAAGCAAAACAATTATTTTTAAATGGTAATAAAAATAAAGTAGCAATATTAGATCAAGCTAATAAGGAAGATGGCAAAGAGCAAGGTAGTGATAAGAAGAAAGAATTCCGTGATAGAATGGAATCTAAAATACCAAAAGACATAGAACAAGGAATTATTGATAAAGCTTTAAAAGATGCTCAAGAAGAAATGAAAAGAATTGCTATGAATGAAGCAAAATATTCAGATATAGAGGAAGAAAATCTTAATATTGAAGATGAAACTGATTTGAAAATTCAGGAAGAAGATCTTAATGAACAATATAATAGGTACATGAGTGAAATGCAAGAAAAAGGTGAAGATTTAGAACATGAAAAAAGAGTAGAGGCAGAAAATAAACGTGCAGAAAATCTTAAAAAGGTATTAGAACAGAAGAAAAATGATCAAGCAAGAAAAGGAACTTATGAATGGGAAAAAGGAAATTATGTATTTAAATCAGATCATGAAACAGAAGAAGATATAAGATAATGTGAAAAAGGATAAAGCTTGGAAGAAATTCCAAGTTTTTTCTTGACTTATATGGATAAACATGGTAAAATAAAATAGTTATTGTAAATTGCTTGTATTGTGCAATTCCGTAACAAAAAATAAAAAGTAGGAGGTGAAATTTAAGTGCCAACAATTAATCAATTAGTAAGAAAAGGAAGAAAAACAGGAGTAACAAAATCAACTGCACCAGCTCTTCAACATGGATATAACTCTAAAAATAAAAGATTAACAAACAATAGAGCTCCACAAAAAAGAGGAGTATGTACAGTAGTAAAAACAGTTACACCTAAAAAGCCAAACTCAGCTTTAAGAAAAGTTGCCAGAGTTAGACTTTCAAATGGTTATGAAGTTATATCTTACATTCCAGGTATTGGACATAACTTACAAGAACATAGTGTTGTATTAATCAGAGGTGGTAGGGTAAAAGACCTTCCAGGTGTTAGATACCATATCATCAGAGGAACATTAGATACAGCAGGTGTTAAAGATAGAATGCAAGCTAGATCTAAATATGGAGCAAAAAGACCTAAAAAATAAAAACAAGTGAAAAATTAGGTGCATATAACTCATATTTACTAATTTAAGGTACTTAAATTTGAAATAGATTATACGCACTTACGGGAAAGTAAAATACTTTCCAGAGTACCTAGATACAAATTTTATGTATCAACTAAAAAATCAAGGAGGGAAGAATAGTGCCAAGAAAAGGATATATAGCAAAAAGAGAAGTTTTAC
>CAUBRZ010000008.1 GCA_958438515.1 uncultured Clostridium sp. | reverse complement strand
TGCTATATATATATATCCACTTATATAGTTGTCTCCTTTTCCATTTTGTATTATTTTCATCTTTGATAATTCTGTATTTATTGTTCCATAATATTTACTCTTATCTTTTAATTTAATTTTATTTTCATCTACTATTACTTTGTATTCACTAGTTGTTATTCCAACTTCACCTTGTAACTTAATTTTAGCCACTTGCGTTTTCAAATCTTCTGCTACTTTATTGTTTGGATTTGTTAAGTGTACCTCTATATAGTATTCTTTAGAAATATCTATTTTTTCTATATTAACATCATAATAATATGCAATTCCATCTTTATGATTTACATACATCTCTTTTTCAAATGTTCCATCTGTTGATTTTAATTTCATACTAGGAAGTGTACTTGGTGTTTTGCAAACATTTTTTACCCATTCTGCTATATAAATATTTCCACTAATATAATTTTCTCCTTTTGCATTTTGAATAACTTTCATTTCTGATAATTCAGTATTAATATTTCCCTCATATGTTAATATTATATTATCACCTTTTGAAGTTACTGTAATACCGTTAAATTCACCAATTGTTTTATCTCCTGTTGCAATCTTTTGTATCTTGTTTTTTGATATATTATCTTCACTTGTCAAGACTGCTTCTATGTAATATTCTTTTGAAGTATCTAAATATTCAATTTTTCCATCAAAATAGTATTTGGCTTGCTCTTCATATCCTACATACATTTTTTGAGATACTTTACCATCTGTTGATTTCAAATAGACTTCTGGCATTGATCTAGGTGTTCTTGATACTCCATCTACAATTTCTTCAATATTAGCATATGCACCAATGTAACTTTCTCCGTTTCCATTTTGTACTAATTTTATATTTTCTAGTGTTGTTTTTATATCTCCTTTGTATTCTCCTTCTGAAAATACAACTTTATTATTAATAGTTTTTAAAGTTCTACCCTTGTAATCTTGGTTTAATGTTTTATTTGGTAAATTAACTATTTGTTTCTTATTATCAGTAGGAGCAATATTTTTTTTGCCTGTTAATTCAACCTCTATATAATATTCTTTATTAATATCTAAATCTTCCATATTTTTATCAAAGTAATATTTAATTCCACCTTCATACCCTACATACATCTTTTGAGATACTTTTCCGTCTGTTGACTTTAATGTTATATTAGGCATATCACTTGGTGTTCTACAGTCATTTCCTACCCATTCTGCTATATACATATAACCACCTATATAGCTTTTTCCTGTTGAAGATTGAATTTGGTCTATGCTAATCAATTCCGTATTAACATTTCCTATATATTCTCTTCTAAATAATTCTTTATTATCAATAATCGCTTTTGCATCAGCCTCTGCCATCTTGTTTATCATAGAATCATTTAAATAGTTTATTCTATCTGAAGGATTATTTATAAAACAATGTTCTACTAAAACACTTGGTATTCCATAATGCATAGGCCAACTGATAATTCCATAATAGTCAGCAACAACTCCATCTGAATATACATCTCCAGGTGTTCCTACCTTAGTTTTAGGTTTATATTCAAACGAACGAACTCCTACATTTCTCAAGTTTTCTAATATACTCATTCCTAATTTATTGGAATATTCATAATATCTTTTTTGTTTTGTATTATGTGTTATATATACTTCTGCTCCTGATAATTTATTTGATGAATTATTTGAATTTATATGAAAACTCACTAGTAAATCTGCATTATTATTTCTTGCCCTATCTGCTCGAATACGCCTATCTAAGTTCTTATCCAAAGTTTCATCTTCTGATTTAGTTAATATTCCAGTTATTCCTGGTGTATTATCTAATATTTGTTTAACTCTTGATGCTATCTTCCAATTAATATTTTTCTCAAGCAATCCACCTCCTACTGCACCTGAATCATTTCCTCCATGTCCTGGATCTAGCATAACAATGATATCCGATTTTGCGTATGCTTTTGAACTTATTATTATGACCATTGCAACAAAAAGTATTGCTATTTTATATTTAATTCCTCTTTTTTTCATTATAATCCCCCCATTTTCTTTTCTTACACTTTATCATTTTTTTTACAATTTTGCAACAACTAATTTTTTCCTTTTGACTATTATTTTTGTAATTATTTATTTCAAAAAAGTATTTTTTGTCTTTATTTTTCCCGGTATATATAATAAAACATAGAGGACTTTGTTTCTTATACCTTTAATTTTATTTATATTCTTCTTTTCATTAGTCAAAGTTGTAAATAAGATTAAGTGTTTTATCACATATAACCTTTTTGAAAACTTAATCCCTCTTGTATCTCTTTGTAAAATTTCTAAGAAGTAATAATAATAACCATATGGATTTTCTTTAAATTCTTTTTCTATATTTTTTGTATATCCATTTTTTTGATATTCACATATCATAATAGGCTTATTAAAACATAAAACTTGAGCTTCCTCATCCATTTTATGATACATCCTAGCCTCTGTTATAAATTTTTCATTTTTCTCTAATTCATGCTTAAATTTTTTTCTAAAATCACTTATAAAAACAATTGCTTTTTCTCCTTTTTCTCCTTCTTTAAAATATAAGTCAAACATGGTTGTCTTTTTATTCTTAAATTCATTCCCCATATTTTTTCCATTTTGATCATATTTTAAGAAGCATAATCCGTAAATGTTCTTCTTATTTTTATATTCATCATATTCATTTTCTATTATTTCAAATGCATTTTCAGTAAAATAGTCATCTGAATCACATTCAATTATTAATTTTCCTGTTGCATGATTTACTAGATTGTTTATAGCTACCATTTTGCCTTGGTTTTTTTGACTATAGTATTTTACAGTTATTTCATTTGCTTTTATAAATTCTTCTACTACTTTTTTTGTATTATCTGTTGACCCATCATCCATTATAAGCCATTCTATATCTACATTATATTTAGAATTTTTTATTAAACTATTATATAATGTATTTAATAATTGCTCCCTATTATATGTTGCAGTTAATACTGATACTTTTAATTTTTCTTTAATTTCCATTTTACAATTTCTTTCCTACTCTATTTTTCTTCTATCATCTTTATAATATCAAAAATAATATTATTTTCTTCTGTCTGATTTTCTTTTATCTGTTCTTCCGGTTTTTGTTCTTTAATCTTTTGTTTCATTACTTTATAAATATCTTTTTCTTCATTATTAACTATAGTTGCTCTTGAATATCCTTCTACTGCTTCTCTTGCTGCTGTGTTTGTAATCAAAATTGGTTTGTTTAATATTTTAGCTTCTTCTAAAACCATTCCATAGCCTTCAAACCTTGAAAACAAGCAAAAATAATCTGCATTTTTTATATATGGATATGGATTTTCTTTTTTTCCCAATAAAGTAAATGTTTCATTTATTTTATTTTCTTTTATCATTTGTTCTAATTTTTTTCTTTCTTCTCCTTCTCCTATTATATAAATGTGGTTTTTTAGTCCTTCTTTTATTAATTTCGTATGAACTTTTATTAATCTATCAATTCCTTTTTGTGGTACAAGTCTTGCTACTGTCACAAAATTTATTTCATCTGGTTTAAATTTATCTTTTTGTTCTTCCTTTGCTTTTTGCAAAATATTTTTTCTTTCTATATAATTATAAATTACTCTTTTATTTACATCTATCTTTGGATAGGTTTCTTTAAACTTTTCTAAATTCTCATTACTTACAAATATTAAATTATCATATTTTAAGTATGTTTTCTGATCAAGTCTCTTTTTTATTTTTGCTTTTATTCCTTTTCCAAAAACAACAGATATATCATTATGAATCCATGCTACTTTTTTTGTATTGTTATTTTTAACACTAAAGAGTCTTGTAATTGGACCTTCTAAAAATGCAATTTCCACATCATAATTATCTTTTATGTTGTTATTATATATTCTATTTTTAAATAACAATATTCTTAAAGGCATAATAATGTACTTTTTTAGTTTTGATAATTCACAATAAGAATTACTATATAATGATTTCAATTTTATTTTTTTGGATATTTGTTTTTCGAGTTCTCCTTTTGCATATATAGTAAAAATGGTAATATCATATGTATCACATAATGTATTTGCTAAATCAACTAATACTCTTTCTGCTCCACCTAATGTTAGTCCTGTTATTCCAAATAAAAGTTTCTTTTTCATTTACTTCTCCTTTTCAAACTTCTTTGTTCTACAAACTAATAATGTATTTAACACTATAATTATTATCATATTTGAAGAATTAAAAAATGTATATCCTGCAAAAAATGACAATACAAATACAAAACTACATCCTATAAATAATATTAAATATGTAGAATCAATTTTTTGTATATTTTTAATTCCTTTATAAAAACCATAAATCCATATTCCCAAGAAAGGAACAAAATATAATATAAACCCAATGATTCCGAAGTTAAACAAAAATGCTGGTATTTCCATTTCAAGTACTAATTCTCTAAAACTTGTAACGTATCCATTTCCAAACATTATATATGTTAAATCATGCTGATTTTTTATAAGTGCAACATGATATATAAGTTGTTGCATCCTTTGATCATTATTTTTTATCTTTAATCTATTTGCAGTATCATATAAATCTATAATAGATTTTTTTTGTTCTTCATTCATATATCCTTCTTCTAAAGTTGCATTGTCAATATTTTCTTTTATTTCTAATAAACTTCCTGTTATATGTGATGTTTGATTATTGCTCTCATCTATAATGTTATTCTCAATATCTCTTAAATGTTTTTTTCTTTGTAAAGTAGTAGATCCAACTGTTATAACAATTAACAAAACCGTTGCCACTACAGCTATTCCTCCAACAATTGTTTTTTTGTTTACTTTCTTTCTTTTTATTACTCCTTCTATTATCTCTGAGAAAATATAACTAACAATTACAAAGATAAATCCTATTAATCCAACTCTTGTACCCAATAATATAGTTAAAAAAATCCCATCTAAAATAATTATCGGAATTACAATTTTTCTGTACTTTTTATCTTTTATATATTTAATAATTATAAATAGAGATAAAATTAAAATTGCTCCAATACTATTTCCTGATTCAAACCATCCTTTATATCCTATCTTTTCTATATATGTACTAGAAGATGTTTTTGTAAAAATAGAAATATATATAGAAATAATATAAATAATATTTGCTATCATTACACTTTTAAATAATTTGTCTTGGTTTGTATTATTTCTAAATAAATATAAATACAAAAATAAATTTAAGATCATAAATGAATAATTTACTAGATATTGTGCTTCATGTATTGAATTACTATAACTGCTCTTTGTTATTTGAGTTTTAAACACTATTAAATGAAGAATTCCATATATAATATAAACACAGACACTAATTGCAGTATATAGTCTAAATTTTTTGTTTTCTTTAAAAAATAAATAAATAGCAATAATAATTGGTATTATTGGTCTTATAATTGTTGATGGAGAAAAATTTGTATTAAATGTGTTCCTATATAAAAAACTAACCATATCTAATATAGGACATATCATAATAAAAAAACAAAGCATATTTTCTTCATTTATATTCTTCATACTAAATACTTCTTTTACTTTTTCCATTTAAATTCTCCTAAATATTTTGCAATATATTTTATATGTAAATTTATTAACTGTTCTCATATATAAATTTTTTGCACTTTTGTTTGTTACCAGTATTTTATTTTTCTTCCAGTTAGGAAATCTTGTATTTAAATTTTCCCATGTCATATTTAATAAATCTTCTCTTGTTTCCTTTTTTTCTATTTTTACTATTCTTAATAAAGAACTACAAAGTAAATATCTCATATAAATATATTCTAATTCTTCTTTATATTCACTATAAATATCTTTTTCTTTGTAATATTCTATTACATGATCTAAAACGTCAAATATTTCTTTTGTTCGTTCATTTTGTAAATTTGAAATTGAACTTTCTCTTTGTAAGTAGTGTATACATGGTTTCTTTAGAAATGAAACTTTTTTTATATATGGTATTAACTTATATGTAAATTCTACATCTTCATATCGATATCCTTTTGGAAATTCTATTTTTGTCTTTTTTAATATTTCTTTTTTTATAAGTTTGTTCCAAGCAACAACTCTAATTTTTTCTAACATTTCATGTGTTCCTTGATATATTTTTCCTATGTCTTCTTTTTGTTTGTTTGGATACTCCCAAAAAAAATCACATTCCACCATATCACTATTATCTTCTTTTGCCAATTTATACATTTTTTCATACATATCTAACTCTACATAGTCATCAGAATCTAAAAATGCAATATATTCTCCTTTAGCTTGTGGAATTGCATAGTTTCTTGCATCTGATAACCCACCGTTTTCCTTTTCCAAATAAATTATTTTTTCAGGATATTTTTCACAATATTCTTTTGCAATTTGCTCTGAGTTATCTTTTGACCCATCATTTACAAGTAAGATTTCTATTTCTTGTAATGTTTGATTAACTAAAGTTTCTAAACATTTTTTTATATATTTTTCTACATTATAAAATGGCACAATTATACTTACTTTAACCATATTTCTTACCTCATTTTTAAATATAACCTTATATTCCACTTAATCAATAGCCTTTTTAATAATTGTTTATTATTTTCCGGCTTTATGTTTTCATATATCTTTCTTTTTTTTAGTTCTTTTATATATTCATTAAATTCTTTACCTCTTAAAGTTTCTGCTTTTAGAAGGATGGAATTTGTATAATATCTTTTTACATAGTCTTTAGTTTCTTCTCCGAATAGGATATGTATCAATTATCTTTTCCATATAATCATAATGATTTAATAAATCTTTTGCTCTTTGTTTGTTTTTTTGGTAACCTTGACTTCTAGTTAAACTATTTTCAGTTTGCAAATAGTTATATCCATAATATTTGGTTGAAATTACACTTTTAGCTTTTATCATAATTAATGATGTTAAACCAAAGTCCTCATGATATCTCAATCGATATTTAAAATTATTTTCACAAAAAAACTCCCTTCTATATAAGTAAATACACGCAGGATCTAAAAACTTATCATTAATACACAACTTTTTATAAGCTTCTTCTCCTGTACAACATTCGAAAACAGGTCCATCTAACTTCTCTAGAATTTTCCCTTTCTCATTGATAGTTTTCATTTTAAATTTAATCATATCAATTTTTTTATCCATGTAAACTTCTAATTTCTGATATAAATCTTTATCAATAAAATCATCTGGATCAAGAAAAGAAAGATACTCTCCTTTTGCATATTTTACCCCATAATTTCTAGCTGATGCTAATCCCCCATTTTCTTTTTTATAATAATTTATTTTTATTTTTGGATGCGATTTTATATAATTTTCAATAATTTTTTCCGAATCGTCTTTACTCCCATCATTTACAATAATAACTTCAAAGTCTTGCATTGTTTGATTTGCAAGACTTTCTAAGCATTTTTTTATATATTTTTCTACATTATATACTGGTATAATAATACTTATTTTAGGCATTTTTACTCTCCTATTTTAATATTCTTCTGATAACCTTATAATAATCTTATTATCTTCTTTTAATATAATAGATTCCTCATTTGGCCAAATTCTTATTGAATTTTCTTTTACATATTGTTTTGCTTCTTCAAATTCCTGTACTGTTGGTTCTTTAAATTTATATCCAAGTATTTCTAAAAATGCAATAGCTCTACTATTTAGTCCATAAATATATTCATAATCAAAAGCAAAAAACGATGAACCTATGACTTCACTTTTTAAATATACATCCTTATATTGTTTTTGATGTCTTCCAACAAATATAAGAGTATAGTCTTCATTCACATTATACCATTCTTTTTCTTCTACTTTATACATTAGTTGTTCTGCAAAAGCTACATCATTTTTATAAACAACATCTGCCGTATGAAATAAACTAGCAGTTGTATAACTTTGAGTATAAGTAATAATTCCAATTAGAAGAATTCCTACATTTCTAATCCATTTTAATTTTTGGTTTTGTGAAAGTGCTATAATTGTAAACATTAATACAATTCCAATTACAAAGGAATAATTAAATTGTGTTCTTTTTAATTGATCTACTCCTGTAATTATCATAATATAAAAAGGTGCCAACATTAGTCCTACCATAGCAATTAATATACCAATTTTTAATTTTCTTTTTATTCCTAAGTATATAATAAACACTATTGATGCAATAATACTTAAAATATATCCAAAGTTGTAAAAAATACCCTCACATTTTAATACTGGCTTTATTGCATTTATTATATTTCTAATACATTGGTAAGGAGTATCTTTTATCCATGCTAACTGTAAATAAGAAGAATTAGGACTATTTTTAGCTAATATTTTTCCAATAGCAAAATATATAATTGCTGCTAATAAAAAAATACCTATTTGTTTACCTAAGTATTTCCAAGAATTATTTTCTTCTTTCAACACTTTTAATAAATAGCAAACTACTACTGTTGCAATATATAGTAATATAACAGATTGATAAACTCCAAATGACAATATTAACATACATATTGGCATTGTATAATATACTATTTTTTGCCATATTTTTTTACTTTCGCCAGCTTTATCTATTAATAATAAAATTATTGGTATTAAAGCAATTGTAAATGCAATACTAATATTTTGTAAGATAAAATTATATTGTTCTGCAAAAATAGGGTTTGTTACAAAAAGAATTGGAAATATAAATTGGAATTTTAAAAACTTCTCTTTATATTCATCTCTTAAATAAGTATAAAACAGATAATTAAATAATATGCTATACCCTATCATTAGTACAACTGTTAAAAAGTTAGACACAAAAATAGGTAGTGAATCCATTTGAAAAATTTTATTTAGCAAAACTAATCCCCATCTATTAAGAATAATCCACCAATCCCATCTAGTACTTAATCCAATATCCTTAATATATAGCTCTGTGTCAATTGAAAAACTTTGACTTATAATTCTTTCTCCAAATGCAAACAAAATCACAATTGATATAATCAAAATTGAATACTTTGATTTGTTTAAATATTCTACTAATTGATTTGTTTTTTTATTATTCTCCATACAATAACGTGATTGTTATCACTTTCCCCCTTTTAATTTTTCTCTTATCTTCCACTATTTAGAATTTTTAATTTGTTCATTTTCTTGTTTATATTTTTCCATTTTATTAACTACTTGCTGAAGTTCATTTTGATAATACTTTAATTGTTCTTGCACTTTTAAAATTTCTTCTTTAGATTTTAATGTGTTTCCTTCTAGCTTTTTATCTGCATCCTTAAATCTTTTATAAGATTCTAAAGTTGTTTCCTTTAGCCAATTAGATTTTTTAATTACATACTTCTTATAATCTTTAATACTAATAATATCGCTTTCATATATTTCATTACTTTTTTCTGCTTCTTTAACAAAATCTTCACATTTTTTTATTAAATTATCTCTTAATTCTTTCCATTTGTCACTATGAGTAGATATATTTTTATAATCATAAATTATTTTCCCACTAACAAAATCTTCTTCTTTGCAAGATTCAATATAAGCTGTATAGTCTCCGAATCTATCATTTCGATATTCTTCATTTAACAAAATAGTTGGTGTCTCAATAGCTAGACATGGAAGTGCACAATGTAATCTGTAAGATATAACAGCTCTTGCTCCTTGATATAATTTTAAAAGTTCTTCAACATTTTCCATCCTTTTTTCCCAAGATAATTTGTGATAATCTTCTGGTACTGTATGTGTTACAATTTTCACTTCCATATCAGTTGTTTTCTTTATTTGTTCTATTACTTCTTCACTTACATCTACTGCACATATATAATCTTGCTTTTCAATTTTTTGAAACTTTGGAATTGTTAATGTCATACAGCCTGTATATTCTGTTTTTATCCCTTTACTATCTAGTAGTTTTTGAGTATGGCTATCTCTACATCCAATTGGTTCAATATCTTTCAGATATTCTAATCCATATCCTTGTAAATGATAAGCTCTATCTGTAGTATCCCAAAACCAATCCTTATTTGTAAAATGCATAGATATTGGTAATGGTTTTATATATGGTGATGGTGGCCAATTTAGTGTATACTGTAAAAACCATCCATTGATAATTACTGCTACTTTCTCCTCTTTATCTGGAATAAATTCATCCATATGGTTCATATCAACATAATAATCTATTCTTGGTAAAAATCTTTTTACAGCATAAGCTTGTATGTCATCACCTATATTTTTAGTTTCTTTTTTTACCATTAATCCAAATTTCATATTCTTCCCTACTTTTTTATTACTTCCGTTTTATATTTTTATAAATTCAGATACTAATTTTTCACATTTTGTGTCAAATTCCTTTTTCCATGCTTTATATAACTTCATAATTTCGTCTTTATGTTCTATACAATTAATAATTCTTTCCTTAATATATTCTGAATCATCTTCTTTAGTCAATATAACATATTCACCTAATTTTGTTCCTACAAAATAATCATTATTATTACCCAATAAGCAAGGTACTCTCATCTCAAAGCTCTCTAATGGAAACATTGGAGCATTTTCTGTAAATGTTGGATATATATTTACATCATTTTGTTGTATCCTCTTTAATAAATCTTCAGTTGGTATATAATCATCTTCACTTGTTGTTTCTAGTTCTAATAATTGTGTAAATTTCTTTGCTCCCTCATTAATAGGAACCACATCTGCTATTGCATTTGGCACTAATTTCATACTACTAAGAGCTGTATATATGTTTTTTAGTTCTCTACTATCTGCATTATATATTCCAATTTTTGTTTTATCACTTTTCTTTTTATTTATTTTTTCTATTTTTTCCAAGTGTACATTATTTTGCAAGTAAAAACTTTTAAAACCAGCTTTTTTATAAAATTCATACATTGTACTTCTTACAAACGCAAAACTATCTATTTTCTTTTCTTTGTATAATGTCATAACTTCTTTATTTAGATTCCATGTAAAATCAGAAAAAAACTCATAACAATTTCCATGCCATATAACTTTTATAATTATCTCTTTATTTATCTTTTTTATTTCTTTTATTATACTTGTCCAACCATCACAAATTTGACTTAATATGACTGACTTTATATTATTTTCATTGATTGCTTGTGCAATCTTTTTTATATCTCTTTCTTTATATACATGTTCTAAAGGAACTATATTTTTAAATAATCCTTTTGTAGAATTTGCTACCCCAAGCCATGTTGGATTATAAAATACAACATAGTCTTTTCCTTGATATTTTTTTATAATTTCTTTTGCATTATCAACTTGTTCTGAATAATACTTCTGTTTTTCTTTTATCTGTTTACCATTTGTTATTTTATACTTTGCTGCACTTAATATATGATATATCTTTCTAATTACCTTATATATTAACCCATCTTTTTTTATAAACCTTTTAACAAAATTTTTAAGTTTTTGCATTTATCTTGTCCTTTCTACTTTTCTAAAAATGTTCTTATACTCTCTAATGCTTCCTTATTATATTCTTTTTTCCATTTCTTGTATAAATCCACTACTTTTTCTTTGTTTTCTAAACACTTTTCTATAATTTCTGCATTTACAATTGGATTATCTTCTGCTGTTGTTACTATGTAACTTTTTAATTCTTCGCCTTCATCCTTAAATAAATCTGATGTATTTCCTATGATACAAGGTATTTCTTGTTCCATACTAATGAAAAATAAAGTATGGAAATAATCTGTGAATGAACAAGAAATATTTATATCATTTTTTACCACTCTTCTAATTATATTTTGTTCATCTATTTTCTCAATTTTGTCTGGTTTACTTTGAATATCCATTGTTTCTAAGAATTCTTGCATTCTCATATCTAGTAAATTATAGTTAATATTTGCATTTTCTATCATCTTACCTATGCATAATTGATTAAATATATTTTTGTCCCAAGTATAATTTAAAGGATAAATTCCTATATCTATTATCTCATTTTGTTCCTTTTTTTGTCTTTTAAATTTACTATCTAAAATATAATTTTGCATCAAATATGAACACTTATATCCTAAGTTACTATATGTTACATATTGTCCTCTTTTTAAAAAAGCAATATCTTCAATTACACCATTTTTTGATAATTCTAGTAATTTAAAAAAGTTGTTTCTTTCATATTCATAGTATAATAAACTGTCTGCTGTATTGCATATTACTTTTATTACTAAATTAGGATATTTTTCTTTTATGTTTTTTATTAGTTTGTCCCATCCTATTTCTAAACCAGAAAAAATAATTTGTTCAATTCCATCTTTTATTAGTTCTTCTATTATTTTTATATTATGATTATAGTCAAAATCAGTCCATCCTAAATTAATTTGTTTATTATTCTCAAACATATTTTTAATACAAACATTATCTTCTGGTTTCTTGTCTCCGTATAATAAGATATATTTTTTCATATATTATCCCTTTCCTAGTATTTTCCTTATGATTCCTTTGAATCCTGTTAATACATTCATATACCCAATATTATTATATATTATAAAAGCTTCTTTCCAAGTTTCTTTTCTTAACATATCCCTACATTTTAAGATATTAATCTTTTGCATTGTACTTAATTTATCATCTTTTTCTATATATTCAGCTGTTCCAAATGTATCATTAAATACCATACTATAATATGCATCTATTAACTCCTTAGTTGGTTTTGTTTTTATGTTTCTTATTAATTCATATACATATTTTTTTGTTTCTTCTGCTTCATATGGGTGGTATTTCATATAGTCATTTATTATTTTCGTTCCTACAAACATACCTTCTTGTAATGGTTTTATATATTTCTTAACAATTTCTGTTTCTCTATCTTTTGCTTTTCTAATTGCTTCTCCATCTTTATATTCAATAACACTTCCTGTTCCAGGGTTATAAATCCATTCTAGCAATGTTATCATGCTAGCAATTTCATTATCACGTATATTTTCGTCATCTAAATAACTAATTTTATAAGAATTTTTTGGCTGTATATTATAAAAATCATATAATGTTAGATAATATCCACCTATTAATTTTTCTGGAAATATATAAGCTAAATTATCTTGTATTGTTCCTCTCCATCCAATATCAACAGTAAATAAAGGTTTATTATCTTGTTTAATATTCTTTTTATCTTTAAAATATCTTAGTAATTCTTCTTTTTTTCTATCTAATTCTATTTGAATTCTACTTTTAAATTCTTCATCTGCACATAACCTTTGTACTCTAACATCAAACCAAGGATCAACAATATTCTCTTCAATGTTAATATCATATTTACCCATAAAAGTTTTATAAGGGCCTATATCAATTGCTAAAGTCTTAAATAAAGCTTTCATACTTTGTATTCTATATTGTGACCATAGTCTTAATAATTCTGATACTGAAAACTCTTTTAAAGATGCTGAAAATGTAGCAATTCTGCTTACTTCTACAGTTTCACAATCTGGAATATCTACTCCAAATGGATTGTCTTTCTTTATTAGCTCATGTACTTTTATAAATGTCTCGCCTTCTCTTGTTTGATAATATACTTTATCTATATTGTTTTTAATAGCATATTCCACAATGCTATACCCAAAGAAATATAATAATGGCGCTAAGTCTACTCCAGTATTAAAAATTCTATTTCTTTCTGTCTTATTATCTACTTTTACATCATTTAAATTAAAGTTAAATTTTCTTCCTCTCTCAGGTAGAAAATCAAAATCAGTTTTTGTTGTTTTTATAGTTTGAATTCCTAAATTTTTAGCTACTTCAATATCACAAAATTGATTATCTCCAACATGAATATGTTCTTCTGGTGTTATTCCAATTTCCTCTTCTGCCTTTTTATACAAATTTCCTGTCCTTTTATTTAATAGATAATCAGCCGAACTATATATTTTTTCTATTTTCACTGGTAATTCTAAATAGTCTAATAATTGTTTTAATGAATCTGCTCCCATATAAAAATCAGAAATACAGTACATTTTTAAATTCTTGTATTGCTCAAATATTGGTAATATTTCAGGATTAATAAATATGCATCTTTTTTCTTGTTCTATTTCTTCTTTTAATAATTCTTCTGAAATATCTCCTATTTCTTCTTTAAATATTTTTTGTTGTAATTTTATAAAAACATCTATGATTCTACATTCATCATCATTACCTTTTTCTTTATTTTCCTTACATATATTTGCTTCTATTTCATCTCTTGCTTTTAATATTTCATATATGTTTTTATATTTTTCTTTTAATTTATTTTCGTATTTCAATATAATATATTTACAAGTATGTAATTTTATTTCTTCTGGATGACACTTTCTTTTTATGATTGTATCCCATATATCAAAACTAATTATTTTATTCAATTTAATCTACAACCTTTCTGTTTATGTATTCTTTCTGATTTTATCATTTATTCTCTATATAAGCAAGTAATTTCAACAAAAAAAGATAGATTTAATCTATCTTTTCATCATTATTTTTCTACTTTTGGGTAAACACTAACTTGTTTTTTGTCTCTACCTTTTCTTTCAAACTTAACTGTTCCATCTACTAATGCATATAATGTATCATCGCTACCTTTTCCAACATTAGTTCCTGGATGAACTTTAGTTCCTCTTTGTCTTATTAAAATGTTTCCTGCTAAGACAAATTGACCATCAGCTCTTTTGACTCCAAGTCTTTTAGATTCACTCTCTCTACCGTTGTGGCTACTACCTTGACCTTTTTTATGAGCCATATTTCTCAACTCCTTTCGGTTTTGTTCTTAATTTATATTCTCTTTAATTAAGCTACTGTTATATTAAGCTTCTACTTTTTTAGTTGTCTTTTTGGCTGCTGTTGCTTTTGTTGTTGTTTTCTTTTCTGTTGCACTTTTTGTTGTTTTTGTTTCTGTTTTTTTTGCTGTAGTTCCTTTTTCTGCTGTTTCAGTTTTTTTAGCAGCTGTTTTTATAGATGTAATTTCTACTTTTGTGTATGGTTGTCTATGTCCTTGTTTTCTTCTGTAGTTCTTTTTAGCTTTCATTTTGAAAACAATGATTTTTTTACCTTTACCATGAGAAACTACTTTTCCTTCAACTTTAATTCCTTTAACATAAGGATTTCCTACTTGTACTTTTCCTTCTTCAGATACTAGAATTACTTTGTCAAATGTAACTTTTTTTCCTTCCTCTGCATCTAATTTTTCAAAAAATACTACATCTCCTTCTGCTACCTTATATTGTTTTCCACAGCTTTCGATTATTGCGTACATTTTTAAATGCACCTCCCTTATTTGTATACTCGCTAATCCTTATTCTTCAGGTAATTAACCCTTGGTTAATATTTAATATACCTTGACTAAGCGGATTACAGTTTTCAATTTTATCATAATACTACATATTTGTCAATTGTTTTTTCAAATTTTCTAATGCTATTTTTCTTGCACTTACTTCATTTTTTTCCTCTGGTGATAACTCTGCTAAAGTTCTTCCATTATCTAGCTCAAAAATACTATCAAAACCAAATCCATTTTTTCCTCTAGCTTCTTTAGCTATCTTTCCTGTTATTTCGCCTTTTCCTATTACACATTCTCCTTTATAGAAATATACTACTATACACTCTACTTTTGCTTTTCTTTCTTCTTTGCTTAATTTTTCCATTTTTTTAAGTATCGCCTGGTTTCTCTCTTCTTGTGTAACATTTTCTCCTAAAAACCTAGCTGTATGAACCCCTGGCCATCCATTGAATACTTCTATACATATTCCACTATCATCAGCAATACATGGCATGTCTACCAATTTAGAAACTTCTTTTGCTTTTTTCTTAGCATTTTCCTCAAATGTATTTTTATCTTCTTCCACTTCTATATCACAATTTATGTCTTTTAATGTTAGTAATTCATATTCTTTTAAAATCTCTTTTATTTCTTTTATCTTACCTTTATTATTTGTTGCTACAACGATTTTTTTCATTTTTTGTTTTTTCTCTTTCCTTTTATTATTTATTTTCATTAAATATTTTCATTCTAAATACAATAATTGATGCCAATATTATTATTGTTGTATAAATCAGAACCCTTATAATTGATGAAAAAATATTCTCAAAATTTGCATTTAATATTCCTTTTGTAATATTTAAACAACTTTCAAATGGCAATATCTTACAAAAGCCTTTAAAAAAATCTCCAACCATGTCTGTTGAAAAATACATCCCACTTGTAAAGGCTACTAATTGTACAACACAACTAGAAACACCTGAAGCTGATTTTTCTGTTGTAATGCTTCCTATTAATATTCCTAATCCTATAAATAAAATAGAAATAAGTATAACTATTAGTATCGTGTAAATAATAGTTACACTGATTTTAAGTCCTAGAAATATAGCTACTATAAAAAATAAAATATCCTGTATTACTACAAATGGTATTACTGATAAAGCATATCCTAAAACATATTCTATTGGTTTAATTGGACTTACACCAAGTCTAGTTAATAGTGATGTACTCCTATCTTTTGCTACTAATGTAGCTGTAAATAATGTTATAAATGATAAACTAAAAATTATTATTCCTGGTGTAAAATTTTCTATTTTATATATCTCTGCTGGTATATTAAACTGTTGAAAAATAAAAAGTAAAAATAAAGGCAAAATAATTGCAAAAATAATACTTAATGGATCTCTTATAATTTCTTTAAAGTTTCTATTTGCCAAATTGAATATTCTCATTGTTTATCTCCTCTCTTAGTAACTAATTTTATAAAAGCTTCCTCAAATTTTTCTGTGCCTGCTTGTTTAATTAATTCATTCGGTGTACCTAATGCAATTAGCTTTCCTTTGTCCATAATTCCAACTTTATCTGATAAACTTTCTGCTTCTTCCATATAGTGAGTTGTCAAAATTATTGTCATTTTTCCTTTTAGCCTATTTATAACCTGCCATAATTCTTGCCTTGAGATAACATCCAAACCTAATGTCGGCTCATCTAAAAATAGTATTTTAGGACTATTTATTAAAGAAATTGCAATTGATAATTTTCTTTGCCATCCACCTGATAAGGTTTTTGCTTTTTGTTTTAATACTTCCTCTAGCCTAAACTCCTCAATAAGTTCATTTATCTTTTCTTTCTTATTGCTTATTTTGTATACCCCAGCCATAAATTTTAAATTTTCTAAAACAGTTAAATTAGATGCAATAGCCGTTTCTTGTGGTGATACATTTATAATTTCTTTTATTTTCATTTTGTCTTTTTCTAAATCATAATCTTCTATCTTTACTTTTCCACTAGTTGGTCGTATCAATGTTGATAGCATCTTAATTGTTGTTGTCTTCCCTGCTCCATTGGTTCCTAATAATGAAAATAATTCTCCCTTGTTAATTTTTAATGTTAATGAATCTACAGCAATCTTATTTTTATATTCTTTTGATAGTTTATTTATATCTATTTCAATCATTATCTACACTCCTATTCAAAATATCATCTGCAACATCTTCAATTGCTTCTGATTTAATTAAAGCAATTCCTTTCTTTTTGTCACAGAGTACAATAATTGAATCTCCTGGTTCTATATTAAACATATCTCTTGCTTCTTTTGGTATAACAATTTGTCCTTTTTCTCCAACTTTACTAATTCCTACGAACTTTTCTTTTTTCATACTTTTCCCTCCAGTTATACTTTTCATACTTATTATACTTACTTTATCTTCTTTTGTCAAACAAATTTTATACATTTTTGAATTTCTTTATATATTTAAATATTATCAGTCCCTATATTATCAAATTAAATTATAAAAAAAGAGAGGGCAAGCCTAATGTCATTAACTTAAAAACATTAGGTTTTTTCTCTCTTTTCGGTACTATTATTTTAAAATCTGAATGTCTAAATAACTCTTATATTCACTTTCTTCTATAGGTAATTTATTCGCCTCTGATTTTAAATCAAGTACCCCAGCATAGATTTCTTCAATATTTCTTTCAATTTCAACGTCTCTTGGAACTTCCTCAATATTCACTTTTGCATACCCTTTTACATGCCCATCTTTGAAAAATTTTCCTGCAGAAAAATCATATTCAGTCCATATGCCATCTTTTTTCAAATTAAAAAAGACATAGAGCAATTGTTTTGAATTTCCATTATTAGTTACATCAAACACAATTTTCTCTTCTTTTTCCATATAGATTCCTTCGATTGTACTTATTGAGCTACATGAAGAACTATTTTGTTCTTCCATATATCCAATAATCACATCGCTATTTTCTATCTTAGTGAAATAACCAATAAAATCTTCATTTAATTCACTCCACCGACCACAACACTGAGATTTTCCAGAAATTTTAAATACTTTCATTTGCATTTCCTCCTTCTTAACTAATTAGTTTACAAGTTACTTTAAAAGTCATTGAGTATAAATTGATTTTATACATTTTTACTATTTTATCATATTTTATATAATTTAGGCTATACTTTGAATAGAAAAAAATTGCTTTTAGTATTTTTGATATTCCCCATTTTTATATGTGAATAAATCTCCTTCTTTGCTATCTTTTAATAATTCCATAGGAAAATCAATCTCTTCTATTTCTTCATTATTACCATTTGTAATATCAAATAGACAAGCTCTATCTCCATTATTTTCTGACATTTCATAAATATGTCCTTCAATTCTTTTACTCTCTAAAAATTCCATTTGTTCTTTTAATAGTTTAGACTTCATGTTATCTATCTCTTTTGCAATCTCTTTAGTTGCTTCTTCATCTAAAGTATAACCCTCCTCAGATTTTCTTAATACACTTCCTATTTTAGCTCCATTAGGTAAATTAGATCTATCTGTTTTTACAACAGTATGACTCTTCCCTTCTTCACAAATACATAAATTATAACCATTTGTCATTTTAGAATTTTTACTATATATATAATACATTTCTCCTTTATTTAATGTCTGTTTTGCATATTTTTCTAAAATATTAGCTCTTTCTATAAGCATTTGATCTCTATATTTTGTAATTATTTTATTTACATTATGAGTAGTATTAACCAATGGTATGTCCTCCCTTTTACTATTCACATAGCTATTTTCTGATATACTATTTTCTAAATAATTTCGTAATTCCTTTATAAAGTTTTGAACAAATTTATTATTTTTCACATCATTAACTAAGTTATTGACTAAATCTAAATTCAATAAACATCACTCTCCTATTTGTTTTTTGTTTTTCTTGGAAAATTTACTATCGAAATATAGTAAAAAAGATTTAAATTTAGAGTGATTATATATTGTTTTACATAATTTGTCAACTAATTATTCAATAATTTTCCTGTTGCATAATCAATAATTGCTCCTGGTTGTACATTATAAACAAAAACATTAAAAGATAATTTGCCACTATCTTCTACAGAATACGCTTCCATTTCCACTCCACTTGCTAAAAGATTTTCTCCTTTAAAAATAGGAGTAACTCTGTACAAGACATGATTATTTTGATTTTCCTTTATATATTCAAGAATTAGCCTTTCAATTGGTAGCATTCCCTGAACATTAAAATATCTTGTTCCCGTAATTAAATTTTGTTTATTATCATCCTCATCTGAAAGACTATGTGCTATCAAATGACATCTATTATATAAATATTCTCCATCAAATTTAGCTTGTTTCCAACCAGTTGGACGGATAGAACTAATATCTCCTCTTTTATCTCCTTGTAGTGGCATTATCTCTTTACATATATTTGCATATGCCACTCCACACCTTCCTAGATAATCTAACTCACTGTAATCTTCAAAAATTTTTGTAGTATAATCTGCTTCACTGAAATACGGTTTATTTTCATTTATAATTACACATATTTCTCCATTATATTCAGGTATGTCTTGCAAACTAGAATATGTTGTTTTGTTAAAAATATTTACATTATTTTGTGTATTCTTTGGATTATAATCAATTTTTCCAGTCCAATATGCTAATATATTTATAATTACAAAAATAATTAAAATACCTATTGCTTGCTTTACACTTATATTTTTATTTCTTTTCTTTTTACGCAAAATTTCCAACTCCTCTTGGAGAATTATATCATATGTATTTTCGAGTATCAATATTCCTAAAAACTCAGTTTCTTATTAAAGATATTTATAACGAGTTATAGAACTTTACCTATGTTTGATTTTATTTCTAATTTATTAAAAATAATATAAATAAAAATATAAACAATATGAAACTGTTGATAAATTTATAAAATGGACTTGTCATAAATTTGATATTAACGAGCCAAAAAAATTAATTAGACTTTTTCAAGAAGAAATTTATACTTCTATTGATTCTGTAAAACAACTTGAACATAAAAAGAGAGAAAAAGAAATGAGATTTAGAATTATAACAAATTTATACTATTTCATATTTTTTTATATTCAATTCATCTTTTATTTCATCTAATAATTGATTAAATACTATTTGTCTGTTTTCAGATGTATCAATACATTTTATATTATATATCTTACAATCACTTATAATCTTCTTTTCTATATCTTTATAAAATTTAAAATGATTTAATAATTCATCATCTGACCTTCTAGTAGTCCATTCTTCCTTTGCATCAAATTTCCTACAGTTTTCTAGAATTTGTTTAGGGGATAACTTTTCAGTTACAAAATAATAAACAATCATATCTTTTAAATCAAAATATTTAGATAACTCTTCGGGTAAAATAGAATCTCCATTTATAATAAAACCTAATTCTTTTCCATTTTTATTAATATTCTTTTGTATAAGTAAATTTAAAAATTCAGGCAATCTATTTTCTTTTAAATTATCGTGAATAAATCCAATTGGAACATTGGGTACAGTTCTTTGTAATGCAGAAATGATTGTGTCAACTTCTATAATTTGATAATTATTAAATTCTTTTTGTATCATTTTTGAAAAGGTAGTCTTCCCACACAAATTCAAAATAAATGGGGACACCCAAATCCCCATTTTAAATTATATAAAGAAAAGAGGTGTTATAATTGAGAAAAAGAGATATTAAAAAAATCTTTTATTTTAATGAAAAAGAAAATCAAAGATTTAAAAAAAATGCTTTAAAGGCAAATTTATCAGGAAGCAGTTATCTTAGAAGTCTTATTACAAATTATCAGCCTAAAGATGCTCCATCTGATACAATTTTTTACCAATAATAGATGAACTAAAATCCGTTGGAAAAACTCTAAATGAAATTGCAAAAACTGCAAATAGATTTAACTTTATAAATACTAAATGCACTAATAAAGTAATTGAAAGAATAGATTTTATTAGTGATGAGATAAGAGAAAAACTTATAACTTCAATATAGAATATAACAATCCTATACATTTAAAATGCAATATGTATAGGATTGTAAAATTATTTTATAAAATGTACAAACTTTTGTTTCTTATGGTTTGTAATCTGTTATAATTTGAAAAGCGAGGTGAGATTATGAATGATGAAATTCACAATAATATTGAAGAAACTGAAATTTTATTAAATAGTATTAATAATTCTGATGCAATTCAATTTTCTGAATGGACTAAAGAAAAAGCTAATTTAAGATATAATGGAAAACTTCCTAAATTCCCAATATATAATAATTTTATTTACTGGTGCAATCTAGGAATTAATATTGGAAGTGAGCAAAATAAATTAAGACATGTTTTAGTATTAAGAACTTCCAAGAATTCCCCTATCTGTACTATTCTTCCACTAACAACAAAAAGATTAGATGATGGATTCTGGTTTCATATCGATTTAGAAGAAGTTGATTCTACGGTTTTAGTTGAGCAATTAAAAGTTGTTAGTAAAATAAGAATTACAGATCCATATAGAAAAAAAGGAAAATTAGTTACTATTTCACAAGATGACTGGGACAAGATTAATTCACAACTTGAAAGTTTATATAGGTTAAGACCACTAAAAAATGAATAAAATTCTGAATTTTGCTTGACTTTCTGCCATAGAATAGTTTATAATTAAATTAATAAAACATTAGTGTCCGTTCTGAAAAGAACGTAATCATTATAATCCGATAGCTCAAAAGGCTATCGTTTTTTATTGCATATAATCTAAAAATTTTCATATACTATTATTACATTAGTGTCCATAGCATTTATGCTATGTTAGTCATTAGTAAAAGGAGAAAATATGAAATATTGATTTTCTCCTTTATTTAATTAGATATTATTTAATTCATTTAGTTCTTCAGTTACATTTTCCCAAGGATATACAGACACTAAATTATAGTTAATATTTAACTTATTACATTCTTCCTTAGATAGTTCTTTCATTTGTAGTCATTGCCCAAGTAGTAAAACATATATTTTTTACACTATCTTTGTATGTATAATCTCTGGTTAAAGAAGCATAAATAATTTTTACATCTTCTCCAAATTTTTCTCTTATCATTTTAACAGCAATATTAGCAGTTTCTCCTGTAACATGATTTCCCTCAACTAATAAGATACACTCATTTTCATCAATAGAATTTTCTTTTAAGTAATCTAATCCAATTTTAATTGGTGCATTTTATGGATTTCGTAGAGAAGAAATACTTGGACTAAAATAGGATGCTATTGATTTTGAAAATAATTCAATAACAATTAATTTTACAGTAACAGAAGCAAGTTATGATGGAAAACATCAAATTGTAGCAGAAGCTAAAACAAAAACAAGCTCAAGTTATAGAACTCTATCATTAATTCTAGAAATAAAAGAACTATTGATTGAAGAAAAAGAAAAACAAAGAGAAAACAAAAAATTATTTAAAGATAGTTATTTGAATACAGATAATTATGTATGTATTAATGAAGATGGCTCATTTATAAAACCAGACTATTTAACACATAAATTTCACCAAATTATTGTAAATAACAAACTAAAGTCTATAAGGTTACATGATTTAAGACACAGTTGTGCGTCACTTCTTCTAAAAAATGCTGTTCACATGAAAGATATTCAAGTATGGCTTGGGCATTCTAGTTTTAATACTACTGCTAATTTATATGCTCATGTAGATAAGACAGCAAGTGAAAATTCAGCAAAAGTAATTGGAAATGTTTTAAGCATAGCAACTGCATAAAATAAAAAAGTTATTATCTACCCAGAATAGGTAATAACATACATATAAATGTGAAAATTAAATATTTTTGTATACAAATTGTATACTGATAGTATTTTTAAATAAAAAAATAGATTTATCAAAAACTCTAAAAGCATTGATAAATCTGGTGGTGCCAACGAAGTAGTTATCTACAACTTTTTCGGCTCTCATAACGATTGATACAAATATCAATCAATTCATTGTCTTTACTTTAACATAAAATTTATAAACTTTCAAGTAATTTTATAAAAATCTTTTATATTCATTGATAAAACAATATATTTATGATAGTATTCATCTATATAAGTAATAGAGAAAGAGAATAATTTAAAATGGAACAAAATATAAAGAAAATAGAAAGAAGTATAAAAATATACCCTATATTTGCATCATTTACAGGAGATTTGATATTCTTTGTACCAATAGATACATTGTTTTTGACATTAGTAAAAGGTCTAAATGCAAGTCAAATAACAGCAATGACAATGGTAGCCTTAATTGTATGCATATTATCACAAAAAGTAATATTATCTACTATAAAAAAGATAGGTAATGTTAAATCTTTAAGATTAGGAACAATCTTATTGTTGATAGCAGCATTTATATTGACATTTGGAAAATCATTTATTTTAATGCTATTGTATAAAAGTATTAATGAAATAGCTTTTATGTTTTTAAATATGGATGAAATTATATTAAAAAGCAACTTAAATGCCGTAAATAGAAAAGATGATTATTATAAAATAAGAAATAAATCAAAAATAATGTATTCAATTATAACATTGCTTACAGCAGCAATAGCAGGAAAATTGTTTAATATAAATCAATATTTGCCAATGTATTTATCTATTATTGCATATATCTTATTGCTTGGAATAGCATTTATGTATTATGAAGCTAAAAATGAAGAACAAAAAGAAATTAAATCAAATAACAAGAAAATAAAAATAACATCAACTATATTTTTAGTAATAATATCAAATGCAGTATTTTATTCTATTATAAAAATGGGACAAAACAATAGTAAATTATTTATGCAGTATGACTTTCAAAAACATCTATCTATTGAGATGGTAACATACTATATAACAACAATAGTGTTTATTTCAAGAATTGCAAGACTTATTGGAAATATAATTTGTGGTAAAATATATTTAAAAATAAAAGATAAAATGAGTATAGCTTTAACAAGTTGTTTATGTTTAGCATTTTTATTACTGATAATAGGGCACTATATAAATATACCATTTATACATAAAGTAATAGTAATGTCACTTGGATTCTTCTTAATATTAGCAACAAGAGATTCGTTCCAGATATATATTGAAGACGTAGCATTAAACATTACTAATAAAGAAGAACAACAGGAAATTATAATAAATATAGAAGTATATAGAAGATTAGGAACACTAATATTAAGTGCAATTTTCACACTAATTTTAATGAAATATGAGTTAATAGTAATAGAATTTATATTATTAGGATTAAGTATAATTGAAATATTTATCAATAAGAAATTATGCAAAAAGATTAAACAATATGAAAGCAATAAGCCTACCGAATTACGATAGGCTTACTCTTTTTTGGATGATTTTTATATTGTTTTTAGACAACAAAAAAATCAACCAGATTTATTTTCTGATTGATTTTTGTATCTATCTGTTTTATTAGTTTGAACAGATACGTCATTGGTGCAGATGGCCGGAATCGAACCGGCACGGTTTATTCAACCGCAGGATTTTAAGTCCTGTGCGTCTACCAGTTCCGCCACATCTGCATATATTGAACTGGTTGTTATTTACGACAATTGTTATTATAATATGGTACTAACAATTTGTCAATACAATTTTCAAATTTTTTTATCAAATTTATTAATTGCATATATAAATTAATAAAAAGTCACATTAATAGATTTTATTAATGCGACTTTATTAATCAACTAATCTGACGTTCCTGTTCCATCAAATGGTATAAATTTATTTACTACACTATCTTGAGCTATATCATCTGCCCTAAACATCATATAAGAAGTATTTATCTTATTTTCAACTAATTCTTCTACTTCTTCTTGACTTGCATGTTCTGCTAATACTAATTCGCTAACTAAAATTTGTTTTGCATTATTTAACATCTTTTTCTCTCCTGTGGAAAGACCCTTTTCTTTTTGTTTGAAACTTAAATTTCTTACAACATCTGCAATTTCATAAATATCTCCACTTTTCATTTTATCCATGTTGTCTCTATATCTTTTATTCCAATTTTTATCCATTTCAGTTTCATCTTTTTCTAATACGCCTATTACTTTATCTGCTGCACTTTTATCTATAATATTTCTTACACCTATTTGTTCTGCCTTTGCAGTTGGTACCATCACCTTAACTTCTCCTGGCATCTTTAATATGTAATAAGATTGTTTCTCTCCTAAAATATCTTTTTCCTCTATTGAATCTATTACCCCAGCTCCATGCATTGGGTATACGATTTTGTCCCCTACATTAAACATGTAAGTCAGCTCCTTTCAGTATTTTCATATTTTTCGGCGAAAAAAAGATAATAAAGTTATAAGTTTTACTAAAAATAACTTTACTGGATTTTTTAACCATATTTATTATACAACAAAAAAAGGTAAAAGTCAAAGCCTTTACCTTTGTTTTTTTATGTATATTTTGTCTGTTTTCCTTGCAGCTCTAAGTATAAATTTTTTTTATTTTTTTATTTATATTTTTTATTTATTAGTTGAACCAAATCCTCCCAATCTTTCACCTTGTGCATTATCATTATCTGTCACTAAATATTTTTGAAAAACAGCTTGTCCTATTGCATCTCCTTTTTTTATTTCTACATCCTCTTCTTTTATATTATAAAAAGCAAACATAATATGTCCATCATTGTCCGGATTACCATAATAATCTTTATCCACTACCCCTACACTATTTGCTAAAATTAAACCTTTTTTCTTTGGGTTTGAACTTCTATTATATAGTAGCAAAACTTCATCATCGGCCATATAAGCCTTTAATCCTGTTTTTATTAATGTCGGATTTGTTCCTTTTGTAAAACTTGGTATTATTATATCTTCAGCAGCCTCTATATCATAACCTGCTGAATATTTTGTTTTTCTTACTGGTAAATTTATTCCTTTTCCTTCAAATCCTTTTGCAACTTCAAAACCTCTTATTTTTTCCATTTTTGTTTCCTCCTATTTACAACTTAATAAATTATACAGTCATTTTTTCATAACTAAAATAAATTGTCAATAGTAACATTTATTTTTCGACAAAATATAATACAGTATAACAAACTGTTTTTACTAAAAGTATTTTTTATATGTAGTAACATTATAACTATGGTGAAAGGAAGATACAAATATGAATTATAAAATTGATACATTAAATAATTTACCCTTATATAAAAAAGGTACAATAGAATTTTTAAATTGTAAACGGTAATATAAGAAGAAGATTATTAGATTTAGGATTAGTACAAGGTTCTTCTATTACTCCTATATTAATAAGTCCATCAAGTGGATTAAAAGCTTTTGACATTAGAGGTACTTTAATTGCAATACGAGATGAAGATTCTAGTTATATATCCATTTCTTATTAATTAGTAACAAAATATAATTTTATTCATAATTTATAATATATTGATTTAAGAGGAGGTGTTGCAATGGGACTTACAAAATCATCTACAGGTACTAGATTATTAGAAGATGATTTTAAAAACTTAAAGAATAAAAATGGATACACAATTGCACTTGCTGGAAATCCTAATGTTGGAAAATCCACTATTTTTAATAGTTTAACCGGTATGCATCAACATACTGGAAATTGGCCTGGAAAAACAGTTTCAAATGCTACCGGTGAATACTTATATAAAAACAATAATTTTTTATTCGTAGATATTCCTGGCACATATTCTATTATGTCTAACTCTGAAGAAGAAGAAATAGCACGTGATTATATATGTTTTGGTAACCCTGATGCAACTGTTATAGTTGTTGACGCAACTTGTCTAGAAAGAAATCTAAATTTAGTTTTTCAAATAATGGAAATTACTAATAATATAATTGTTTGTGTTAACTTATTAGATGAAGCAAAAAATAAAAAAATTGAAATAGATTTAGATGAATTATCAGCACAATTAGGTGTTCCTGTTGTTGGAACTATTGCTAGAAAAAAGAATACCTTAAATAATTTAATGGATACTATTCTAAAAGTTTGTAAAAAGGAAATCATTCCAAAGCCTAAAAAGGTTACATATCTAGACATTATAGAAAAAGAATTAAATTCTTTAAACAATTGTCTTAAAGCCTTTTATACACTTCCACATCACTTATATCGTTGGATTTCATTAAAAATTATAGATGGCGAAACAAATATATTAGAATCTATCGAAAAAAATTTTTCAGTTTCATTGATAGAAGATACAAAAATAAATCATATAAAAACAGAAATTACAAATGTTCTAGAAGATAATAATATTTCTAATGAAAAATTTAAAGATACTATTGTTTCTAGTATTATGAAACATTCTGAATCAATTTGTAAAAAAGTTTGTACATTTAAAAATAACAATTATTCTCGGTCGTGATAGAAAAATCGATAAAATATTGACTTCAAAAACTTTTGGTTTTCCTATTATGATTTTATTTTTAGGTTTAATTTTTTGGATTACCATTGTAGGTGCTAATTATCCTTCTCAGGTATTATTTAGTCTCTTTACGTGGATACAAGAAAAATTAATGTTATTTGCAAATTGGATTCATTGCCCTTCTTGGCTATCAGATATGCTAATTTGTGGAATTTACCAAACTCTAACTTGGATTATTTCTGTAATGCTCCCTCCAATGGCAATTTTCTTTCCTTTATTTACTTTTCTAGAAGACTTAGGATATCTTCCTAGAATTGCTTTTAATATGGATGGTTTTTTCAAAAAGTGTTGTTGTACACGGTAAACAGATGATTACTATGTGTATGGGGTTTGGTTGTAATGCTGCAGGAGTGGTTGGATGTAGAATAATAGATTCTCCAAGAGAAAGATTAATCGCAATTTTAACAAATAACTTTGTTCCTTGCAATCGGTAGATTTCCATTTTTAATATCAATTGCAACAATTTTCATCGCAGGAACAGTAGGAGGATTTCAAGCTAGTATAATATCAACTATTAGTGTAATATTTGTAATTCTTTTAGGAATATTTTTAACTTTAGTAGTATCTAAAATCTTATCAAAAACAATTTTAAAAGGAATGCCATCTTCTTTTGTATTAGAATTACCACCTTATAGAAAACCTCAAATAGGAAAAATATTGGTAAGATCTATTTTTGATAGAACACTTTTTGTGTTACGGAAGGGCAATATGTGTCGCAGCACCTGCTGGACTTGTAATATGGCTTTTTGCAACAATCAATATTGGTGATCAAAACTTACTAAGTATTATTGCTAATTTTTTAACTCCTTTTGCTAATTTAATGGGATTAGATGGTTATATATTAACTGCATTTATATTTGGTATTCCAGCAAATGAAATTGTTTTACCAATTATTCTTATGTGTTATCTTGGTGGAAATTCATTAGTTAATTTAGAAGATACCTATTCAATTGGTCAGATCCTTATTCAAAACGGATGGACTATGCTAACTGCAATTAATGTAATGATTTTTACTTGTTTGCATTTTCCTTGTACCACTACCCTTCTTACAATAAAAAAAGAAACTGGTAGTTTGAAATGGACAGTTATAAGCTTTTTATTACCAACTATTTGTCGGTATTGTAGTTTGTATGCTCACTACTTTATTTTATAATATCTTAGTTTAACTATCATAAAGTAAAAAATATACCTCCAAATATTAAATATATTGCTTAATATTTGGAGGTATATTTTATAAATTTCCTTGCTCTAAATCATTTATAAATTTTTCTTTTATTTCTAAAGGTAATAACAAAATGTTTTTCACATCTTCTTTTTTTATAATCTCTGGTATAAAATTTCCACTATCTACATATTTAGGATCATTATTAAATTCTGGTCCATCTCCTGTTCCAAATTTTCCATCTACATACTGGCATAAAAAGAAATATTCTTTTTGATTAAGCTTTTCTGATTCCATTTCATATAATTTCTTTATTACTTTAACATTTATACCAAGTTCTTCCTTTATTTCTCTTATAGTTCCTTGTTCTAATGTTTCTCCTTCTTCTAGTCCACCCCCTGCAAAAGTATAATATTCCTGAAAATCTTCTCTTTTTCTAACTTCTGTCCTATGCATAAATGCAAATCCATCTTCTATTGGTATAATACCTGCAACTCTTACTCTTTTCATATTATATTCACTTCCTTATTATTTTTTATAATTATATTTCTTACCTCTTATTTAGTCAAGATTATAATTTTTTTATTTTTTTTGTTTCAAACAATACAATTAGTGGTATAATTTTATAAATAAATATCAAAATTAGGAGTTGATGATCAAAATGGTAAATACTAAAGAGGAAGTTAATATTGAAAAACTGTATGGTCAAGAGTGCATTCTTCCTAAAGAAGATTTTGTAAAAAAATATAATATAAATGAAGGTGGCTTATCTTCTTCTGAAGTAGAAGATAAATTAGCTAAATATGGATTAAATGAGATTCGTGGAAGTAAACCTAAAAAATGGTATAATTATTTTCTTCAAAGTTTATTTAGCCCGTTTAACAGTATTTTGCTAGGAATTGTTGCCATTTTATTTTACACAGATATATATCTTCCAGAAAAGCCAAGTTTTGCAAATATTATTGTAATAGCTATTTTGGTTACAGCAAGTACCTTATTAGAATTCTTTGAAGAATACCGTTCAAACAAAGCTGCTGAAAAATTGAAAGAACTTGTTGCAACAACTGCTACAGTTTTAAGAGATGGAAATGAAGTTGAAATTCCTATTAAAGAAGTAGTTTTAGGTGATATTGTAGTCCTTTCTGCTGGTAGTATGATTCCAGCTGATTTAAGAGTTTTAGAATCTAAAGATTTATATGTTGGTCAATCTTCTTTAACTGGTGAGTCAGATGCTGTTAAAAAAAATGTTAATTCTGCTCTTACTTTGGAAGACTTAGATAGTATTTCTGATTTAGATACTATTTGCTTTATGGGAACTAATGTCATTAGTGGTTCTGCTAAATGTGCAGTAATAAAAACAGCCAATAGCACATATTTTGGAAAAGTTGCTCATACTATTACAACTGGTAAGCCAAAGTCTTCCTTTGAACAAGGAATTGAAAGTATAAGCAAGTTACTTATACGTTTCATGCTTATTTTGACCCCAATCGTTTTTATACTAAATGCTTGGAAACATAGTGTTGTAACAGCTTTTACATTTGCAGTTGCAATTGCAATTTGTATTACACCTTTACTTCTTCCTGTTATCTTATCTTCTAGCTTGTCTAAAGGTGCAGTTAAAATGTCAAAAAAGAAAACAATCGTAAAAAAGTTAGACTCTATTCAAAATTTTGGAGCCATGAATATTTTATGTACTGATAAAACAGGTACACTAACAGAAGATAAAATTGTATTAGAAAAGTATTTAGATATTAATGGTAATGAGGACTTACGTGTTCTAAAGCATGCGTTTTTGAATTCGTATTTTCAAACTGGTCTAAAAGGAAATATTGACGAAGCTGTAGTTTCTAGAGGATTAGAAAACAATATGAAAGAATATTCTTCTAAGTATAAATTAATCGATGAAATTCCTTTTGATTTTTCACGTAGACGTTTATCTGTTGTTGTTTCAGATGGCATAAAAAAACAAATGATTACTAAAGGTGCTATAGAAGAAATTTTAGAAATATGTCCAATGGTAGATTATAAAGGTGAAACATTTCCTATTACTAAACAAATTAAAGATAATATTAAAAAAATATCAAAAAACTTAAATAAAGATGGCTTAAGAGTAATTGCCGTCTGCCAAAAAAACGATATAACAAATGTAGAAACTTTTGATATTTCTGACGAGAAAAATATGGTTCTTCTTGGATTTATTGGTTTCCTTGATCCACCAAAAGAAACAGCCAAATCCTCTATAGAAAAATTAAATCAAGCAGGTATACGTGTTGTAGTTTTAACCGGTGATAATGCTGAAGTTACTAAATGTATTTGTAATAAAGTTGGTATAAATTCAAAAAAAGTTATACAAGGAAGCCAAATAGAGAAACTTCCAGACCAAGGTATTGTACGCCTTCTTAGAAAAAATAATATTTTTGTTAAATTATCTCCTATTCAAAAGGCTCGTATTGTAAGACTTTTAAAAGATGATGGTAATGTTGTAGGTTATATGGGTGATGGTATCAATGATGCTCCTTCTCTTATGAATTCAGATGTTGGTATCTCTGTAGATACAGCTGTAGATATTGCTAAAGAATCTGCTGATATTATACTTCTAGAAAAAGACTTAAATGTCCTTTTAGATGGTGTAACTGAACGGAAGAAAGACCTTTGGAAATTTAATGAAATATATAAAAATGGCAACAAGTTTTAATTTTGGAGAAGTTATGTCTGTAATTATTGCAAGTGTCCTTTTACCTTTCTTACCTGAAACGCCTATACAATTATTAGTAGAAGGTTTATTATATGATTTTGGACAATTAACGCTTCCTTTTGATAATGTAGATAAAGAATATTTACAAGAGCCAAGACAATTTAATTTAAAAAGTTTGAAAAATTTCATGCTATTTATGGGACCTTTAAGTTCTGCTTTTGATTTAATTGTTTTTTCTTTACTTTGGTTTGGATTTCATTTAAGAGAAGCTGCTATTTTCCAAACAGTTTGGTTTACTTATAGTATTGTTTCTAATCTTTTAGGAATGCATATTATAAGAACAGCTAAAATCCCATTTTTACAAAGTAATGCAAATAAGATGGTTTATTTATCATCTATTCTTCTTAGTATTATAGGAATTTTAGTACCATTTACATGGCTTCGGAAAATTAATAGGTCTTGTACCTATTCCTTTAAAATATATGTATATTATAATTGTTGTTCCTATCTTATATTGCTTTGTTGCTATGTTTGCAAAAAAAGTTTATATCAAAAAGCACGGTGAATGGATATAAAAAAGCTCCTCTTTTAAGAGGAGTTTATTTTTCCTTTATAATTACATTTTCTTTTCCTATTGTATTACTAAATACTTTTAATATATCTTCTGTTACATAAATCTGCCCACAAGGTTTTAGCTCTTCATTTATTTTTATAAAGACATTAATATTATTTTTATCTCCATTAAAATATCTTATCAATCCTCTTAGTTTATCTTTTTTTTCTTCAGAAATATCTGTAATATTTAATAATAGGTACTTTTGTTTCTTAGGCCCGAAATTTTTTATCTCATTTGCAATAATTGTTGTAGTTTCATCTTCTCTTATGCTTAACCTTCCTTCTACTATTACAATATTTTCTTCTACTAAACAATTTCCAGCTTTTAAATATGCATTTTCAAACACAAGAACCTCAGCATTTCCATATAAATCTTCAATTGTAACAAATGCCATAATTTTGTTATTCTTAGTATATTTCTTTTTAATAGAAGTTATAATGCCTGCATATTTTACATTTTGACCATCATGATATTTTTGTTTTACATTTTGTTTAATCATATTTGCTTCTTGTTCATTTATTTTAGAAGACATTTGATCATCAATTTCTCTTAATTTCATAGTATCTATATTTGTTTGCATTTCTATTTCATGTCTCAATTTTTCTAAAGGATGACCTGAAATATATATTCCTAGCATCTCTTTTTCCATTGATAACAACTCTTTATTTTGAAATTCATCATGTTCTTCAAATTTATATTTTATTTCATTCATTTCTTTTTTCTCTTCTTCTGATCCCAAATCAAACATAGAAACTTGCCCATTGAATCCTTTTTTTCTCGAACTTTGTATTGTGTCTATAATATTTTCAAATGAAGATAATAATGTACTTCTAGTTTGTTCAAATTCATCAAATGCCCCTGCTTTTATTAAACTTTCCACACATTTTTTATTAACAGCCTCATTAGCTGTTCTCTCACAGAAATCAGTAAAACTTTTATATGGTCCATTTTCTTTTCTTTCTTTTACAATATTATCCACTGGTACTGTTCCTACATTTTTTATACTTCCGCAGTCCAAAACGAACCTTAGCTGGTTTATTTTCTTCATATTCTGTGGTAAATTTTGTATCACTTTTATTTATTTCAGGTTTCAAAATTTCTATTCCTAATACTTTACATTCATCAATATATTGAGGAATTTTATCTAAATTTCCTAAAAAACTATTTAAAGTTGCTGCCATAAATTCTGCTGGGTAATATGCCTTTAAATAGGCTGTTCTATATGCTACTACTGCATAGCATGCAGCATGTGATTTATTAAATGCATATTTTGCAAACTCTGACATTTCATCAAATATTTTATTTGCTGAATCTTCATCTATTCCATTTCTTACACATCCTGGAATTATAATGTTTCCATTCTCATCTATTTGTCCATGAATAAAAACCTCTCTTTCTTTTGCCATAACATCTAATTTTTTCTTACCCATAGCACGTCTTACTAAATCAGCTCTTCCGAAGTGAATATCCTGCTAACCTACGTACAATTTCCATAACTTGTTCTTGATATACCATGCAACCATAAGTTACATTTAAAATTGGCTCTAGACTTGGGTGTGTATATTCATTATGACCTGGATTTAATTTTCCTTTTATATATCTAGGTATCTGATCCATTGGCCCTGGTCTATATAAAGAAACTCCTGCTATTAAATCCTCTAAACAATCAGGTTTTAATTCTTTCATAAAGTTTGTCATTCCTTGTGATTCGAATTGGAATATCCCACAAGATTTTCCCTCTTGCCATAATTTATATACTTTTTGATCAGCCATATCTTTATCAAATTCTACATCAATTCCCCTATTTTCTTTTACTAAATTAATAGTATCTTGTATTACAGTTAGAGTTCTTAAACCTAAGAAATCCATTTTTAATAATCCTAATTCTTCTAATGTTGTCATTATATACTGTGTAGAAATTTGACCATCACGAACATATAAAGGTACATATGTATCAACCGGATCTTTTGTTATAACTATTCCGGCAAGCATGTGTTGATGCTTGTCTTGGCATTCCTTCTAATCCCATAGCTATATCTAAAACTTTTTTTACAATATCTTCATTTTCATATTTCTCTTTTAATTCTTTATTTTGTTCTAATGCTTTTTTTATTGTTATATGTAATTCATTTGGTATCATTTTTGCTAAAGTATCTGCCTCTGAATATGGCACATCTAACACCCTTGAAACATCTCTTATTACCATTCTTGCTGACATAGTTCCAAATGTTATTATCTGTGACACATGTGAATTTCCATATTTTCTTGACACATAATCAATTACATCTTGTCTATGTTCATAACAAAAATCAACATCAAAATCAGGCATACTAATTCTTTCAGGATTTAAAAATCTTTCAAAAAGTAAACCATATTTCATTGGGTCAATATCAGTTATTTCTATTGCATATGCAATTATTGAACCTGCTCCTGACCCTCTACCTGGTCCTACTGGTATTCCATTAGTTTTTGCATAATGTATAAAATCCCAAACAATCAAAAAATAATCTACATATCCCATTTTTTTGATTACACTAAGTTCATATTCAGCTCTTTCTAATATTTCTTTTGACGGATTTTTACCATATCTTTTTTCTATTCCATCATCACATAATTTCTTAAAATAATCATAATGTGTTGGGAATTCCTCGGGTACATCATAATTTGGCAATATTGTATGTCCAAATTCAAATTCAACATTACATTTTTCTGCAATTTTTACTGTATTTTCTATTGCTTCAGGAACTGCTTTAAAATAATCACTCATTTCTTGTGGTGATTTAACATACAACTCATCTGTTTCAAATCTCATTCTATCTATATCACTCATTCTTTTCCCTGTTTGTATACAGAGTAACACTTCATGATTATATGCATCTTCTCTTTTCAAATAATGGGCATCATTTGTAGAAACAAGTGGTATATCTAACTTTTTAGCTAATGATATTAATTTTTGATTAGCTAACACCTGTTCTCTAATTCCATTATTTTGAATTTCAATATAATAATCTTCTCCAAAAACTCTTTTATGCCAAAGAGCAATTTCTTCAGCTTTTTCGTTTTGTCCATTTAATAAAGCTTGATTAACAGATCCAGCTAGACACGCACTTAGGCAAATTAAACCTTCATGGTATTTCTCTAATATTTCTAAATCAATACGTGGTTTATAATAATAACCTTCTACGAATCCAAGTGATACTAACTTACTTAAATTCTTATACCCCTGATCATTTTTAGCTAATAAAATCAAATGATTATACTTATTATCTATATTAGGTTCCTTGTCAAAACGTGAACGTGGTGCTACATATACTTCACAACCTATAATTGGTTTTATTCCTTCTGCCTTACATGCCTTATAAAAGTCAATAGCTCCATACATTACTCCATGGTCTGTAATAGCCATTGCCTTCATTCCTAGCTCTTTTGCTCTTTTAGGTAAATCCTTTACTCTATTTGCTCCATCTAATAAACTAAATTCACTATGTATGTGTAAATGTACAAAATCTGACATTTTTCCTCCATTCTGATATTTTATATTATTTTATTTTTATTTATTAACATTCTACCCATATTGATGCAGATTTTCCTTTTACTCTAAATGTTCCACAACCCTCTTCATCAATAATAACTCTTTCATCACATTTTCCCATGCTATCAATAAAAGTCTTTCCTACAAATTGTTTTCCCATGTACATTCTTTTTTCTCCATCACAAGTATTAGAAATAACTACTGCTAATCCTGATTTTATATGATAATCATCCCCTTGTCGTGTCCAACCAATAAAGTTCGGATGATCAAAATAATCACATTGCTCACCATATGCTTTTTCTTTTCTAAGTTTTATTATTGTTTTTAATTCTTCTATTGGTTCTATGTTATTATGTGGTATTCCATAAAAATCACCATAAAATACGCATGGATATCCTTCGTTTCTAAGTAATATCAAACTATATGCTGCTGTTTTAAACCAACTATCCACAAAACTTTCTAAAGCTTGATTTGGTTGTGTATCATGATTATCTACAAATGTTACTGCCACACTTGGATTTTCTTTAACTAATGTATGTTCTAATATTTTAGACAAATCATAATTTTCATCTTTTGATGCAGAATATAAATTATAATGAAGTGGAACATCAAATAAAGATATTTCTCCTTGTGTTTCTTCTATATATCTATGTAGTTTTGAAACATCTCCTGTCCAATATTCTCCAACTGTAAACAATTCGTCTTTTGTACTTTCTCTTAATGTCTTTATCCAGTATTTATAAAAATCTGCAGGAATATGTTTTACAGCATCTAATCTAAATCCTCTTACTTTTGTTAACTCTAAATACCATTTTCCCCATTTTATGCATTCTTCCACAACTTCTTTATTACTAAAATCTATATCTGCTCCCATAAGATAATCATAATTACCAAATTCTTCATCTACAGTTTCATCCCAATTCTTATCTTTAAACCTAAATATTGCATGTTCTTTTGTATTTTCATCATAATCGATTCCATCAAAATGTGTCCAATTCCATTCGAAATCTGAATATTTATGTTTTCTACCTGGAAATGTGAATTTCGTTGCAACTTTCACTGTTTCTTGTCCAGAAGTTGTCATATTGTGATTTCCCCAATCAACAGTACTAGCAGGAATTGTTTGTAACATATCAGCTCCCATTTTATGATTCAAAACAATATCTGCATAACTCTCTATTCCATTTTGTTTTAGTGATGTAATACAATTCAAATATTCATCTTTGCTACCATATTTTGTCTTTATAGTACCTTTTTGATCAAATTCTCCTAAATCATATACATCATATACACTATATCCAACCTCATCTTTTCCTCCCATTCCTTTGTAAGCTGGTGGTAGCCATATAGCTGTAATCCCTAAACTTGATAATTCTTCTGCTTTATTTGATATATCATTCCATAAATTTTGTTTACAATCCATATACCATTCAAAATATTGCATTATTATTCCATTTATTTTTTTCATTTTTTCCTCATATCCTTATATTTTTATGTATTTATTTTTAGTATTATATCACTATATATCATTTTTGTCTAAAAAAATTATAATTTGACAACAATTTGTATGTAAAAAAAGTAAATTTCTACAAAAAATACTTTTATTCCTTAAGATTTTATGATACAATGTAGTAGATTTTATTAACATTTGTCAAAAGATAAAAAATGGAGGGATTTTATGGAATTTAATAGATGTAGTAGATGTGGAAGTTTTTATGTCTCAGAAGGAAATGTGTGTCCTAAATGTAGCACTAAAGATGGTTTCGAATTTTCTACTTTTCAAAATTATATAAAAGAAAATGGATTAGAAAACTCACTAGATACTATTGCAGATGATACTGGAATATCTATAAAAAATTTAAATAGATTTATAGAATATGATGAATTTAAAAATTTACAAAGTTCACTTATCAATGGAGATACAAAACTAGAAGGTATCACTTTTAATGACTAACGAAAGGAAGAATTATATGGAAAACGTTTTTGATGTATTAGAAGAAAGAGGATATATTGAACAGATGACTCACCCAAAAGAAATTAAAGAACTATTTGCTAAAGAATCTGTTCCTTTTTATATTGGCATTGACCCAACAGCAGATAGCTTACATGTTGGACACTTTGTTTCTTTAATGGTTGCAAGTCATATGCAAAAAGCTGGTCATAAACCTATAATATTAGTTGGTGGAGGTACTGCAACTATTGGAGACCCTTCTCGGAAAAACTGATATGAGAAAAATGTTAACAAGAAATGATATAGATCATAACGTTGAATGTCTGAAAAAACAAATAGAAAAGTTTATAAGTTTTGAAGGTAGCAATGGAGCTATCATAGTTAATAATGCTGATTGGCTTTTAGATTTAAAATTTGTAGATTTTATGCGTGAAATAGGTAGTCTTTTTTCTATTAACAAAATGCTTGCAGCAGAATGTTATAAACAAAGATTAGATACTGGTTTAACTTTTTTTGAAACAAGTTACATGATAATGCAATCTTATGACTTTTTACATTTATATGAAACATATGGATGTAAGCTTCAAATGGGTGGCAACGATCAATGGTCTAATATTATTGGTGGTGTCGACTTAATTAGAAAAATCGGTAAAGATGATTCTTTTGGCTTAACTTTTAAATTACTTACAACAAAAGAAGGAAAAAAGATGGGAAAAACAGAAAAAGGCGCTTTATGGTTAGATCCTAATAAAACATCACCTTACGAATTTTACCAATATTGGAGAAATATTGAAGATGATAGTATTGAAACAGTATTAAAAATGCTTACCTTTTTACCAATGGAAAAAATAAAAGAGCTATCTAGTTTAAAAGATGAACAAATTAATGAGGCTAAAAAAATAGCTGCATTTGAAATAACTAAATTAATTCATGGAGAAGAAGAAGCTATAAAGGCAAAAGAAGCTTCAGATGCATTATTTGGAGGGAAAGGAAATTTAGATAATATGCCTTCTACTAAAATAGATAATTGTAACATTTCTATCTTAGATGCTATTATTATTACTGGAATTGCCCCTTCAAAAGGACAAGCAAGAACTTTAATTAATCAAGGTGGTATTTCTTTAAATGATCAAAAAATTACTGATGCTACTTACATTCTTTCTGATAATGATTTTAAAGAAGGTTTTGCTATATTAAAAAAAGGGAAAAAAGTATTTCATAAATTAGTTTACTAATTACAAAAATTAATAAAGAAGCATATATATGATTATATGCTTCTTTATTAGTTTTAAAAAATATACTGTCTATTCTTCTATTGTTACTGTTCCATCCTCTTGAATTGTTATATTATATCCATCTACTTCTATTGTTGCTGGGAAACTAGTTATTTTAGCATATATACCACGTTTTTTTAATTTATTATTTAATAATGTAGCATCAATGTTTCCATCTGTTCCATAACTATCTAATACTGCTGGTTCTACTTTTTCTCTTACTGTTTCTTTGTTAGTTGCATTTTTTGCTGTATTTGCTTGTTTTAATATTCCGTTTTCTTTTGTTAATGTTGCTATTCCTATTCCAGACAAAATTAAAAGTATTGTAATAGTTACTACTAAAGAAATTATTGTTATTCCTCTTTCTTTCATGTTTTTCTTCATTTTCTTCTCTCCTCTTTATTATATCTTTGGTTATTAATATTATAACTTATATTAAAATTATAATTTAATCAATTATTTTTTTCAATAGTTTAATAGAACTTTATATACTTCTTTGTACTATTTCTACAATATCTGCTATATATTCTCCTATTACGGGAATGTTCAATGTAACAATCTTTTGAAGTACAATAATTAAAATAGCAGTTATTACAGTAAATCCTATACCTATACCTACTCCTCTAAATATACCAGCTATAAAATTTCTTATTATTATTTGCTTTTTATTTCCTAATATATAAGTTAACTCAACAAAATTTCCTTCTTCTAAAATTTTACCTAGTTTTTCTATTGACTTATTTAATATATTTATTTTTTCTTTTTTCACTAACATAAAAAAATCCACCTTTATATTAGGTTGGATTTTTTTATATTTTTTATTCTATTTTTATTATTATATATAAATTTACTCTTCGATATAATCAGTAGAATAATCTATATCAGTTGTACTATTTTCAACTACACTAGTATTATTTGTACTGCTGTTACTACTAGTTGTTTTTTCTAGTTCCTCTTTCTTTTTATCTTCTTTTTTCTTAACTTCTTCTAATGATGTAATTAACTCTTGAAGTTTTTTTACATCTTTTCCCATCATTTCCCAATCATTATTTTTATTTGATTCATCTAAATTTTTATTTGCTTTTATTATTGCTTCAATTAATCCTTCAATATCATCTGTATTCTCTACTTCTATATCCACAGCATACTTAGAAAGTAAATTTTCTAATGTTTTTGATAAATTATCTCCTATTGCAACTTTATTTCCAGATGCAACTATTACCTTTTTAAGTACAGGTACTTCTGATTCATTTAACATTGTTTGATAAATTGGTTCTACATATAATAAAGTATTGTTAATAGGAACTACTATCATTTGTTTTGTTAATTTTGTTCCTGTTGCATTTAATGCATCTAATTCACTTGAAATTGATTCATCTTCTTCTATTTGCTTATCTAACTGCATTGGCCCTACAACGTTGCTATCTGCTGAAAATTTGTATAATTTTAATTGGTTGGTTCCGTTATTAGTGCTTCCTATTAAATAAGCTCTAATATTTTGTTTTTCATCTGGTGTGTATATTTGTACTAGTCCTAATCCTGAATTATCATATGTTGGTTTTAGCATCGTATAATATGGCTTTACATATGTTCCTGTTGATTTTGTTGATTTTGAAGTATTATATTTTGCTATCTCCCATAAGTCATCTGCTCTATACAATACATCTGGTTTTACATTGTGATATGCCTTTAAAACCTCTGCTTGCACATTATACAAGAATTTTGGATATATTAAGTGTTCTTGTATGTCTTGTGGTATTTGTTCATCTAAATCCATAAATAAGTCTTTATATATATTTCTATATGCCATAGCAATCGGATCATTTCTATCTGTTATATAATATGACATTGTTCCATCATAACTATCAATAATGACTTTTACGGAATTTCTTATATAATTTATTTTTTGTTTCATATTATTATACTCGATTGATGTATATTGTGAATATGGATAACTAGAAGATACTGTATATGCATCTACTACCCATACTATCTTTCCTTCTTCTGTTATTACTGTATATGGATTCTCGTCATAAATTAGATATGGTAATGCTTTTTTAGCTCTTGCTGTTACTTCTCTGTTAATTAAAATTTTACTATCATTTGTCATTTCTCTTGAAAACGCTAAATTAATATCTCCTTTTGTCATTCCAAGTATTAACCTATCTACAAATCCTAATTGTAATCCGAGCTTTACCATTGTAATTAGAAACTGCATCTACACCATTCTCGTCAGTATAATCATATTCTTGTTTGTTTTTTGCATTAGTAGCAATTGTTTCTTTAGTTTCTAATCCAAAGTATATTCGTGGCTCTGATATTTCTACTTTTTCATCATTTCCAGATACATCTTTTTGAATATATTGTATATTTCCTGTTCCATTACTCTTAGTTGCTGATGCTATTATTTCTCCTATTCCATGAGTATATTCATATGTTTTATTATTATATGTTCTTCCTGAATTTGTTATTTCTCTTGGCGCCAAATACACTAATTCTGCTTTTCCGTCTATATTATATTTAGCCAAATTTGCATTTGGATATATAAAATGACCTGTTAATGTTTGATTATCTTCTAATGTTTTTAGCACAGTGTCTTTACTAATAATTGGTATGTTATTAATAACATCATCATTTTGTTCCACTTCTTCATTAGTTATAGTTCCTGAATTTTCTATATTTTTCTCTTCTATATTAATATCATACGCATTTTTTGTATTTTTTATATTCTCTGCAATATATTTTTTTTCTTTATCTAATTCATTTGAATTAACAAAAAACAAATCAAATGATACCATAATTAAAAATAATGCTATTAAATATCCAGGAATTACTGCAAGATTCCTCAATACTTTGTTTGTCTTTCCTTTTTTGAAATATTTTAACGCCCTATAAGCAAATATTATAATTATAAATGCAAAAATAATATATCCCCATAGCTTTATTGTTGATTCTGTCATTCCAGCTCCAACAATCTCAATATCATCATTTACTGTTAGTATTTTTCCAAATACCATATTTTGTGTATTTAATACTGTTAAAAATGCAATTCCTATTACTATTATTAACACATTTCTTGTTAGTTTTTTCATAAATAGACTTTCTTTTAGCATTTTGGCATCTATTCCATCAAAATAACGATTAAATATTATAACATAATATAGAGCCATATACAAAGATAAGCCTACAAAAAGAATTACAAAATATAATAATAATGTCTCTATAACTGGTTTTTGAAATACAAAATAGGCTATATCTAGTCCAAAAATTGGATCTTGTATTCCAAATGAAGCTCCACTTATAAGTAGCATTATTTTTTGCATAAAAATAGCAGATACAACAAAACTTACTAATGCTGATATTACTAGTGCTAACGATTTATTTGGTAATTTAGGCATTTGTTTATCTTCTTTTTCAAAAAATACCTTTAATCCTTTTTTTATTCCTTTATTAGTGTTGTATATAATAAAATATAGTATTACAAAATTTATTCCCATAATTGTGTATCTATATTTTAAATTTGTAAAAAATATATTTGTATATTTTTCTCCCAATTCCAAATATTCTAAATAACTTCCTCTTAATTGAATATAACTAATTCCTGCAAATATAAGTAAAAATAAAATTACTATAATCATTCTTGTTTTGCCGTTTTTTTTCTTTATTTGCTTATTTATGTTTTTTTCTTCTGTAATATTTTGTGCTTGTTTTTTGTCATCTTCCACAATTTTACCTCCTTATTTTTTCCTAAATAATTGCTTTTACAAAATCTTCAGAATTAAAGATTTCCATATCGTCAATTTGTTCTCCTACTCCTATAAATTTAATGGGAATTTTATTTTCTGATACAATTCCTACAGCTACTCCTCCTTTTGCTGTTCCATCTAATTTTGTAACTACTAATCCAGTTATATCAGTTTCTTCTTTAAATGCTTTTACTTGTGCAATTGCATTTTGCCCAGTTGCTCCATCAATAACTAATAATACTTCTTTATCTGCATCTGCCATTTCTCTATTAATTATTTTTTGAATTTTATTTAATTCATCCATTAAATATTTTTTGTTATGAAGTCTTCCTGCTGTATCTACAATTAATATATCTGCGTTTTTTTCTTTTGTTATTTTTATTGCATCATATACAACAGATGCCGGATCTACACCTTCTTCTCTTTTTACTATATCGGCATTTGCCCTCTTTGCCCATATTTCTAGCTGCTCTACTGCTGCTGCTCTAAATGTATCTGCTGCTGCTACAACTACTTTCTTACCATCTTTTTCTAAACGATTAGCTATTTTTCCTATAGATGTTGTCTTTCCTACACCATTTACACCCACTACTAAAATAACAGATGGTTTTGTATTTAGATGTAAACTTACATCTGTTATATCTAATATTTTTTGCATTTCTTCTCTTAATGCTTTTTTTACATCTTCTTCATCTTGTATTTTTTCTTTTTTTATTCTATTTCTTAAATTGTTAATTATTTTTACTGATGTATCTACTCCTATATCAGACATAATTAATATTTCTTCTAACTCTTCTAAAAAATCTTCATCGACCTTTCTAAAACTTTTAAAAACATTGTTTATTTTTTCGTCAAAATTATTTTTAGTTTTACCCATTCCATTTTTTAATTTATCAAAAAATCCCACTAGTAGTTTCTCCTTTCCATTTCTGATGTTGATTTATAATATTTTAATTACTCTTTGTGTAAAAATCTTATTTTGATTAATTGTACATACATTTTAGCATAGTTTTAATAAAATGTGTACTCTAAAACCAAAATTTCTATAAAATCTAAAGTTTAACTATATATGTAATATAATAATTTAGCATCAATCTGTATAAATATAAAAAAAGTTTGCTATATATATTTAAACAAACCTCTTTTTTTATGATTAGATTTAATCAAATCACTTAATAAATATTACAATATTAATTATCTACAACTTTTTAGCTCTCATAAGATAATCAAACCGATAATAGCATATCTACTATAATAACAATTATCCCGATATCTATTCTATTTCTTTGACATTACACATATCTACAAAGATTTATCTCATCTGTCGATTGAAATGCCAATTGCCATCATTAATTCTAATTGTTCTATCATAAATAGCAGCTCCATAGCTATCTGACTTTTTACCAAAAAGTTTACTTCTTTACTCTTATTGATTTCTTATTTAATTATACTTAACATGACATCGCTTTCTTCTTAATTTTTCAGTAGAAAGCGACAAAGAAATCAGCCTTTTACAGTTAATTTCTTCGTTTTTTCATCTAGTGTGACGATTTAATTTTTTGGTGCCAACAGGCAGAATTGAACTGCCGACCTACGGGTTACGAATCCGTTGCTCTACCAACTGAGCTATATTGGCATAATGTTTGTTTTATTGATATATGTGTCTATTTGACAACTTTTATTTTTTAAAAAATGTTGTATATTTGTCTATCTAGTCTATTCTTTTTGTTTAAAGAGTTGTCAAATACTATAGGCACATTATAATATAGAATCATAAAAAAATCAACAATCAAATTTAAAAGCTATAACTATCTAGCATTCCTAATAAATATATTTTTAATAATATATTTTTATTATTTTTTAACATTTCTAATTCTTCTTTTGAAAATATTTTTATATTTTCACTAATTCTTTTTTCTATAACTTTTTCTAAATTCATTACTTCCCCTTCTACTACATCTTTCATTACACACAACCCTTCCTTTTGAATACTTATTTCTTTTTTCGACATTATTATACAATATTCGATTTATAAAATGTCAGTGTACACTACGCATTTTTTTTAATTTTTTTCTTTTTCACCTAACATATTCAATTTTTTAGAGTCTTCTATAACTAAAAAAACTAGCTTGTAGCTAGCTTTTTATCTTCTTTCAATTTATCAAATTCATTTATTTCTAACATATATGCATTAAAAATCATAAATATTAAATCTAATGCCTCAGTAATTTTATGATTATCATACATTTTTAGTTCATTTCTTATTTCTCTAAACTTAGCATCTTCTAAAAAGTACATTTCATATATTTTACAATATGATGCCTTGAATCTATCCTTATATGCAATTTCTATTTTATTTAACCTATTCTCAAACTCTTCTAGTATTTTTGGATCTTCGCATTCTTTTATATATCTTTTCATTTCTCTATATTTCTTCTTATCTTCTTCATTACTATATAAAAAGCAATTTTTTGTATTAGCACTTTCTGTTACAGAATATGCTGCAATAATTGCAATCGTTATTGCAATTGCATTATTTATGTATGTCAAACTATAAAAAGCTATAAAGAAAATTGTTGTACTAATACAACATTTTATAGGTGACTTATAATGTAATTGTTTTCCATTATGTTGTCTTACAAATATAAAAATAGCTATCAAAGCAACAATCATTTCTATTTTAACTTTCATAAAAATTCCTATTAAAATTATAACAAGCATCTCTGAAAAGTTAAATATATATGATGGTAAATTACTTTTTATTTCCTCTAATTTTTTCATTACTATTTATTCTCCTTCTTCTGTATCGCAAAAAAACCACATTGAATTTATTGGTGGCCATTCATTTCTAACTTGCATGCTTTTTACCTCCTTCTTATCTATTTATATATAAACATACCTTACTAGATATGAATATAAAACTTGAAAATAATATTACTGTCCCTACTCGTAATGTTATACTCTTTATGTTTTTACTATAATTAGTTTCCCTATTCCATGTATATGTATACTTTTCATATACTTTACTAATATACCTATCAAATATAAATGGTACAAATAACAATAATTTATTTATTATATATGCAATTTCATATTTTGGTATAAATGCCATACACAAACAAGAATCAAAAAATACATATGCACAAGCTAATCCAAATATAAATATATCCAGAAAATTGATTTTATCTTTATACAACAATTTTACTATTGCATACATTAATAATATAAATATAAAATAATATAAAACTTCATATCTTTGTATCATTATTAATATTAAATAAATTACACATGTTAGCGCAAATAATATTGTTCTTCTTTTATTTATTTTTTTTAGTTTTATCCAAAATAGTGTATAAAATAAACAATCTGGCAACATACCAAATAAAACACTTATTATAAACTTCCCCATTGCTTTTCTCCTCTGTTCTTTTAATATTATGTTTAATTTTTAATTTTTATTCCTTTTTTTATAAATTTTAAAATCAATGTATTTGACATAATATTTTTGTTGTTGTATAATAAAAGTGACATACTTATTGTAGTGTCAACACGATAAAGATAGTTACGGGTTTGAAGGGCTCACTATCTTTATCCTTTTTATTATTTTATACATTATATATAAACTTTTAAAAAATGTACAGTAATTTTTATAATATATTTATTTTTTTACTTATAATGTAATTTGTTAAGTCTAGTTAACAAAAAAAGAATCATTAAACTTATTTTGGTAATTTTATTATTTCTTTAAATCCTTTTGTTTCTAGTTCTCCTTAATTTGTTTTCATCTTTTAAATTACTCATATATAAAGCTTTTCCTTTTATTATCGATATCATTAATTTACATCTTTGTGTATTGTTAGATGTTTTTATGTCCCTAGCATTTATTATTTCTTTCATATACTATCTCCTTATTAAACCTTTAAACTTACTTCATTATCAAAACTTAACAGCTACCTTTGTTAATCGTCCTGATATTTGTTTTTGTAAATCTACTATGTTGTTTACTACATTGTCTTCTTTATTACTATTTTCTTTATATATAAAAACTGAATCTCTGTCCTAGCTACATTCTATTTAATTAGTACAAGCCAATTATTGATATTTTTAATTCTAGTATTCATAAATATCAGAATATTTAAGATTTTCCCTTCTGCAATAGCTATTATTTCTTGTTCTTTTTTATCTATATTTGCTACCTTTAATATTAATTTTTTATTATTTGTATTTATAGCACTTCAAAATTTACTTGGTATAATATGCTTATATATTTTAAAACATTTGCTTCTTTTCCCTTTCTATTGTTTTTTATTCTTAATTCTTTAAAACCTAAATGTTTCAACTCCGTCTTCTCCGTACTTATTGTTCGTTATCTTATTCGTATAATATAGTACAATTTGTCTTCTGTCAATACTTTTTTTATTTTTTTTTTCTATTTCTTTTGTAACCGTTGATACTCTAAAGGAAAAAAATGTACAAAATGTTCTTTTTTTTCTTTACTTATCGTACAATTTGTTGTATAATAAAAATATAACACTAGAAAGGATGAAAAAATATTGAATAGATTACGTGAATTAAGATTAGAAAAAGGGTTATTACAATCTGATATTGCAAAAATTATAAATAGAGGTGAACGAACTGTAGGATTTTATGAAACTGGAGACAGAGATATGGGAACTGAAACCTTATCTATACTTTCAGACTTCTTTGGAGTGACTATAGATTACCTATTAGGTAAATCAGATGAAAGAAATTCAAAGCAAACTGACCCACTAGGACTAGTAGAAATAGGTTTTAACATGAAAGACTATAACCCACCTAGCGAAACACAAAAGCAACAAATAAAAGTTTTATTAGAATTAATTATGAAAGATAATAAAAAAGATGTTGCAGATAAAAACAATGAATCTACATAATTTATATTATTTAGCAAAAAAGAGCATATAAAAAATATATAAGTTATATAGAATTTGTCTTGGTGTCAACAAGCAAAATTGAACTACCTATCTATTATGGGTTACGAATTCGTTGTTCTACCAACTGAGCTATATTAGCATCTAAAATTATATAGTTATTATATGTAAAAAAATTAGCAATAACTTTTAAAGTTATTGCTTTGTAACATTTTTTTGAGTTAGACTACATTATAATCTAGCTTTCTTGGTTTTCCAGTATGTATTTTATGTCTTTTTGAATCGTTCTTTGTGATATTCCAAATTCTTCTGCCATCTGCTTAGTAGTTAATCCTTCATTTATACACTCAATTATTAAAGATAATCTCCGTTGTCTGACTTCTACTGCTTTCTTATTGTACTTATACATACCTATTCCTCCTACATTCTATTTAGATTTAACACTATTATAACATATCTAAACACAAAAAAAAACTTATTTGCATAATTTGTGCAAATAAGTTCTTTTATTTTAATATATACCATCCATTCCAGCTGGCATTCCACCTTCATGTCCTCCACAACCACAGCTCTTTGGTTCTGGACTATCTGTTACTAAGCTTTCTGTTGTAAGTACCATAGATGCAATAGATGCTGCATTTTGAAGAGCACTTCTAGTTACTTTTGTTGGATCTACAATTCCTGCTTTTTTCATATCTACATATTCTTCTTGACTAGCATCAAATCCAATTCCAGCTGCTGAATTCTTAACTTTATTTGCTATAACTGCTGGTTCTAATCCTGCATTTACTGCAATTTGTTTTACGGGTTCTTCTAAAGAAGTAAGCACAATTTGAGCACCTAATTTTTCTCCACCTTCTAAAGTATCTACTAACTCTTTTACTTTCGGAATGACATTTATTAATGCTGTTCCTCCACCTGCGACTATTCCTTCTTCAACAGCTGCTTTTGTTGCAGATAAAGCATCTTCAATTCTTAACTTTTTATCTTTCATTTCAACTTCTGTTGCAGCTCCAACTCCAATTACAGCAACTCCTCCTGCTATTTTAGCAAGACGTTCTTGTAATCCTTCTTTGTCATAGTCACTTTGTGTTTCATTAATTTGTGCTTTTATTTGCTCAACTCTACTATTTATTTTTGCTTTATCTCCTGCTCCATCAACTATAATTGTGTTTTCCTTTTGAACTTTTACTTGTTTTGCCTTACCTAATTGTTCTATAGTTGTATCTTTTAATTCTAGTCCTAAGTCAGATGTAATTACTTCCCCACCTGTTAAGATAGCTATATCTTCTAGCATTGCTTTTCTCTTATCTCCAAAGCCAGGTGCTTTTACAGCAACTACATTTAAAACTCCTCTTAACTTATTTAATATTAAAGTAGATAAAGCTTCTCCTTCCATATCATCACAAATAATTAATAATTTTCCTGATTCTTGCATCAAAGATTCTAATAATGGTAAAATCTCTTGTATATTACTGATTTTTTTATCTGTAATTAATATGTATGGATTATCTAATATAGCTTCCATTTTTTCTGTATCTGTTGCCATATATGGTGACAAATATCCCTTATCAAATTGCATTCCTTCAACCACATTTAATTCTGTATTAGAAGTTTTAGATTCTTCAATTGTTATTACACCATCTTTTGACACTTTTTCCATTGCATCTGCAATTAATTCTCCAATTTCTTTATTATTTGCTGAAATACTTGCTACTCTCGCAATATCTTCTTTTCCATTAACTACTGAGCTTATTTCTTTTAATTCCTCTACAGCTGTTTCAACAGCTTTGTCAATTCCTCTTTTTATTGACATTGGGTCTGCCCCTGCAGCTACATTTTTTACACCTTCTTTAATCATACTTTGAGCTAAAACTGTAGCTGTTGTGGTTCCATCACCTGCAACATCATTTGTTTTTGTTGAAACTTCCTTTACTAGCCTAGCACCCATATTTTCAAATTTATCTTCTAACTCAATTTCCTTTGCAATTGTTACACCATCATTTGTAATTAGTGGTGAACCAAAACTTTTATCTAAAACTACATTTCTACCTTTTGGTCCTAATGTAACTTTGACTGTATCTGCTAATTTATTAACTCCTTCTAATAAAGATTTTCTCGCATCTTCTCCATATTTAATAATTTTTGCCATTTTAATATCCTTCCTTTCCTTTTATTGATTATTCAACAATAGCTAAAATATCATCTTGTTTTACAATTATATATTCTTCTCCTGCATATTTTACTTTAGTTCCTGCATATTCACTAATAATAACATTATCACCTTTTTTCACTTGCATTACTTCTGTTTTTCCATCTATTACCTCTCCTGGTCCTACTTCTATTACTTCAGCTATTTGTGGTTTTTCTTGGGCAGCACCCGTTAATATAATTCCACTTTTTGTTGTTTCTTCGCCTTCTTTCATTTTTAATAGTACTCTACTTCCTAATGGTTTAATCATTTTTATTACCTCCTTATTTTTAGCACTCTTGTCTTTCGACTGCTAATAATTTATACCCTTTTTTATAAAAAGTCAATAGTATTTTTATATTTTTCACACAAAGTTCACATATCTATTATATTCGTTTATATTTATGCATATTCCTAATAGTTTATAGTTATTTTTGTTTATGTATATATAATAAAATTTAATTTGTCGTTTTTATTGATTTTTACTAAAAAAATAATATATAATTATTTTATGAAAAAGTTAGTAGTTAATAAAAAATATAATGGAAAAAAATTAAATAAGTTTTTATTTGATAATCTTCCTTCTTTGAATTCTAATTTATTTTATAAAACTCTTAGAAAGAAAGATATTAAAGTTAATGGTAAACGTGTTAATGAAAATATTAATATTTTTGAAGGTGACGAAATATTATTATACATTTCAGATGATTTGCTAGATTATCACTTAAAATTAGATATTTTTTTTGAAGATGAAAATATTTTAATAATAAATAAGCCTAATAATATTGAAGTTGTCGGAAATAATAGTTTAACAAGCTATATTCATAAAATATATACTGATTCTTTTAAACCAATGCCTTGTCATAGACTTGATAGAAATACAACAGGTCTTATCCTATTTGCCAAAAATGAGGAATCTTTACATATTATTTTAGATAAATTTAAAAATCATGAAATTGAGAAACATTATTTAGCATGGGTTTATGGTATACCTACCAAAACTCCAAAAACATGTGAAGCTTTCCTATTTAAAGATTCAAAAGCATCACATGTTTATATTAGTGATAATTTTAAAAAAGGATACCAAAAAATTATTACTACATATAATGTTATTGAAAAAAGAGCTAATAATACTTGTATTCTAGATGTTCAAATTGAAACTGGTAAAACTCACCAAATACGTGCACATCTTGCATATTTAGGATATCCAATTATTGGTGATCGGTAAGTATGGTAAAAATGACATTAATAAAAAATTTTCTAAAAAATATCAAATGCTCTGTAGTAATACTTTGAAATTTAATTTTAAAAGCAATGCTGGAATTCTAAATTATCTAAATGGCATGGAATTTAAGCTTAATGATTCTTCAAGATTTATACTATAACTTACTTAATTATATATCTTGCAAATAAACTTCAAATTTTGTTTTTTGTAAACAAAATAAATATTTTTAATATAGATTTACAATATATATGTCACACTTTATTGATAAATATAGTGCTATTTTATTTTTATCAGTTTGTTCCATTTCTATAAGTTTTGCCATAGTAAAATTTATAATAAAATATTGGCTTTGTCCAAAATTTATTAGAGTAGTTCGATATTCCTTATTAATTTTTCTTAAGTGTGTATCAAATTTAATTATTTTCATTTTAACACCATCCTTTAGTTTGCATGTTTTTAGTTAAAGAAAAAATCAACCAGATTTTATTTTCTGATTGATTTTTGTATCTATCTATTCCATTAGTTCGAACAGATACGTCATTGGAGCGATTAAGCAACAGCTTACGAACTATAACGCTCTCTTTCTAAAAACATTATATATGAAATCTTCTTAAAATTCAATGGGAGTATTGAGAATTTTGTTATTTTATAGTATAATAAGTTTAAATTTAAGCCAATTATT